>JADJPA010000001.1:0-665000 GCA_016713505.1 Candidatus Competibacteraceae bacterium | reverse complement strand
GTTGACCATGAAAGCTGTGCGCATTCACGCTTATGGCGGCCTTGAGGTGTTGCATTACGAAGACGTCGCGATGCCGAAGCTCAACCCCGACGACATTCTGATTCGGGTACGGGCGGCGGCGATCAACCCGGTGGATTGGAAAATCCGCGAAGGCTATTTACAGAGCGCGTTGCAACACAAGCTGCCGCTGGTGCTCGGTTGGGACGTTTCCGGCGAGGTGGTCGAGGTCGGCCCCGAAGCCGCCGGTTTTCGAGTGGGCGACGAGATTTATGTCAGGCCCAATATCGAGCGCGACGGCGGTTATGCCGAATATATCGCGGTCAAGGCCAGCGAAGCCACCCGCAAACCCTCCTCGCTCGATCACCTCCACGCCGCCGCCGTGCCGCTCGCCGCGCTGACCGCCTGGCAAGCGCTGGTGGACGCCGCCGATCTGCAAACCGGCCAAACCGTGTTGATTCACGCCGCCGCCGGTGGGGTCGGCAGTCTGGCGGTGCAACTGGCCAAGGCGCGCGGCGCGCGGGTGATCGCCACCGCCTCGGCGGTCAACCGCGGGTTGGTGACCGAACTCGGCGCTGATGAATTCATCGACTATACCAAAACCCGCTTCGAGGATGCGGTCAAGGCAGTGGATGTGGTGTTCGACACCATCGGCGGTGACACTCAGGAGCGGTCTTGGCAAGTGTTGAAACCCGGTGGAATCTTGGTGTCGGTGGTCAGCCCGCCGTCGAAGGAAACCGCCGCCGAACGTGGCGTGCGTCGGGCCTTCGTGTTCATCCACGCCGATGGCGAGCAGTTGAGCGCCATCGCCCAATTGATCGACGAAGGTAAAATGAAACCGATCATCCATACCGTCTTGCCGCTGGCCGAGGCCCGCCAGGGGCACGCCATCAGCCAGGGCGGCCACGCGCGCGGCAAGATCGTCCTTCACGTCGCCGATTGATCCCCCTTCAAGGAGATGCGCCATGCTCAACTTCAGCTTTTACAATCCGACCAAAATCCTGTTCGGCAAGGGCCAGATCGCCACCATAGCCAAGGAGATTCCCAAGGACCAGCACATCCTGCTGACCTACGGTGGGGGCAGCATCAAGCAAAATGGCGTTTACGAACAGGTCATGCAGGCGCTGGCGGGCCGGACCATCCACGAGTTCGCCGGCATCGAACCCAATCCGACCTATGAAACACTGATGCAGGCGGTCGAGCTGGCCCGGAGGGAGAAGGTCGATTTCCTGCTGGCGGTCGGCGGCGGCTCGGTGGTGGACGGCACCAAATTCATCGCCGCCGCCATCCCCTTCGCCGGCGAGCCGTGGGACATTCTGGCCAAGCGCGGCCGCATCGAACGCGCCTTGCCACTGGGTTCGGTGCTGACCCTGCCCGCGACCGGTTCGGAGATGAACAGCGGCGCGGTGGTCACCCGCCGCGCGACCGACGACAAGCTGGCGTTCATGCACCCGCTGGTCTATCCGCGCTTTTCGGTGCTCGATCCCACCACCACCTTCACCCTGCCGCCCCGCCAGATCGGCAACGGCGTGGTGGACGCCTACACGCACATCATGGAGCAGTACCTGACCTATCCGGTCAACGCGCCGATCCAGGACCGTTTCGCCGAGGGTTTGCTGCTGACCTTGATCGAGGAAGGCCCCAAGGCGCTGGCGACGCCGCAGGATTACGACGTGCGCGCCAACATCATGTGGTGCACCACCCTGGCTTTGAACGGGCTGATCGGCGCGGGCGTGCCGGGCGATTGGGCGACCCACATGATCGGCCACGAAATCACCGCCCTGCACGGTCTTGACCACGCCCAAACCCTGGCGATCGTGCTGCCCAGCATGATGGCGGTGAAGCGAGAGACGAAGCGGGCGAAGCTGTTGCAGTACGCCGCTCGCGTCTGGAATCTCACCGACGGCGACGAGGACGCGCGGATCGACGCGGCCATCGCCAAGACCCGCGCGTTTTTCGAGCGGGTGGGCGTGCATACCTATCTGGGCGACTATGGCATCAAGGCCGACGCGGTGCCGGCGCTGGTGGGCCAACTGGAGCGGCACCAACTGACCCAGCTCGGCGAACACGGGGATGTCGATTTGGCCGCTAGCCGCAAGGTGCTGGAATTGAGCGTGGCGGCCTGAGCCGCTCTTCAGGACCATAAACCGGACGGGAAGGTTGCGGCGCCAATCCACCTGTCCGACCACCGCCAACCGATGCAGGCCAGCCCCTGAAAAAATCCAGCGCGCTCGTTCTCCTCGCGGTTCTGGCCGCCGTCGGCGGCGGGGCGTTTCATTACGTTTATCCTGGAACGGCCACCGAAGCAAAAAAACCGGCGCGCGGCGCCGTCCCCGCGCCGGTCACGGTCGCGCCGACGACGATCCGGGATGTGCCGTTGGTGCTGGAGTTGGTCGGGCGGGCGGAAGCTTACGAGAGCGTCACGCTCAAGGCGCGGGTGGACGGTCAGATCGCGGCGCTGCCCTTCACCGAAGGACAGACCGTGGCGGCGGGCGAGGTGCTGGCGCGGCTCGACCCCGCCGATTTCGACGCCCGCCTGCAACAGGCCGAGGCGAATCTGGCGCGTGACCGGGCGCAACTGACCAAGGCGCAACACGATGTGGATCGCCTGCAATCCCTCAAGGGGCGCGGCTTCGTCTCCGACCAGCAACTGGCGGACGCCCGCATCACCGCCGATGCCTTGGCGGCCACGGTGCGGGCCGAGCAGGCGGCGGTCGAATCGGTGCGCCTGCAACGCGGCTATGCCACGATCAAGGCCCCGTTCGCCGGCGTGATCGGCGCCAAGCTGGTTTCGCCTGGGGCGACCGTCAAAGCCAACGATACCGCGCTGGCGATCTTGAATCAGATCCGACCGATTTATGTCAGCTTCAACGTGCCCGAACGCCATCTACCCCGGCTGCGCGCGGCGCTGCGGGCGGGCGCGATGCCGGTGACCGTCGCGATTCCCGGCCACGGCGAACGGCGTTTCGCGGGCGAAGCGCGCTTTCTCGACAATGCGGTCGACCCGACCACCGGAGCGATTCAGATGAAAGCCACGGTGACGAACGACGCCCACGCGTTGACGCCCGGCCAATTTCTGAACGTCAGCTTGACCCTTGAGACTTTCGCCGCCGCCGTGACCGTACCGGCCATCGCCATCCAACAAGGACCGCAAGGCGCTTTCGTGTTCGTGGTCAAAGCGGATGAGACGGTCGAAACCCGCCCCGTCGCCGTCACCCTGCGCCAAGCCGAAACGGCGGTGATCGGGCAAGGTCTGCAAGCCGGTGAAACCGTGGTCACCGACGGTCAATTGCGGCTGTCGCCGGGCGCGAAAGTGCAAATCAAACCCGGCGGTGGTTGAGGGAAGGCGCGATGCAACTGCCTGAGTTGTGCATCCATCGCCCGGTGATGACCACCCTGCTGATGGCGGCGTTTTTGATCTTCGGGGTGATCGCCTACCGCGCCTTGCCGGTCAGCGAATTGCCGAGCGTCGATTTTCCCACCATCTCGGTCTCCGCTTCCTTGCCCGGCGCGTCGCCCGAAACCATGGCGGCGGCGGTGGCGACCCCGCTGGAAGGCCAGTTTTCGACTATCGCCGGGCTGGATTCGATGAGTTCGACCAGCGCTCAGGGCTCCACCTCGATCACCCTGCAATTCACGCTCGACCGCGACATCGACGCCGCCGCGCAGGACGTGCAGACCGCCATCGCCACCGCGCTGCGCCAGTTGCCGGCCGACATGCCGTCTCCGCCTTCGTTCCGCAAGTCCAACCCGGCGGACTCGCCGATTTTTTTTATTGCGATGTCCTCGCCGACCCTGCCGTTGTCGGTGGTCAACGAATATGCCGAAACCATGCTGGCCCAGCGGCTGTCCACCATCACTGGGGTGGCGCAGGTGCGGATTTTCGGCTCCCAGAAATTCGCGGTGCGGGTGCAGGCGGACCCGGATCGGCTGGCGGCGCGCGGCATCGGTCTGGACGAACTGCGCCAAGCCATTCGGGAAAGCAACGTCAACCAGCCGGTCGGAACCTTCGACGGCCCCCGCCAGAGCCTCGCCATCCAGACCAACGGCCAATTGGAAACCGCCGCCGTCTATGGCCCGCTGATCGTCGCCTATCGCAACGGCGCGCCGGTGCGGCTGAACGAGGTCGCCACCGTGCTGGACGGGGTGGAAAACGACAAGGTGGCCAGTTGGTACGTGGACCGGCGGGCCATCGTGCTGGCGATCCAGCGCCAGCCGGGAGCCAACACCGTCGCCACCGTGGACGCCATCAAGGCGGTGCTGCCGGCTTTTCAGGCGACGCTGCCGGCCTCTATCGAACTCAAGGTGCTCTACGACCGCAGCGAATCGATCCGCGAGTCGATTCACGACGTGCAGTTCACCTTGGTCTTGGCGGGCGTGCTGGTGATTCTGGTGATCCTGCTGTTCCTGCGCAATCTGTCGGCGACGCTGATTCCCAGTCTGGCCCTGCCGATCTCGGTGATCGGCACCTTCGCCGCCATGCACGTCCTCGGTTACAGCCTCGACAATCTGTCGCTGCTGGCGCTGACCCTGGCGGTGGGCTTCGTGGTGGACGACGCCATCGTGATGCTGGAAAACATCGTCCGCCATATCGAGCGCGGCGAACCGCCGTTCCAGGCGGCGATCATCGGGGCGAAGGAGATCGGCTTCACCATCATTTCCATGACCTTATCGCTGATTGCCGTCTTTATCCCGGTGATGTTCATGGGCGGGATCGTGGGGCGGCTGCTGCACGAATTCGCGGTCACCATTTGCGCCGCGATTCTGGTGTCCGGCTTCGTCTCGCTGACCCTGACGCCGATGCTGTGCAGCCGCTATCTCAAACGCGGCGACCCGCGCCAACATAACGCCATCTATCAAGCCTTCGAGCGTTTTTTCGCCGGCCTGCTGGCGAGTTACGAACGCACGCTGCGCGGCGCGCTGGCCTGGCCGCGCGCGGTGCTGATGGTTTTCGTGCTGACCATCGCGGCGACGGTGTGGTTGTATGGCCTGGTGCCCAAGGATTTTCTGCCCAGCGGCGACACCGGCCAGCTCAGCGCCTCCACCGAAGGCGCGCAGGATGCCTCCTTCGCAGCCATGGTGGAGCGCCAGCGGGCTGTCGCGGCGATTCTGGCCCAAGACCCGAACGTCGAGGCGTTCATGTCCTCGGTCGGCGCGGGCGGCCCTCGTCCCACCGCCAACACCGGCAGCATGTTCATCCGCCTGAAACCCCGCCAGGAACGCACGCGATCCGCCGAACAGGTCATTCAGTCGTTGCGGCCGAAATTGGCGGTCATCCCAGGGATCAACGTCTATCTGCGCAATCCGCCGCCGATCCGCATCGGCGGTCAAAGCACCGCCTCCCAATATCAATACACCCTGCAAGACACCGACCTGGAACAGCTTTATGCGTGGACGGCAACGCTGGTCGCCCGCTTTCGGCAATTGCCGGGCTTCGTGGACGTGACCAGCAACCTCAACAACCAGAGTCCGGCGGTGGCGGTGGAAGTGGATCGGGACAAACTGGCCGCGCTCGGTTTGAATTTCGGCCAAGTGGAGGATGCTTTGCAAAATGCCTTCAGCGCCCGTCAGGTGTCCACCATTTACGGCGCGACCAACCAGTACAAGGTGATTTTGGAACTGGCTCCCGAATTTCAGGCCGATCCGGCGGCGCTGGCGCGGATTTACGTGCGTTCCGCCGCTGGCGCGCTGGTGGCGCTGGATACCGTGGTCTCGGTGGCGCGCAAGACCCAGGCGCTGACCGTGAACCATCAAGGCCAACTGCCGTCGGTGACGATTTCCTTCAACCTGCTGCCCGGCGTTTCGCTCGGCGCGGCGGTGGATCGGATCAAGGCGCTCGAAGCCGAGCTGAACCTGCCGGTGTCGCTGAACACCAGCTTGCAAGGCACCGCCCAGGCGTTTCAGGATTCCTTGCAGGGCCTGGGCGTTCTGCTGTTGGTCGCGGTGCTGGTGGTGTACATCGTGCTGGGGATTCTGTACGAGAGCTTCATCCATCCGCTCACCATCCTGTCGGGCCTGCCCTCGGCGGGGTTGGGCGCATTGCTGACCTTGTTGCTGTTCAAGGTCGATCTCAGCTTGTATGCCTTCGTCGGCGTCATCATGCTGGTGGGCATCGTCAAGAAAAACGCCATCATGATGATCGACTTCGCGCTCGACCGACAACGCAACGAAGCCATGGCCCCCGAGCAGGCCATTTTTCAAGCGTGTCTGATCCGTTTCCGTCCGATCATGATGACGACGATGGCGGCGCTGGTCGGCACTCTGCCCATCGCCCTGGGCTGGGGCGCGGGCGCGGAAGTGCGGCAGCCGCTGGGGCTGGCGGTGGTCGGCGGCCTGGTGGTGTCGCAGTTGCTGACGCTGTATCTGACGCCGGTGATTTATCTGTATATGGATCGGTTGGCGGGCCGCCCAATGACAGCCGATGAACAATCCCGACGGGAAATTGCAACGCCGCCGCTGAAATACAGTGCGGGGAAATAGGCCGTTTAACCCACCAGCCGCAAGCCCGGCGGCAGGGTTTCACCAAACACCCGACCCGCGTCGGCCTCATTCAGTTCCACCACTTCCTCAACCATGCGCAACCAGGAAGCTGGCGACTTGGCCGCGCGCAGCCGTTGGCTGACCTGCGCCCGCAATGCGTCATCCAAATCGCGTTCGCGGTCGCCGCTGAGCCGCGCCAGCAAGGCGGCCGCGAACGGAGCGGGCGTTACCGCGCGCCAGTCCAGCGCCAGCACCTGTTCCACCCAAACCGCCGCCGTCGCCGCCGGCACCACATCGTGCGCGCTGCCGTAGGCGGGAACCCGCGTCCCTAGCCGACCGACCGCCCACCAAAGCTGCGGCGATTCGCCTTTGCGCGCCAGCCGCGCCAACAATAACTGACCGAGTTCGACCTTGCGCCCTGCCGGCAACCGCTCCAACACGCCGGCCAGCCGCGCCATATCCTCGACGCCCGGCGTCTTGTCCTTCGCCGCCTTGCCGGTTAAAGGCCGCAAATCCGCCAGCAGCCCATCGCTCAACCGCCACTGGGCCGCCGCATCCAAACCGCCCGCCACCCGCCGCCACAGCGTCCACCATTCCGAGCGGGTCTGGGCGTCTTGGCCGTATTGCACTCCCTGTTCGTAGAGCGCCCACAATTGCCGCACCCGCCAGTCGTCCAGCGGATAGCCGAACCCCGGCCGCAGGCAATAACCGGCCAGACTGAACCACAGCCGCTCGTGTTCCGCCGAGCGCCGCCGCCGCCGCGCGCCCGCCCACAGCACGCCGAACAGCTCGCGCAACAGCGGCGTATCCCAGCTCTCGCGCTTGCCGAGCAGACGCTCCAGATCGGTGCGCAAACCCTTGATTTCCTTCTGTTCGACACCGGCCGCGCGGGAGCCGTAGAAGCGTTCCAACCGCGCCGCCGCCTCCGAGAAACGCGGATGCAGGCGGGCCAAGGCGGCCGCATCGCCGCCGCGCAACTGGAACGCGAGTTGCCAGCGCCGCGCGGCGTCGTCCACCGCCACGCATTCCACGTCCAGGGTGCCGACTTCGGTCAGTTGCGCGAGCAGTTGCACTGGGACTTCGCCGGTCGCTTCGCTGTCGATGACCGTGGCGATGGGCGGCAATGGCGTAAAGTCCGCCGTCTCCAGCGCCACCACTTCGCCCGGCCGATAGACCGTATCGCCGGTCGAGGACAGCAGATGAAATTGCACCGGGGCGCCGAGCCGCAGCGAAAAAGTGCGTTCCAACCGGAGCGGCCGGCCCTCCTCCGCGCCGCGCGGCAGCAGACAGACGCCTTGCTTGCGGTCGCGCCCGCCATCGACCAACAAAAAATAACCGCGCGCCGATCCGCCGCCGATCCGCACCCCCTGACCCCGCCGCGCCAGCCCGTAGGCGACCGCGCCGCGCGCCACCGCCAGATCGGGTTCGGGATTATCCAAACGCCGCAAGGGCGCGCCGCGCCAATCCGCCAGCCACTCCAGCAGCCGGTCGACCAGCGCCGCGCCGTGAAAGACGCCGCCGTTGAGCAACACCGCATCCGGGATCGCCGGGCGGTCGGATCCCTTGTCGCCCAACGCGCATCGGGCGACTTCGGCGTGCTGGCTGAGAAACGCCGCCAGATGGCGGGTGATGGCTGGATCGGCCGCATAGGGCAACCCGAATTCGACCACCGCCGCGCGCCGTCCCCGCGGCCGATCCGCCGGATCGACCACCGGCAAAAACCCATCCACCAGCAAGCCGCGCACTTCATCGCGGCTCAACTCCGCCGACCGCGCGCCGCCGATCAACTTCGTCCCGCCGCCCAGCACCGTCACCGTCACTCGTTCCGGCGCGTCCGTCGCCAGCAGTCGCTCCTTGGCGTTCCGGCATTGCTGCAACAGTTGCGACAGTTCCCCAGCGTTCAACCGCGCGCCGCCCAGCCGTGCCTCGACCGTCCGCGCCAGCGTCAAATCCATGTTGTCGCCGCCCAGCATCAAATGCTCGCCCACGCCGATCCGGGTCAGGCGCGGCTCGATCTCGCCTGGCTCGATTTGGATCAGCGTCAGGTCGGTGGTGCCGCCGCCCACGTCGCAGACCAGCAAGAGCCGCGCGTCGCCCAGGCCGGTCGCCACGTCGGCGCGATGCCGGTGCAGCCAGTCGTAGCACGCCGCCTGCGGCTCCTCCAACAAGCGCATTTCGGACAACCCGGCCAGCCGCGCCGCGCCTACCGTCAGCACCCGCGCGCCCTCATCGAAGGAAGCCGGCACGGTCAACACCACGTCCTGCCGTTCCAGCGGGTAGTGGGGAAAGCGGTGATTCCAGGCGGCGACGAGGTGGGCCAGATAACTGGCGGTCGCCATCACCGGCGACACTCTCGCCACGCCCTCCGCCGCGCCCCAAGGCAAGATCGGCGCCATGCGGTCCACGCCGGCATGGGACATCCAGCTCTTGGCGCTGGCCACCAGCCGTCCCGGCGCGCGCGAACCGCGCTCTCTGGCCAGCTCCCCCAACACCGAGTCCGAGACCGCGCCAGGGTCGATGAAATCCCACGGCAGCCGCACATCCGCCGCCGCCAGTTCGCCGGCCGTCGGGTGATAGCGCACCGACGGCAACAACGGCCGGGCCGCCACCGCGCCGGGAGCGATCAGTTGCTCGACAGAGAACAGTTGGATAGTCGCTGCGCCGACGGCTTTCAGATCGGCGTAAGCCACCACCGTGTGGGTGGTGCCGAGATCGATGCCGACCAGATAACGAGAGGTACTTTGGCGGGCGATGGGCTAATCCTCAATGCGTCTTGTGACGAGCATCACGTCGCTTGCTTGTCACGCAGCACCATCGTCTCCTGCAACGGCTATGTCAAAGTGCAACACGTCTTCGCGGACTCCCAGCTTGGTGTACAACGCGATGGCCGGATCATCGTCGATATCCGCCTGGACATAAATGACATAGGCGCCTCGGGCCGTGGCGATCTTCCTCAGTTCCGCGATCAAGGCGGTTGCGATACCTTGTCGTCTATGCGCTGCGGCGACCGCCAAATCGTAAATATAAATCTCGCTGCGCTGTTGCTCGAACTTCATCAGTTCATAGGCGGCGATACCCCCGACAACCGCTTCGCTTTCAAGCGCCACGATGGCAATGAAGGCGTCACCGCCGAGCAAGCGCTGGAGATAGGGCGCATCAGGCGGGTTGCCGCCATAGGTCTCTATCGCATCGAAGGCTTCACCGAAAGTCTGTAGCAAAGCTCGCATCAAATCGACATCGCTAGCGGTAAGTTGGCGAATATTCAAAGACATGGCGTCAGCCTTCAAATCCAAACGTCATTGCGCGCCGTTCTCTCCCCGCCTTGAGCCCCTGTATTGAGGACACCACGCGGCTCGATCAGCATGAGCTTCACCTCTCGTTCCGCGTAGGGTTTGTGCTCGACACCCCTGGGTACCACGTAAAGTTCGCCCGCACCGACGTTGACGGCCGCGTCACGAAAATCGATGCGGAGGGCGCCCTCAATCACGAGGAAGGTCTCGTCGGTATCTTCGTGGCTATGCCACACAAAATCGCCTTCCAGACGGACGATCTTGAACTGGTAGTCATTCATTTCGGCAATGACCTTCGGTTGCCACTGCTCGCTGAACAGACCAAATTTTTCCTGAAGGCTGATGGCTTGATACTGCATTTGCGCGCTCCAAAGTGCCATCGAACGGCGGCGAAAAACAGTTTATCGACGCCCGATGAAAAGGTTCGCAGGATAGCTAACAAGTGATTGGGCCGACTTCAACTCTCCCCCCGCACATCGAACTCGACCTTCCAGCCTTCCTCCCCCGTGCGCGGCACCGCTTCCAGCCGCAGCGTGCCGACCTCGGTGACCGCCGCCCGCAGCCGCACCGGCACGACCTCACCCGGCTGCCGGCCTTCGGTGGGCAGGGTCACCTCGATTTCCTCCAATTCCTCGATTTCCTCCGGCGCCCACTGTTCCAACACCGCGCCGACTTGATCGGTCCGCCGCACCGACGAACCGAAAAAGCGAAACCGCACCGGCTCGCCGATCACCAGCCCGACTTCCTGCGGCGGCAATTCGGCGTGAGTGCCTTCCTCCATCCCGAACGGCGCGATGCACAGCGCTTCGATGGGCGGCTCCATCCCCGGCACCGCCGGCATGGCGCTCTCGACGCCGACGTAATAGGATTTGGCGGTACCGCCGCGAATCCGCACCCCGCGCCCGCGCCGCACGAAACCGTAGTAGGCCGCGCCGCGCGCCACCGCTAGATCGAGATCGGCCCCTTCCAGCAGGCGCACCGGCGGTGCATCCTCGGCGGCCAGCCAATCGTTCAACACCTTCAAGGTCCGCTCCAGCAGCGGTTGGGCCTTGAACACGCCGCCGTTGAACAGCACGGCGGTCGGATGCAGGAAGCTGGCGTCGGCCGGCAGCCGAGCCTCGAAACCGGCCAGATCGCGGGTCGCGCCGACTTGACGGGCGAGGAACGCGGCCAGATGGCGGGTCATCGCCGGGTCTTGCGCGTAGGGCAACCCCAATTTGGTCAAGGCCGCCCGCGCCCGGACGGCCGGTCGGGCCGCCGCCTCCACCGCCGGGAAAAAGCCATCCACCAGATTTTGGGTCACTTCCGCGCGGGTCAGCTCGGTGCGCAGCGTGCCGCCGATCAGCTTGGAACCCCGGCTCGGCACCACCACCGGCACGGCCTCGACCGCCGCGTCGTTGAGCAAGGTCTCCTTGGCGCTCCGACAACCGTGGGTGATGCCCTGCAACTGCCAGGGATCGAGCTGGGTGCCTTGAGCGGCCAGTTTGGCGCGCACCGCGTGGGCCAGCGCCAGATCCATGTTGTCGCCGCCCAATAAAATGTGATCGCCGACCGCCACCCGTTCCAGCTCCAGCGAGCCATCGCGCTCGGTCACGGCGATCAGCGAAAAGTCGGCGGTGCCGCCGCCCAGGTCGATCACCAGAATGATGTCACCCACTTGCACCTGTTTGCGCCACTCGCCTTGGGCCGCCAGAATCCAGTGATACAGCGCCGCCTGCGGCTCCTCCAGCAACACCAGATGCGACAGCCCGACCGCCGCCGCCGCTTCGGCGGTCAGTTCGCGCGCCGCCGGATCGAAGGAGGCCGGCACCGTCAAAATCACCTCTTGGCCGGCCAGTGGGGTATCGGGGTACTGCTGATCCCAGGCCGCCCGCAGGTGCTCCAGATAGCGGATCGAGGCTTGCAGCGGCGAGACCCGCCGCACTTCCTCCGGCGCTTCCACCGGCAGAATCGCCGCGCGCCGGTCCACGCCGGGGTGGCACAGCCAGCTCTTGGCGCTCGCCACCAAGCGGATCGGGGTACGGCTGCCCATGGTACGGGCCAGTTCGCCGACCACGAACGGCTGCGGTTCGCCCCACGGCAAGATGCGGTCGTCCGGTTTCAATTCATCGGGATGCGGCAAGTAGAGAAAGGAGGGCAGCATCGGTCGCTCCTCCACCGCGCCGGGCGCGGTGAGCTGCGGCACCGGCACGGTCCACTGTACCGCTCCATCCTGTTCCTCGGCGGTCAGATCCACCGCCGCCATCACGCAATGGGTCGTCCCCAGATCGATGCCGACCGCGTAGCGGACCTCGCTCATAGCTCCACCTCCGCCGGGGCCAGCACCCGCACATCGTGGCCCTCGGCCAGCTTCGGCAGCGTGATCTGACTCACGCGCCAGCCCCGGTGCATCAGCGTGCCGGTAAATGGCGGCTGGCCGACCACGTTGCCGGTCAAGCGCACCGTCGAAGGATCGAAACCGACGGCCAGCGTCAGCCGCGCGCCTTCGTTCTCGGTCCGCACCGGCTCGATCTGAAGGTAATCGCGCACCACCTTGCGGCAGCCTTCATGCACCACGCGGGCCGCTCCGCCGATTTCGGCGTCGGAATAGGCGGTCACATTTTCCTCCAGAAAGTCCACGAAACGGCCTTCCTGTTGTAACAAGGCCAACAGCTGCAAGGCGGAATCCGGTAAAGTTTCCCGCAGCGGGGCCGATTTGGGCGGTTCGCTGGCCGGAACGGGCGGCGTTAGCACGCCTTGTTCTAAACCCAGCACGCCCCCGGCGAAGCCTCCGTCGGTCAAAATCCGCAAAAATGCGCGCAGCGCCAAGCTCAGCCGCGCTGCAAAACCTGGTTGTGAAACACTCATAACAGCAAACTCCTGCAAAACATGCTGACTGATCCTGTATCCTATCATGCGTCGCTAACCGACCAACCACTACAAAACCATCCCCGAAATGGACGAAATTGGCTTATGATTGTATGGGTGGTTCCAAACAGGTTGGCTACAGTTTCTGATGGCGGCGCGAAACGTCCCAAGATTTTTCACCGAGAACACGGAAGCACGAATGAGATACGCAAGATTCCTCCAGGAGTGGCAGCATGGCCCGCATACTGATTGTCGATGACTCGCCCACGCAGACGCTGAGTCTCGCCAAGATCCTCAAAAAGAATGGCCACGAGGTGATAACGGCCAAAGATGGCGCCGAGGGCGTTCAAGTCGCCAAAACGGAACTGCCGGACCTCGTGCTGATGGATGTCGTCATGCCCAGAGTCAACGGGTTTCAAGCCACCCGCCAAATCACCAAACACGGTTCCACCAGCCATATTCCGGTCATCATCGTCACGACCAAAGATCAGGAAACCGACAAAATCTGGGGCGAACGCCAGGGTGCGAAAGGTTACGTGATCAAACCGGTGGAGGAAGCCACCCTGATGGATACCATCAATCCGTTTCTTCCCAAGAAATGATCCCACGGCGGCGATGCCCATTCGCCGCCGCGCTTGCATCAAGCAGTCGTGCTGCTATCGCCTTGTCATCAGTTTCCGGTTTCATCCTCCGCTATTTCTTTTAGGTCGGGAACGATTTAATTTTTGCTCAGCGCGGTGCGCTCTCGGCATCCGGCGGGTAATCGGGATAGCGCCGCCGAAATTCGGCCAACTTCGCCTCGGCTTCCACCGTCCGACCCTGGCGGCGTAGCTCGGCGATCTCCTTCAGCCATTCCTCCGGCGGACGATGGGATAACTGATCCCGACTGTTCGTCCGTTCCACCGCTGGGGCTGGCTTCCGTGCGCGCGATTCCTCGTCTTTTTTCAATTCCTCGACCGCCGGCGCACGCTCTTCCCTCTCGGCCGGCTTCGCGGGAACCGCCTGCAAGCTCGGATAAGCCGTGGCGGCGGGCGGTGAAGAGAGTTTAGCGCGGCCCCCGATCACCTCTGGTAAGGTGGCGGCCGGCGGAGCCGGCGGAGCCTCGGCCGACACAACGGGCCGCGCGGGCGTTGCAGGTACAGCCAAACCGTCTGGGCGCGCGAATTTTGCCGCCGGCGACGCGACATTTCCGACTGCGGTGCTATTCTCTTCCGCCGCTGCGGGGGGCTTGTCGGCCAGCTCCGCGTGCTCCAACCGCACCGACATCGCAAACTCGCCGGATTCGCGGACCATCCGCACCACGCCCGTGGTCAAAACCACGGTCGCCGCCAGCGCCAGCGGCACGACCCAATGGTTTCTTCGCAACTTGGAGGGTCTGGCAGGGCGCGATCCGACCGCCGATTCGGCGGCCATCAGCACGCGTCGGTCCAGCCACTCCGGCGGTTCGGCCTGGCGTGTTTGCCGGTACAGAGCAGCGATCGTCCCATCGTGGAGTTCGTCGTCGCGGTCGGTCATGACGGGCCTCCCAGACTGTGTCGTAGGCGGGCCAGCGCGTAGCGCAGGCGGCTCTTGACGGTTTCCCGGCCGGTTCCGGTCGCTTGGGCGATTTCGTCCAGCGACAGCCCGGCTTCCTCCTTCAACAACAGCGCTTCACGCTGGGCTTCCGGTAATTCCGACAATAAGGCCAACAAGCGTTCCGACTGACGGCGGCGGTCGTCCCACACCTCGGGTTGGACTCCTTCCGGGGCCGGGATGTTCTCCCATTCCGGGCAGTCATCGGCGTAGGACAGCGGCAGACCTCGCGCGCTGGCGCGGTAGTGATCGACCAAGCGGTTATGGGCGATCCGGTAAAGCCAGGTGCTGAATTTGGCTTGCACCGTATAGCCTTCACGGGCGGCGATCAGCTTGAGCCAGATGTCTTGAAATAATTCTTCCGCCACCGCTGGCTGGCCGCACTGGCGCAGCAGGTAGCGATACAGCGGCCCCTTGTGGCGGGCGTACAGCCGCGTGAAGGCCCCGGCATCGCCATCCCGGTATCCTAGCATCAGGGTTTCATCGGCATCGTCGTCGGTCCGCATGGGGCCGGCACTTTACCCGGTGTGAAGCCGGTAGGGAAGGTTTTGCAGCCTTCCCACACCGACCACTTTAACCCGCCGACTTCCTTCGGTTCACACGATGGAAATCGCGGTTCAGCGGACCGCCTGCGCCGTTTCGGCGGCTTTGCTGGGATCGAGCGACCGCGCCAGACCGATCAAGGTCAGGAACTCACCTCGATAGCCGAAAGGATCAGCACCGCGCGCGTCTTTGGCCAGCGCCAACACCTCATCGTAGCCGAACGAGGAGGTATGCCGGCCGCCGCGCAAGAGTTGCCCGAACCCCGCCACCGCCGCCGCGAAGCGAAACCGGTCGCTGGTCCGCGCTCCGTCCTGGATCGCCTGATCGCGGCGGATCGGCCATTCCTGCAACTGGCTGGCGTCACTGTCGGGCTGCTTGTAGCGCAGCCGCAGGAAGGCGATTTCCTCGCCGCGCGCCGCGCTGTCCGGCTTGGCGGATTCCGCGTACCGCAGCGGCTCGGTCAAACCGCCGCCGCTGCCTTTCAGGGCGATCTCGTACAGGGCCGTCACGGTATGGCCGGCGCCGATATCGCCCGCATCCACCGCATCGTTGTTGAAATCCTCACGCCGCAAGACCCGGTTTTCGTAACCGATCAGCCGGTATTCCTCGACCAGCCCCGGATTGAACTCGATTTGGATTTTCACGTCCTTGGCGATGGTCAACAGCGTGGCGCTCATCTGCTCCACCAGCACTTTGTTGGCCTCTTGCAAGGTATCGATGTAAGCGTAATTGCCGTTGCCGGCGTCGGCCAATCGCTCCATCAGGCGGTCGTTGTAATTACCGGTGCCGAAACCGAGCGTGGTCAGGGCGATGCCGCTCTTGCGTTGGGTTTCCACCAGGTTTTTCAACGCCTCGAAGTTGACGGTGCCGACGTTGAAATCGCCGTCGGTGGCCAGAATCACCCGGTTGACACCGCCTTGCACGAAACCGTCGCGGGCCAGATTGTAGGCCAGTTGAATCCCGGCCCCGCCGTTGGTGGAACCGCCGGCGCTCAACCGATCCAGCGCCGCCTCAATTTTAGCTTTCTGGCCGCCGGAGGTCGGCTCCAACACCAGCCCGGCCGCGCCGGCGTAAACCGCGATGGCGACTTTATCCTCCGGCCGCAACTGCCGGATCAGCAACTTTAGCGCTGGCTTGAGCAGCTCCAGCTTGTCGGGTGCATTCATCGAACCGGATACATCGATCAGAAACACCAAATTGGCCGGCGGTAGCTTGGTTTTCGGCAGATCGTAACCTTTGATGCCGACCGCCAGCAGCAGGGTTTTCGGATTCCACGGAGTCGCCGCCAGCTCGGTGTTGACGCGAAATGGCGGCTGGCGGCCGTCGGGCAGCGGATAGTCGTAATCGAAATAATTGATCAATTCCTCGACCCGCACCGCATCGCGCGGCGGCAACCGGCCGCTGTTGAGGAAACGCCGGACGTTGGCGTAGGAACCGGTATCCACATCGATGCTGAAGGTCGAAACCGGCTGCTCGGCGGCCCGTTTGACCGGATTTTCCTCAATGGCCGCATAGTTCTCTCGGTCGGTCGGCTGGCTGGGCGCGCGCAGCGCATCCAATTCCGGAGCGGCAATGGCCGCTCCGGCCAGCGCGCTGACCACGGCAGCCCTCTTGGCCTCTACATCTGGGCGCTCTTTCAATCTGGCGGCGGGCAGGCCGGCCGTCGAGGGCGAGACCGTGGCTGACGGGGCTGCCGGCGACTGGAGTTTCAGCGGGGAGTCCCGTGCATCCTCACGCGGTCGGACAGCGCCGCTGGCCGGCTGCGCCGGACGCTGGGCCGAACCGACTTCCCCAAACTGCGTCTTCTCGCTGGGCGAACATCCCACCAACAGGCCGGCGATAAGGAGCGCATACCACAATGACTTCGACATAAGCTGGACCCCGCAACGATTTTGGAATTCATCGCTACAAACGTCACGGTCGGTAAAATGGGGTTAACCGCCCGCTCGGAAACCGGCTTGCTGTTTGCGCGGGCCTAGCCCATTATTTAATGAAATTGCACGACGCAAATCTCCGTACAAGATACTCAATTTTATGGAAATCCAGATTCCCGGCTACCGGATCGAAAAAATTGTCGGCAAAGGCGCCATGTCCACCGTCTACCTGGGCGTTCAGGAATCGCTCGAACGGCCCGTGGCGCTGAAGATTCTCAGTCCCAGGCTGTCCGACGATGCCACCTTCACCCAGCGCTTCATCAAGGAAGCCCGGATCATCGGCAAGCTCGGCCATCCCAATGTCGTCACCATCTTCGATGCGGGCAACCACGAAGAATTGTTCTACATCGCGATGGAATACCTGGAAGGCGCTACTTTAAAGGAGCGCATCAAGACGGGCCTGAGCCCCGAGCAAGCTGTGAATATCCTGCGGCAGATCGCGCAAGCGCTGGGCTGCGCGCACCAGCAAAACTGCATCCATCGCGATATCAAACCCGCCAACATCATGTTCCGCAACTCCGCAACGGCGGTGCTGTCCGATTTCGGCATCGCCAAGAATCTGGAAGATAAAACCCAGTTGACCGCCGTCGGCTGGCGGATCGGAACGCCTAATTACATGAGCCCCGAACAAGCGCTCGCCAAGCCGGTGGACGCGCGCAGCGACTTGTATAGCCTGGGGGTAGTGTTCTACGAAATGCTGACCGGAACCCGGCCCTATCAGGGCGCGGACGCCTTCGAAACCGCCATGCTGCACATCAAGGGTCCGACGCCGATCCTGGAAGCGCCGTTCAGCCGTTTTCAGCCGATCATCAATCAGTTACTGGCCAAAGATCCCGCCAACCGCTTTGCCAGCAGCGAGGAACTGATACGGGCCTTGGAGCAGTTGGATCGTCAGCCGGAGGCCGGCAAGCCGGAACCTTCGCCAACGCAACCGTTCCTTGCGCAGCTTGCCAGTCTGGCATCCTCCCGCTTGAAAGCCGCCTACTTCCGCTTGAAAACGGTGTACTCAAGCCTGAAAAAACGGATGTCGAACTAACAACAGGGCGCGCTTTAGCCTTCGCCTTCAATGCCGCGATCGCTCAGTAAGTCATGCAAGCGGCGTTGATGATGCCGGCCGCCAGCGACAGCCCGCCGAGAAACACCCCCGCCGCAACCTTGCCGGCGGGAATATCGCGCGCCAGTTCGGGAACCAGCAGCCGCGACGCCAGAAAAACCAGCAGTTGCACCACCAGGGCGATCACGCCCCAGACCACCATATCCAACAGGCCGACGCTATGGGCGATGGCGCTGGCCAGCGGCAATACGAAACCCAACATCGCACCGCTCAGGCTGGCCGCCGCCGCCGAATTGCCCTGGCGGATCAAGGCGATCTCTCGATAGGGCGTGATGATGATATAGGACAGTAAAAATAACGCGAACAGCACGCTGGCCGTTGCAAAATAGGACAGAAACGCCGGTAAACCAGCCAAGGATTGGGTCAGCATGAATCTCTTTCCTTCAGATTGAGCGGGCGTTCAGGAAGCATAGCCCAAAGCGCTTTCTCGCCGGCCACAAATCCATCCGAGCGCACAGGAGCCGTCGTAACGCAAGAATTTCAGGCGAATGATCCGACGGAACGCCAACCGGCGGTAACGGCCGTTTTTCAAAAATGCGGAGCTTTGGTCTCAAATCGACCCATCGAGCCAGAATCGCCGAGAGCGAATGGAAGTCTCTCAACAGGCTTTTCGCACTGTCCGTCGTTTCCGGGGCGTTGTTGCCGCCGTCGCTTCGCGCAGCCGCGCCGCGCTCACTTCGCCGATCCCCGCATTCCGCCCGGCGTCGGTCAAATCGAGCCGACGAAAGGCGATCAGCTTCCCGTCCTTGCTGAACGAATCATCTCGGATATCGACCAGACCGATACCGGCCAGGGCTTCTAGCAGTTCCTCGAAAACGCGGCGATCGCTCGCCCCAGCCGTCAGCTTCTCGTGCAACTGCCGCACGGTTTGGCCCTCGCGCCCGCGCAAGGCTTCGAGCACTTGCAACACCAGTTGCGTTTCAGAAGCTTTGAGCGGACGGGTGCGTCGCGCCACCGTCGTCCGCGGCGCGCAGACCTCGCAAATCCCACACGGTTGATCGTCGTCGCGATCGCCGAAATGCCGCACCAGCCGCACCATGCGACAGCCGCTCGCCCGGTCGGCGAAATCCAACATCTGCCGCAACTCCGCCAGCTTGTGCGCGCGCTGCCGTTGGTAGGGCTGCAACCAATTCGGGTCACCCCGGCTGACGTTGCCCTCCGCATCCCGGCGAACGCCACCGTGTACCCACAGTTTTTCCAGCGCCACCTCGAATTCGTCTGGATCGCACTCCAAACCATCGCGCAAGCGTATTTTCGGCAGCGGATCGGCGGCGAGCGCCTCGAAGATGGACGCCAGCCGCAGCGGATCGGGATAATCGCGCCGGTGAAACCATTCGTGGGTGCGCAGATCGGCGTAAGAGTAGAACAGCACGGCCCGAGCGGGTTGGCCGTCCCGCCCGGCCCGGCCGATTTCCTGATAATAGCCCTCGACGCTGCCCGGCAGCGCGGTATGAATGACGGTGCGGATGTCGGGCTTGTCGATGCCCATGCCGAAGGCGATGGTGGCGACGATCACCGGCAACTGGCCCGCGCCGAACAAGGCTTGCACCCGGTCGCGCTCCTGCGCGCCCATGCCGGCGTGATAGGCGGCGGTCGGGAACTCCTCTGCCAATTCCAGCGCCAGCGATTCGGTTGCCTTGCGGGTCGGCGCGTAGACGATGGCCGGTCGCCGACCGGGGTCAGCCAGCAGCCGCCGGACGGCGGCGTGTCGCTCCGTGACTTTCAATTCCACCGTTTCGACCGCCAGATTGGACCGGCGAAAACCGTGGATATAGCGGATTGCATCACTCATCCCGAGCTGGCGCACGATGTCATCCTGCACCAGCACGGTGGCGGTGGCGGTCAACGCGATCACCGGCGCGGGCCGCAGCAGCGGCAGATGCCGGCCCAGCATCCGATAGTCCGGTCGGAAATCGTGACCCCATTGGGAAATGCAGTGCGCCTCGTCCACCGCGATCAACACCGGCTTGCGCTTGGCCAACATCTCGGGAAAACCCAAAACGCTCAGCCGCTCCGGTGCGATGAACAGATAATCCAACCGGCCGCGCAGATACTCAATGCAGACTTGGCGCGAAACCGCCCGGTCGCGGCCAGAATGGATGCGCTCGGCGCGCAACCCCAGCTCGCACAGCTTGGCGACTTGATCTTCCATCAAGGCGATCAGCGGTGACACCACCAGAGTCGTACCGCCCCGCGCGAGGCCCGGCAACTGAAAACACAGCGACTTGCCAGCCCCGGTCGGCATCACCAGCAATACATCACGACCTTCGATGACCGTCTGACACACCTGTTCCTGATAAGGCCGAAAAGACGACAAGCGAAATGCCGTTCGCAGCCAGTCCTCCAGGCTGTTTCCCAACACCGGGACGCGGGCTGGAGCGACGCTCGCCGGCGGTGCGACCGGCGCCACCGGCGCCGCCGGATGGGCCGCCGCAAAGGCTTGAGTCACGGCTTCGCGCACGTATTCGCCAATAGCGGCCATAAACCCACTCAGCTCCGCCTCACCGCGCTGGATGCGCTTCAAGCGCGTTTCCCAGTCGCCGGTCATGAGCGGGCTTTTGATCGGCGGCTGGACCGTTTGAATCAAGCGGATGCCGCGTTCGGTCGGATGCAGCGCCTTGCCAGCGCGGCTCAAATACCGGCGCTTGAGCAGGGTTTCGATGATATCGGCGCGAGTGGCCGGCGTGCCGAGGCCGCTGGCCTTCATCGCCGCCGACAGCTCTTTATCTTCCAGCTGCCGGCCGGCGGTTTCCATCGCGGTCAGCAGCGCCGCTTCGGTCAGGCGCGGCGGCGGTCGGGTTTGTTTGGCGATAGCGCGCACGTCCCACACCCGTTGGCGTTGGCCTGCCGTCAACCCCGGCGGCAAGCTCTGGCTAGCCTCTTCTTCGGCTGGCGAGTCGCCGTCCGCTTCGGTCTTTCGCTTTACCCCAGCTTTTTTGCGGGCGGGATCGGCGCTTGGCTCCAGAATTTTCCAGCCGAGCTGCTCCACCGCTGTACCGCTGCTGTGATAGCGGTCGATGAAAGTTTCATCTGCTTGCAGCGTGGTGATGGCGGTGATTAAGGTGGTGACCGCCCAGACGTGTTCGTCGTGCCAGGCCATCAACAGGCGGCGACAAATCAGCTCGTAAACCTTTCGCTCGTCGGCGCTCAAAGCGGTCCGCGTCTGGAGCGGCGTGGGAATGATGGCGTGATGGTCCGTCACCTTGGTATCGTCCACGAACCGTAACCCCAACGTTCGCTGCCCGCTGCCCGGCGCCAGACGATCCCGATACGGCTCCCCGATTGCCGCCACCACCGCCCCCAGCGTCGCCGCCACCGAGGCGGACAAGTGGCGGCTGTCGGTGCGGGGGTAACTGATCAGTTTGTGTTGTTCGTACAGTTTCTGGGCGATATCGAGCGTGGTTTGGGCGCTGAACCCGTACAACCGGTTGGCGTGGCGCTGCAATTCGGTCAAGTCGTACAACAGCGGCGGCGGCGCGCGACGGGTTTCAGCCGTGCGGGATTCGAGGTTCGCCTGGCCCCGCCGGGCGCGGTCGACGATGCGCTCGGCCTCTGCACCGGCGGCGGGCAAGCGTTTGGCTTTGGCATCGGGCCGTTCGCCGCGAAACCAGACCCCCTGATAGCGCGCGCCGGCGCTGACTTCTTCCGGCGGCGCTGTCAGCTCGCTTTTCAACCCGGTTTCTTCTCCCACCGCGGCAAGAGGCGCGGCAAAAGCGCCAAAGATCGCCACCACTTCCCGGTAATCCTCCGGCACGAAGGCGCGGATGGCCAGTTCCCGTTCCACCACCATCGCCAGCGTCGGGGTCTGCACTCGACCCACTGACCAGGCATCGTCGTCAAAGGCGTTGCAGGCCAAGGTATAGGCGCGCGACAGATTCATCCCGACCAACCAATCAGCTTGGCTGCGCCCTCGGGCGGCGGCAGCCAACGGATCAAATTCCCGCCCGTCCCGCAAGCTCTGGAAACCCTGCCGGATGGCGTCCGGCGTCAGCGAGGAAATCCATAACCGGCTGAACGGCTTGCGGCAACCGGCCGCCTCATACAGATACCGGAAGATCAGTTCGCCCTCGCGGCCGGCATCGGTCGCGCAGACCACCCGCTCGATGGCGGCATCGTTGAGAATACGGCGAACCGCGTCAAACTGGTCGCGGGTGCTGTCGCTGACCACCAGCGGCCAGCGTTCGGGCAGCATCGGCAACAGCTCGCGCCGCCAGCGTTTCCAGTCGGGATTGATTTCATGGGGTTCGGCCAGCCGCACCAGATGGCCGACCGCCCAAGTCACGACATAGCCGTTACCATGAAGATAGCCTTTACCGCCCTGACCCGCGCCCAGCACCTTGGCGATATCGCGGGCGACAGCGGGCTTTTCGGCGACGACGGCGACGCTCATGAGGGAGAAAAAAAGGATTGTCGGCTAGGCTGGCAGGGCGCCCAGCCGCCGGGCGACGGCGATGAAGCCTTCATCATCCATCGGTGGGGAGAAATAATAGCCTTGGGCGTAACCGCACCCCAAAGTTTGCAATAACTCCAACTGCTGCTGGGTTTCGACGCCTTCCGCCACCACCTCGATCCCTAAAATGGCGCTCAACGCCAAAATCGCTTGCACCCAGCTTCGATCCTCGGCATCCACCACCATGTCGCGCACGAAGGAAAGATCGATCTTGACCCGATCGATCGAGAACCGTTTCAGACAGGAGAGCGAGGAATAGCCCGTCCCGAAATCATCGAAGTGCAATTGGATGCCCAGCGCTCGAATCTCATCGAGCCACTGGCGGGTTTGTGCGCCATCGGTCAGCAAAAGCCCTTCCGCCACCTCGAAGACCAGATTGCGCGGCGTCAAATGATAGCGCTCGAACAAGTCCCTCAGGACATCCACCGACAAACCGCGCAGAACTTGAGCGCTCGACAGGTTGACCGCGAGCGGTATATTCAAACCGAGCTGGTGCCAGCGTTCGAGAGTTTGACAAGCGCGATCCAGCACCCAAGCGCCGATTTCCCGCATCAGACCCTTTTCCTCAGCCAACGGGACAAACTCGTTCGGCGGCACCGGGCCGCGCTGGGGGTGATGCCAGCGCAACAGCGCCTCGGCGCCCGCCAATTGTCCGTTGGTCACTTGCACGATCGGTTGGAAATGCACCGCCAGCTCGCCCCGCTCCAAGGCGAAGCGCAAGTCGCTCTCCAGCCGCAGTTGCCGGGTGAGTTCGTCGCTCATGGCCGGCTCGTAGACCCGATAGGTATTGCGTCCGGCGAGCTTGGCCTGGTACATCGCCAAATCGGCATGGCGCACCAAATCCTCGGAATC
This sequence comes from Candidatus Competibacteraceae bacterium, assembly GCA_016713505.1. Classification (NCBI taxonomy): domain Bacteria; kingdom Pseudomonadati; phylum Pseudomonadota; class Gammaproteobacteria; family Candidatus Competibacteraceae; species Candidatus Competibacteraceae bacterium. Next base: position 641,921 of record JADJPA010000001.1, on the reverse strand, counting down.
TTCTCCGTGGGTCGGGCACAAGGCGATGCCGATACTGGCGCCGATCCGCACGCTGTCCCCGCCCAAGTCGAACGGTTCCGCCAAACGGGCGATAATTTTCTCCGCCACGACCCAGGCATCGTGCTCCTCGGCGATGTTGGGCAGCACCACCACGAACTCATCGCCGCCCTGGCGGGCCACGGTGTCGGTGTCCCGCACGCAAGCCTCCAGGCGCAGCGCGGCCTGGCAGAGCAAGCGGTCGCCCCAACTGTGGCCCATACTATCGTTGACCTGCTTGAAGCGGTCGAGATCGGCAAACATCAGCGCCACTTGACGGTTGTAGCGGCGCGCTTGCTTGAGGGCCTGTTCCAGTCGCTCGCGCAACAGGCTGCGGTTCGGCAACCCGGTCAGCGGATCGTAGTTGGCGCGGTAAAAAATCTCCTGCTCGGCCCGCTTGCGCGCGGTGATATCGTTGAAAAACGCCACGAATTCCATGATGCGTCCTTCCGGGGAACGGACCGCCGCGATGTTCTCCCAGACCGGATAGATTTCACCGTTCTTGCGTCGCTGCCACAGCTCGCCCGACCATCTTCCGGCCTCGCGCAGGCTCTGCCACAACGTCGCATAGAATCGATCGTCATGCTGGCCGGACTTTAAAATTTTCGGCGTCGAACCGATCACTTCTTGTGGGGCGTACCCCGTGATCGCGGTAAACGCTGGATTGACCGATTTGATCACGCCGTCGGCGCCGGTCACCATGATGGCGTCCGCCGCGGTCTGGAAGACGGTTTCGGACAAGCGCAGGTTTTCCTCGTATTTCTTACGCTCGGTGATGTCCAAAACGACGCTGATGACGCCCGATTTGCTGGTCGCCGGTAGGGTGAAAATCGCCTGATGGACCAAGACAGACCTCGGCGTGCTGTCCGCGCCCAGCATCTCCGTCTCGTAAACCCGTTGCTGCCAGGGCCGGAAACTGCGCTCGCCGTCGAGCGAATACGCCGGTTTGGGTATCCAGTAGCCGGGTTCGGGCGCGGCGGAGTCCGTCGCTCCGACCCCGCTCCGACCCGTCAGCGCATCGAAAGCGGGATTGCAGACCAAGCAATGCTCCCTGGCGTCCTCCACCAGGATCGGCACCGGAATCGTGTCGATCAGCACGCGCTGGAAATCGAGCCGCCACGTGAGTTCCCGCATGGCTGCGCTGGCGCGCAGGATATAACGAATGCGGTGAACCAACATGAAGGCATTGAGCGGCTTGGTGATGAAATCAGTGGCGCCAGCCCCGTAGGCGTGCCTGATGGACGCTTCATCGTCCAGGGCGGTAATCATCATGATCGGCACATGGGTCCCGGCCGGTAGCTGACGCAACCGGGCACAGGTGGCGAAACCGTCCAACCCCGGCATGAGCACATCGAGCAAGATCAGGTCGAACGGACTCCCGGCAAAGGTAAAAAGCGCGACTTCACCGCTGCTCGCCTGCTCGACGCTAAACCCTTCCTCGCTCAGTGTGTCATCGATGAGCGTGCGCATGAGCGGATCATCGTCAACGACCAGAATTCTGATCTGATTGTCCGGCAGGATATCCACTGAGTTCGCTCCGAACGCCGCCACTCGCGCCTGACCCCCGTCAATCGAACGCTCGGCCGCGATCATGCGAGCACTGACGCCGATACGCTATCGACCGAGGAAGCAGAGATTGGCATTAACGGTCCACCGGTAGCGCCGGGCCATCGGGAGTCTCGACCGGGTTTGAGCCATCACCGCCGGCGAATTCCGCCTTGAGGTTTGAACCGGTCGCCAGCGCCCATGTCTGCTCCAGATCGTGTCCGATCATTTCCACCACCGCACCGTCCAGCCGGCGCTGGCCAACGAAGCCACGCAACATTTCCAGCACTTCGGCCGCCGATAATGACGGTCGGTAGGGCCGGCGTTGGGCAAGCGCCTGAAATACGTCAGACACCGCGATGATGCGCATTTCCAGCGTCAAATCTTCGCCGGCGAGACGAAAAGGATACCCTTGACCATCCGGGGTTTCATGATGGCAGGCCGCCCACAGCGTGATGTCCTCCAAACCCTTGATACCGCTTAAAATTTTATAGGTTTCAAAACTGTGCCGCTCAATGAGCGACCGTTCTTCGCGGTTCAATTTGCCTGGTTTTTCGAGAATTTCGTTCGGCACGCGCAATTTTCCCAAATCATGCAATAAGCCAGCCACCTCCATTTTGTCCTGAACCTCCTTCGACAGCCCCGCTTTGTACGCCAGAAACCGCGCCAGTCGCGCCGTACCCAGCGAGTGCTGCATGGTCAGCGGACTTTTGGCATCCACGATCCGCACGAAAATCAGCGCCAATTGCCGCAGCTCCGCAAAGCGGATGGGTTTCACCCACGGTTTTTGATTCCGCTCGAACAGAAAGCGGTTTAAATGGCGCTCTTCCAAGCTGAGCCAGAACGCTTCGTTATCCGAGATATCCAAAAATGGCGTCACCAGCTCCTGAGAAAAAAACGAGCGGCTGAGCTGCCATATCGCGTCGCGCACCGCATGGCGCGCCAGCAATGGATCGCGCTCCTGATGGGCGGATGTGAGCACGTCCACGCGATCCACCAGATAAATCAGATTGGCGGAACGGCCGATCGGCTCGGGAATATCCATGGTCCGCAGCGCGTCCCAACGACCGTGGTGGTGGCGGACGATGGGAGCCAAATGCGCCAGCGGAGCAAACTGTCCCAACAGCGCCTCGCCTTTGAGGCAATGGCCTTCGTCGTGTTCCCAACCCAGCGGATGGCGCAAACGACCGTCGATGTCCGAAGAGGACATCCCGCAATCATGCAGCAGAGCGGCGTAATACAAATCCTCCGTTTCCGCTTCGTTCAGCCCCAGCACCCGGCCGCAGTGCCACGCCATGATCGCGACCCGCTTGCCGTGAAATCCCCGATCGACGCCGGCGAAATCCAGCACATCCGACAGTGCATGAATGGTCTGCCCAAGATCGATCGTAACGTCCACTCAACGCTCTCCAGCGCGCCCGCACGCCGTCTGCTGAATCGAGCAATCGCTATCACATTCTTGCTTCACGAACACTGCCTCAACCTCTTTTGTAGAATCATATCCTTATAAGGCGACCAATAAAATACATAATTCATGCTTATGTCATTATTTCGATCCATTCAAGGATGATTTGAAGCGAAAATGGTCGCCAACCCAATTCAAAAATAGCCGATTGACGGTCGATCTTATCGACTGTGGCCGTTCGGGCCTTCAGGCGCGTTCGATCAGCGCCGAAACGCTGTACCACCCGCACTTAATGCATCAGCAGTGCCATGCCGATTTCATAGAGGCCAAACAGCACGACCAGGATTCCAGCCGCTTGGCGAACCCACGGCCGACGCACGAAAGCAGCCAGCCCCGCGGCGGCGGCTCCCATTGCCAGCAACGCCGGCAGCGTGCCCAGTCCGAAGCAGAGCATCAGCAGAGCGCCCTTGCCGGCACCGCCCGCGCCAAGCGCCCAGACCAGCGCGCTGTACACCAGCCCGCACGGCAGCCAACCCCAGACCAGCCCGATTCCCAGCGCCTGGATCGGCGTACGCACCGGCAGCAACCGTCGGCCCAGCGGCTCGATCCGCCGCCATAACACACCGCCCGCCCGCTCCAGTCGGCCGAGCGCCGTCCACCAGCCCGCCAGATAAAGCCCCAACAGGATCATGAACAGGCCAGCGACGGCTTGCAGCGCCAGTTGCGCATGATGCACCACCACCAAATTCGCCACCCACGCCCCCGCGCCGCCCGCCAACGCCCCGGCGGTGACGTAGCTCGCGATACGGCCGCCGTTATAGGCCAACAGACACGGCAACCGCGCCAGCAGCGGATGCTCGCGCGCCGGCGGCAACCCCAGCGTCAGCGCGCCGACGATGCCGCCACACATCCCGAAGCAGTGGACCCCGCCGGTCAGACCGACCAGAAAGGCGGCGGGATAAAACGGCTCGATCATCGCCGCTCCCTCTAACGCAACACCACGGTTTTACTGCCGTTCAGAAACACCCGCCGCTCCAGATGATAGTGGATGGCCCGCGCCAGCACGATGTTCTCGATATCGCGCCCGACCGCCGCCAGTTGCGCCGGCGTCTGGGCGTGATCGACCCGCTCCACCTCCTGCTCGATGATCGGTCCTTCGTCCAGATTCGCCGTCACGAAATGGGCGGTGGCGCCGATCAGCTTCACCCCGCGCCGGTAAGCCTGATGGTAGGGTTTAGCGCCCTTGAACCCCGGCAGGAAAGAATGGTGGATATTGATGGCCCGACCCGCCAGCGCCTGACAGAGTTCCGGTGAGAGAATCTGCATGTAGCGGGCGAGCACCACCAGTTCCGTGCCGGTGTCCTCGATCAGCTCCAGAATCCGCCGTTCTTGCTGGCGCTTGGTCTCCGCTGTCAGCGGCAGATAATGGAACGGAATCGCGTGCCATTCCGCCAGATGGGCCAGCTCGCGGTGGTTGGAAACGATGGCGGTAAGCTCCATCGACAGCGCGCCGGTTCGATGCCGATAGAGCAGATCGTTCAAACAATGCTCTGCCTTGGACACCAGAACCAGCACCCGCGGCAGCAAGCGCGGATCATACAGACGCCACACCATTTCAAATTGGCGGGCCAACGGTTCGAGATGCCCCAGCAAAACGGGTTCGGTGTCCGGGTTTAACTCAAACACCAACCGCATGAAAAAGCGGCCCGATTCGGTATCGCTGAATTGGTCGGATTCGACGATATTGCCGTGATGGGCCGCCAGCAGATTGGAGACGGCGGCCACGATGCCGACCCGATCCGGGCAGTCGATGGTCAGAATATAGCGAAGGGTCTGCATGTTGCGCTTCCAGCGACCGCCTCAACGTTCCCGCAAGCGCGGCAGCAGTTCGACGAAATTGCACGGCCGGGTCCGCGCGTCCAGCTGCGGTTGCAGGATGCGGTCCCAACCGGTGCGACAAGCGCCGGTGGAGCCGGGCAGACAAAAAATGAAGGTCGTGTTCGCCAAGCCGGCCAAGGTCCGCGATTGCAGGGTCGAAGGGCCGATCTCCTCCCAGGACAGCATTCGGAACAGCTCGCCGAAGCCGGTGATTTCCTTGTCCAGCAACGGCCGGACGGCTTCCGGCGTGCTGTCGCGGCCGGTCATGCCGGTTCCGCCGGTCACCAGCACCACCGCCACTTCGGGATCGGCGATCCAGCCCGACAGCACCGCCCGGATGCGGTAAATATCGTCGGGAACGAGGGCCCGATCCGCCAGCCGGTGACCGGCCGCCGTCAGCCGTTCCACCAGGGTGCGCCCGGAAGCGTCATCCGCCTCGGTCCGGGTATCGGAAACCGTCAGCACCGCGATGGCCAGCGGTAAAAACGCAGTTTCGTTCATCAGCGTATCCGCCAAAAATCTTGCACTCAACCGAAAGAAAATGAGGCGGATCAACTTGAAATCCACCGCCTCGCCCCTATTACGACACCATCGATCCGATCCGACGGATCACCCCCGATCAAGCGAGGTTTTTACCATGAACCCAACCCGTTACGAGCCCTGGAACCACATTCATTGAGGTCGAAGGCTAGCTCCTTCCATTACCAACCCCTCTCCGGCTGGGAGAGGGGGGATTTTTTTCGATGAAATATCGCGACTACTATCAAATTCTAGGTGTCGACCGTACAGCGTCTTCGGAAGATATCAAAAAAGCCTACCGCCGGCTGGCCCGCAAATACCATCCGGATGTCAGCAAGGAGGCCGCCGCCGAAGAACGGTTCAAGGAACTTTCCGAAGCCTACGAGGTGCTGCGCGATGCCGACAAGCGCGCCACTTACGACCGGCTGGGCAGCAACTGGCAAGCCGGGCAGGATTTTCGGCCGCCGCCCGGCTGGAAAGGCGGCCAAGGCCCTCATGCCGGCGGGTTCGGCGGGCGCGAATTCAGCGATTTCTTTGAATCCCTGTTCGGTAATCTGGGCGGCATGGGCGGTGGTTTCGCCGCCGGCGGTCGGGGCTTTCAAGCACCCGGCCGGGATCAGACCCTGGCGCTGGAAATCAGCCTCGAAGAAGCTTATCACGGCGGCAACCGCTCCCTTCAGGTGCAAGCGCCGGAGCGGAACGCCGGCGGCCCAAGCGCGCCGCGCACCCGCACCTTGAACGTGAAGATTCCAGCCGGCGTGAGCAACGGCCAAAAGATCCGGCTGGCCGGCCAGGGCGGCGCGGGCAGCGGCGGCGCCGGAAACGGCGATCTGTATTTGCAGCTGAGCATCGGAGCGCATCCGCTTTATAAGGTTCAGGGGCGCGACATCACCCTGGAACTGCCGCTGACGCCGTGGGAAGCCGCGCTGGGCGGCAAGGTCGAAGTGCCGACGCTGGGCGGATCGGTCACGCTCAACATTCCGGCCAATGCCCGTAACGGCCAGACCTTGCGGCTGCGCGGGCGCGGCCTGCCCGGTCAGCCGCCCGGCGACCAACTGGCCGTGCTGCGGATCGTCAATCCGCCGGCCGACAGCGCCAGCGCGCGCGAACTGTTTCAGCGCATGGCGCGGGAATTGCCGTTCGACCCCCGCGCGCATTGGCGTCAATGATGGTGCGCGGCGGTCCTCGCTCCAAGCCGCCAGCGCGGCTAAACTTAAGGTAACTTTTTAAAAGTTGAGGGTTTTACACTGATGAACGTCCATCGACCCATCGCGGCAACCGCCCTGTTGGCGCTGAGCCTGGCCATCGTCGCGCCGACGCCCGCTCAGCCCGCTCTACCGGCCGTCGTGGACGGTCAGGCACTGCCGACCCTGGCGCCGATGCTGGAACGAGCCACGCCGGCGGTGGTCAACATCGCGACCGAAAGCCGGGTCACTCGCAATCCGCTGTTGGATGATCCTTTCTTTCGCCGCTTCTTCGATTTTCCCGCGCAACCGCGCGAACGCAGGGCGCAAAGCGTCGGTTCCGGGGTGGTGGTGGACGCGCGCCAAGGTTACATCATCACCAACCATCACGTCGTCAGTGGCGCTGAAACGATTACTGTGACCTTGCGCGACGGCCGCAAGCTCAAAGCCAAGGTCATCGGCTCCGATTCGGAAAGCGATGTGGCGGTGATTCAGATTCCCACCGACAACCTGACCGCGTTGAAACTGGCCGATTCCGATGCCCTGCGCGTCGGTGATTTCGTGGTTGCCATCGGTAACCCGTTCGGGCTCGGGCAAACCGTCACCTCCGGCATCGTCAGCGCCTTGGGGCGCACCGGGCTGGGGATTCAGGGGTACGAGGATTTCATCCAGACCGACGCCTCCATCAACCCCGGCAATTCCGGCGGCGCGCTGGTCAATCTGCGCGGTGAGTTGGTCGGCATCAACACCGCCATTCTCGCGCCCGGCGGCGGCAATGTCGGCATCGGTTTCGCCATTCCGTCCAACATGGTTTCGCGGCTGATGAACCAGATTATCGCCCACGGCTCGGTGCGGCGCGGCCAGTTGGGCGTGGCGGTGCAAGACCTGACCCCCGATCTGGCTCGGGCGTTCAACATTCCTTCCAATCAGGGTGCCGTCATCGCCCAGGTCAACCCTCGTTCCGCCGCTGCCCACGCCGGCTTGAAGGAAGGCGACGTGGTGTTGAACATCAACGGCCGCCCGATCCGCGACGGCGGCGCGTTGCGCAATTCCATCGGTCTGTTGGAAGTCGGCGAACCGGTGCGGCTGGACATTCTCCGCGATGGCAAACCGCAGACCATCGACGCCAAATTAGGGGAATATGTCACCCTTAAAATCAGCGGTGAGGCCATCAATTCGCGGCTGTCGGGCGCGACCTTCGAAGATATCGGGCCGAACTCGCCGCTGGCCGCGCGGGTGCGGGGCGTGCTGGTCGCGAGCGTTGAATCAGGCAGTCCGGCCGCGCGGACGGGTTTGCGCAAAAACGATGTCATCCTGGCCGTCAACCGCCAAGCCATCACCAACACCGCCGAACTCAAGCAACAGGCGGCCGATGGCGGCGAAGTGCTGCTCAACCTATTGCGCGGCCGGGAGGAATTGCTGCTGGTGTTGCGCTAACCTTCAAGGATGGGTTGTTGACTCGTCCGATGGGGGACGCCGATGAGCGAAGCACTTGAGCCTGTCAGGGCGGCCGCCCCGATCGACATCTGGTTCGATTTCGGTAGCAATTATAGCCACATCAGCGTCATGCGCATCGAGCGGGACGCCGCCGGGCGCGGCGTCCCGGTCGTCTGGAAACCGTTTTTGCTCGGTCCCATCTTCAAGGCGCTCGGCTGGGAAACCTCGCCGTTCATCCTGTACAAACCGCTGGGCGACTACATGTGGCAGGACATGGGCCGTCAGTGCGCGAAGTACGGCGTGCCGTGGCGACAGCCGACCGTCTTTCCCCGGCTATCGGTACTGCCACTGCGGATGGCCTTGATCGGGGCCGATCAGCCCTGGATCGGCGAATACTGTCGGCGGATCATGCACCGGAATTTCGTCGAGGATCGGGACATCCACACGCCCGAAGCGGTCGGCGATGTCCTGGCCGGTCTCGGCCTTCCAGCGAGCGAGCTTATCGCTCAAGCGCAATCCGAACCCAACAAGCTCAAACTGCGGGAAGCCACCGCGACCGCGCAAGCCCTCGGCATCTTTGGCGCGCCGACCTTTCTCGTGCGCGGTGAGCTGTTCTGGGGCAACGACCGCTTGGACGATGCCTTGAATTTCGCCGCTCAAAGATCTGCCCCGTGAAATCCTGAGCGGCGGCTTCTCGGATGCGGCGTTTGCCGTTCTCCGCTTGCGGTTGCGCTGGCCTCTGTTTCTGGCCGGATTCGGCTCCCCTCACGCTATGCGTTTGCAAGCCCCGAGCGAATCGCTACAATATTTTTTAGGAACGTTGAGGCGATTTTAAGGGATAATGAAACCTTTATTAGACATATACCGCCTTTCAGAGAACAATCGTTCTTTGAATTGTTAACGGTTCATCGCTATCTCGGCTCTTTAATTTAATAGGATGCGCCGAATGCATAGAGAGGAATTTTGAATGCTCGAACGCGATCGAAACAACCGTGATTCTCTCAAGCAGTGGATGAACAAGCTATTACCGATCGGAACTCAAGTCATCGATCAGATCGGAATGGATTATTTTGTCACCGGCTGGTACGCCGCCAACAATCAAGTCCATGTCAAACTGACTCATGCCGCGGGAATGGACGAAGTGGCGCGCGATGTCCCGTTCGACGAGGTGATTTGCTGGGCAAGATTTCTGCCCGAGCGGCAGGGTGAGCCCCACTTCATGCCGAGCAGCCTCAATGATTCGTCACAATCGGAGCTTGCGGCTTAATCGAAACCCTTCTGGCCCTTGAAAACGTGCGGTTGCGCCGCCAAGACCCGAAACCGCACGCTGAAACCCTTGCGGCCCAACAGCCATCGGGCCGGTTCGACGCCCGATGGTGAAAGTTTCGCCCCGTCCGGACGATCCATCGCAACTTCAGGATAATCCCCAACACAGACTTTTCACCCCCGCCAGCACTCGCCAGCCTCTCGTCAACAAGCGCCAAGACTGTCCGGTTTCAATGCTTGGGAGCGAGCTTCACCAGCTTATGTAAGGTAGGAACAGTCTCATGGCAAAGCGGAAACCAAGCGTGGATGGCGATGCAGCTCAGCGGACTTTCGAACCGCCGACCACCGCTGAGCTGGCCGAAATCGTCCAGCTTTCCGACGATGCCATCATCGTCACCGATGAAGCGCTGCGTATTGTCTTTTTCAATGACGGCGCCCAGGAAACGTTCGGCTACGACCGAGCTGAAATGCTCGGCCAACCGTTGCCCGCCTTGTTACCCGACCGCTACCACGACCGGTTTCACCAGCTGGCCGCAACGGCGCTGCGCGTTCCGAAAAGCGTTCAGCGGGCCCGTGGGCTCATGGGTGGCGTGCGTCGCGACGGGCGTGAATTTCCGGCCGAGATTTCAATTTTTAAGCCGATGCGCGCACAAGCGCGGCGCTTGACCGTCATCCTGCGGGATTTCAGCGAGCACAAGCAGGCGGAAACCGAACTCATCGCACAACGAGATTTGCTCGAAATCATCCTGCAACAAGCGGCCGATGCGATCGTGGTCTGCGACGCCCAGGACAACCCGATCCTGATCAACGCCGCCGCTCGCCGGCTGGCGCTGGGCGACGGTCGGGACACTGGTGAATCCAGCCCAAAGTATCTGTGGGGAAAAGCGTATTATCCGGATGGCCACCCCATACCCCTTCAGGCGTGGCCCTTGCAGCAAGCCTTGCGCGGCAATACCACCGCGGGCGCGGAAGCGCGCGTGGTGCGACCTGACGGCATCTATCACGATGTATTGATCAGCGCGGCGCCGATCCGCAACGCTCTCCAAAAGACCATGGGCGCCGTCGCCATTTTCTCGGACATCACCGAACGCAAGCGGGTGGAGGAAAAGCTGCTTTACCAGCTCCAGCTGACGCAAGGGATTACCGACAGCGCCACCGAATCGATTTTTGTCACGAACGCCAAGGGTGAAGTGACGTTCCTCAATCCCGAAGCCCGCAAAGTATTCGATTTTACGCCCGAGGAGATCATCGGCACCTCGCTGCACGACGCCATCCACCACCATTACCCGGACGGCCGGCCGATACCTCTCGAAGAATGTCGCTTGGGGCGCACTTACATCACTGGCGAACGCATCCGCGATCATGAGGATACCTTCCAGCGCAAGGACGGCGCGATCCTGACCATGTCCTGCTCCAGCGCTCTGCTGGAAAACAAGGGCAAACGCCTGGGCGCGGTGTTTTTCATGCGCGACGTCACGGCGCGCCGACGCAACGAAAAAGCGCTTCGAGAAAGCGCGGCGCGGCTGCGCGCCATCATCAACGCCGTGCCCGACTTGTTGCTGGTGCTGGACCAGGACGGCCGCTACTTGGAAATTCTTTCCCAGCCCCAGTTGCTCTACACCGATCCCACCACGCTCAAAGGCCGGCTGATCAGTGAAATATTGCCGCGGGAAGACGCTGGCCGGGCTTTGGAAGTGATCCAACAAACCCTGGCGACCCGCCAAGCGCAAAGTTTCGAGTACGAGTTAGAGACTCGCAAGCTGGGCAAACGCAACTTCGAAGTACGGACCGCTCCTCTGGACGGCCTGCTGCTCGGCAGGCCGGCGGTGGTGCTGCTGGCGCGCGACATCACCCAGCATCGGCTGACCGAATCGAGCCTGCGCCACGCTCAGAAGATGGAGGCCGTGGGTCAGCTCACCGGCGGCGTCGCTCACGATTTCAACAATCTGCTGGCGGTGATCCTCGGCAACCTCGAACTGTTGGCGGAAGCGCTCGCCGATCCAGCATTACTGGACTTAGTGCGGCGAGCGCTGGGCGCGGTGGAACGCGGCACCACGCTCATTCAGCGGCTGTTGACTTTCTCGCGCCAGCAACCGCTGCGGCCGATACCCATCAACTTGAATACCCTGGTGACGGGAATCAGCGAGCTGGTGCGCCGCAGCTTGGGCGAGATGATCGAAGTAAAGACGCAGTTAGCCCCCAAGCTGTTTTCGACGCTCATCGATCCCAGCGAGTTCGAATCCGCTTTACTGAATCTGGTGGTCAACGCGCGAGACGCCATGCCCGGCGGCGGGCAGTTGATCCTGGAAACCGCCAACCGCTGGGTGAGCGAAGAAGCGGCGCGCCAGTACCTTTTTCATGTGGAGTCCGGTCAATATGTCATGCTGGCGGTGAGCGACACCGGCACCGGCATGTCGCCGGAGGTGCTGGAACACGTCTTCGAACCGTTCTTCACCACCAAGGAAGTCGGCCAAGGCAGCGGTTTGGGGTTGAGCATGGTTTACGGTTTGGTGAAGCAATCAGGCGGTCATATCCATATTTACAGCGAGAGAGATCAAGGGACCTCGATCCGAATCTTTCTGCCGGCGGCGCTGGCGCAAAGCGGCACCACGCCTGAAGAACGCCTCGGTGACACACCGCTGTATGCCGGTCAAGGCCAAACGATTCTGGTGGTGGAAGACGAAGCTCAGGTGCGGCGTCTGGCGGTCCACATGCTCCAGAATCTGGGTTATGAAACCTTCGAAGCGGATACCGCGGCCGCCGCGCTGGCGATTTTGAAAGTCATCCCGAGAATTGCGGTACTGTTCACCGATGTGGTGCTGCCCGGTGGTCAAAGCGGGGTCGATCTGGCGTGGAAGGCGCTCCAGCAGCGTCCCGATCTCATCATCCTATTTACTTCCGGCTATACCGAAACGCACCTGGCCTATTTCAGCAGCCGTCCCGAGGGCAGCGAGTTCCTGAGCAAACCTTACCGAAAAGCTGAACTGGCCGACAAACTACACACCTTGTTAGCCAAACCGCCAGCGCGCCCGGCAACGGAATGACCGAACCTAGCGACGCATCGCTGCTACAAAAATATCCCGCGCCTGCTTTCTTTGCGATAAGCCATCGACGCTACTTTCTAGAAAACCCGCTCATACCCGCAGCCCCCGCCAAGCCACCAGCCAGCCTAAAACGCCCAGGAGCGCCGCGAGATCGAACATCGCCGCCGGTCCCAGCCCCACCCATAGATAACCGGCGGCAAGGCTGCCCGCCGCGTTGCCGACCCCAAAGCCCAAACTGCTGTACAAGGCTTGACCACGTCCCTGCAACGACCCCGGAAAAAATTGATGGATCAAATGGATGGACACGGCGTGAAACACTCCGAAACTGAAGGCGTGCAAGCTCTGGGCGAACAGCAAAACCGGCAGGTCGCGGGCGAAATGGCCGATCAACAGCCAGCGCAACGCCGCCAGCGCCAACGCCGCCAGCATCAGCCGGCGCGGTCCGAAACGGGACAGCAGGCGGGGCAGGATCACGAACATGCCGACTTCCACCGTTACGCCCAAACCCCACATCAGACCGATGAACTCCCGCGAGTACCCCAGCGTTTCCAGATAAAGGGAATAGAAACCGTAATATGCCCCATGAGCGGCCTGGTTGAGAAAACAGACGGCGAAAAACGCAATCACCACCGGCCGCCGTAACACCCGGCCAAGCGGCGGTGCTTGCCGCGCACCTGGCGGCGTCGGTCGCTCCGGCACCAGCAGGCTGCTCAGCCACAGGAGCGCGAACAAGCCTAACAGCATTGCCGGAACCAGGCCGACGCTCCAAGCCTGCGTCGCGAAGCCCAAACCGACCGCCGCGCCGACGAAGCCCACCGAGCCCCACAAGCGGACCCGGCTATACCGGTGTGCGTGCTCCCCCAGATGATCGAGCGTCACCGCCTCAAACTGAGGAAGCGCCGCGTTCCAGAAAAAACTGAACAGCACGGTCACCAACGCCAGCCCGAGATAAGAATCGTTCGCCGGGTAAACGCCGGCAAACGCCAGCGCCGCCGCCAGACAGGCCCAGCGAATCACCCTCATCCGCCGGCCGGTGCGGTCGGCCAGCCAGCCCCACAGCGCTGGCGCCACCAGCTTGGTCGCCTGCGGTATCGCCATCAATTCGCCGATCCGCGCCGGGCCGAAGCCTAACCACGCCAGATACGGGCCCCAATACGGCAGCAACACGCCTAAACTGGCGAAATAGACCAGATAAAAACCGGACAGGCGCAGATACAGATGAACGGGCAACACGATGGGCGCGCGTGAAAATGTCCCTCTGGCGGAGCAAGAGGGTCGAGTGAGAGATGCGTTAGCCGGTCGGTTCGTCTTTGGCGATAGCGCCCGGAATGACCGGCATTTCCGGGCGCACATCGAAATTCTGGGCGCGATGGCGCAAGGCATGATCCATCAACACCAAGGCCAGCATGGCCTCGGCGATGGGCGTGGCGCGGATGCCGACACAGGGATCGTGCCGGCCCTCGGTCACCACCGTCACCGGTTCGCCTTGCAGGTTGACGGTCCGTCCCGGCAGCCGGAGGCTGGAGGTCGGTTTCAGAGCGATGCTGGCCACGATGTCCTGTCCGCTGGAAATACCGCCCAGCACCCCGCCGGCGTGGTTGCTCAAAAATCCCGCCGGGGCCATTTCGTCGCGGTGTTCGGTGCCGCGTTGTTCCACGCTGGCGAAACCGGCTCCGATCTCCACGCCCTTGACCGCGTTGATGCCCATCAGGGCATGGGCGATGTCCGCGTCCAGTCGGTCGAACACCGGCTCGCCCCAGCCGACCGGCACCCCAGTAGCCACCACCGTCACCCGCGCGCCGATGGAATCCCCGGACTTGCGCAGTGCGTCCATGAATTGCTCCAATTCCGCCACTTTATCCGGGTCCGGACAAAAGAACGGATTGTTGCCCACGACTTCCCAGATCACTTTGGCGGGTCGGATCGGGCCAAGTTGGGCCAAGTAGCCGCGGACCAGCACCCCGTAACGCTCGCGCAGGTACTTTTTGGCGATGGCCCCCGCCGCCACCCGCAGCGCGGTTTCCCGCGCCGAGGACCGGCCCCCGCCGCGATAATCCCGCAACCCGTACTTCTGATGATAGGTGTAATCGGCATGGCCGGGCCGGAACCGATCCATGATCTCGCGATAATCTTTCGAACGCTGGTCCACGTTCTCGATCAGTAACCCGATCGGCGTGCCGGTGGTCCTACCCTCGAACACCCCCGACAGGATGCGCACCTGATCCGGCTCGCGCCGCTGGGTGGTATGGCGGCTCTTTCCGGGTCGACGGCGGTCTAAATCGATTTGCAGGTCCGTTTCGGCCAAGGCCAAACCGGGCGGACAGCCATCCACGACCGCGCCGAGCGCCGGGCCGTGGCTCTCTCCAAAAGTAGTGACGGTGAACAACTTGCCAAACGTGTTGCCAGACATCAGGAAACGATCCTTAACCCGCTTGATGGCCACCCTCCAGCGGAGCGGCGGCACGAGATTTGCTAACTTCCAGCTTGAAGATTATTTCACCAAATGGCATTTTTTACCGAAAATTGGGCAATTTCTTCCCGTTCAGCCCTATCATACCGCGTCAACCCAACGCTACGGACACTCGCTCGCACGTTCATTAAAGAACGGGTGAAAAACGGCTTGTTGCAACGGCGAAACCCTATGGCTGCATATCGACCGCTGGAACGCGGCACCGGCCAGGAAAGGATTTGAACATGCGCATTCCAGGCTATCAAATCGAGCGCGAATTGGGCCAGGGCGGCATGGCGATCGTTTACCTCGCCATTCAGGAATCCCTGAACCGCCATGTCGCGCTGAAAATCATCAAGCCCATCCTGACCACCGATGAAGAATTCGCTCACCGGTTCCTGCGGGAGGGGCGCATCATCGCGCAACTGAACGACGCCCACATCATCACCGTTTACGACATCGGCTCGCACGACAACATTTATTATCTGTCGATGGAGTATCTGCCGGGCGGCACGCTGCAACAGCGCATCCGCGACGGCTTGGCGTTGAAAGACGCCCTGTCGATCACCCGCGCCATCGCCAGCGCCCTCCAGTACGCGCACGGCCGCAACATCATCCACCGCGACATCAAGCCTCAAAACATCCTGTTTCGCGAAAACGGCAGCCCGGTGCTGACCGACTTCGGCATCGCCAAGACGCTCGGCGGCAGCACCGTCATGACCCGCACCGGACTGTCCATCGGCACGCCCCGTTATATGAGCCCGGAGCAGATTCGCGGTCAGACCGTGGACGCCCGCGCCGATCTCTACAGCCTGGGCGTGCTGTTCCATGAAATGCTCACCGGCAACGTGCCTTACACGGCCGAGGACAGCTTCGCGCTGGCGATGATGCACGTCACCGCGCCCGTCCCGGAACTGCTGGCCGACCTGGCGCGCTTTCAACCCTTATTGAACAAGCTCCTGGAAAAAGAGCCCGCCCAACGCTTGCAAAACGGCAACGACATCATCGCCGCGCTGGATGCCATCGAATCCCCCGCCAACAGTTGGACGGGATCTCAAGAAACGCTGGTGCCGTTGATAAAACCGGATACCGCCTCAAGACACGGCCCCGGCTGGAAAATCGGCCTGCCCTTGGCGGCCATAGCCTTGGCCGGCGCGGTGCTCGCGGGCGGTTACCTGATTCTGAACCAGCCGACCGAGCCCTCGGTGACCCTTGCGCCGCCTGTCGCTGAAAAGACGCCGGCCGGCGATCCCGCCACGCAACGGCGGACCGAAGCCGATCAGCTACTCGCGCAAGCCAGCGAGCAACAGCGGGCCGGCGCGCTGGGCGATAGCCTGGCCCGAATCGAGCAAGGCTTGCGGCTCGCGCCCGATCATGCCGGCCTGTTGGCGCTACGCGAGCGGGTCAACGGCCAAATCGGCGAGGAAGAACGGAACCGGCAGGCCAGGGACCAACAGCGGCAAGCCGTGTTACAAGCCGAGCAATTCCTGGAACGGGCCCAACAGGCTCGCCAGGAAGGCGCGCTGGACGTGAGTTTGGTGCACATCGAGCAGGGGCTGCAAGCCATGCCCGACCACGCGGCGCTGCTGACCCTGAAAAAAGCCATTCTGGTCCAACAGGCCGAACGCCAGCGCCAGGAGAAAACCGCGCGCTTGCAAATGGAAGCCGCCGAGCAACGGCAAAAAGCCGAGGCCGAACGGTTGAAAGTCGAAGCCGAACGGCAGAGAACGGAAATCGAGCGGCAGAGAGCGGAAGTCGAGCGCCAAAGAGCCGAGGCCGAACGCTTGCGCGCCGAAAACGAACAACGCCGGCGCAAAGCCGATGAGTTCCTCAGGCGGGCGCTCGGCCAACAGCGCGATCACGCCTACGAAGCCAGCCTGGCGCAAATCGAGCAAGGCTTACAACAAGCTCCCGATCATTCTCGGCTGCTGGCATTGCGCGACGAGGTTCGCCGCCAATTACGCGAAGCCAAGGAGGCCCCGCCGCCCGCGCCGGTCGTCACCCCTCCCCCGAATGACGCCACCCGACTGGCGACGCTGCTCAAAAAGTGCGCCGCTCACCTCAAGGCCAACCGGCTGACTTCAGGTCGGGGTGGCAACGCCGCCGACTGCTACCACGAAGCGCTCAGGCTCGATGAGGGCAACGGCGAGGCATCGGCCGGTCTCACCCGCGTCGCCGACCGCTACGCCGACGAAGCGGACGCCGCGTTGCGGCGGAAAAATAATAAGGCCACGCGGGCGGCGCTCGACAAGCTGGCGGAATTGAACCCGGCTGATGCTCGCTTGCCCGACTTGCGCGAACGGCTGGATCAAGCCAACATCACCGCCAAACCGGCAGCGCCGCCGCTTCTGGAACAATCCCTTAACCCCACCCCAAGCGTGGCCTCGGAACCGCCCCCGGCAGCGGAAAAACCCGTTTCTCCCGCCCCGGTCGCCTCTCCCGAACCGCCGCCTGGACCCTCGAACCGAGCGCGCGACCCGGCGACGTCACCGATCGAACTGGTCTCGCTGACACCCACCCTAACGTCTCCGGCCAAGCCCGTCGATCAACCTGCCTTGCCTCAGCCTCCCTCAACGCGTCGTCCGAACGCACCGTCCGAACGCGCGCCGAAACCGGAAATGCCGCCGATCGAGCTGGTCTCGCCCGCGTCACCGGCGACGCAACCACCGACCAAAGCCCCCGACACGCAAATCATCGCGCAAGACCGCCACACTCGAATCTCCAGAACGGAAACGGACCAAGAAGTCAGTATGCTGGTGACCGTCTCTCCGCAAGGCACCCTGAGCGACCAGCCGTCCGCGACCCCGGATTCTGCCCAGAAACCGACCACCGCCGCTCAAGCCTGGGCCGCCGTCAAGGATAGCAGCGACCCCGCCGAACTCGAACGGTTTCTGACGGCTTATCCTAAAACCCGTCAAGCGTCGGCCGCTCGCGCCAAACTCAATCAGCTCAAAAAGCAGCCGGCGCCACCCGCTCGATTGGCGGTTCGGGCCGATGTCGAAGACGCGCAAGTCACGGTCAACGGCCGCAACATCGGCACGACTCCCGTGGAAGTGGAAGTCAAACCCGGCTCCTACAAGGTGCGAGTCAGCCTGGAAGGCTACCAGGACTGGAACGGCAAGGTCGACTTGGCGGCGGGCGATGACAGCACCTTATCCGCCGCTTTACCCAAAAAGTTGGCGGCGGTTACCGCGCCGGCCACCGCACGACAGCGGACGGCGGAACCGAAACCACAACCGGAACCGGAATCCGAGCCGGAAACCGATGACCTCGAAAAACCGGCCGTCACTCGAAACCCGGCTCCGGCTCCGACTCCGGCTCCTACCTCTGCCCGAGAACCAGCCACCAAAGCCGCTCAAGGTTCAAGCTGCCTGCGCGGCAACTGCCAGAACGGCCAGGGCACCTACCACCATCCGGACGGCAGCGAGTATTCAGGAGAATTTCGCAACGCCAAGATGCACGGTCAAGGGACTTATACCTATGCCGGCCGGGGCGAAAAATATGTGGGCGAGTGGCGTAACGGCGTCATCAACGGCCAAGGCACCTACTATTACCGCACCGGCAACCGCTATCAAGGCGACTGGCGCAACGGCCGCAAGAATGGCCAAGGGACGTATTTCTATGCGGGAGGGGAAAAATACGTCGGTGAGTTCGAAAACGATCAACCCAACGGTCAAGGCGTCTATTATTACCGAAATGGCGACCGCTACGAAGGAGAATGGCAAAACGGCCGCAAGGACGGTCAGGGTGTACTTTACGAAGATGGCAAGCGGCTTGTTGGGGAGTGGCGCAACGATCAGAAAGTGCGGATCGTGGTGGAACGGTAATTGACCGAGCGGGTGCGCCGAAACGCCTACCTCACATCGACTTCGTGTTTGTTGAGTCCGAGACCCGTTGAACGGCGGGTCTAGCCCACCGCCGTTCAACGTTTGGTCGCTCGCTCCAGAGGAGCCCAATCACGTTAACAAGAGGGATGGAGCGCGACATGCGCTGGGGTTTTCAACCAATGACCGGGTACGAAATCAGCGTTGTGTTCTTCCAAACACCGCACCGAGTAAAGCTGAGTACCCTTGATGGGCGTATCGCCACCGTAGCCACTACAGTACTTACCTCCACTCGAATTTACACACTGAATTGAACCTCGATAAGGGCATGTGTATTTATCAACCGGCACCAATCCTTCGCTACCCACACGCCTGGCCTTTACTGGCCGGGTGATTTCGCCTTTCATTATCGTTTTCCTCGCTTGGTGGTCAGCGCCCGCGCCGTTCTGCCTCCCTAAATGTCGAACGGTAAATTTGTTAATTTTTTCCATATTATTACAGCTTGTTAAACCGATCCTAGAAGGTTCATATTAAAGTTTGGAGCCTTAGAGTAAATAAGGAGATTTGTGAGTGCTATAAAGGTTTTCCCCTAGATGGCTTCACTGCGGTCCTTGCAAGATTTCTAGCCGTACGAACGAGCAGCGCTACTCCAGCGGAAGCCAACTTAAAATAATTTGAAAATGATGTCAATAAAAAGTATCAATTTTAGGGTTTTTACCATTTCGATTGGTGTACTGACTTGCCTAGTCACCCTGATTGGTTTGCTGGGTCGATTCTGGTGGGGTTTCGAGCTGGTGACCCATTTTCGAGTCCAGTATGTCGTCGTGCTCGTCTGCTGTGCTTTGCTGTTGTTGGCCGGACGCCGCAGGGGCTGGGCGGCGGGCTTCGCGGTGATCGCGCTGCTTAACGCAACGCTGGGCGCGCCGAGCTTTACCAAACCAGCCGAAACACCGGCCATCCATGACAAGACCCTGTTACGGGCATTGCTGGCCAACGTCAATTCGGCCAACCGCGATTATCAACGCATTCACGACACCCTCATCGACTGGAACCCCGATTTCGTGGTGCTGTTGGAAGTTACCCCTTGGCTGATGAGCCGTTTGACCGATCTGGCCGACCGTTACCCTTATCACACCGCCGCACCGCGCGAGGACAATTTCGGGATCGCGCTGCTGAGCCGACGTCCGTTCCTGCAAGCCAACGTCGTTGGCTTCGGCCCGGCGGGGCTGCCTTCGATTGCCGCCGAGTTCGAAATCGACCGGCATCGCTTGGTGATCGTGGGCACTCATCCGCTGCCCCCCATCGGTGCTATTCGAGCGTGGAGCCGCAACGAACAATTGCTGAAACTGGCCGAATTTGCTCGACAAACACCACACCCCTTGTTGCTGCTGGGCGATTTGAACCTCACCCCCTGGTCACCTTATTTCGAGCGCTTGCTCGCGGGTTCAGGATTGCGCGACAGCAGGGATGGGCGCGGCCTTTTTCCAACCTGGCCGGTCGGCTGGCCACCGCTGTGGATTCCCATCGATCACGCTTTGTTCTCGACCGGAATCAGCATCCGGCAACGCCAAACCGGACCCGCTCTCGGCTCCGACCACTATCCGGTCATTGTCGATTTCCAGGTCGTCGGGTCATAATTTCCACTGACCGCCACTCCTTACCCCTTATCCTCCGTCGATCCGAGGTTACGCCATGCCGTTGACGCCAATCCCTCAGTCCGCTGCTGAACCTGTTGCGGTCGAGTCACCACCCGATCCATCCAGGCGAACCTTTTTGGCGGGGCTGGGCGCCCTGTCCGCAACGGCCGTTTTTGGCAGCCTGCCACGGGACGCGGCGGCCCAATGGAACAGTGGAGCGCCGCCCGATGATCCGAACCGGTATAACCGCCCGCCGGAATATGATTATTCGAGAGGATACAACCGTCCGCCGGGCTATAACACCTACCCCGGCTGGCAGAATCGCAAGAGCGAGCCCGCGCGCCCGCTTGATGACCCATACCCCACAACCCCGATCCCCAGCGGCCTCAACCCGACCATCCAACGCTATATCACCCTGCAACGTCAGGCCGGACGGTTGGCGGCCAACGAGAGCAGCGCCTGGCTGGTGCAAGACTTCACGACCAACCGCTATCTAGCCACGCTCAACGCCGACATGGCCTATCAGAGCGCCAGCATGATCAAGCCCTTCGTCGCACTGGCCTTTTTTTACAAGGTGCAAGATGGCGAGCTTGAATACAGCCCCTTCCAGCGCCACCGGATGGAAGCGATGATTCAATACAGCAACAATCACGCGACCAACTATTTTATCGAGTTGCTCAATCGTACCAGCGGCCGTTCTGGACCGGCCGAAGTGGAGCACACGCTCAAACTGCGCCATCCCGGACTTTTCCGCCACACCCAAGTTCTCGAAAATATCCCCAGAGGAGGACGCTCTTATCGAAACAGAGCGTCAGCCTTGGACTACAGCCGGTTTCTCCAAGCGCTCTGGTACAACCAGCTCCCCTATTCGGCGGAACTCAAACGGTTGATGAGCTTGCCCAATCGCGACCGTATCTACACCGGCGCGACCGCGGTCTCGCGGGGAACGTGGGTGTTCGACAAGACCGGCACCACCGCTCGGTTGTGCGGCGACATGGGGATCTTGGTCGCGCAAGGTCGCGATGGCCGCCGCTATCCCTATACCTTTATCGGCATCATCGAAAAAGCCCGACCGGCCAGCAACTACACGAGTTGGAAAAATGCGCGCGGCAACATCATTCGAGAGGTATCCAGTCTTGTCTACACCCACATGCAGCAGATGCACGACCTGGTTTGACGAAGCAACGGCATGAGCTACGACTTCGATCGATTACCTAGCCGCCGCAACACCGACAGCCTTAAATGGCAGCGTTACGGCGAGGCGTTGCCACTGTGGGTGGCGGACATGGATTTCGTTTCGCCGGAGCCGGTGCTGGCGGCCTTGCGCGAGCGGGTGGCGCACGGCGTGCTCGGCTACGGCGCGCCGCCGGAGGAGCTGACGGAGGCCATCCAGGCGCGGCTGGCCGATCTTTACCATTGGACGGTGACCCCGGAGCAGATCGTTTATCTACCGGGATTGGTCTGCGGGTTGAATGTGGTCTGCCGGGCAATCGGCGCGCCGGGCGACGCCGTGTTGGTACAGACGCCAGTCTATCCACCGTTTTTGAGCGCGCCGGAACATCAAGGCCGGCACCTGCTCACCGCCCCACTGAACGCCGAAACCCGCGCCGGACGACTTTATTACACCTCCAAGGATGTCACTTTCCCCGCGGCCCTCACGCCCCGCACTCGGTTGTTCATGCTCTGTCACCCCCACAATCCGGTCGGGCGGGCGTTCGGTGTAGCGGAGCTAACACGCTTGGCGGATCTCTGCAATCGGCACGATCTGACTGTGTGTTCGGACGAGATTCATTGCGATTTGCTGCTGGACGGTCGAAAACACGTTCCCTTTGCAACCCTGTCGCCGGAGATTGCCCAGCGCTGCATCACTCTGATGGCCCCCAGCAAGACCTTCAACATCGCCGGCCTCGGGGCTAGTTTCGCGATCATTCAAAACCCCGAATTGCGACAGCAGTTCAAACGGGCGATGCGCGGCATCGTGCCGGACGCGAATATTCTGTCCTTGAGCGCCGCGCTGGCCGCTTACCGGCATGGCGGCGACTGGCTGCGGGAGCTGCTGGTTTACCTGACCGCCAACCGGGATTACGTGGTGGATTATGTGGCCCGACATCTACCCGGCGTCCGCGCCACCGTCCCGGAAGCGACTTATTTGATCTGGCTGGATTGTCGGGAAGCGAGGCTTTCCGGCAATCCGCAGCAGTTTTTCCTCAAGCACGCGGGCGTAGCGTTGAACGACGGGGCCACCTTCGGGCCGGACGGCAAAGGCTTCGTGCGGCTGAACTTCGGCTGTCCGCGCGCCACGCTCGCCGAAGGGCTGGAGCGAATGCGGGCGGCGCTCGCCAAAAATTCCTAAATTGCCAATTCCTTATAGATCGTAGCCGCGCTCCTCGTGCAGCGCGATATCCAGTCCGCCGATTTCCTCTTCCCGCCCTACCCGCAGCCCGACCAGACGCTGCACCAGCTTGAGCACGCCGTAGGTTATAGCCGCCGTATAGACGACGGCCACAATGACGGCAATGAGCTGGACGCCAAGCTGCTGCCCCATGCTGGTAATGCCCGCGCCAAAGCCCTGGCCTTTGAACAAACCGAGATCGGTGGATGCGAACACGCCGGCGGCCAGCGTCCCCAGCATCCCACCCACGCCATGCACCGGAAACACGTCCAGGGAATCGTCGATCTTGAGGATGCGCTTGACGTATTGGGTGGCGTGGAAACAGACGATACCGGCCACCGTACCGATGATCACGCCACCCGCCGGTCCGACATAGCCCGAGGCCGGGGTGATGGTGCCAAGGCCGGCCACCATGCCGGTCACGATACCGAGCGCGCTGGGTTTGCCGAACTTCAGCCATTCCATCGTCATCCAGGCGAAAGCCCCGGCGGCGGCGGAAAGGTGCGTCGCCAGCAGCGCCATGCCGGCGTTGCCGTTGGCCGCCAGCGCGCTGCCGGCATTGAAACCGAACCAACCCACCCACAACATCCCCGCGCCGGTCACCGCCATCGTCATATTGTGAGGCAGCATGGCCGTGGTCGGAAAACCGTGACGTCCGCCCAGCACCAAAGCCGCAACGAGCGCGGCCACGCCGGCGGTGATGTGGACTACGATGCCGCCGGCGAAATCCAGTACCCCCAGCTTGCTCAACCAGCCTCCGCCCCATACCCAATGCGCCACCGGCGCATACACCAGCGTCAGCCACAAGCCGCTGAACAGCAACATGGCGGAGAACTTCATCCGCTCCGCGAACGCGCCGACCACCAACGCCGGGGTGATGATGGCGAAAGTCAGTTGGAACATGGCAAACACCGTTTCCGGGATATCGCCGGTCAAGGAGTTTTCCTCGACACCCATCATGAACAGCTTGCCGAAATCACCGATCAAGTCGTTGCCGGTTCCAAACGCCAAGCTGTAGGCGTAGCTAAACCACAGCAGCGAAACCAGACAGGTGATGGCGAAACATTGCATGAGCACGGACAACACGTTCTTGGTGCGCACCAGCCCGCCGTAGAATAAGGACAAGCCCGGCAAAGTCATGAACAGCACCAAGGCCGTGGAAGTGAGAATCCAGGCCGTGTTACCCGGATTGGGTGCGGTGGCGGCTTGCGCCCAGGACGCCGCGGGGACCAAAACGGCCGATAACATCAATACAAGCTGGAGCGGCAGCCGGAGATTGATCTGACTCATGATTCAATAGCTCTTTTCGTTTGGCGCGGTCTGAGAGGAGTTGCCCCAATCGGGGTCGAAATCGGGCTGATCCCGGATTAAGTCGGGGCGAAAGAGCAATTTTCGCGCCGACCAAAAAAGAATTTATGAATCAGTATTATAAATTATAATAAATCTCACAGACTCGAAGTTTTTGCACCAATCAAGTGCATCAAGAAATCGCAAGCACCATCATCGTGCAATGCGGTCATTTCCAAAGATAAAGGGACGAGCCGCATGGCCGAGCGCGCAACGCGTTTTGCGGGCTATCACTCACGCAGCAATTCAGCACTGCTGCGATAGCCTTTTGTGATCGTTGTACTATAATTTTTCACAGGATACCGCTGCTGCCCTAGCACGGTGAAACTTCAATTCAAACAAACCCCTTGCGATAAGCTCCGCCGAACCATGGCTAACGCCGAAGTTACTTACCTCTACCGCGAATTCATCGCCCCCGCCAACGACAGCGAAACGTGTCTGCTGGATTTACCGCTGGACGGCGCGCGGCCCGACGCCGAAATCAAGGCGACGATCCAACGGCCGGATTTAGTCCGCGACGGCCTGCTGGTCTTGGGCGAGGTATTGCGCAGCGACCTACGCCATCAAGCGCAAGATCGGGCGGATTATCTGGCCTATCTGCTCAAGCAGGGCAAACGGGCGAATCAGGCGGTGTGGGACGCGCAAAAAGCCTTTCTCGCCGCCAAGCACGGCGAGGCCACCCAGCAGGAAGCGCCGCTCGATCCGCTGTTTAACGTCAGCACCGACGGAATCAGCGTCGAAGTTTTTTCCCGCGATGAATCCACTTACGCCACCCTCCACCTCAAAGCCGGACGCGCCTATCAGGCGGAATCGTTCGCGGCGGGGACTTCGCATCTGCGCTTTACGCCGCCGTTGCTCGAAACGCTGGCGCGCGTGCGCTCCTATCGACCGCTGACCTTGCACGGTCGGCCTTCAGCCAGCGGTGAGGCCAAAGCCGTGCGAGTACCGTATCGTTGGCTGAGGGCGTTCGGACAGGTGCAGGCGGCCTCGACTCTGCCCGCCGAGCGGGTGCGGCTCACGCCAGTCGATCTCTATAACGTGTTGCTCAGCTTGCGGCTGCGCAAGGCCAAGACCGCGCCGCGCGCCTTGCGTTACGAACTGGCGCCCGGCCAAGCGCCCCGCTTGGTGTTGGAACCCTGGGAACACGTCTTGCCGGCCCGCGGCCAACCGTATCAGGGCAGCGTTCCGCAGGTGGTGCGCACCTGGGGCCGGCAACGGTTGAGCCTGCTCGGTCGCCTGCTGCCGCATACCCAGGGGATAACCGTCCATTTGCTGGGCGCGGGCTTGCCTGCGTTCTACGTGCTGGATTTGGGAGCCGCCACCTTGACGCTGGCCTTGAGCGGCTGGACCGACAGCGGCTGGGCGGGCATCGCCACCTTCGATTTGTTCGCGCCCGGCGGCACCGACGAGGTGCTGGGCAAGCGTTTGGTCAAACAATTGGCGGAACAGCCGCAAACGCTGGATGCCTTGAGCGAGACCTTGCGCCAACCGCGCCAGACCGTCCGCCAAGCACTCTTGGGCGAATTGCTGAAAGGTGCGGTCGTTCACGACATCGGCACGGGAGTGTTCCAGCATCGGCCGCTGACCGCGCAGCCGTTGGATGTGGAGCGGTTGCGCTACCGCGACGCCCGCGAGGAACAGGCGCATCGGCTGTTGGCGGTCGCCGAACAAGTGCAACTGACCCGCATCCACGATCTCGGTCTGGACGGCACCGCGATTGACGGCGAGGTGCAAGACCGGCAGGCGCACCGTCAGTACCAAACCTCGTTCACCTTGGATCGGGAAGGCCGCACGGTCAAGGCCAGTTGCACCTGCCACGACTTCCGCCGCGCCGGTTTGAAGCAAGGCCCCTGCCCGCACATGATCGCGCTACGCCTGCGCTACGCCCGCGAGCAGGCGGCGCTGGAACAGGCGCGGGAAACGCCGGAAGGCCGCAAGTTGATTCGGGCCGAGACGCGGACCCTGACCCGCCGCCAGGGCGAGCACGTGCTGAGCTATCGGATTTCGCTGGACGAGCGGCAAATCGTGCTGCGCTGGGGCAACGACCCTCAAGCCTTGCGCCAGCAGCGATTGTTGTTCAATCGCGCCGAGGAAGCCCGCGATGCCTATTTCGCTCGACTCGACGGTCTGGCGAAACAGGGGTTTATTGATGCCAGTCTGGCCTGATGAGTTGAGGAGTTCGTTATTTTTAGGAGTTCAATACATTTTCAAGACCTTATTTTTCCCAAAATCAACGTGTGCCGCGCATATCAAGGTTTCCTTTGGATGAGGGAGTTGTGATTTCAATAAAGCGAGGAATGACTCAGTGTTCGAGTTCTTATTTGGCAAGCGCAAGGTTGCGGAATCTCAAGCAAAGAAAAATTTCTCTTTTCCCGATAGCGTCATGCTGGACAACGTTCAACTAGCCCGCAACGGCGAGGGCGTTCGCAAACGCTTCGGCATGGAAATTTATGAAATGGCGCTCTATCTCAGTAGTGCGACCACCGATGCCAGGCAAGCCATCGCCCTACCCGGCCCGAAGCAACTGCGCTTCGTGGCGAAGCGTCGGTTAGTCGGAGGTATGCTCGGAACCGCGTTATTGAATGGTATGCGTAAAAATCTTCCGGTCGGTCAGGAAGCCTTTTATCTGCCTTACATCGGAGAAATCGTTAAGATTTTCAAAACCGAACCGGACATTAGAGAGGGTCAGACCTTCCGCATCGATTTGTTGCCAGATCGCGGAACCCATTTCTATATCGCCGACCAACTCAAGGGCAAGCCGATCCAAGCCTCGGGCTTTAATGAGGCCGTGCTCGCAATCTGGCTCGGCCGGCGTCCGGTCGACGCCGATCTAAAGCGAAATCTGCTGGCCGGCGTGGCAAAATAGCGTAACTTAATTACAATTAATTGATTATTAAAAATAAATCATATAAAGCAGGCTAATATAGACCAACTGCCATTGGAATCATTTTTTAAATTCAAATATCACGCCTTCCATTCACAACCACTTTGACAAGGGAGCGAAAAGTCCGTAGCGTAATGAAGACTGGAGCGTGAGGCGTTCCACCTTTAGCCTTATGGGCGGCGTTGCGCCGCCTTGGAATTCCAACGCCACACACGCCACAAGGTAGGCTGTTCTTGGCCCGCTTCGACCGTAGACGTGCCGGTAGCACGGCGGAGCTGGGCCAACCACGCCACCGCGGTTTCCGCCATGCTACCGGCACGTCTACGGTCGGCGGGCCGGTGAGCCTACCGTGTCCCTTGTGAGAAGTAGCGGTTTTACGTCCTCACGCTCCAGTCCTCATTACGCTCGGTCTGCATACGGCATGAGCGAAACACCCCCCACCTGGGACAACATCGCCCAAGTCGGCGATATCGAACGCTGGGTCGTCGCCCAGTTGCGGCAGCGCGGTTTGCTGGACGAAGCCGCCGATCCCGCCAAACTGTCCGGCGCGGCCCTGCATCAGTTCAAAGCCCGCCGCGAGGAAGAACGCCGCGTCCGCAAGCGGTTGCGCCAGCAGGCATGGGCGGCGTATCGCCAGGCGCATCTGGTGCATCTCGGCGCGGACGTATTCCACCACGACACGCCCGACCAAGACCGCTACGACCTGCCTGATCCCGAAACCCGCCGCGAAACCAACGGCCTGCCGGAAATTAAGGACGCCAAAGCCTTGGCCAAGGCGCTGGAACTCACCATGCCGCAACTGCGCTGGCTGGCGTTTCAGCGTGAAGTCGATACCGGCAGCCATTACCAGTATTGGACGATCCCCAAGCGCGACGGCGGCCAGCGGCTGATCAGTTCGCCCAAGCCGACCCTGAAGAAAACCCAGCGTTGGATTCTGCGCCAGATCGCCGAGCGGCTGCCGGTGCACGGCGCGGCCCACGGCTTTTTGCCGGGACGCAGCGTCTACAGCAACGCCGCCGTTCACGCCGGGGCGCGGCAGATCATCAAATTCGACATCCGCCATTTCTACCCGACCGTCACTTGGCGGCGGGTCAAGGGGCTGTTTCGCAAAGGCGGTTACGGCGAGCAGGTCGCCACCGTGCTGGCGTTGCTCTGTACCGAAGCGCCGCGCGAACTGCTGGAACTGGAGGGGAAACCGTATCACGTCGCCAGCGGTCCGCGCGCCCTGCCGCAAGGCGCGCCGACCAGCCCGGCGCTCAGCAACACCGTCTGCCTGCGCCTTGATTGCCGTCTGTCCGGCCTCACCCAAAAACTGGGCTTTCGCTACACCCGCTACGCCGACGATCTGACCTTTTCCTGGCACGCGCTCGAACCACCGCCGCTGGGCCGTCTGCTGCGCGGCGTTCATTTGATTTTGAAGGCGGAGGGCTTCATTCCCCACCCGGATAAAACCCGCGTGCTGCGGCACGGTCGCCGTCAGACCGTGACCGGTCTGGTGGTCAACGCCGCGCCGCCGGATTGCAGCCCGGCCCGCATCCCGCGTAACAAAATCCGGGAACTGCGCGCCGCCCTGCACAACCGCTTAAACGGCAAGCCCGGCAAGGAAGGCGAAAGTCTGGCGCAACTGCGCGGCTGGGTGGCCTATCTGCACATGACCGACCCGGAAAAGGCCAAGCCCTTTCTGGCGCAACTCAAACAACTGGAGGCGCGAGGCGCGGATGAGTGAGTGGACTGTTTCCCTGATCTTTCAGGATGATAAATCCAATAAATTCTGGCGCGCGCGCTGCATCGGCAACAATCTGGAAGTCAACTTCGGCCGGGTCGGCACGCAGGGCCAAAGTCAGAGCAAGCGTTACGAATCGCCGGAAGACGCCGCCGGCGAACTGCAAAAGCAGGCGCGGGAAAAATATAAAAAAGGCTACGTGGACGGCGATGGCGGGCCAAACGCATCCGCCGCTACCCCCGTTGCCACTGAGTCCGCTGCCGCCGCACCCGCCGCCTCGCAATGCGCCCTGACGCTGACCATCGGCGAACGGCGACTGGAACTGCGCCTGAGCGTGGACGGCAACGCCGTGCATACCCACAGCGTCGAACACTACCCCAATTCCGAAGCCGCCGAAGCCGCGTTCGCCCAGATTCGGGCGGCGCTGGAAGCCGACGGCTACCGGCCGCAATAGGCGATCCGCATGGCTGACGACCGCTCGATTTTGTTCGCCGATCTGGAACACGCCGCCGCCCGGCGCGATCCGCAATTCGTGGCGTGGACGCTGGAGTTTCTCGCCCAGCCCGACCCGCCCGCCGGTCAGCCGGAAGACCCGCCGGACGATTATCAACCGCAACCGTTGTCGCCGGATGCGTGGTCGCTGGAGCGCCTGCGCAACACCCTGAACCCGCAAAACCAACCCGGCAAAACCGCCGAGGAGCGGCAGGCGCAACGGGCCGGAGCCTGGGCCGCTTTGCTGGCCGCGCCCAATCCACCGCCGCGTCTGAAACTCGGCCAACTGCTGCTGAATTTGTACACGGCGGATGACGAACCCGCCCGCGCCCTGCTACTCAAACTGATCCCGCAACTTCCGGCCCAAGCCCTCGGCTGGGGCATCTGGCAGGGTTTTAAGAGCATCTACAAACAGGCCGAACAGCGGCACGATCTCGCCATGCTCGGCGTGCTGTGCTTTCGGTTGGACGTGCAACCGGTCACCGGCAGCCGCGAGATTTCGCGCGGCACCTGGCTGTATATGCGCCGCCGCGCTTGGCGTTATCTGCGGCAACTCGGTCAAGCGCTGCCGGAACTGTATCCGGTATTCGCCGGGCAGGTGCTGCGGCACTATCCCGATTCGCAACCGCTGCATCCATGCTGGATTCTCAATCAAATCTGGCGACATAAAGACTTGATCGGCCAGACCGATCAGGGCATCGTCGGCCGTTACGGCTTGCCGGACAAGCTGGAACAACGCGCCTTCGACGACGCCTGGAAAATCAGCCCCGCGCCGCTGCTGCGCCTGTTGGAAGACGCCCGCAACGCGCAGGTCTGCACCTTCGCCATCCGCAGTCTGGAGCAGGATTTCGGCGACGCCCTGCGCCACGTCGAACCGGCTTGGCTATCCCGAATCGGCGCGAAACAACTCGCCATCGTCGATGAATTTGTCCTCAAACTGCTGCGCGACAATCCCGAATTCCATCAATCCAAATTGAAAGCGCTCGGTCTGCACGAGATGGTGCTGGGACTGCTTTACAGCAACAACAGTCCGGCCCGCCGTTACGCTATCGACTACGCCCGCGCCTATGCCGCCGATTTACCGGTGGCCGAACTGGTCAAGCTGGCGCGGAAGGGCGCGCAGGACGTGCAAACTTTCGCTATCAACCTGCTGGAACAGCGCGCGCCCGCCGATCTGGGGTTGCCGAGCCTGCTGAAGCTGCTGACGCTGCCGGTCAGCGCCACGCTGGCGAAAACCAAACTGCGTCAGGGTTTTAAGCCGTCCGATATCAGCGCCGAGCAGTTCGTCGAGGTCGCGCTCACCGTCAGCGGCGCGCGGTCGGGAACGGCGCTGGATGCGCTGCTCGAATTCTACAAGGATGCCAAGGTTAAAGTGCCCGCCGCCTATTACCGGCAACTGCTGGATGATCCGCGCTGCATCTCTAACGCCCGGCAACGCGCCTTGCGGGCGCTGGCCGATTATCCGGGCCGCGAGATCGGCACCGACTGGGTGCAAAAGGCGCTGCTCGACCCGCAGTTGAACAGCACGGTTTCCAACTGGCTGCGGCAGGGCAAATGGCAGGGCGAGGATTTGGATGTCGAATGGCTGAAAGGGCTGGTCATGCGCCCGGCGCTGCGCCCGCTGGCCTTGCAACTGTTGGGCGATACCCAACGGGTCGCGCCCGGTCGGGTCGGCTTGCCGTGGCTGCTGGCGATGGCCCGTCAGGCCGACCCGACCCTGCATGAATTCGCCCACCGCTATCTGCTGCAAGCGCTTAAACCGCAGAATTTCGCCAGCGGCGAGCGTAGCGGCGTCGAGCATCTGTGGGAACTAGCCACCGGGGCGATCCAGTCGGAGCCGGTACGCCATTTCGCCGCCGCGTATCTGCGAGCGCACCATCCGCAACTGGGACCGAACGATGCCGAAACCCGCGTTTTCCACATCCAGCCCGGCCTGACCGCCGCCGATTATCCGTTGAGCCAGATAAGACCCCTGTTCGACGACCAGCGGCCCGACGTGCGCCGACTGGCGGTCGCCATCGCCCGCGAGGAAGTGCGCCACTGGAACGATCTGGCCTTACTCTATCGACTGGCTGACAGCCCGCACCGCGAACCGCGCGGCTTCGCTATCGAGTGTCTGTTGCGATTAGGCGATACGGCGGTCGAACCCGTTCTGCCGCTGGAATGGCTGCTGCCGGAGCGGGTGTTTCAACTGGCGGAGAGCCGGCATAAGGTGGTGCGCGAAACCGCATTGACCTTGATCCGGCGGCATTACGAGCGACTGGGCGGCGCGACGCGGCTGGCGTGGCTGATGGAAAGCCCTCACCGTGAGGTTGGGCTGTTCACCGTGCGCTTGTTGTGGGAGCAACGACGGCCCCAGCCTCCGTCGGCGGCGGTTCCGCAAACGGTCAGCACGGTAGCGCAACCGGCAGCGGAGTCTTTAGCGGCGCTGGACGAATTGCGGCAATTCCTGCGTAAGACATTGTTCGGCCTGCCGCCCGGTCGGCTGGAACGGCGTGAACTCGACAACAATCAGGCCGCGCCGGATCGACCCTGGCCCGCCAGCGTCGGCAAGCGGCGCTTGATCGAGGCGATCAAGACGCTGGCCTTGAGCGATGCGGCGTTTGCCGAACTGGCGACGCCGGTGTTGGAAGAATTCCGCCATTCCCGTGCCAAAAATGAATGGCAGCATTGCGTCGCCGCGCTGGTGCAGATTCGCAAGACGCATCCGGCGATTCGGGTGGATTTGCCAGTGGGACAGGTGAATGTGAGGGCGAAGGTGGGATGAGGAAATCATGAAGTGATACGAGTTTATCTCGATAATTGTTGTCTACAACGTCATCTCGACAACCAGACGCACCCTCGGATTAGGGTTGAGACAGAGGCATTATTCGCGCTATTAGCAGCGGTCAGCGCAAAGGAAATAGTTCTATTCAGTTCTGAAGCATTGACCTATGAGATTTCGAGTATTCCAGACGAAACGCGAAGAATGGAAACATTTGCTGTTTTATCGCTTGCATCCGAATATTTGCAAGTTACAGATGAGGTTGAGACGCTAGCATTAGCTTTAGAAGATCAAGGTTTGCAAACAATGGATGCTCTCCACTTGGCTTTGGCTTCAACCGCAAAAGCAGATTATTTCTGTACCTGCGATGACAGACTATTACGCAAGGTTCAATCTATCTCTATTTTGGATTGTAAAGTTATAACCCTGCTTAACTCAATTCCAGAGATTGTAAAATGAATATTAATTTTCAACCGCTTTCTGAGATTTCTCATCGAGCAAAAAACGCTTTGATTCAAGAACTAGGCGTTGTTGATACTTTGCGCTTCTTGAATCAATTTCGGGCAGGTAGCGGTGACTATACGGCTGAACGGGAACAGTTATTTAAAGGAAAGTCGGTCAAAAGTGTTATTGCCGAGATCAAGGCCCGAAGAGTCGAAAATGAAGCCAAATAATCAATATCACAAATGGATTGAATGGAGCGAAGAGGACCAAACCTACATTGGCAAGTGTCCAGATTTGATTTCGGGTATTCATGGCGACAATCTAACACAGCTTTATAGTGAGCTATGTGATGTTATCGAGGATGTGATCCAATATTTTATTAAGGAAAATCGAGAACTACCATCACCCAAAATGCGCCCCATGTGGGAAGTATCATAATCTCATTTTAAGTACCTAACCAGAAGTTCTACCAGCTTCTAAGCTGGTAACTCATTGAAAATGTTCAACACAAATACTGGATAATTTAGGGATACTTACTTATATCATGAAAAAGCTCATATTAATTGCAATTATCTTAGGCGTTGGCTGGTATGGGAATTATTGGTACAAGCAACGAAATGAAGAAGTTTTGATACAGCAGACCTCCGAAAATTCAGCCTACAGAAAAACCATAAAATGTATTACCAAGGATGGCAGAATTTTTTATGGAAATGTTCCTGAAGGGACAGTTTGCGTACAGGAAAAACCCATAGAAGGAGCCTTGACAGTCATGCCTTCGCAGGGTTCTGGCAAGGTAGCAACCACAAACTTCAAATGTGATGGTCGAACCCATTGTTCGCAGATGACTTCTTGTGAAGAAGCGACTTTCTTTTTAAGAAACTGCCCTAATGTAAAAATGGATGGAAATAACGATGGAATTCCCTGTGAAAAGCAATGGTGCAGGTGAAAATAAGGTATACGAGAAGATAGGTTGCTGATACCAGAGGCTTCTAGTTGAGCCGAATATATTCAATCAATTACTTTAAACCATTGAGATATATCTTATGATCTCTATAACAGCGCCACAAACAAAAGCAGATTATTTTGCTATCTCGAACACACTATCACTACCTGCAAGATGCCCGTTATTAGATCGATGTGAGCGACGCGCGCATACTATTGCGAGCGCGAATAATTGGCCTTTGGAAAAAGCGGCTGATTTGGTTGGCCTCAAAGAACCGATTATAGAAACGATTGGTGAAGGAGCTGGGCACGTTGGCGGAGATAGCAGCTTTTGTGCCAATGGCCTATGCCCTGAAGTCAATCTATTTGAGACCGGATATGCAATAGGCGCTTTCGCTGGTAGACCCACTACAAAGGGTGAATATGATAAATATCTTGATCCACAATTCAAGATATTGGAAACCGGCCACTATTCACAATGCGCAGAGTATTCAGCTTTTTCTTTTTTATCAAAAAATCAGATTTCCACAGGATATTGCAAATACTATCATCTTGAGAATTACTTATTTGATGAAGTCTCTCCAAATTTTCAGCGCACTAATCAATTAAGTGCATTCGATTTTTTCTGCATCGTTATCTGGAAAGCAAATAGAGCGAAATCAAAAATTGCCAAGAGATTTTTAGATCGAGGTTACTCCAGCCTTGATGATGCAGTCACCACATTAACGCAACAAATCATTAAAGCAGAGTCATCTAAAGAAAAAATGCGGGTATTTTTAGAAGTTTGGAAATTCTATCTGCCTATGGCGTCGGCAATTTTGACTGTACTTTATCCAGAAAAATTCACTGTTTATGATATTCGGGCATGTGATGTTTTGAAAAATTTCCACGGCCTCGATAACAAAACAAAGTTTGAGGAACGATGGAATGGCTATATTGCCTATCGAGCCGCTGTCA
This sequence comes from Candidatus Competibacteraceae bacterium, assembly GCA_016713505.1. Taxonomy (NCBI): domain Bacteria; kingdom Pseudomonadati; phylum Pseudomonadota; class Gammaproteobacteria; family Candidatus Competibacteraceae; species Candidatus Competibacteraceae bacterium. The sequence goes on along the minus strand of JADJPA010000001.1, from coordinate 607,752 downwards.
TAGAAAGCACTCCTAAAAACTTATCCCTGCGCGATAAAGATCGCTGGCTTTGGGGCCAATCATTTGCCAAGCAATTAGAAGAAAATATCCATGATGGTTTCAAAAAACCCAGTCCAGAAAATGATGAACCTGCTTAGCTGATTTAGGTTGTTTAACATTATCCAATTCAATTGAAAGCTATCCAGCAAGGAGCCGCCCGTGGCCAAACAATACGCGCCCTACATTGAACGCCTGTTGGCCGTCGCCGCCAGCGGCAAACTGCTGGCTGTGGGCGGTCGCCGCGACGCCGCAGGCGTCACCCAATCCAGCGTTCATCTGCTGCAACTGCCCAAGCTCAACGCTCGCTTCAGCGCCCCGCTAGAATCCGCCGCCACCGCGCTGGCCTTCAGCGAGGACGGCTTGTTACTGGCGGGTACGGCGGACGGTGCGCTGGCGCTATGGCGCACCGACGGCAACGGCGAAGCACCGAACACCCGGCAAGCCGCCCACACCGGGGCGATTCACGGATTAGCGACGTTCGGCAAGCAGGCCGTCAGCGTCGGTGAAGACGGCATACTGAAGCTGCACGAAATCGTTGCCGAAGGTGAAAAAATCCAGTTGCGCGAAACCGCTCAGAGCCGCTTGAGCGAGCAGCCTTTGCGCGCCGTGGCGGTCGATGCCGCCAGCGCCAGCGTGGCCGCCGCCGGGGCCGATAACACCATTTACGTGCTGCCGCTGGCGAATCTCGCCCAGGCCGAACTCCGCGTCATGCCCTGCGGCGAACGCGGCATCGAAGCCCTCGCCTTCACCGGCGATGGCCGCATCGTGGCCGGGTGCGGCGACGGCTCCATCCGCGTCTGCTTCCTGGAAGGCGCGATTGACGAGGAAGACCGCAGCGGTGACGCCGCCCATCAGGGGCCGGTGCGCGCCCTGCTGTTCAGTGCGGCGCTGACCGACGAGCAGAACCGACCACTGCCGCGCCGCCTGTTCTCACTGGGCGCGGACGGCGAACTGAAAATCTGGATGCTGGATCAACGGCGCAAGCCGCGCACCGTGCCGATTGGCCGCGATCCCCGCGCGCTGGCGCTGGTCGAGGCCCAACCGCAAGCCAAGCCGGAACAGCGCGGCGGAACGCTGGTCGCCGTCACCGAACAGCGGCAACTCTGGCTGAGCACGATCAATCAGGACGGCAATCCATCCGGCAATCCCGAAGTCTGGGATTCGCGCCTGCAACGGCTGCTGGATGAGGTGAAAGCCACCCGTTCCTCATCCGCCACGCTGGACGCGCTGGCGCAACTGGCCGAGGACGAAGCACGGGAAGGCTTGGAATGGGTGCTGGCGCAGGATTCGCGTCCGCCGCAGCGGATCGAGGCCGCGCAATGGCTGGGCAAGACCCAACGCCGCCGCAGCCGTCCGGCGCTGGCGCAGGCGCTCAACGACGACAATCCCGGCGCGCGCAAGGCCGCTTTGACCGCGCTGGAGCAGATCGAGACCGACAACCCGCTGGCTGCCCTGCACGCGGCGCTCGGCAGTCGCCACGCCGATTTACGGCTATACGCAGTCAAGCAATTGGCCGAACGGCGGCAGGCGTCGCCGCTGATTCCGCGCTGGCTCAACGAGCGGCTGAACGATGGCGAGGAAAAAGTCCGGGAAGCGGCGCTCGACGCCCTGCTGGCGCTGGAACCCGCCGCCAGCGTTGCGCCGCTGCGAAACGCTTTCGAGCGCGGCTCGCCCGACATCCGCCGCGCGGTGTTGATCCGGCTCGGTCGGCGCCAGCTCGGTGCGACCCCGGACGGTCGTCGCCTGCTCGATCAGGCGCTCAACGACGATCAATTCGAAGTGCGCCGCGCCGCGTTTTGGATCGGAGTAATGGCCTATCCGGTGCTGGCTGCGCGATTGCGCGGCGAGGGCAGCGACATCAGTAAAATTTTGGATGACTTCAAGGCGCAAGGCGTCGCTGAGGACGCCAGCGCCGCCACCGCGAGCGAACAGCCTCTGGAACCGCTGTTCACCGCATTGGCTTGCCGCCAGCCGGACATGGCCTTGCAAGCCGCCTTGTGTTTGAGCTGGCTGGGCGACGAGCGGGCCAGCGGCGCGCTGTTGCAGTTGAGCCGCGAGCCGAACCCCGCCATGCGTCGGCAAATCACGCGCTTTATTGCTCCCGCGATCAGCAATCTAGCGGGCGATCCGCGCTTGCGCGCGCGCCTGCAATGGCTGTTGAACGACGAAGACGCCCAAGTCCGCGCCGAAGCCTTCGACGGCCTGCTGAAACTCGCTGAACCGGAAGGCCCGGCGGGCGACATCGATCTCGCTGAATTAGCCCTGCGCACCCCATCAGGCGACATCCGCGCCCGCGCCCTGCAATTGCTGGTCAAGCACGGTACGACCGCCCCCGCCGAATTGGCGAATCGGATCGACGCCCTGCTCGGTCAGGCACTCGACGACGAAGCCGAGGACGCCCGGCGCGAGGCGATGCGCACCTTGTGGGCCTGGCACAGCAAGCGCCCGGAAACCACGCTGCGGCGGGCGGTGGCGTCCGTCCACGCCGACGTGCGCCGCTGGGCGGTCGAGGAACTGGCCCGGCAACTGCGCCAGTCCCGCGCTTGGGCCAAGGAATTGCTGATCGCCCGCGTCGCCGACAGCGCCGCCCAGGTGGGTCTAGCCGCTTACGAGGCGCTGACCAAGGAGGACGCCGACAAGAAGCGCCCCGGATACCACCTCGCCGCTCTCAACTCGCCCGCCGCCGACGTGCGGCTGGCCGGTCTCAAGGGTGCGCTGGAAGCGTCATCCGCCGACACCTTGCGCAGTCGGCTGATCGAATTGCTGCAAGTCGAGCACGTTGCCCAGTTTATCGCCGCCATCGAAGCGATGGATAAATTATTGCCGACCGACGCCCACGCTTTCGCGCTGGCTTTCGACAGTCCGTTTTACCTGCTGCGGGTGCGGGCGGGCGAGTTGTGCGGCAAGCGCCGCGACGCCCGCGCGGTCGGGCCGATGCAAGCGCTGCTCAGCATCACCCCCGCTTCGCGCGACCGGCCCAGCGATGGGTTACGCCAGCGCGCCGCCGCCGCGTTGGCCGATGTCGGCGACCCAAGCAGCATTCCGTTTTTAACCATGCTGCTCAACGATGACGACCCGCTGGTGCGCGAACACGGCGCGCGCGGGCTGGCCGCCGCCTGCCAGAGCGCCAACCCGCAACCGCTACTGGACGCGCTGGCCCATGCCGATCTGGCGGTGCGCAGTTGGGCCGCCGACGGTCTATCGAAACTGGGCGATACCCGCGCCTTGCCGGTGCTGGCCGGAACCCAACGCCACGAGCATCTGCCGATTCGGCGCGGTGCGTTGTACAGCTTCGTCGCCCTCGGTGGCGATGGCGTACAAGGGTTGTTGCAGGGTTTGGAAGACAGCGAGCGCGAGTTGCAGGAACTGACCTTCGCCGTGATCGTCGCCCGCGATATCGCTCTGGCCCGCGCCCGCCTGGAGCCAGATTTGCTGGTCAGCGCTTTAAGCGCCAGTTCGCCGGAAATCCGCTACGCCGCCGCCCGCGTGCTGGAAGCGCGGTTGCGCGATGAGGATTTGGGGCAATGGGGCTTGGATTTGATCGGCCCGCGCCAGCCGGAAAAAGCCAGCGACATGCGCAACTGGCCGGACGCCGGCCAGCGCCCGCGACTGTTGAACGCCGTGGTCAACGCCCTGTCCAGTGATTCCCCAGCCCGCCGTTACGCCGCCGCCCAGATTCTCGGCTTGCGCCCGCAGCCGGAAAGTTTCTGGCGCGAGGCCAAACGGTTGGCCGACATCGCTACTGACGCCGCCCCGCCGCCGACCGCGCCGGAAACTGAAACCCGACTGGAACGCAAGACCGGCTGGATTCGCGGCCTGTTCGGTCGTCCGCAAAAGTCGGAGGCGGGTTCGGCGACCCAGCGGTTATTGACCGTGTTGCGTTTCGCGGGTGGCGGTCGTCGCCCACCCAAGGACGGCCAGGCCAGCGCCGCCGAACTATGGCGGCTGGCGTTTGGCACCTATGCCGGGTTGATCCGGCAAGCGCCGGTCGCCAAGGGGCCGGACGACTATCAGCGGGTGCGGCGCGACTGCATCGCCCGCCTCGCCGCGTTGGCCCAGCAACCCGACATCGGCCGCGACGCGGTGTTGCCGGTGCTGCGGCAAGCCTTGAGCGACCCGCATCATCTGGTGCGCCAGGCGGCGTTGAATGCGCTGCTGGAACTGCATCCCACCCAGCCGCTGGAACCGCTAGCGCTGGCTTTAAATCTCGACGCCGCCGACATCGGCCGCGCCGCTTTCGACAAGCTGCTGGCCGCGGCCAGTAACGGCGACAGCCGCGCGCGGGAACTGGCGCAAGGCGCGGTCAACGCCGCCAGCGCCGAAGTGCGCCGCCATGCGCTGGAGCAACTGCCCCGGCTGTATCCGGCGGGCAGTCTGGAACCGTGGCTGCTGGCGCTCAACAGCCGCTTCGACGACTTGCGCCTGACGGTGGTGGATCGGCTGTTGGATGAGCGCGATCCACGGGTGGCGGCGGCGCTGACCCGCGCTCTGGAAAGCGAGCACGAGGAATTGCGGCTGCGCGCCGCCGTCGGTTTGGCCCAGCGTGGCGAAGCGTTGGCGCTGGAGGTGCTGGCGAGCGCCTTACGCGCCGAACCCCGCATCGCCAATCGCGCCCTGGAAGCGTTGGTGACGCTAACCCACGCCCGGCCCAACCCGCAAACGGCGGAGCAAGCCGCGAATGCGATCATTGCCCGGCTGGATGATGATCCCGATAAAACCGCCGACCGTTCGGCGCTGCTGCGTGCGCTGGGCCGCATCGGCCATCTCGCCGCCCTGCCCTTGCTGGGTCGCGGCCTGCTCGACAAGGAACACGCCGCCCAGCATGGGCTGATGCTGGACATCCTGCTGCAACTGCTGCGCGATCCGGCGCAACCGGAGCAAAAGCGCGCCGATGGCAAACGCTATCCGAATTATCAGGAAGCCCCGGCGCTGCAAGCCCTGCCGCCGCTGCTCGATCACGACAACCCGGCGATTCGCGCCCGCGTCATCGACGTGCTGGCGCTGCTGGACGCCAAGCCCGCCGAAACCCTGCTGGTGCGCTTGCTGGACGACCGCAACGAAGCGATTCGCGCCCAGGCGTGTGCGCAACTGGCGCAACGCATCGTCATCGGCGTGCCCGGCGCAAGTCTGGAGCCGCTGACGCGGGCGCTGGCCGGAGGTCGGCGCGAACTGTTGCTGGCTGCTGCTGAAGGGCTGGCCCGCCAGCAACGGCCGGAAGCCTTCCAACCTTTGTTGCTGGCCTTCACAGCCGGATTGGAACCGGAGCGGAAACGGGCCATCGCCGCGCTGGGCGAATTGGGCGACCGGCGCGCGCTGGAGTATCTGGAACCATTGCTTGACCCGCGTGCCGATATTCCCGCCGATGATCGTGCCTTGGCCCCGGACGCCGCTGAAGCCTTGGGCGCGCTGCTGCCACGTCTGGCTGATGCCGACGAACAAAAGCGCCTCCGCGACAGTCTGGAACGGCTGGCGCGCGAAGGTTCTGGCGACTTGCGCTGGCGCACGCTGCGCGGTTTGCGGCGGATTGGCGATGAGCGCAGCCGCGCCCTGTTGGAGCGCCTGACCAGCGATCCGTATGAGGATAACAACGCCCGGCAGCGGGCCGCCGCCGAACTGGGCGAACTGGGTGCGACCGCCTCGGAACCGGTGCTGGAAACCCTGCTGCATCAACGCGATGCCGGATTGCGCAAGGCCGGGCTGGATTCCTTGCAAAAGCTGTATCCGCACGATGCCACCCAGGTCAATCTGCTGGCGTTGAACAGCGAACATGCCGAAATCAGCCGCCCCGCCGCCCGCTTCCTGGCGCGGCAGGGCGATCCCGACACCCTGACCCAGCGGCTGGGGGTAGTGAAGGATCAGCAGGTGCGGCAACGGCTGCGGCGCGGTTTGATCCGTCGGCAGCATTTCTCGACCGATGCGCTGCGGACGCTGCTAGGCAGCGATTCGGCGGCGACGCGGGCGGAAGCGGCTTGGTTGGCGGGCAACAGCGGCGCAGCGGAATTAGCCGATGCGGTGCAGACCGCTTTGCAACGCACCGCCGACGGCTGGCGGCAGGCGGAGCAAAATCACTGGCGCGAACAGGCCGCAAGCGAGGCACAAGCGTGGCAGGCCGGTTTGTGGGCGGCGCGGCAGTTGCAGTTGAAAGCGGCTCCCGCGCTGCGCGCGGCGCTGGCTGATGGGCAGATTCCCAACGCGGTGTGCTGTGAAGCCTTGCGCGGTTTGGCCGACTGCGGCGACGCCAGCGATCAGGCGTTGTTGCTGCCGTTGTTGGCCGATGTCGATCCCGACGTGCGGGCGGCGGCCAGCGCGGCATTGGCGCGGCTTAACAGTCAGGCGGCATTGCCGGTGCTGGAAAAATCGGCCAGCGTGGACGGCGCGGCGTTGCGGCCGGTGTTGCGGGCGGCGTTGCCGAATACGGATAGTCGTTGGCTAACGACCGCTGAACAGCGGCAAACCGTGCTGCCGATTGTCCTGGAACAGCAGGACGCCGCCGCCTTGATCCATCGCGCTACCACGGTGGGCAACGCGGCCCGCTCCAGCGCGATTGCGGCATTAGGTCGCCTGGGCGGCGATGCCGCTAAAAGTGCGTTGGAAGGGATTTTGACGAATAAGAGTGAAGATGGCGCGATTCGGGCGTTGGCGTTTAAGAGTTTGCGGAGGGTGGAGAGGAGACTGAGAAGTTAGATTTTTTGGTTCCGATAACTAACTTATAAGCATGGGACGACTATTGTTTTCCATAATTCTGGACAGTCGTGCTGTCCCAGTATCTACCTTATGCTCTAATTTAGAGAATCCTAAAAATTGTATAGGTGGGTGATCTCGATAGTTTTGAACCATAAGCTTACCTAACAACTCAGCCGCACCTTCATTATCGCCAAACTCTTGTCGTAGGCATCGACGTATACCTGATGCCAAAAGGTCTGCGATCTGTACCCCATGGCTATTCAAGGAATCAACGAACTTGAGATTTTCTCGAATTAACATACCTATGTTTGTTGCCGCATCATCATTAATTTCGACACCATAGGTATCACGCAGATATGTGGGCTTTTCCTCTGCACTGTAATCGAACCGACTAAATGCAGAGTAATCACACCCTTCTAACATTAACATTGGTTTTCTAAGAGAAATTGATTGCAACAAAGCTGGAGTAAGCGACACAAAGGCTTTCTCATACTCTGTTCGAGTTGAATTTTTTTGGTCAATTTTCCAACGAAAATAACCAAGACTTCGAGGATGTCTTTGAACAAAATAAAGTACACCATTATTAATGATAGTCGCCATCAAGTTAATCTGACAATGAAGCTGAACGTATAGTTGAGGCGCAAGAGTATTCAACTGATCAGAAAGAGCCTGAAGTCCTTCACGAGCTGTTTGATGCAACATCTTTTCTTTATGTTTTATTATTTTTTCAGCCTGAATTTTCTGATGCTCTAAAATGTCATTAGGTAGATTCATCCCTGCATCAGTAGCAACCGCGAAAACAACCCCATTTAAACTAGCAAGCTGCTTAAGAAATTTAAAATACTGTAATTCATTTAGGTGCTTGAGCTTTATCTCGGCAGTCATGATGTTGCCAACTGATCTCCTTATGCCTGCCAAAATTTTCTCTATGTATCGTCTATCACATTCTGGACTCATATAAGCGGCAATTGAATTCCAAGAGTCAGGTTTGGATGCACTGACAAATGATCCTGACTCATCCAAAAAGATATTCAAACACCTACTCCCTAGATTAATATAACCATTAAATATAATTACAGTCTTAAAAAATATCCTCAATGCGTTTTAGTAGCATACTTCCGTTTGGCTCACGCAGTAGGTAGGCGGTTTTGTTTCCAGAAGATTGGCTTAGTAAAGTCTAATATTCAGCAATAGGCAAAATCACTGAAACTCGCTCGCCCGATGAATTGATGACGCATTGCATGGTTACACCTCAAAGAAACCCATCACACACTAAACGATTGATGCGCTTTGTGGCTCAATTTTCTCTGCATGGCTGTTTGGCGGCAATCGGCGCGGCTCACGATTGACAACCCTGCGTTCTGATATTCTCTCCCTCGCCTTGAGAGCTTTGAAAATAGCTTCAATATCATTATTACATTGTGCAATGAGCGCCAAACCATTATTCCGAACTTCATCAACGATAGAATCATTCTTCACAATCATTTACTCCGAGTTCTTCAGGTGAACAAGAGGCGGGGCGGATGAATCATCACCCATATCACTGAGGTTCTAAAAACTGATCCTCAAAACTTGCAAATTACATAAAAACAATATCATACTACACTAAACTAAGTTATGGACCATATATCAGCCCATGATCAAGCTCAACATCCACGAAGCCAAAACCCACTTGTCTCGTTATCTGCCTGCCCTGGAGCAAGGCGAAACCATCCTGTTATGTAAACGCAACATTCCCATCGCTGAAATTCGCCCGCTACCTAAGCCGCGTACCCGACCACGCCCTCTAGGTCTGGCGGCGGATTGCGGTACCGAACTACCGCCTGAGTTCTTCGATCCCTTGCCCGCAGAATTCCTGGCCGCCTTCACTGGCGAAACTGAATGAACATCCTGCTCGATACCTGCGTCTTTCTCTGGATCGTACGCGATCCCAAGCAATTGTCAGCTAACGCCCAAGCCTTCATCACTGATTCATCGCATACGCTTTATCTCAGTGTGATCTCTGTCTGGGAAATCGCAATCAAACATGGTTTGGGACGGCTACCCCTAGCAGAACCACCCCATATTTATGTTCCGACCGAGCGCGACAAGCATGACATCCTCTCGCTGGAACTCCATGAAGCCGCCGTCCTCGAATTACGGCGGTTACCCAAGCATCATCAAGACCCCTTTGATCGGATGTTGATTTGTCAAGCCATTGCCGACAGTTTGACTCTGCTGACCCCGGATAGCCACATTCAAGCCTACCCCGTGCGAACTCTGTGGTAATCGTGGCCTCGAACAAACCACGTTCAGCTACCGTCCGGACCGCAATGATCCCAGCCCATAGGATTTTCCATAATAACAATAGGATATAACGCCTTCCCATGCGCGGCGCTCTCGACTTCAGTTCCTGGAACACCCTAGCGTCTACCCTGTTTGGGCTGATCGTGGTGACGCTGATTGCGGTCGGTATTCGTTTGATTTTCATGCAAACCATCCAGCGGCGGCGCGAGCGCGAAAACCGCCAGATCAACGAACGCCTGCGCACCCTCATCGCTGCTTACAAGACGTTGGGCGGGTCATTCACCGGCGAACTGTCGGTCGATCCCAGCCACTTGCGGCAACTGCGTCAGATGGAAATGGCGGCTGATGTGGCTGAAGACGGCAGCGAATCAACGCGCGCGAGCGGTGACGGCCAGCCTTACGTGGGTTCCGAACGTCGCCGCCGCATCCGCGATGCGGTCGAAGCAGCCTTATCGGATGTCATCCTGCTGGGCACGGACGAACAAGTTCGGCTGGCCGCGCACGCCGCGACCGAAATGGTGGCTGGTCGTAAAGTCGAGCTAGCTGAGTTAGTGGTGTCGTTGCGCAATTTCACCCGCCAGGCGCTCGATCTAGCGCCGATTCCTCCCAGCCTGATTATCCCCAGCCAGGGGCCATTGCGGCCGAGCGCCAGCGGCGGCCGAGGCGGTGACAGCGGTGCAGGCGGCGCGAATCGAGCGGGGGGTGGCGGTGGCAAAGGGGGTGGTATGGAGGGTGGAATGGGCACTGGGATGGGGGTTGGGATGGGGGCAAGCGTTGGCGTCAATCTAGGTCATGAACCCGCTGAACCAGCAGAAACACCACCTGATGAAATACACCGCTAGTCCACACCAAATTTTAACTTTGAATCAACCCACACAGCATAAGGCTTCACCAATCGCGCTATAGCAATTAATTTACGATGAGGTGATTTCATCCGATCAGGATGATTTTTGGGATCTTTCTGTATAGCATGAGTCGTGGAGCGACCAAGACTTAATTTCAGTGGTTGATCGTCTTGCTCACTGTAATCCCATAAATTAATCATTTCATCAAAACCGGTTTCAATTCTGTCAAAAACAAGAGCAGTTGTTTGTGAATCCAATTTGCCGGTAACCGGTGTTAGATGTTCTGGAAGTGGATGCCATATCCTATAATCTTCTGAATAGGATTTAGCTACCGTTTCATTCTTGGTATCTTTAGCGCCTCCTTTGCTCGCTGGTCCGATAAATAGTGTATATATCGGGGTTGCATTACAAATACCTTGAACTTCTGAAGGCGATATTGTGCTTGATTTAACAATCCAAAATGTTTTACCTATTTTTTGAATATCAGCTTTCTTTCTATCCAGAATATTGTTTATGCCTTCTCCAGCATGACTCCCGATAACGCTAATGATGCATTTAGAATTTTGCATCGCTTCATCAATCAATCCCATTACCATTTCTCCTATTTGATCTCAAACCCCACCCCGCCCTTCCAATACTTCCCACCGCGCATAACTCGTTTCTAATTCCGCTTCCAGTTTTTTTAATGCTTCCAACTGCTGCGCCACCACAGCCGCATCCTGTCTATAAAAAGCGGGATCGGCGGTCAGGGCGTGCAATTCCTGCTGGCGCTGTTCCAGTTCCTCAATGCGAGCGGGCAATTGCTCCAATTCACGCCGCTCGTTGTAGCTCAATTTGCCCGCCGCCGTCGGTTTCGAGGGTTTGGACGATGGTGCAGGAACAGGTTTTGGTTTCACAACGGGCGGGGGTTCCGGTGAGGCGCGCTGGCGCAGCCAGTCGCTGTAACCGCCGACGTATTCCTGAATCCGGCCGTTGGCTTCAAACACCAGACAACTGGTCACCACGTTATCCAGAAATGCCCGGTCGTGGCTGACCAACAGCAGCGTACCGGTGTACTCCAGCAGCAGTTCTTCCAGCAATTCCAGCGTTTCCAGATCAAGATCGTTAGTCGGCTCGTCCATCACCAGCAAGTTGGCCGGTTGGGTGAACAAGCGCGCCAGCAACAGCCGGTTACGCTCGCCGCCGGACAGTGATTTGACCGGCGAGCGCACCCGTTGCGCAGTGAACAGAAAATCACCGAGATAGCCGATGATATGCCGCCGCTGGCCGTTAACCTCAATCGTCTCCCGTCCGCCCGCAACGCTATCCAGCACGGTCTGCTCCGGGTCGAGATGTTCGCGTAGTTGATCGAAATAGGCGATTTCCAGTTTGGTGCCGTGCCGTACCTGGCCGCGATCTGGCGACAGGCGACCGAGCAGCAGATTCAACAGCGTGGTCTTACCGGAGCCGTTGGGGCCGATCAGGCCGATGCGCTCGCCGCGCAGGATGCGAGTCGAGAAGTCGCGGAGCAGCGGTTCGTCCCGCCAGGCGTACTGGAGATGTTGCGCCTCGATCACCAACTTGCCGGACAGCTCCGCCTGCTCTAGCGCAAAGCTGGCCTTGCCCTGTTGCTCGCGGCGCTGGCGGCGTTCTTCGCGCAGGGCGTACAGCGCCCGCACCCGACCTTCGTTGCGGGTGCGTCGCGCCTTGATGCCCTGCCGAATCCAGACTTCTTCCTGCGCCAAGTTCTTGTCAAATTTAGCCTGGTGGCGGGCTTCCACTTCCAGAAGCGCGGCTTTTTTCTCGACAAAGGCGGCATAATCGCCCGGCCAGGAAGTCAGCGCGCCGCGATCCAACTCCAGCAAGCGGGTCGCCAGCCGTTGCAGTAAGGCGCGGTCGTGGGTGACGAACAGCAGCCCGCCGCGAAATTCCAGCAATTCGGTTTCCAGCCACTGGATAGTTTCCAAGTCGAGATGATTGGTCGGCTCGTCCAGCAACAGGATATCGGGTTCGCGCACCAGCGCCCGCCCTAATAGCACCCGCCGCCGCCACCCGCCCGACAGTTCCGCCAGCGGCGTATCCGCCGGCAGTTGCAGGCGGCTGATGACGGTTTCGACCCGCTGCTGCCAGCGCCAGCCGTCACGCGCTTCCAGTTCGTGCTGCAAGCGTTCCATCCGGCGCATCTGCTCCGGTGCGTGGTCGTGGGTCAGGCGCAGCGCCGCGTCGTGGTAATCGGCCAGTAAATCGCCCAGCCCTTCCAAGCCACCGGCGACCATATCAAACACCGTGGCGGTGGTATCGGCGGGCAACTCCTGCGCCAACGTGGCGATGCGCAAACCCGGCTGCCGCCAGATCTCACCGCCATCCGCGTGGATTTCGCCCGCCAGCAGCCGCAACAAGGTGGTCTTGCCCGCGCCGTTGCGCCCGATCAGGCAGACCCGCTCGCCCGCATCCAACTGAAAGCTGGCGCAATCCAGCAGTTTTTCCGCGCCGAAGGCGATGGAGAGATTATCGAAGCTGATTAAGGGCATGAGTGGAATCTGTTATCAACGAGATCGGTAGGCGACTGGCGCGTTAGTGTAGCCTAGAGCGGAAACTTGCCGGATTGCTAACAATTCGGACAAACTCGGATGGCTTTTTTGGATAGTGAGTTGAAATGAAGGGGTACGAGTGGAAAGGGTCTTACCACAGGCTTGGCATGGATACACTACATCCGGCCTGACTGTTTGCTCCATCGGGGGCCGATGTCTCGGCTCAGCAGACTTACCTCAGCAGATTTGGTAGCAATCTGACCGCCTTACAGACTCCGACGATAGAATCGGCTATCGACCGCCATCACCGGAAAGTTCGTCGGTAGCGCATCGCGCATGATCTCGCCAAAGCCATTCTTCTCATAAAATCGATGGGCGGCTAGAAACTTCGCCGTCGTACCGAGGTAGACTTCCAGAACTCCCTGCGTGTGACACCATGTCAAGAGCGTATCGAGCAACTGTTTGGCAACAGCCTGCTGCCGACCGCGATGCGTAGCCTTGACGAACATCTTGCGCAAGGCGGCCTGATTGTTGCCGATATCGAGCAAGGCGACCGTGCCCACCACGTCCTGACCATCCAAGGCGATCCAGAAATTGCCCTTACCCTGCTGGTAGAAACCGGGAATGTCTTGCAAATCGGGTTGCGCCGCAAGCGTGATGGGGATATCGAACTCAGATTGCTGAATCGGAAGAATGACCTCGACAACACCGTTAGCGTATTGGCTAGAAAATGGAATAATGCCGAGCATGGTTTCCCTCCTGACATCCAACCTTCAACTGCGGCCTCGGTCGCCACAACCGAGCAAACGGCAATGCCCTTATCCTAAACCAACGGCGGCAGGTTATGAATCGCTTGAATCCCGAACATCCTACCCTGTCGGGTCGTCGGTCTAAAAGTCATGCGTTTGTGGACGCTGCATCCAAAATACCTCGACACAAAAGGCCTGCTAGCCCTCTGGCGCGAAGCTCTGCTCGCGCAAGCCGTGTTACGCCAGCAAACCAAAGGCTATCAACGTCATCCGCAACTGGCGCGCTTTCGCGAATGCGCGGCGCCGACTCGGCAAATCGCTCAGTACCTGACAGTCATTTGCGATGAAGCCAGTCGCCGTGGCTATCATTTCAACCGTCACAAGATCGGCCCACCGGGTGAATGGGAGTCGATTCCAGCCAGCCTTGGACAAATCGAGCACGAATGGAATCACTTGCGAGCCAAGCTGACATTGAGAGCTCCCGATTGGCTGGCCAGCCTGTGGTCCGTCGAGCTGCCAGAAACCCATCCATTGTTTCATCGGATACCGGGTGGGATCGCGGCCTGGGAAATTGGCGCCGCGATTGCGAACAATCCCACGCGCGATCGCTCCTGTGCGGAACCCGTGCGTAAAAAGCTGCCCTAAAGTGATTCGAGCACGCTCATTCGGACCGGCGCAAAAGTACCAGGATCGAAGCTACTTGCCGAGCGTCGTTGCTGGTTTCATGCTCTCAAGAGGCGGTCATGAAACAGTTCAAATACTGGCTTACTTCAGCCGCCCTGCTGGCTTCATGCGCGCCTTCGGCAAGGCCTTATATGTTTCATCCCACGAATTTTGAAGATCACGGCGTCTGCCCTTTCGAATGCTGTCGCTATCGGGAATGGACTGTTAAGAAAGATACACCGATCAGAACCGCGCGGACGGAAAACGCGCCCGTTGTGTTTACAGCTAAAAAGTATGACACAGTCAACGGCTTGACAGGCGTGGTTATTACTGATGAAGCGGGCGAAGCAAAATTGCTGAAAGCCATGACTCTGAACGACGAGCCGGCAAAAAAAGATGAAACTGTTTATTTGTTGACGCCGCTGGGAAAAGATATTTATAAGATTTGGTATAGAGGAAAAAGAGTGAGAAATTTTGAGGGCATGAGCAACCTGAAAATTATTCGTAGGCCAACGTCGATTTGGTGGGTAAAGATCGGCAATAAAAAAGGCCAAATCGGTTGGAGCAATCAACCCGATCATTTTGATAACAAGGGGACGTGTGATGAGTGATTATTAAAGCCCACAAACGCAATTTTTACCATTTTCTTTTGCACTATAAAGGGCCTTATCGACTTTTTGCATCAGACTTTCCAGCGTTGGCTCTTCCCCGTTAGTGGCGGCTACTCCGAAGCTGGCAGTAACGTGGATGGCCTGCTCGTCGTGGCTTTTAACATGGGTGGAGGCGATGATTTTACGGACGCGCTCTGCCCATGCGGCGGCCATTTCAAAATTGGCTTCTGGCAGAAGCACGATGAATTCCTCGCCTCCCCAGCGACAGGATGTATCAATTTCTCGAACATTTTTTGACAGTATTTCCGCTATCATTTTAAGAACGGCATCCCCATAGACATGGCCATACGTGTCATTGATCTTTTTGAAGTCATCCAAATCGATCATCGCAATTCCCAAGTTGCGCTTGAACCGTCTGCACCGCTCCAATTCCTTGTTTAAAATTCCGGTGGTGAACCGTCTGTTATAAAGCCCGGTTAGGGCATCCTGAGTGGCCGCTCTGGACAGTTCGTCGATCAATCTGGCTCGTTCCGAAATATCCCGCAGCACCGCAGTCATTTCGATGTCAGCGCCGACCCTGATCTTGGAAATCGCCACTTCCAACGGGACTTCACTGCCGTCAGCCCGCAGCCCGGTCACCGCGACTCTCGAATGCATCGGCCGGGCGTCCACTGCGGAACCGCGAAACGAGGCGACATATTCAGAGTGCTTGGTCCGATATCGCAAAGGGATGAAACGACTGAGATTGCTGCCGAGCACGTCCGTTTCGCTCACCCCGAAAATATCTCGCGCGGCTTCGTTCATCAATTTGATGGTGTGTTTTTCATCGATGGTGATGATGCCATCATACGCATTTTCGATGACGGCCTGAAAACGCTGTCTGGTAATATTGAGCTGTCGTTCCAACAGTTTTTTGTCGGTGATTTCAATGCACGTATTGATCACCCGCTTGTGCTCATCACCCATTGAAAAAACCGGCGAAGCGATTATGCGCCACCAGCGGGTAACGCCATCTCTTTCGATGACCATTTCACTTTCTTGGGAAATCTGTTCGTTCAGGCAATTCCGAAAAAAAGCTTTGAGCTGTTTTTCCACATAGCGCGGTAAAATTTCAATCAGGGTCTTGCCAATACATTCAGAAACCGGCCTTTCAATGATTTCTTCATAGAGGGCGTTGGCGCTGACAAATCTGAAATGACTTGTTCCGCCTTGGAGTTCAAAAATAGCCAAGCTCGACCCAATGGCGTCCAAGGCGCTGGATAGTTCCGCATGATTACCTTGCCTAAACATCGCTCATACCTTTAAGAGTAACGAGGACTTTTCCCAAGCAGCCTCTCAGCAGTGACGCTCCCGCGCTTCATCGAGCCACACGCTCTCGATACCCAGGAGGAACGCCAACGGAATCTGTAGGCGCGCACGCCAAGCCCGCTCGGAATGCTCGGCGCCCCGAAATTTCAATGTGAGCCAGTCCCGCCCCCTCTGATAGCCCATTTTTTGTAAAAATCGATCCATCTGTATCTGAAAATCCTCATAATTTCTATCTAAATCTTCTGTTCCGTAGTCAAAATATAACTTATAAATACTCGGTTTTGGTAAGGATATGGCGAAATATTCTGGCAATACTTGCTCGCCAATCGGCCAGTGAGTCGACAGGCAGCCCGCTCCGCCGAACAGATCGGGCCATTCAGCGAGCGCGTACAGCGAAATCAGGGCTCCCATGCTGGACCCCATCAGGAAGGTGCTGGAGCGGTCCGCCAGGGTCGGATAGGTTGCATCGATAAACGGTTTGAGCTCCGCGACGATGAAGCGGAGGTAGCCGTCCGACAGCGGTTCCCCGCCGGCTTGCTCGCTGAAAGCCGCCAATAGTTCTCGGCCTTCAGGCAAGTACAAGGGCTTGGCCGGCATATAATCCCGCCAGCGCTGGGGGCTGTTCCAGATGCCCACAACGATAGCGCCCGGATGTCCGCTGGTTTGCATCAGGCCGGTCATGGCTTCGATCACGCCCCAATCCACGCCGATGAACGACCAGGCCGGATCGAATAGATTTTGCCCGTCGTGCATGTAAATGACGGGATAACGCAGCGCCGAGTCCGCGGCGGCGGCCGGCGGACACCACACATCCACATGGCGGGGCGCGATGTGGCGCGACGGGAAATCCGGATGGTGGATGAGGCGGCCGCTGTTGCAATCCTTCACGATACGCTCCGGCGCTCTATTCATGATCGGTCCCGTTCGGTTACCCTTAAGCTGCCCCCTTCCGCTGGAGGGAAAGTCAATCCGTTTTTACCAAGCCTTAATAAATCAACCCTTAATGAATCAACTTTACATCATCGGCGCCGGTCCCGGCGGATTGGAACACTTGAGCCCCGCCGCCCATGCGGCGCTGGAATCCTGCACCGAGCTGGCCGGCCACGGCCTGTATCTGAACCTGCTCGGTCCCCTGACTGAAGGCAAGACCCGCCACAAGACACCGATGGGCGAGGAATTGGCCCGTGCGGCGCTGGCGCTCGATCTGGCCGCCAGCGGTAAGACCACCGCGTTGATTTCCAGCGGCGATGCCGGCATCTACGGCATGGCGACGGTGGTTTTCGAGCTGCTGGCGCGCAAGCCCAAACCGGAATGGGCGACGGTTGACATCGAGGTGATTCCGGGTATTTCGGCGATGCAGGCGGTCGCCGCGCGAGCCGGCGCGCCGCTGGCCCACGACTTTTGCGTGATTTCGCTATCCGACTTGCTGACGCCGTGGGAGTTGATCGCCAAGCGGATCGACTTGGCCGGTCAAGGCGACTTCGCGGTGGCGTTTTACAATGCGGTTTCCAACAAACGCTCGTGGCAACTGTCGGAGGCTCGGAAAATCCTGCTGCGCTACCGCCAGCCGGAAACACCGGTCATCATCGCCTTCAACATCACCCGCAAAGGCGAGCAACTGACCGTTACCACGCTCGGCGAGTTGGATCCGGAGCCTTTGAACATGCTGTCGCTGGTCATGGTCGGCAACAGCGAAACCCGGCGGGTGGGGAAATGGGTTTATACGCCGCGCGGCTATCACACCAAGCCGGAATTGGCGGCCGAAAGCTAGTAGAGCGATACAGTCTGGCGCACGTCCTCAAACGCCGCCCGCTCCCGCGCCCATTCAGCCGCAAGATCGTTAAGATCAGCACCGGCTTTCAAAGCCAGCCTCAGCTTGTCATCTCCCGCCAACAGGTCGATGGCCGGGATGTCCGTGACGAATTCATAAGGCTTTTCGCGCCACGCGAAGACCTCCGGCGCGACGCGCTTGACGCTTTGCAGAAACGCCGCGCCGACCGCGCATGAATCGAAGCGCCGGCGGTCGGTGATGTGAATTTGCACCCCGCCGCAGGTGCCGCCGGCGTGTTTTTGAAACTTGGGCCGGAAATACAGTGGGCGGAAGCGACAGCCGGGAAAATCGCGCCGCGCCAGTTCGACCGCCAGACGTTCGGGATCGACGCCCGGCGCGCCGGCGACCTCGAAAGGCCGGCACGTTCCACGCCCTTCCGACAGTTCGGTCGCCTCCACCCAACACATGCCGGGATACACCAGCGCGGTATCGACGGTCGGCATGTTGGGTGAGGGATAGACCCACGGCAAACCGGTCTCCTCAAAGAACATGTCGCGCCGCCAGCCTCGCAGCGGCATGATCGTCAGATCGCATTCGATGCCGCGATAACGCTGGACGTAGCGGGCGATTTCGCCGGGCGTCAAGCCGTGGCGGTTCGGCGCCGGGTGCAAGCCGACAAACGATTCAAAACCCGGTTTGATCAAATTCCCTTCGACGGTCAAGCCGTCGATGGGGTTGGGACGGTCGCAGACCACCACCCGCACGCCCGCCTTGCCGGCCGCGTCCATGCACAGCGCCATGGTCCAGACAAAAGTGTAATAACGCGCGCCGACATCCTGTAAATCGATCACCAGCGCATCCAGCCCGGCCAGTTGCTCCCGGCGCGGGGTGAGACTGTCGAAAGTCGCCCCGTAAAGGCTGTGAACGGGAACCCGCAAGCGAGGATCAAGCGCCATATCCTCGACGCCTTCCATGTCTTGCGCCTCGCCGCGCGCGCCGTGTTCGGGACCGAAAATGGCTTCGATGCGCGCGCCCGCCGCTTGCAACAAATCGAGCGCGTGGCGCAATTCGGCGTCGACGCTGGCGGGATGGCAGACCACCCCGATGCGAGCGCCGCGAACCGTCTCGGGACGGTCGTGGATCAGAGTTTCAAGGCCGGTTTGAACGCGGGACATGGCGGGGCACGATCCTTTTCAAAGTTGTTGGTAAGCATTAATTCTAACCTTTGGCCGGCGGCCGCGGCTTGCCGGATCAACGCCACGAGCTCGGCCATCAAGCTTGTCGATCCGCTTTGCAAATCCAGCAGGCCAATTCGGCTACCTTGATCCGGCTCAAAGTGGTCGGTCCATCAGCCGATCTGGATAAAACCCAAACCAAGACCCTCAAAAATACCGAATATTGAGCACAAAATTTTTAATAATCAGATCACTAACCTCATCTGGCACCAGATGTGCTTTTATATTGGAAACGCTGGCTAGTTCAACCGGATCCTTCAGGCGCGAAACTCATGAAAAAAGATAAACACGGCAATGCTTGCAATAAGTTACTACCGGTGAATATCTTCACCTTAGCCTCTCCTCAATTTGACTACGCCAAGGCGATTACCTACGCGGAAAAGCTATATGGCTCAAACGGTATCTATTTCGATATTCGCCAGCAGATGTGTCTGGCGCTCACCGAGGAACAGGCCATCAAACTGGCGGTGATCGACGGTCAGTGCAAATGGGATCAAAATAACACCGAACAGGACAATCTGTTCGATCTGGTAAAAGGACGGGTCGGCTCCGGCATTTCGATTTTCATCGTCGGCGGAATTAACACCGATGGCACCAACACGCTGGCCGGCTGCGCCGGGCACGATCCCTCGAAACCGGCGGTTGTCGTTTCAGCCACCGGCACCATGTATACGTTGGCCCACGAATTGGGGCATGTGCTGCTGAGCTCCACCTTCTCGCCGGTCCACGAAACCGTCACCAGCAACATCATGATCAACGGCACGCACAAAATTCCCGCCAACAGTTTTCCCACTTTTAACAATAAACAAATCACCCAAATCCTGAAAAGCACGCATCTTAAGGACTGTTAAACCATGATCCGAAGACTGCGAGGCGGCTCTCAAAACCGACAGCCTTTTTTCGCCGAGGCGATCCTCCCGATACTCCTGGGCACGGCGCTCGTTTTTCTTGCCACCTTACCGACCCAATCTCACGCGGAGACCAAAATGGCCGAGATGACCGCAGCACAGCTTAAAGCGCGCGTCGCGGATCGTTATAAAGCCCTGTTCGCAGCCCTGTACTTTCAAAATCCGGTCGATCATGCCTACGCGCCCATGCCGGCGGTTTCCGCCGAGGATTTCAAGGTGACCGGCGAGACCGACGCGGTTTGGACCGTGGCGCACGATCCGCTGGTCGGCGTCATCGTGCGCGCGTCCGTCTCCAAGGCGACGGGGTTAGTGCAATTCGACACCGTTGACATCGCCGTCGAATAAGCGCCGCCTGAGTTCCTATCTCCGCCGGACGGGTTTTAACCGGATCAGTGGAGCAGGCGGCTCAATCCGTTGCTCCGCTTGCTCGACCGACGTTTCAAGCAACGGCCAAGGCATCGGCGCCCGAATCTCGAACGCTTCGACGCCTGAGCCTCACTTTGCTTGAGCGGCGAGGCGCTTGCGGTATTCCTCGACCGGCAACCCGCCGATCCCCCAGTTTTCCATGTCGACCTCATCGATCACCACGACCGTGGTCGCCGGCGATTTACCCAGCACCCGCGCCAGCAGTTCGGTCGTCCCTTCGATCAGCGCCGCTTTTTGCGCCGCCGTGGTCCCGCCTTCGCGGGTGATTTTGATATTGACATACGGCATGGAGGTCTCCTTGGATTGACGCTATACGATTCGATGGAGGTCGCGGCTCGCGGACGGCGAGAGAGAGCTTGATGGAACGAGCATTCACGATCTCGCCTCCCGCCTTTCAAGCGCGGCCGGTGATAAAGCCGCCATCGACCGGCAGGATATGCCCGGTCACGAAAGTCGCGCCCGCCAGATAGCGCACCGCGTCGGCGATCTCGCCGACTTCGCCGACACGGTCGAGCAACGCGATGCCGCCGAACGCATCGACGTTCGCGCCGGCGTGCAGCGGCGTGCGCACCACGCCGGGCGCGACCATGTTGACCCGGATGCCGTCGGGCGCGAGTTCGGCCGCCAAGCTGTGGGTGAGCGCGTGGACGCCGCCTTTGCTGGCCAGCGCCGCGGAAGCCGGAAAACCGCCGATCGCGTGATCGATCAACACCGTGCCGATATTGACGATCGCCCCGCCGGTTCCTTGCTGCTTCATCCGCCGAACCGCCGCTTGCGTGGTGAGATACGTACCGCGCAAATTGCCGGTGAGAAAGCCGTCCAACTCCGGCTCGGTCACCTCTAAAAACGGCTTGGAGGCGAAGGTGCCGGCGTTGTTGACCAGCACGTCGATCCGGCCGAACCGCTCGACCGCCGCGCGCGCCAACGCCTCCCCGGTTTCGCGTTCGCCGATGTCGCCGGCCACGGCGGCGACGCGATCCGGCGCTCCGAGTTCGGACGCCACCGCGTCAAGCTTCCCAGGATCGCGGCCGTTGAGGACCACATTCGCGCCTTCTTGCAGAAAGTCCCGCGCGATGGCCAGTCCGATGCCGCTGGAGGAACCAGTGATGATGACGGTACGAGTTTTAGCTGACATGTGTTGCTCTCCTTCAATAACCGTTAGGGTGGGTGGAGTTTTAAAACGACCGGTCGTCTTAAAATTTGGTTAAAAAAATACGCGCTTTAAGGTTGAAAATAGTCGTCCAACAGCCGGGCGATCACCCGGCGCAGCGGGTCCAACGAACGTTCGAGCTTCATCCGAATCACCGCGCCTTCCCAGGATTCGGTCAACAAATCGGCCAGATCGGTCGCGTCCAGATCGGCGCGCACTTGGCCGAGTTGTTGGCCCTGGCGCAAAATCTCGGCCACGCCGTCGCGCCAGTCGCGGAACGCCTCGGCCAAGGTCTCGCGGCAGGTCTCGTTTCCTTCCAGCTCGCCGCCCAGGTTGGCGATCAAACAGCCGCCGACGTAGCCCGCCGCCTCAAAATCCGCCATCAATCCTTCGAAAAAGCGGCGCAATCCTGTGTACGGGTCCGGCGCGGCATCGACCGCCCGGCGCATCTTGTCCGCGAAGCAATCCGCGTAATGGCGGATGGCGGCGGCGGCGAAGGCTTCCTTGCTTTCGAAATAGTTATAGAAAGACCCTTTCGGCACCTTGACGCTGTCCAGCACGTCCTTGAGGCCGGTGCCGTGAAAGCCGTTGTTCAGAAACGAGGCGACGCCTTGTTCCAACAACTGTTCGCGAGTTTTAGCACTGAGTCGAGGTCTAGCCATGGAATTAATATACGACCGGTCATATTTTATTGTCAAGCGGCTCACGCCGCAAAATTAGGTCTATCGGTTATTCACCGCCAACCGTTGAAATCGACTCCAGCAGGGTCAGCCAGTCGGGACCTTGCCCTTTCGTGACCTACTGTCTTCGATCAACGATAATACTGAAACACGCGAGAACCGCCCTCTTTAGTCAAGAGCAGCACATCGTAAGGTTCATGGTCACCGCCATATTCAGGGCCATCCATACCAGGCGAACCAATCGGCATTTTCGGCACCGCCAAGCCAATGGCGTTTGGGCGCTCGGCCAACAAGCGCCGGATTTCCCGCGCGGGCACATGGCCTTCAATGGCATAACCTTCGACAGCAGCGGTATGACAGGAACCATACTGATCCGCGATGCCAAAGCGGCGCCGGGCAGCGGCGCTAGTGCCTTCGCCGACGCGCACTGTAAACCCGTTCTGCTCCAGGTGCGTCACCCAGTCCTTACAGCAACCACAGGCCGGGCTTTTCCAGACTTCCACCACCGGACCAGCAGGGGTAGCTGGCGGATCGGACGCCGCCCACGCACCGGGTAACAGCCCTAGTAGCGAGCTAGCCAGTAACTGGCGGCGTTTCAGGTTGATTGACGTCATCTGCCGCAGATCTCCCAGAGTGATGTTCGATGCTGGTTCGAGGGCATCTTACGTCGGAAAGTTTCGATGGCGACCGACTTAAAAACGAGGCAAGATCAGTTAGCGTCAGATTAATCGCCATGAGGCGATTGAATGGGTGCAGCCGCTGGCGAACATGGCTTGCGATAATTGGCGAGGTAATCCATCACGCTATCCGCCGTTAGTTTGAACATTGGTGATAGGAGAGTCCTAACTTAAGATAGATAAGAAGACGGCGGCGAGGGCGGCGTAGTTTTTGGAGTCGCGCACATGATGGTGAAGGCGCAGGGACAGATCGACCATCTTCTTCGATTTTGAAACGACCTTGGTGCGGCGTCGGAACCGCGCCAGATAATGCCGGAGGTTGCTGTTGTCTTGCTCGATGGGAAAGGTCAAATCCTTGCCAGTGAAGAGTTGGCCTTCGGGAATGTTGCGGTGGAACCCCTCCCAGTCGTCGGTCACGAACGTATGGCCTTCGATTCCGATTTTTCCGAGGTGCTCTCGGCAGGTTGCATCATCACGCCGACCCAAAACCCAGGGAAGAGCTCGCCGCTCGATAGGGTCATACGCTCGCCAAAGCCATAGTTTTTCTGTCTTTTTTTAAGAAAGTGATGCATCTCGTCGAGCATCACAACCTCAACGTTGGCGGGCATTTCCGGTGCTGGCAAAGCTTCTGCCTCTTTCCTTATCCACTTCAAAACGGCAACGTCGCTGACGCCCAAAAGACGGGCGATGCCGCAGAAACTCATGTTGCCCATCGCATAAAGAAGGGTCGCCAGCGCCTTCGCTGCCGCAGGCATCCCCCGCGCTTTCGTTGCCGTGAAATTGCATCCGCACGCCTTGCAGCGATAGCGCTGCAACCCGCGAACAACACCGTTTTTTACGTGATCCGTTCCCTGGCAACGTTTGCAGACAACCTCGGTCATGGCATTCTCCCTTCTGGTGGTCATGCCCTTTTCGCATTCATAATCATGATATCTATCTTAAGTTAGGACTCTCGGTGATAGATCATGCCCTGCGCTGCTTAAGCCCTTTGCCGTCCATGTGTTGCAAGTAAGTACCTATCCAAAAGTTATCTTGTATTTTGATCCGACCTGATCGAGGATGTTTTGGAGTTCGGATTGCAGGTGATCGAAGCTGAGATAGGCCCTGAGCGGGAACCATTCATATTTGATTTTGTGCCAGCGGATTTCGATAAGGTTGAGTTCGGGACTGTAAGGTGGCAGCCAATGCAAAGCGACGCCCTGTCGGAACCAGTCCATAACACGCGCCTGAACGGCGCGGCTGGTGTGGAGGGGGGCGTTGTCGAGGACGACGAGGCGCAGCTTGCCGGCTTGGGCGGTTTGGGCGGTTTGGGCGGTTTGGGCGGCGAAGGCGTCCAAGGCGGAGGTGGCGCGGCCGGTGAGGGTGTGAAACTGGCTCTGGTTCGTGGGACTGAGGAATCCCAGGACATTCACGCGGGGGCTGGGTTCTTCATCCACCCATCCGCCGAGGCGGGCGGCTTCATCCGGCGTGTAGATCGGCGGCCGTCCCGCACAGGATTCATCATACAACCCCCGCAAACCCGCCCGCTCCCACCCGTCCAGCCACGCGCTGATCGTGTCCACGCCCACCTCAAACAGCGCCGACAGCGCGATGCGCCCATACCCCCGATGCGCCAAATACACCGCCTGTGCCCGTTGCCGAACCCGGCCGTTCGGCCTGTCCTTCCACGCCGCCCGCAGCGTCTCGCACTCCGCTTCGCTCAACGGCCGAATTCGCTTCATCCCCGCCGCTCCTCGCCTGCATTGCCCTCAATATTACCCGTTTTCTTTTGATAAACTACTTAGATGATGTGCTGATAGTGAGAAAATGTAAACGTATGTCTTCAAATGTAAGACAGGAATATCGCGACTCCGATTCAAGAAGAGTCGGGCAAGAATATGCTGATTTTATAGACAAATCACAATACAGCGCCGATGTATTTCAAAGAATGATAGATAAAATACAAATTGTAATTGATAACACATCCCCAGATATTGACAAGGTAATCGAGCGAGGTTATTTTTGAAGGAAACTCAGCAATTTATCTAGAATACGATGGTTATATTATTTCCGTTTGACCTAAAAATCCCTCCAGAGGAATCTGCTTTAATCTGCCTATGGATTTAGTCTTATGTACACGTACCTTCTAAGTTGAATGGGATTGATTCAAGGATTCAACTGCTGATAAACCACATGCGCGGCCCGATCCAAGACCGGCCGCTCCAAATCGCCGATCAAGGCGTAAGCCAGATCGCGGTCGATCCAATAAAACGCGCTTTTGCCATCCTGTTCAGCGAATTGGAATGCGGTATCGCGCGGGTTCTCCAAGCCCCGCCGCACATAGAGCGTCAACCGCCGACCGCTGCCGTCTTGATACATAAACTGCGCGGCGGGCTTGCCGTCATCCGGCAACAACCGACCGCCGAGCAATTGAAACCCCAGTTCATCCAACGCGGGCGCTTGAATCGTCGCACCCAGCCGTTTAGAGAGCCACGCCACCAAATGCTGGGCCTGGCTTGCCTCGACTTCGACCGGATGGCGGACTTCAGCGACATAGACGGCATGTGCGCCCAACGCCTGCTGGACGAAGGATTCCTGAGCCAGTACCGGCTGATTGATACGGTCGTGGGCGAACCAGCCCAAAGCCCCGCCAACCAGCATGAATCCCGCCGCCGCCGCCGCTTGCAACAGCCCAACGCGCGGCACGCGGCTTTTAGGCTGCGCGGACAGCCGCAACTGGGCCGGGATCGGTTCATCCAGCATCGGATCGAACACGCGCCGCAGTTCGGCATCAATCCGTTGATAATCTAGCAAGCGTTGCCGTTCGGTTGGGTTCTCGGCCAAATACGCTTCCACCCTCGCCTGCCGCGCGGGGTCTAGGCGGCCATCGACGTAGGACTGTAAATCGGCTTCCTGGATCGGATCAGGATTCATCTACTTGACTCTCCGCAACCGAGCGCGGGGTGGTTCTTGCAACGCCCGGCGCAACGCTTCCCGCGCACGGGCCAGCCGTGACATCACTGTACCCAGCGGCACGTTCATGATGGTCGCCACCTCCGCATAATCCAGTTGCTCCAGCCCCACTAACAATAAAACTTCCCGATGCTCGGCGCTTAGCTCCGCTAAGGCACGCTCCAAATCCCGCAATTCCAGCGCCGCTTCATGCCGGGACGGCGCGAGCGCTGGCAATTCTTCTTCCGGCAACGGATCAAGCGGCGGTATATGAACCCGATAACGCACCTGGTTCACATAGAGATGATGCAGAATGGTGAATAACCAAGGGCGTAATTCGCCCTGTCCTGTCCATAATTGTCGCCGACTCCAGGCCCGCTCCAGACTGTCCTGCACCAGATCATCAGCCCCTTGCGTTCCTACCAATGCTCTGGCATAGCGGCGCAAGCGGGGAATCTGCTCAGTCAATAGCGCGGCGAAGTCGGCCATGATCCTATCAGCCCGCCAAATTTGGATCGATCTGCCAAACTTCGCTGACAATCTTGCCGTCGCGATACGTCAGCACATGACGTACCTTGATGTCGTTCTTGCCGCTGAAGATCACATTAGCCGTGACTGTACCACCCTTGGGATTGGCGCTTTCCCGCAAATCCGATATCTTGAACTGTAATTCACCTTGCGCCTTGGCGAACTTACCCCACACCTCGCTTAGCGCCATCTTCCCGGCATAGCGGCCATCCAGCGGCCCCCCAACCCATTCCAAGGTGGCGCTATCGGCATACTGCCCGACCAAATTTTCGATCTGTCCGCCCGCAATCGCCCGAAAATGGCTGTGCGCGTGGTCAGCAGCAGGGCCAGCCACGGCCGCGCCTGTCACCATGAATAGGAAGGGAACCAGCGAGCGATAAAAAATAGGAGCCATGATTTTTCTCCAGTTGCTATTGATAGACGATCAAGCCGCGAGTGGGCCTGTACTGGAGTACACACGCTCTGGATTAAATTATTCCCAGGATCAGCAAAATTAAATTAAGCCGACGCCCATCATACCCCCGCGCCTTGCTCGTCCATCTCGGTCAGTTTTCCAGTCAGGGGGCGCTAACGATTAGTCCGTTTCTCTGAATTCAGGCGTCGTCACGATCTTGGCGAACCCAAATCAACTGCTCAGTCGCAAAGCCTAACGCCTTGGCTTGGTTCAATAAATCGTCTAGCACGGCGCGGGGCAACGTGCGGGTTCGCGCTAGAATCCACAGATAATCTCGATTAGGGCCGCTAATCATGACGTGGGAATAATCCGTCTTATCGAGCGCGATGATGTGATAGCCGCCATAGAAGGGGCCAAAGAAGGACACTTTCAGCGAGCCGACCGTCGGTTCGCCGGTGAAATAAGCCCGTCCCTCCGCCTCTTTCCATGCACCCACTGGGTCGTTATAGCCCCGATTCAACACCCGAACCCCGCCGTCATCGCGCACGCTATAAGTTGCACTGATATTGCTTAAACCGCGCTCGAAAGGATGGTCCAAGCGCGCAATTTCGTACCACTTGCCGAGATAGCGGTTCAGATCAAAGCCGGAAACGGGCGTTACGCCGCCGGGCGGGGCAACCGCACAGCCAGCGAGGGACACTAAGAACAACCCTAATAACCCAAACATCATTTTTATCACTATGACACACCCTATAAAGTAGCTCGGTAGGTATCAGCCTAATGATGGCTTCAGGAAAGCAATTGCCGCAACTCCGGCAAGCAAGACCCGCAGTTGGTGCCAGCCTTGAGCGCCGCGCCGATGGCTTCCGGCGTCGTCAAACTCTGTTCGCGTATGGCGGTAGTCAGCGTGTTCAAGCCCACCCCAAAGCAAGCGCAAACGATGCGGCCCTGATCGCGCTGGCCCTGTCCCGGCCGTCCGGCCAGCAGGCTGGCGCGTTCGGCGGCGTCCAGTTCAGATTTAGCGAACAGTCCCGCCAGCCACCCGCGCGGCGGCAGTTCGTGACCGGGCGCGACGAACAAACACGCCCGCAATCGCCCCTCGACCAATACCGCGCCCCGATAGCGACTCGCGCCGGGATCGGCAAATTCCAGCCATTCCCAAGCGGGATCATTGCCCAAAAGCTCGCGCGCCCAATCCGACCATTTCTCTATCGCATTCTCGCCCGCCAGTTCGTAGCGCCAGCAAGTCGATTCGCGCACCGTGACTCGATAATCGACTTCAGGCGGGATGATGGCTTCCCGCGTCAACAAAAATCCATGCCAGCGCGGGCGATAGGCTTGCACCCGTACCGGCGTATGTTTCAATTCCGGCTGGCCGGAGATCGGATCGACCGCCGGATTGATCGCCGCGTTGACCCGACCACGCGGGGCCAGCGGCGACCCCCAGTGCATGGGCGCGAACACGTTGCCGCGCTGTTGTTCCGGGTTGGTGCGCACCCGCACGATCAATTCACCCCAGCGGCTGTACACCCGCGCCAGGGCGTTCTCGCTCGCCCCGCACGCCAGCGCGTCTTGTGGATGAATCTCGACATAGGGTTCCGGGATATGGCCGGTCAGACGGGCGGTTTTGCCGGTGCGGGTCATGGTATGCCACTGATCCCGAATCCGGCCGCTGTTCAACACCAGCGGAAAATCCGCGTCCACCGCATGAACCGGCGCGCGTTCGCCGACCGCAACGCAGCGCGCCTTGCCGTCGGCGGTGAAAAAACCGCCCGCGCCGAACAGCCGCGCCGCATCCACTGACCTACCGCGCGGCAGCGGCCATTGTTGGGGTTGCAAGGCATCGTAATCGGCATCATGCAATTCCGCCAGGGCGGAAATATTGAAGTCGCGGCGGCTGTCGCCCGCGTTCTCGAAACCGGATAGCGCGGCGTGTTCGCGGAAGATGGCGGCGGGTGATTCGTAGGGAAACCCATCGCTAAAGCCCAAGCGACAGGCGACTTGGGTGATGATCCACCAATCCGCTTTCGCCTCGCCCGGCGGCGGTAAAAATGCCCGCTGGCGGGAAATCCGCCGCTCGGAATTGGTCACCGTGCCGTCTTTTTCGCCCCAGGTCAGCGCCGGCAGTTTGATATGGGCCAAGCGAACGGTATCGGTGTTGGCCACGGCGTCGGAGACGATCACCAACGGACAGCGTTGCAACGCCGCGCGGGCGGCGTCGGCGTCCGGCAGGCTGACCACCGGATTGGTGCCCATGATCCAGATGGCTCTAATCTTGCCATCGGCGACCGCGTGAAACAGCTCGACCGCTTTCAAACCAGGCCGTTGGGCGATGGCGGGCGTTTGCCAGAATCGCCGCAGCCGCTCGATGCTCTCTGGTGTGAAATCCAAATGCGCCGCCAGTTGATTGGCCAAGCCGCCGACCTCGCGCCCGCCCATGGCGTTGGGCTGGCCGGTGACCGAAAACGGCCCCATGCCCGGCTGACCGATGCGGCCGGTCGCCAGATGGCAGTTGATGATGGCGTTGACTTTATCCGTGCCGTAAGAGGACTGATTGACGCCCTGGGAATAGACCGTCACCACCTTGCGGGTGCGGCCCCACAAGCCGTAAAACTCGGCGATGGCGCTTTCTGATAGCCCAGTGCGCGCGGCCACGGCGGGTACGTTGGGCGCGACCTCCCTAGCGGCGCGATAGGCGGGCCAGAAACCGGCGACATGCTGTTCCAAAAACTCCGCGTCCAGCCGATCCTGCTGGTAAAGATGCACCAACAAGCCGTTGAACAGCGCGGTATCGGAACCCGGTTGGAGCGGCAAATGGCTTTCGGCGGCGTCGCAGGTGGCGGTGCGGCGCGGGTCGATCACCACCAGCTTGGGCTTGCCCGCCCGCCGCGCGCGCGCCGCCAAAATCCGTTGGTACAGCACCGGATGGCACCATGCCAGATTGGAGCCGACCAGCACCACCAGATCGGCCTCTTCCAAATCCTCGTAACAGCCAGGCACGGTGTCCGAGCCGAACGCCCGCTTGTGACCGGCCACCGACGAGGCCATGCACAGCCGCGAGTTGGTGTCGATGTTCGCGCCGCCGAGGCAACCCTTCATCAGCTTGTTAGCGACGTAATAATCCTCGGTCAGCAATTGGCCGGAAACGTAAAACGCCACCGCATCAGGGCCGTGTTCCGCCAGCGTGCGGCGGAACACGGCAGCCACCGCGTCCAACGCCTCATCCCAACCGACCCGCCGCCCACCGATTTCGGGATGGAGCAAGCGGTCGTCCAGGCTCAAGGTTTCGCCCAGCGCCGCGCCTTTCGAACACAGCCGCCCGTAATTGGCGGGATGCTGTGGATCGCCCGCCACCCGCGCGCCGCCGGCTTCAATAGCGACCTTAACGCCGCAGCCGACGCCGCAGTACGGGCAGGTGGTGCGGATCGCATCAATGTCGCCCATCGCGCTGACCCCGCCTAAGCCGCTTCCCGCCCGGTGGACGGGTTGACCTCGTTGTGGAGTCCCAGCCAAATCCGACCGTTTTCCAGCCGCAGCGGATAAGCCCTCGCGCAGCCGACATCCGGCGCGACCGCCTCGCCGCTATCCAACTCCAGCACCCAATTGTGCAGCGGACAGGTGATGCGGTGGCCGTGAACGATGCCTTGCGACAGCGGCCCGCCTTTGTGCGGGCAGCGGTCGCGCACGGCGAAGATTTGATCGTCGGCGGCGCGGAAGATCGCGACATCGCCCTGCGGGGTTTTCACCACCCGCGCGCCGAGCCGGGGAATGTCCGCAAGCGCGCCGATTTCGTGCCAGTCAACCATGCTCGTGTTCTCCAAGGATCAGCCGACCTGCTGCAAAGGTTCAAACTCGTGGGCGTCCACCCGACCGCTGGCCCGCTCCGCCCACGGGTCGATTTGGGCGAATTGCTGCGAATCGAGAAAGCGCGCGTACAGCGCCTGGCGACCTTCCTCGTCCTCGACGATCCGCGCTTTCACGTAACCCAAGCCCACCCGTTCGATCCACGGCGCGGTGCGCTCCAAATAGCGGCCCTCCTCGCGATACAACTGCATGAACGCGCCGCAATATTCCTTCACCTCGGCCTCAGTGGCGACCTTGCACAATAGATCGGTGGCGCGAATCTTGATGCCGCCGTTGCCGCCGACGTGGAGTTCGTAACCGGAATCGACGCACACCACCCCGAAATCCTTGATGGTGGCCTCGGCGCAATTGCGCGGGCAGCCGGAGACGGCCATCTTGAATTTGTGCGGCGTCCACGACCCCCAGCTCATCTGTTCCAGCTTGACGCCGAGGCCGGTCGAATCCTGGGTGCCGAAGCGGCACCAGTCGGAACCGACGCAGGTTTTCACCGTGCGCAGCG
The DNA here is from genome assembly GCA_016713505.1 of Candidatus Competibacteraceae bacterium. Taxonomy (NCBI): domain Bacteria; kingdom Pseudomonadati; phylum Pseudomonadota; class Gammaproteobacteria; family Candidatus Competibacteraceae; species Candidatus Competibacteraceae bacterium. The sequence goes on along the minus strand of JADJPA010000001.1, from coordinate 576,994 downwards.
ACTTGCCGTAGGCGTGGCCCGACACCATGCCGGCGGCGTTGAGATCGGCCCAGACCTTGGGTAAATCGTCTTTCTTGACGCCGAGCAGATCGATGCGCTGGCCGCCGGTCACCTTCACGGTCGGAATCGCAAACTTGTCGGCCACATCGGCGATGGCGCGCAATTCCTTGGGGTTGGTCAAGCCGCCCCACATGCGCGGCACCACCGAATACGTGCCGTCCTTCTGGATGTTGGCGTGCACCCGCTCGTTGACGAAGCGCGATTGTTGATCGTCCGCCGCCTCGCCCGGCCAAGTCGAAATCAGGTAATAATTGATCGCGGGCCGACAGGAATGACAGCCGTCCGGGGTTTTCCATTCCATAAAGTCGAACACCGCCCGCAAGCAGGTCAAACGGTGCTCGCGGATGGTTTTCCGCACTTGGTCGTGGCTGTGCTCGGTGCATTTACACAGCGCCTTTTCCTTCGAGGTCTGCTCGAAATTGCCGACGGTGGCGGCCAGAATCTGCTCCACCAAGCCGGTGCAAGACCCGCACGACGCCGACGCCTTGGTATGGGCGCGCACTTCCTCCAGGGTAAACAGCTTTTGGGCGGTGATCGCCTTGACGATAGCGCCTTTACACACGCCGTTGCAGCCGCAGATTTCGGCCTCGTCGGGCATGGTCATCACGTTGTTGCCGCCGTGGCCAGCATCGCCCAAATGCGCCTGGCCGAACAGGATCGACTCGCGAAACGCGCTGATGTCGGTGTTTTCGCGCAGCAGTTGAAAATACCAACTGCCGTCGATGGTGTCGCCGTACAGCACCGCGCCCTTGACCCGGTTGTCCTTGACCACCAGTTTCTTGTAAACGCCACGCGCCCGGTCGCGCAGCACGATTTCGTCGCAGCCGGGGCCGCCGCCGAACTCGCCGGCGGAAAACACGTCGATGCCGGTCACTTTCAGTTTGGTGGAGGTGACCGAACCCTGATAGCGGCCGATGCCGTAATGGGCTAGATGGTTGGCGCAGACCTTGGCCTGTTCCCACAGCGGCGCGACCAAACCGTAGCACTGGCCGCGATGCTGGACGCATTCGCCGACCGCGTACACGCGCGGGTCATAGGTTTGCAAAGTGTCGTTGACCACGATGCCGCGCTCGCAATAAATCCCGGCGCTCTGAGCCAGTTCGATATTCGGGCGGATGCCGACCGCCATCACCACCAGATCGGCGGAAATTTCCAAGCCGTCCTTGAACCGCACCGCCCGCACCTGGTCGTCGCCGAGCAACGCGGCGGTGTTCGCGCCCATCAGAAACCGCAGCCCGCGTTCTTCCAGACTGACGCGCAGCAATTCCGCCGCCGCCGGATCGAGCTGGCGTTCCATCAAGGTGTCGAGGACATGCACCACCGTGACGTGCATTCCCTGTTTCATCAAGCCGTTGGCGGCTTCCAAACCGAGCAGACCGCCGCCGATGACCACGGCGTGCTGGCCGGTTTTGGCCGCCGTCAGCATGGTGTCCACATCCTTAATGTCGCGGAAGCCAATCACGCCCGGCAAATCGTTACCAGGAATCGGCAGCATGAACGGATTGGAGCCGGTCGCCAGCAGCAGTCGGTCGTAGCTTGCGACCGTGCCATCGACCGCGATCACCTGCCGCCGCGCCCGGTCGATGCGCGTCACCGCTCGCCCGGCGTGCAAGCGGATGTCGCGCTCGGCGTACCAATTCAGATCGTTGATCATGATCTGATCGACGGTTTTTTCACCCGCCAGCACCGGCGATAGCAAAATCCGGTTGTAATTGCCGTGCGGTTCCGCGCCGAAAACGGTGATCTGGTAACGCTCCGGAGCGATAGCCAGCAATTCCTCCAGGGTGCGCATCCCGGCCATGCCGTTGCCGACCAGCACCAGTTGTTCTTTCTGCATCGGATATGACCTCTGAATAATGCGGCGACGGCGCAAGCGCCGCCGGCCGCCAATAGACTTGATAGGGCCTTGGCACATTCCATGCCACTCCAATGATTAAGATTAAATAATTAATATTTATATAATTTATTCTGACTGAAACGCCGATTTCAGCCAGTGCGCTCCAGCGCCTTCGCACCAGGATTGAACGTTGCTTAAGAAATTGCTCCGCTTTGATGCAGCGCATCACCGGCCGCTGGCGTCGCCAACCGTCCGGATTGCGCTAACTCGCTGACCATCAGGCTATTCCCGATTCTGGCCCAAGCGTTGCTAGGGCGGCTTTCGTCTTTTACCCGACAGGAGTCGTCCGTTATGAGCGTTCCCAAACTCAATCTGCTGTCCTTTAGCGGCAACATCCGCATCCTGCATCTCAGTTGGCTGGCGTTTTTCATCAGCTTCGTGATGTGGTTCAACCACGCGCCGTTGCTGGCCTCGATCCGCGAAACGTTTCAACTGACCGACGCGCAGGTCAAGGCGCTGCTGATTCTGAACGTGGCGCTGACCATCCCGGTGCGGATTCTGGTCGGGATGCTGGTCGATAAATTCGGCCCTCGGATCATGTATTCCGCGTTACTGGCGGTCTGTGGGGCGCTGTGTTTCTTCTTCGCCTTCGCCGATAGCTATGAAATGCTAGCTTTGAGCCGCTTGCTGCTCGGCTGCGTCGGCGCGAGCTTCGTCATCGGCATCCGCTTGATTTCTGAATGGTTTCCGGCCAAGCAAGTCGGTTTTGCGGAAGGCATCTACGGCGGCTGGGGCAACTTCGGTTCGGCGGCGGCGGCGCTGTCGTTGCCGTTGGTCGCGCTGGCGTATGGCGGCCCGGACGCTTGGCGTTGGGCGGTAGCGACGACCGGCGCGATTGCGCTGGTTTATGCGGTGATTTTCTACCGGCTAGCCAGCGATACGCCAAAAGGCTCGACCTACTTCAAACCGAAAAAGCTCGGCGCAATGGAAGTCACCAGCCGCGGTGATCTGGCGCTGTATATCTTTATGCAAATCCCGATGACGGCGGCGCTCGTGGTGTTGACCTGGAAGCTGTCACCCGCTGGCCTTAAGCTGATCGGCGACGATACCGCGCTGCTGATCTATATCGCGCTGGCGGCGTTGCTGGCTTGGAATCTATGGCAGTGCCTGAGCGTCAACCGCGAGGTTCTGGCCGGTCAGACCGTGCCGGAGATCCACCGCTATAAGTTCAAGCAGGTGGCGATTTTGTCCTTGGCCTACGCGGTGTCGTTCGGTTCCGAGATCGCAGTGGTGTCGATGCTGCCGCTGTATTTCAAGGATTTATATAGCTTGACTCTGGTGCAAGCGGGCTTGGTCGGCTCCAGCTTTGCCATCATGAACCTCATCGCTCGCCCCGCTGGCGGTTTGATTTCGGATCGGATCGGCCGCAAGCGCACCATGAGTTTGGTGATGATGGGCACCGCCATTGGGTATTTCGCCATGAGCTTCATGGGCGAGTGGCCGCTGTGGGCAGCGGTGACCGCGACCGTGCTGTGCTCGTTCTTCGTGCAGGCGGGATGCGGGGCGGTGTACGGCATCGCGCCGCTGATCAAGCGCCGCCTGACCGGCCAGATCGCCGGTATCACCGGCGCTTACGGCAACGTCGGCAGCGTGGCGTTTTTAACGGTGCTGTCTTTCGTGACGCCGGCCATCTTCTTCTTGGTGATCGCCTGTACCGCTGTGGTGGCGCTGGCCATCGTCCAATGGCTCGACGAACCGGCCGGTCAGATCGCCGAAGTGTTGCCGGATGGCACGGTGCAGTTGATTGATGTGGCTTGATTGACATGATTCCAACAGGTACCACAGCGCATTTCGTCTCAGCCTATGCTCCGATCAGACGAACAAACTCGCCAGAGGATAGCGAAAAATACACTAAGTGATATAGTTACTAGGTGATGAAACGTGTATTCAAGACCCGCTACTTCACGCGCTGGATGCGCAAGACCGAGCTGAATGATAACGCTCTGTGCGACGCAGTGCGTGAAATGGCGGGCGGCTTGATCGACGCTGATCTCGGTGGGGGCGTCTTAAAAAGCGCGTTGCTCTGCCGGGTCGAGGCAAAAGCGGCGGAACCCGCACCCTGTTGGCGACCAACAAAAACGACCGCTGGTTTTCTGTATTCGGTTTCGAGAAGAACGTTCGTGCTAACGTGACCATCAAGGAATTAGAGGCGTTGCAAGCCCTCACCACGGATTTATTGAAGCTCTCTTCAGGTGAGCTTGACCGCCAAGTCGAAACGAATATTTTAGTGGAAATTTGTCATGACCCAGCAGGCGAAAGCGACTAGCCCCATTCTGGCCGCCGTGCATGAAACGGCCACCGATCTACATGCCAATGGCTTGATCGATCGGCGGCGGATGCGCGCCTATGACGCGCTGTGTTTAGCGCCGGTGCCGACCTACTCCAGCGAACACATCCGCGCTCTGCGCCACCGTCACCACCTCAGCCAAGCCGTGTTCGCGGCGGTACTCAACACCAGTTTGTCCACGGTACGGCAGTGGGAAATCGGCGACAAGCAGCCCAGCGGCCCCTCGCTTAAACTGCTTAACCTGCTGGATCGAAAGGGCCTTGAGGTCTTGCTCTGAGGGCTTGACGATCTTGAATCGATGACTTCCACCCTGCAAATTCATCTTGGCTAATTTCTGATTTAGGCGCTTCTTCGAAGCTATCTTCTGTAGAATGAGTAGATTGAGCTATATGAAGGCAACTTAGCAGTAAGAGCTATGCCGCACGTAAATCCACAGATACTCGTTTGGGCGCGGGAATCCGCAGGTTTCGACCTATCCACCGCCTCTCACAAGCTTTCTTTTACTGATTCCAAAACCTCGTCTGCTGAACAGAAGCTGCAAGCATATGAGAAAGGTGAGCAGCCACCTTCGCGTGCCCTCCTGATCAAGATGGCAAAACAGTATCGACGCCCACTTCTAACTTTTTATTTAAATGAGCCTCCTCGGCACGGGAATCGTGGGGAAGATTTCCGGACATTAACTCACGATGTTGATCCGTCACAAAATGCATTAGTAGATGCATTGGTACGAAACGTACAAGCTCGGCAAGAAATAGTTAAGGACGCACTTATATCGGCAAAGGACCGTGAAGCACTTGCCTTTGTAGGATCGTATGACATCAGGGCAGGTACTCAAAGCTTGGTTGAGCAAATTCAAAAATCATTTGGTTTCGATCAAAAGAAGTATCGAAGTTTTAGAACACAGGATGACGCTTTCAAGTATTTGCGGGCATGCGTAGAAGGTGCCGGTGTGTTCACATTACTGCTTGGAAATCTTGGTAGTCATCACACAAATTTAAGTACCGAGGTTTTTAGAGGTTTCGCTTTATCCGATGATATTGCCCCTTTTATTGTTATAAATGATCAGGATGCCAAATTGGCTTGGTCTGTAACATTGCTTCATGAAGTTGCTCACCTCTGGCTTGGCAAGACAGGTATAAGTGGAGGAAGCATCGAGCGTACCCTCGAAAAATTCTGTAATGAGGTTGCGTCTGAGATATTGCTTCCCGAAATCGAGTTAGAGAATAGGTTCAACTATGTCGCTCTCCAAGGGCGAGAAAGTGCGATTAACGCGATCGATAGCTTTGCTTCTAATTGGAAAGTGAGTTCGCGTCTTGTTGCATTTCGTCTGTTTCGCCGAAAAGCGATTGATCAGCAGCAATTCAACGAATTGAGCAAAATTTTTTATGAGCGTTGGTCCGCACAAAGGGAGAAACAAAAAGCCAAGGATCGAAGTGGCAATGGTGGCCCATCTTACTATGTTCTGAAACGAAATCGACTTGGGGCTGCCTTAATCGACACATCAGAACGTCTCCTTAGGTCGGGAGAACTATCAACTACTCGTGTTGCGACGGTCTTAGGTGTTCGCGCTTTGAAGATTGAGAAACTTTTTAACGAAACTCAACTGGTATAGGTATTGTGCTATACCTCCTTGATGCTAATACGCTCATTGACGCCAAGCGTGACTATTTTCAGTTCCAACGGGTACCGGAATTCTGGGAGTGGATTCAATATCAAGGGGAGATCGGCAACATCAAAGTTCCACTCGAGATATATGAAGAATTCGAAGAAGCGAGAAAGGCTGATGGTACTCGGGATGAACTTTCGGAATGGGCCGCCACTCCAGAAATCCGCGCGGCACTGCTTTTGGATGAAGAAGTAGACCCAGCTTTGGTTGCACATGTTACGGGAACTGGATATGCGGCAGATTTAACCGATGATGAGATAGAGAAAATCGGTAGAGATCCTTTCCTTATCGCATATGCATACGTTAACACCTTGGAACGCACAATCGTTTCAACAGAGGTATCGAAACCGAGTAGACAACGAGCGAATCGGCGAGTCCCAGATGTATGCCGCAACCTTAATGTTCGTTGCATAAATAATTTTAATTTGCTTAACGAGTTGAATTTTAGTACTGGATGGCGTAGGCGAAAGTTAATGACAGCAACCTAAAAAAGATATCAAGGTGACCTCATACTGCACCGGTGAATTGATTCGTGGAATACAAATTTCAGTAGTAGTTTAGTTATGTGTCGCCTTATATAAAACTTTATGTTCCGTGATTAAGTCTATCGTTCCTAATGACTGGCGCAAGCCACAGAACGCAGTTGGCTGACTACTGGCGGAATGCGGCTTAGATGATCCCCACCATGACCCGCGCCCTGCAAATCCATCTTGGCCAATTTTCCGACCGAGGCGCTAAAACCACCAATGACGATTTTTACGGTGCACTGATTCCCGAAGGCGAAACGCTGAAGTTGAAGGGTGCGGCCTTCGCCATCGCCGACGGGATGAGTTCCAGCGAATCGGCCCGGCTCGCCGCCGAATATGCGGTCAAGAACTTCCTCAACGATTACTTCGCCACGCCCGATTCCTGGACGGTGCGCCATGCCGGCGGACGGGTGTTGAGCGCCCTCAACCGCTGGTTGTACGGCCAGGGTTCGAGCTTGCTAGACCCTTCGCGCGGCATGGTCACCACCTTCAGCGCCTTGGTGCTGAAATCCACCACCGCGCACCTTTTTCACATCGGCGACACCCGCATTTGGCGCTGGCGCGAGGCGACGCTGGAACCTTTGACCGAGGATCATCACCACTGGGTCAGCCAAGAACGGGTTTATCTCAATCGGGCGCTCGGCGTCGATGCCCATTTGGAAATCGACTACCGTAGCCTGCCGGTCGAGGTCGGCGATGGGTATTTATTCACCACCGATGGGGTTCACGGCTACCTACCGCCAAACCGCATCAAACCGATCCTGGCGACAGCGGGCGACAATCTCGACGCCGCCTGTCGCGCCCTGACCGCCGCCGCCCGCGCCGCTGGCAGCCCCGATAATCTGACCTGTCAGTTGCTGCGCATCGACGCGCTGCCGTCCCCGGACGCCGAATCGGTCTTTCAAGAACTGACCGAATTGCCGATGCCGCCGCCGCTGGAGCCGGGCATGATGCTGGACGGCTACCGCATCCTGCGCGAGTTGCACGCCAGCCCCACCAGCCAGCTTTACCTGGCGCTCGATACCGAATCCGGCCAACAGGTCGCGCTGAAAACGCCGTCGGTCAATTTCGAGGACGATCCCGGTTATCTGGAACGGTTCCGCCAAGAAGAATGGGTCGGCCGCCGCATCGACAGCCCGCACGTCCTGAAAGTGATCCCGCCCAGCCGACGGCGGCGCTTCCTTTATCACATCCTGGAGTATCTGGAAGGCCAGACCCTGCGCCAGTGGATGGCCGCCCATCCGCATCCGTCCTTGACCGAAGCGCGGGCCATCCTGGAGCAGATCGCGCGCGGCATCCGCGCTTTCCATCGGCTGGACATGCTGCATCGGGATCTAAAGCCGGAGAACATCCACATCGACCGGCACGGCACGCTGCGTCTGATCGACTTCGGCTCGGTCAAAATCGGCGGGGCGGCGGAAATCGCCTCGGTCGTCACGCAAACCGATCTGCTCGGTACCCGCAATTACACCGCTCCAGAGGTTTTGCGCGGCGAACTGGCCACCACCAGCGCCGATCTGTTCGCTTTCGGCGTGATCGCCTACGAACTGCTGACCGGCCGCCTGCCCTACCGCGAAGCCGTCGGCGGCCAGATCGACGCCAAACAGCTCGCCCGCCGACCTTATCGTTCCGCCCGCGACGCACGGCCAGATTTACCGTCGTGGGTGGACGGCGCGCTGGAAAAAGCGGTGCGTCCCGATCCCGCCCGCCGCTATACGGTGGAGACAGAATTGCTCTACGATCTGAGCCATCCCAATGTCGAATTCAGCGACCAGCGCCGTCCGCCTTTACTGGAACGCAATCCGACCGGCTTTTGGCGCGCGGTGGCGCTGTTGTCGTTGCTGGCTAACGTGGTACTGAGCTATTGGCTGCATCGGGGTTGAACGGTCGAACGGATACGATCCACGCCCCGCTTGATAGAATGGTTCCATGCTCGCCAGACCTTCCCTTTGCTTCCGCGCCTCCACCGTCGCGCTGACCGCGCTCGCGGTGTTGCTAGCGCTGTTCGGTCTGACGCTGATCGATGGGGCGCAACGCGCGCAGGCCGTTGACCGCTCCGCCGACCGGGCGCTGGTGCGCGAGCTGGGTTTGACGGACCTAAGCCTATTTACCGAGGCGCGCTACACCCGCCACCTCAGCCAAGCCGACCGGCACAGCGCCTTTCAAAACCATCCGGCGGCGCTAGAGCATTTTCCCTCCGGCGGGCTGCTGCCACCGCCGCCGCAGTTCGGGTCCGACCTGCGGTAACGGAGCCCGAAATAACGGTTACATCGCGCGGCGCGCGATCAAATTTGGTTTTGCTGGGTTAAGGCGGCTCGGAAAGCGTACCATTCCTTATGAATAATCCGCCTCTCTCCTGGCTGCTGATTCTGGGCGCGTTGACCGCCTTCGCGCCCATGTCGATCGACATGTATCTGCCCGGCCTGCCGGCCATCGCCGCCGGCTTCGAGACCGCGCCTTCCGCCGCGCAATTTACCTTGGCGAGCTTCTTCGTCGGCCTGGCGCTCGGTCAGGCAATCCACGGCCCGCTCGCCGACCGCTTCGGCCGAAAACCGCCGCTGTATGCCGGTCTGGCTCTCTACGTAATCGCCTCGGTCGGTTGCGCGCTCGCGCCCGATATCGCCGCGCTGACGATCCTGCGCTTCGTCCAAGCGGCGGGGGGCTGCGCTGGCGTAGTGATCGCGCGCGCCGTGGTCCGCGACCGCTTCGACGCCCAAACCTCGGCGCGCGTGTATTCGCTGCTGATGCTGGTGATGGGCCTGGCCCCGATCCTCGCGCCGCTGATCGGTGTCCAAGTCCTCCTGTTGTTCGGCTGGCGCGCCATTTTTATGGTACTGGCGCTGTTCGGGCTGAGCTGCTTGCTGGCGGTCTGGCGCTATTTGCCGGAAACTCGCCCGGCGCAGACCACCGGCGGCGGTCTCGGCGCGACCTGGCGGACCTATAGTGAATTATTGAAGGATCGCGGCTTTTTGGGCTACAGCTTGAGCGGCGGCTTCGCGCACGCCGGGCTATTCGCCTATATTACCGGCTCGCCGCATGTCTTCATCGAACTCTACGGCGTGCCGGCGCAAGCCTACGGTTGGCTGTTCGGGTTCAACGCCCTGGGGTTGATCGCGAGTTCGCAGATCAACCGCCGGCTGTTGGCGCACCATAGCGCCGAGGCGATCCTGCGCCGCGCCAATCGCACTACCGTACTGTTGGGGCTGGTGCTGCTGGCGGTGGCGACCGGCGGCTGGGGTGGCTTGCCGGGATTGCTGATCCCGCTGTTCGGCTATCTCGCCAGCCTGGGTTTCACCGCGCCGAACGCCATGGCGCTGGCGCTGGCCCACCAAGGCGCGCGCGCGGGTAGCGCTTCGGCGCTGCTCGGCACGCTGCAATTTGGGGTGGCCACCCTGTCGAGCGCGGCGGTCGGGCTGCTCGGCGCGGGTTCGGCGCTGCCGATGGCGGGCGTCATCGCCGGCTGCGGCCTGCTGGCTTATGTTGCCCATCGCCTCTTGGTCGGCGACGGCGGGCAGCATTAGCGATCAGTAGCCGCTTCGGTGGGTCGGACTCCATTTTTCACGGACCAGCTCGTGTTCGCCGTTGAAGGTGGCGCACTTGGTGTTTTCGTAAAATTCGTATTTGCGGTTATTGAGAAATTGCAGGGGATCGCCGGTCAGCCGCGCCCATTTATAGCAGGTGCCGAAGGAGATGTCGTCCTCGTATTCCCACGTATCGGCCGCCTTGTTGAGGGTTTTGACGATGCAGCAGCCGTAGCGCTCGTTTTGCTTGAGGGTGAAACGCTCGGTGAAGCCGTTGGCCATGACGGGAGAGGCGATCTGCGTTAGGGAAAGCGCCAGCCCGGCCAGCCAGAACGTGGGTTTGTTCATGCGATTTGCTCCCTGGTGTTGCGACTGTTTCGTAAGATTATCAATTCTGTATAGGATAAGCTTGAAAACGCCAACGGCACAATACAAAGTTTGTGCAGCCATTTTCTTTCAGTAAGGACGTTGCTTGAGACCAGCGAATTGATAGGTTCTAACCGCTCCGCTCTTTGTAGCGCGCCAGCAGGCAAAGATGGCAAGAGCTGTGCTGCTGGAATTCGGTGGCCTTGGCAGAGAGGCAACAAGCTTCTCAGGGACGGAAAACGTCTTCCAGGCTGGCGGCATCCAAAACGCGGTCGCTCCAGCGCTCGATCTGCTCTTGGGTGGCTGATCCAATCCGCGCCATCAAGTCGCCGGGCAGCGGGCCGAACCGCCGCACCAACAATCGCTGCAACAGCAAAGCCTCGCCTTTCTCGATGCCTTTCTCGATGCCTTTCTCGATGCCCTTGTGCTCGTGCTCGCGAGCCCAGGTCTCAAACCGGTCAGCCAGTATCATCTTTAACTCCTGCAAGTCACGGACCTTCGGCAACACCAGGCGGTTGCGGCTGTGGCGCAACACCATCGCCCGTATCCAGATCGCGAAAATCCGCTTGAGTTCCGGCAGCACCGGCGGCAGGCGTCGCTCGGGCAGAACCTGCTTCTGCTTGATCAGGTCTTGGTACAGCAGCCCGACATAGGTCATGATCCGCACCGCCATCCAGGCGTCGACCGTGCTTTGGAATTCAATCAGTAGGTAGAGGTATACCCATTCCCCGCCGACCTTCACCCGCCACACGATGTCGTCCGCCCGATCCCGCAAATCGTCGGTGACGTAGCTGCCGGACACCCGCTCCAGGGTGCGATAGTCCAAGCCGTGCAGCCAGTCGTCCGGGACGAAGCCTAAAAGGAGATCCCGCATCACTTCCGGGGCCGCAAACAGCGTTTTGTACGAGGCGTCGTCGTGGCTCATCGCGCGCAGTGTATCTGTCGCGGAGCGTCCATTGAAACTCCTGTGGTCTACCGAAGTTTACACGCATGTTTGCGACTATTTCCGGGCACAGCGAAAACCGATGAGGTCGTGGCCAGTCCCGCACCCGTAGCTCCCTTCATTTCTCCCGCCCGCTCGGCACCACCGCCAAAAGCTTGAACCGCAAGCTGGATCGGAGTTCTCTATACTTTCCGCATCCATGACGACCTCCACCACCGCTTCCCGCCTTCCTGATCCGGCGCCGATTCGATCATGAAACTTCCGGCCGCTCTTTCTGGCGACCTGCGCGGCGGGTTAGTCGCCGCGGCGGTTGTGCTCCCGCAAGCCACCGCCTTCGGGGTGACCGTGTTCGCTCCTTATCTCGGCACCGCCCCCGGAGCGCTGGCCGGTTTGATCGGCGCCATCGGCCTGCTGCTGATCGCCGGCGCCATCGGCGGCACGTCTGGCCTGATCAGCGGGCCTACCGGCTCCAGCATGGCTCTGCTGGCCGGTACGAGTATCATGCTGACCGCCGCGGGCCTAGACCCCACCACCATCGCCTTCGCCCTATTCGTCGTGACCGCGCTCGCCGGCGGAGCGCAACTGCTGATCGCCTTGGCGGGCGGCGCGCGGCTGATGAAATTCATCCCCTACCCGGTCATCGCCGGCCTCACCACCGGCACCGGCTTGCTGTTGATGAAATCCCAGTATCCGTTTCTCTTGGGCATCAAGCATCACGCTCCGCTGGCGCAATGGCACTGGCTGCCGGTCGCCACCGCCGCCGGTACTTTTTTGCTCGCGCGCTATCTGCCTCGCCGGCTGCCGCGCCTGCCTGGCCCGGTCGCCGGTTTGCTCGGCGGAACAGTGCTGTTTCATCTGTTGATCCAAACCGCCGGCCCCGAGGTGACGCCGCCGCACTGGATCATCGGCGCGCTGCCGCCGTTTTCCGAATTTCGACCGGCGTTGCAGAGCTTGGCGCAAACCTCGATGCTGCCGTGGCCCTTGGTTCTCCAGGCGGCCTTTACGCTGGCGATACTGTCTTCCTTGAACACTTTGCTGACCTCGGCGGTGGCCGACACCGTGACCGGCTTGCGCCACGACCCTCGCCGCACCCTGCTGGGTCAAAGCCTCGGTCAGATCGCCATCGGTTTGTTGGGCGGCATGGCGAGCGCGGCCAGCGTGGGCGGCACCGCCACCGCCAGTCAAGCCGGCGCGCGGCGTTGGGCCGCGCCGGTCACTGGCCTCATTCTTCTGGTCTTGCTGCTGTTTCTGGGACCGGTCGGACGCTGGCTGCCGACCAGCATGTTGTCCGGCATCATCATCGCCTCGGCGCTCAATTTGCTCGAACTGGATATCATCGCTTGGGCGCGCCGCTCCAGAACTCGGTTGGACGCGGGGGTCGCGCTGCTGGTGATCGGCGTCACGCTCGGTTACGACTTGATGGTGGCGGTGCTGGTCGGCCTGGCCATCGCCATTTTGCTGTTCGTGCGGGCGCAAAGCCGGATTTCGATCATCCACACCCGCCAGACCGGCTTGCAACGTCATTCGGTGCGCCAGCGCCCGGCCGAGCAGAGCGATTTGCTGGACCTGCACGGCGATCGGATCGTGATGTACCAGCTTCGGGGAATCTTATTTTTCGCTAAAACCGAGCAGTTGTTCGAGGACATGCTGCCCGATCTCAACCGGCCGGCCTGGGTGATTTTGCACTTGCGCCAAGTGCTGCAAATCGACCTGTCTAGCGTCCGCCTGCTCCAGCAAATCGCGGCGCGGTTGGAAAAACATGGCGGGGAACTGCTGTTTTGCGAGGTGCGCGAAAATTTGGGATTGGGCCGGGATGTCGAACTGACCTTGCGTAAAATCAGCCTGCGGCCGGGCCGCTTGAACGTCAAAACCTTCGGCCCCGCCGATCAAGCGCTGGAATACGCCGAAAATGCCTTGCTAGCCCGTCTGGGCGCGAGTCCGACCCCTCCAGAGCGTCGTTTCGAACTGGCGGAAATGGATTTATGCCGCGAGATGGAACCGCCGGAACTGAAGGCGCTGGCCGCCGCCCTAAGACCTCGCGCACTGGCTGCTGGCGAGCGGCTGTTTTCGGCCGGCGATCCGGGAGCCGAACTGTATCTGGTACTGCAAGGTCAAGTGGATATCCGTCTGCCCTCGGCCCAGGACCGTTTCAAGCGGTTGGGCATTTACGGGTCGGGCACCGTGTTCGGCGCGGTGGCGTTTCTCGATCCCGGCCCGCGCAGCGCCGATGCGGTGGCGGTTCGAAACAGCGAGCTTTTAGTGCTCAATCGAGCGGATTTCAATCAATTGCAACTGACCTGTCCCGACGCGGCCATCGCCTTGTTGCTCGCGCTCGGCCGCCAGCAAAGCAGCGCCCTGCGCTGGAGCGCCAAGGAAATCCAGCGTTTGATTCAATAGTGAGGGCGCTGGCTATGATCTCAAACGCTGCCGGATCGATGGCCGTCATGCTCGAACCGTTGAGGCTCGCCATCTTTTTGAGAAAGCTTGTCGCTCCGTTCATTCAAATGAGGTTTTGAAGTGAAAGAGAAACTGATTGCTATCGCCCTGGTTTTGCTGCTGTTTCTGTCCGCTGTTTTCTATTTGGACAAACTGACCACCGTCCGAACGCCTAAATTATTCGCCGCCGGAGAATCGGCAATCCAAAATATCTCCGAGGTCAAAGCCTTGAATAACGGCAAATGGATTCGCAGCTTTCGCGCGGCCGACGGCGCGATCTATCTCAGAAAGCATCTTAAAACCACGGATGGCGGCCTGACGTTCCAACCTCAATCCCTCGTCGATGTGGAAGAGGTCAACGCCGTTCCCGAAAGTGCGGTCTTCGCGAAACAAGGACTGTTTTACGCGCTGCGCGGACGCGCCGTATTGGAAAAGCCGGGGGTCTACACTCTAAACGCTTGGCGTTCGACTGACGATTTAAAGACCATCGGCTCCGAAAAAGTCACGCTTTATGTGCCGGAAGGTCCCGCCAAGGAGCCTGAGGAGGGCGTTTGGTACGGCCTCTACGTTTATCGCACTATTCTGGAAATGCCCGACGGCTCGTGGCTGATGACCCTGTATGGCAATTTCGAAAACGACCGTCTTCCGCTCAATAACCGAAACGCCAAAACCGAAACCCGCTTCATGATGCGGTCCCTCGTCGTCAAATCAACCGATCAAGGCCGGACCTGGCATTACCTGTCCAGCATCGCCGTGCCTCACGAGGGCGATCCCATCGGCGAAGGTTTCGTGGAGCCCGCCATCGTCCTGCTCGCTAACGGCCAACTCTTATCGGTCATGCGCACCGGCCATCATTTTCCCCTGTACGCCGCTTGGAGCGCGGACGGCGGTAAAACCTGGACCTCGCCGATGTATACGGGCCTGGACCGGGGCGTCGATCCCAACTTGATCCGCCTGAGCGACGGCCGCATCGCCCTGGGTTGGGGACGGCGCTACCGCGAGGGATGGTCGAAAATCACGCCGGAGGGCGATCAGTTTTATTTTAACTATCCCGGCGAGGGCGATTCCAATCTGGCGATCAGCGAGGACAACGGGCAAACCTGGGTCAACCATAAAATCGCGCGCCAAACCGGTTCGACTTACTCGACGATTTTCGAGGTCGAGCCCAATGTCCTCTTTTATCAAGTCGATCAATGGGTCTTTCGCGTCGCATTGAAAGCTCGCCCCACCGACTGAGCCAGCGGGCAGCGGTTCCGGCGCTGGCAAAACCCGACGCCTCGCGAACGGGACGGCGGCGCTCGAACCGACCGTCCGGGCGAGCCCTCGCCGGACCGTCCCCGACATCCAGCGCTCGATTCCAAGGGGGATGGCTTCAACCACCCGCCCTTATCTTTAAAAAGACTTCATCTACAATGATAGAGCCACGGATTGATGGCGTCGTCCATCGACCGATGGCCGCGACCGCACCCGGAATCCGCCGACAGCGTATCGGCGTTGAACCCGCGAACCCGCACGTCAATCAAGCAACACGCTTCGCTATTGAGCTAATCGAAGGCAACCCACGACCATGATGACCCTCCGCAACGAATGTCAGAACGAACCTAACGGATCGCGCCGCCGCGCCGCGCCCCCCGATTTGAAGGTCCGACCGCCGGACGATGGTCCGACCGCCGCCGAGACCTGCCCGCGCTGCCGACACCACCTGACGGCGCACCGGTTTGCGACCGGCGACGGTCTTTCGATCATCACCTATCATTGTTTCGAGCACGGCGACGTGATTCCCGCGCGCGACCTCGCCGCGCGCGACTATTGATAACGAGGAGGAAGCTGTGGAAACCAATCGCGATCTCGATCCCACGGAAACTCAGGAATGGCTCGACGCTCTGAGAGCCGTGGAACAACACCAAGGCGCGGAACGCGCCAACTTTCTGGTCGACCAACTGGTGCAGGCCGCCCGCCGTGAAGGCATTTACATCCCCGCGTCGCTGACCACCGCTTACCGCAATACCATACCGGTCGACAAAGAAGAGCGCACTCCCGGCATCCGCGACATCGAGCACAAAATTCGTTCGGCGATTCGCTGGAACGCGATGGCGATCATTCTGCGCGCCAACAAGGAATCTTCGGAATTGGGCGGTCACATCGCCAGCTTCCAGTCCTCGGCGCTGCTGTATGACGTCGGCTTCGAGCACTTCTGGCACGCCGCGTCCGAGAAGCACGGCGGCGATCTGATCTATTTCCAAGGCCATTCCGCGCCGGGCTTCTACGCCCGCGCCTTCCTCGAAGGCCGCCTGACCGAAGCGCAACTGCTCAAATTCCGCCAGGAGACCGAAGGCAAGGGTCTCTCCTCTTATCCCCATCCTTGGCTGATGCCGGAGTTCTGGCAGTTCCCGACCGTTTCCATGGGCCTGGGACCGCTGATGGCCATTTATCAGGCCCGCTTCCTGAAATACCTACAAGGACGTGGGTTGACCAACACCGAGGGCCGCAAGGTGTGGGCTTTTCTCGGCGACGGTGAAACCGACGAACCGGAATCGCTGGGCGCGATTTCGATGGCCGGGCGCGAGCATCTCGATAACCTGATCTTCGTCATCAACTGCAACCTGCAACGGCTCGACGGGCCGGTGCGTGGTAACGGCAAGATCATCAACGAACTGGAATCGGTGTTCCGGGGCGCGGGTTGGAACGTCATCAAAGTGGTTTGGGGCCGGGGCTGGGATCGGCTGTTGGAAAAAGACAAGACCGGCTTGCTGATCAAGCGCATGGAAGAATGCGTGGACGGCGAGTATCAGGATTTCCGCTCCAAGAACGGCGCGTACATCCGCGAGCATTTCTTCGGCAAGTACCCGGAACTGCGGGAACTGGTCGCCGATATGACTGACGACGACATCTGGGCGCTGCGCCGGGGCGGTCACGACTCCACCAAGGTCTATGCAGCCTACGCGGCGGCGGTCAAGCATCAGGGCCAGCCGACCTTGATCCTGGCCAAGACCGTCAAGGGCTACGGCATGGGCGAATCCGGCGAAGGCCAGATGATCGCTCACCAAGCCAAGAAGATGACCGGCGACGCGCTGCGCCAGTTCAGGGATCGCTTCCAGATTCCGGTCAGCGACGACGATCTGGGCAAGATTCCATTCTTGACCCTGGCCGACGACAGCCCGGAAAAGAAATATCTGCACGAACGCCGTCAGGCGCTGGGCGGTTATCTGCCGAGCCGTCGCCCCAAATCGGCCTCGTTGGAAATTCCGCCGATCACCGCCTTCGACCGGCTGTTACAAGCCTCCGGCGAGCGCCAGATTTCCACCACGATGGCCTTCGTGCAGATGCTCGGTACGCTGTTGCGCGATAAAACCATCGGCAAGTTCATCGTGCCCATCGTCCCCGACGAATCGCGCACCTTCGGCATGGAAGGCTTGTTCCGCCAGTTGGGTATTTACTCGGCCGTCGGCCAGCTCTACAAGCCGCAAGACGCCGATCAATTGATGTACTACCGCGAGGATAAATCGGGCCAGGTGTTGCAAGAAGGCATCAACGAGGCGGGCGCGATGTCGTCGTGGATCGCGGCGGCGACTTCCTACAGCAGCAACAACCTGCCGATGATTCCGTTCTACATCTACTATTCGATGTTCGGCTTCCAGCGCTTCGGCGATCTGGCCTGGGCGGCGGGCGATTTGCGAGCGCGCGGCTTCCTGCTCGGCGGCACCGCCGGGCGCACCACCTTGAACGGCGAGGGCTTGCAGCACGAGGACGGCCATAGCCACATCCTGTCATCGACCATCCCCAACTGCATTTCCTACGACCCGACCTTCGCTTACGAGGTGGTGGTGATCATCCGCGACGGTCTGCGGCGGATGATGCAAGAACAGGAAGACGTGTATTACTACGTGACCCTGATGAACGAGAACTACCCGCATCCGGGGATGCCGGACGGCGCGGAAGAAGGCATCGTCAAGGGCATGTACCTACTCATGGACGGCGGCGAAGCCAAGGGGCCGCGCGTGCAACTGCTCGGTTCCGGCACCATCTTGCGCGAGGTGATCGCCGGGGCGGAGCTGCTGAACAACGATTTTGGCGTGACGGCGGACATCTGGAGCGCCACCAGCTTCAACGAGCTGCGCCGCGACGGTTTGCACGCCGAACGCTGGAGCCTGCTGCATCCGACCCAGCCCCGGCGCAAGAGCTACATCGAAAGCTGTCTCGAAGGGCACGACGGGCCGGTGGTGGCGTCCACCGATTATATACGCGCCTACGCCGATCAAGTGCGGGCCTACATCCCCCGTCGTTACATCACGCTGGGCACGGACGGCTTTGGCCGCAGCGATTATCGGGTCAACCTGCGGCGGTTCTTCGAAGTGAACCGGTACTACGTCGCGGTCGCCGCGCTCAAGGCGCTGGCCGAAGAGGGTCAAATCAAGGCCGAACAAGTCGAGGCGGCGATCAAGAAATACGGCCTCGACACCGAGCGGCCCGATCCCTGGACGCTTTGATTGCTGCGTGAATCGGCCAACGCTTACGAGGAATTATCATGAGCCAAATCATTCAAGTGAAAGTCCCGGACATCGGCGACTTCAAAGACGTGCCGGT
The DNA here is from genome assembly GCA_016713505.1 of Candidatus Competibacteraceae bacterium. Lineage (NCBI taxonomy): Bacteria > Pseudomonadati > Pseudomonadota > Gammaproteobacteria > Candidatus Competibacteraceae > Candidatus Competibacteraceae bacterium. Next base: position 558,707 of record JADJPA010000001.1, on the reverse strand, counting down.
GATCGACGTACTGGTCAAGGCCGGCGATACGGTGACCGCCGAGCAGCCGCTGGTCACGCTGGAGTCGGACAAGGCCACCATGGACGTACCCTCGCCCGCCGCTGGCACGGTGCAGGAGATCAAGATTCACATCGGCGATAAGGTCTCCGAAGGCGCGCTGGTGCTGCTCTTGGAAAGCGCCGACGCCAACCAGCCAGTCGCCCCGCAAACCCAGGCCCCGACTCCACCGCCACCGGCCGCGACCAACTCACGCGGCGGTGTCGCCGAGGTGAAAGTACCCGACATCGGCGATTTCAAGAACGTGCCGATCATCGACATTTTGGTCAAGCCCGGCGATACGGTGACCGCCGAACAGCCGCTGCTGACCCTGGAATCCGACAAGGCCACCATGGACGTGCCCTCGCCGCTCAACGGCACGGTGCAAGAGATCAAGGTCAAGGTCGGTGATAAGGTCTCGGAAGGCGCGGTGATTCTGACCTTGCAATCGGGCGACGCCAAGGTGATGCCGGAAACGGCGGTGACCGCCGCGGACAGCGCCCCGACCGGCGGCAAATCGGCCACCGGGCCAACGGCGGCAGCCGCACCCGCCGCAAGCGTCGATGAAGGCGCGTTCAAGCTGGCCTACGCCGGGCCGGGCACCCGCAAACGGGCGCGCGAGTTGGGCGTGGATTTGGGCAAAGTCACCGGCAGCGGCAAGAACGGCCGCATCCTGATTGAAGACGTGGACGCTTTCGCCAAGGGCGGCGGCGCGGCGGCTCCGGCGGCCGGCGCGGGCGCGACCGGCGGCGGCGTGGGCGGCATCGAACTGCTGCCGTGGCCGCAAGTGGATTTCGCCAAATTCGGGCCGGTGGAAAGCAAACCGCTGGCGCGGATCAAGAAAATCTCGGCGGCGAACCTGCACCGCAACTGGGTGATGATCCCGCACGTCACCAACCACGACGAGGCCGATATCACCGACTTGGAAGCCTTCCGGGTGCAGCTCAACAAGGAAATCGAAAAGAGCGGCGTCAAGGTCAGCATGTTGTCGTTCATGATCAAGGCGGCGGTGGCGACGCTGAAGAAATTCCCGGAGTTCAACGCCTCGCTCGACGGCGAAAACCTGATCCTGAAGCAGTATTACCACATCGGTTTCGCCGCCGACACCCCGAACGGCTTGGTGGTGCCGGTGATCCGCGACGCCGATAAGAAAGGCGTGGTGGAGATCGCCAAGGAAATGGGCGAACTGGCCAAGCTGGCGCGCGAGGGCAAACTCAAACCCGATCAGATGCAAGGCGGCACCTTCACCATCTCCAGCCTGGGCGGGATCGGTGGCACTTATTTCACGCCGATCATCAACGCGCCGGAAGTGGCGATCATGGGGGTGTGCCGGTCGTACTGGAAGCAGGTGTCGCCGGACGGCAAACAATCGGCGTGGCGGTTCATGCTGCCGCTGTCGCTGTCCTGGGATCATCGGGTGATCGACGGCGCGGGCGCGGCGCGCTTCAACGTCCATTTCGCCAACCTGCTTGCCGACATGCGGCGCATCCTGATCTAGAGGAGTGAGGAATCATGGCAACGATTGAAATCAAGGTGCCCGACATCGGCGATTTTAAGGATGTTCCGATCATCGAAGTGCTGGTGAAGCCGGGCGATGTGGTCAACCCGGAAGCGGCGCTGATTACGCTGGAGTCGGACAAGGCCACCATGGACGTACCTTCGCCGCAAGGCGGCACCGTCAAGGAAGTCAAGGTCAAGGTGGGTGACAGGGTGGCCGAAGGCTCGCTGATCCTGATGCTCGACGCCGCCGCTGGCGTGGCGCAAACCGTGACCCCCGCCGCCGCCGCGCCGCCGCCGATGCCGCAAGCCGCACCCGCCGCCCCCGCGGCTCCGGCCGCGCCCGCCGCTCCGACTCCCAACGCCGCGTCCTACAAGGGTAATGTTGATGTCGAGTGCGAAATGGTGGTGATCGGCGCGGGACCGGGCGGTTATTCGGCTGCGTTCCGCTCCGCCGATCTCGGTATGAAAACGGTGCTGGTGGAACGTTACGCCACCCTGGGCGGCGTGTGCCTGAACGTCGGCTGCATTCCGTCCAAGGCGCTGCTGCATACGGCGGCGGTGATGGATGAAGCCAAGGCGCTGGCCCATCACGGCATCGAGTTCGGTGATCCGAAAGTCGATATCGACAAATTGCGCGGCTTCAAGGACGGCGTGGTCAAGAAATTGACCGGCGGTCTGGCGGGGATGGCGAAAGCCCGCAAGGTCGAGGTGGTGCGCGGCGTCGGCCGCTTCCTCGACCCCAACCATCTGGAAGTGGAACTGACCGACGGCGCGGGTCAGGACAAAACCGGCGCGAAAAAAGTGGTGCGCTTTCAGAAAGCCATCATCGCCGCCGGCTCGCAGGCGGTAAATCTGCCGTTCATGCCGGACGATCCGCGCGTGGTCGATTCCACCGGCGCGTTATTGTTGACGAGCGTGCCGAAGCGGATGCTGGTGGTCGGCGGCGGCATTATCGGCCTGGAAATGGCGACGGTGTATTCGACCCTCGGCGCGCGGATCGACGTGGTGGAAATGCTGGACGGCATGATGCTGGGCGCGGACAAGGATTTGGTCAAAGTCTGGGAGAAGAAGAACGCGCCCCGCTTCGACAAGGTGATGCTCAAGACCAAAACCGTCTCCGCCGAAGCGACGCCGGATGGGATCAAGGTCGGCTTCGAGGGCGAGAAGGCCCCGCCAGAGCCGCAACTCTACGATTTGGTGCTGGTGGCGGTGGGCCGCAGCCCGAACGGCAAGAAGATCGACGCCGACAAGGCGGGCGTGACGGTGACGGATCGCGGCTTTATTCCGGTCGATAACCAGATGCGCACCAACGTCGGCCACATCTTCGCTATCGGCGACATCATCGGCCAGCCGATGCTGGCGCATAAGGCGGTGCATGAGGCGCACGTCGCGGCGGAAGTCGCGGCCGGCCATAAAGCTTATTTCGACGCTCGCCAGATTCCGTCGGTCGCTTATACCGATCCCGAAGTGGCCTGGGCCGGTAAGACCGAAGACCAGTGTAAGGCCGAAGGGATCAAGTACGGCAAGGCAGTGTTCCCGTGGGCGGCGTCGGGCCGCGCCATCGCCAATGGCCGCGATGAAGGCTTCACCAAGCTGCTATTCGATGAAGCGACCCATCGAGTGATCGGTGGCGGCATCGTCGGCACTCACGCCGGGGATTTGATCGGCGAGGTCTGTTTGGCGGTGGAGATGGGCTGCGATCCGGTCGATATCGGCAAGACCATTCACCCGCATCCGACCTTGTGCGAATCCATCGGCATGGCGGCGGAAGTGTTCGAAGGCGTCTGTACCGATTTGCCGCCGATGAAGAAGAAGTAGCTTTGCTGATTTAGCCCCAAAGGAAAGGGATTTCTTTGGGGTCTGGTTCAGGTGATAATGGCGGGGAGCTTATTTTGGCACTTTAATATTTACGTTGACATGCCGAAAGTAAAAACGCTATCACTTGTCAGACTTGGTAAATAACATTTTCCTAATCATTCTTAGCATAGCGTCATGACCATGTTCCGCACGCTACTTATTGTAATTTTCATTTCCCTCTTCATTTATACGCTTTCCGTTGGCAACAATCATGGCTGGAATCTATTATCAGTCTTCTTTGGCGACATCGTTAAAATGAACTGGCCTGGTCAGTTCAATCTCGATTTTACGTATATGCTGAAATCTTGCTGAGGCTTTGGCCATAAAGACCTTAAGCGAGCGATGCAACGGTCTGGAATTCGATAAATTTGTCCCAATGAGTGGTTAACGTATGCAAAATTGGAGATGGTCGGTTAACAGACGGCAACTTCTAAAAATAATGAGTACGCTACTGATAGGTTCAGCCGCTGATGCTCACGCCGCGACAGGATTGGAAAAGAAAGTTAACCCTCCAAAGAAAAGGATACTGGTGATCGGTGCTGGCTTGGCCGGACTTATTGCCGCCCATAAATTACAAAATCAGGGATATGAGGTAGTTGTTGTCGAGGCTCGCGACCGTATTGGGGGTCGGATTTGGACTAGTTCTCAATGGCCGGACATGCCTTTGGATCTGGGAGCCACCTGGATACACGGCGTTACAGGGAACCCCTTGACCAAGCTCGCGCAACGCATTAAAGCCAAACGTCTCTCAACTAGTTATGGAAGTACTCTTGTTTATAACACCGCCGGATCGCCTCTTTCTTTACAAGAGCAAGCCCGCCTCGATCAATTGAGTCGCCAAGTATCCCAAGCGTTAAAGCAGGCACAATCAAGCGATAACGATATTTCTGTCAAGCAGACTATTGAATCTCTGTTTCACCAAGCTAATTTAGATATGGAAGAACGGCAATTCTTGAATTTCATTTTAAGCGGCAGTATCGAGCAAGAATATGCGGGCAGCGCGAGCGAGCTTTCGACGCAGTGGTATGACGACGCCAAGAGTTTTCGAGGGGACGATGCCTTATTTGCCAGCGGTTTTGGCGTTCTGGTTGCACCTGATAGCAAAAACCAAAATCTTTGTTAGAACTCGGATTTGCTAGCTTTGAGCATGAGAAAGCAGTATCACTTTAGGAAAAGCCCAGAAGGACTCTTGGCTTGGGACGTGGGCAACCTGATACAGCTTACCAAGGATTTGAGTGCCGAATGGATTCCATTAAGCTCTATCCGAGAGCTTGACGAACCCTACTGGTACGAAAGCGGAAGCGATGAACCGACCTGCCGTTCCATCGCAGAGCACATCCGGCTTATAAACGAAACCGATCTCGCCTACCCGATCATCATTTGTCCTGTGGGTCGAGTCATGGATGGGATGCACAGAGTCGTAAAAGCGCTTGTGGAAGGTAAAGGGCAAATTCAAGCCTACCGACTGCCACAGCTTCCTCCACCTGACTTTGTTGGCGTGAATCCAGATGCCCTGCCCTATGATGATTCAATGATTCATCAAGCCGGCACCGCTCAGCGGTGCGATGGATTCAGGCGTTAGCCCGCGCGCTCGGACGCCTAGTCACGAACGGTCGCGATGCTTCTTGGAATGTTGATTCGTTCCATACGACACCTGCGAGAATTATTCTTGGCTACATCTGCGCTCGCTATTCGCGTCAAGATTCGAGCCAGTCCCGAAACGTGCGATCCAGCAAGGCGGAATCCGGTTTCGCGGCGGATTCTAACAGCGGGCCAGCCTCCAGCCGTTCCAATTCCGCCGCGATCCAATCGCTGAGCGCCGGAATCCGTGGCCCCCACGCCAGTTCGCCGCTGCTTTGCTTGGCGACCAGCAATCGCTCGATGGCGTCGCGCACTTCACCGGCGGGCAGCAGCGTAGCCACCAACGCGCGAAACGGCATCGGCACCACGCCCCGCCCGCTTTCCAACCAGCGGATCGCCAGCAACGGGCGCAACACGTATAGGTATTTCTTCAACCGCACCGGATCGCCGCGCAGATACTCGCGCTGGTTGCCGCGCGCCATCTGCAAGTAGTGCCAAGCGCAGCCGAGCGGCGCGTAATACGTCGGCGTCAGCGCCAGCATGGCTTGCCGGAAGCCCGCGCGTTCGCGATAAACGATGGGCGAATACAACCATTCAAACAGCGGCGGATTGGATTTGAGCATCAGTTGCAACGCCTTGCGCAAATCCCAGCCGTTGATGTCCAGCAAATCCTCAATCGGCCGCTCGATCACATCACGGCGGCGCTCGACGTGGACGCTCAAATACCAGTCGCGCGGATGAGCGTAGATAAAGCGGACATCGTAATCGCTGTCCGGCGAAGCGAAACCCCACGCCCGGCTGCCCGACTCGCAGGCGTACAAAATCCGCACGGCGTCGCGTCGTTCGATGGCGTCCAACCGCTCCAAAATTTCGGTCGCGCGGTCATGAAGTTCGGGGCGAGATTCCGACATGGCGCATTCATCCAGCAGAGTCGATCAATAACGCCAATTCTCGCATCGCACCGGCAATTGATTCAGTATTTCTCTACACCGCCGCCAGCCCGGCAGGAATTGATCCAGCAACGCCTTGAATCGGGCGTTATGGGTCGGTTCCAGCAGGTGAACCATTTCATGGACGATCAGGTATTCCAAACACTCGCGCGGTTTTTTGGCGAGTTCGGTATTGATGCGGATGCGGCCGGTTTTCGGGGTGCAACTGCCCCAGCGGGTTTTCATCCGCCGGATCGAGAATTGCCGCACCTTGACGCCCATGATCGGCTCCCAACGGGCGATCAGCGGCGGCACGGCTTGGCGGAGTTGTTCCCGATACCAAGCGCTCATGATCGCTTCTCGACGCGCCGCATCCGTGCCGGGCCGAACGCGTAATACCAACTGTTGCGGTTGCAATTCGACCGTCGGCGCGGCGTCGCTTTCCTCGATGGCGAGCAAATAGCGCTGGCCCCATACGAAATGGCTTTCCCGATCCAGATATTCGCGCGGCGTTTCCCGCGCTTGTTCCCGCAGTTTGCGCTGCTGGCGGCGGATCCAGTCCAGCTTGGAAATGGCGAAAATTCGCAGCGTGTCGAGGCTCAGCCGTCGGGGCGCGGACATCCGCACCTGCCCCGCCGGCGGATGCACGCTGAGATGGATGTTCTTGATGTTCTTCAACACCACCTCCACCGCGATGTCGCCCACTTGCAACCGCTTGCTCATCAGTAATCCGCTTGCGCCTTGACGATGGGAAACAGGCGTTCGACTTCGGAGGCATCCCGCAAGACACCATACAACGCGCCTTTGACGATCCGCTCGCGCGATGGCACGCCGCGCCAGTCATCGGGGCGCGTGTTTCTGATCGCCTGATCGATCCGTAACGTCAGATTCAATGCGGAATCGTCAGACGTGGCGTAAGCGCTTCGCGGGTCGCCGACAGCGTTTGCCACCGGTGTCGCCGCGACCGCTTTCAGATTGTGATACAGCGCTCGCTTGCCCGGCGTATCCAATGGCGCGGGCAAATCATCGCCTTGGCCTGCTACGGTCTGTTTCGCCAATTCCGCGATTTTCTTCAAATAATCCTCGTACTCGATGGCCTTGGCCTTGCGCAATTCGATCAGTTCTTGCAACTGCGCCGACATCTTGTCATAAAATGCCGGGTCGTTCAGATGCTCCTTGATAATCTTGCTGCGGACGTTGTTTTCGATGGTTTCGGCGATGGCGCTTTGGTTGCCCTTGAGCGTATTGAGCCGTTGGGCGATGGCGTCCGCGATACCGGTTTTGACGATCAAATCCAGCAGACTCACATTGTCGAATGGCGAAATCTTGCGCGGTTCGTCCGCTTCGATGTAGGTATCCAGTAGGTGCCGCATATCGGCTTCATACGGTTTGAGATCGAGCGTTTCACCGCTGGCGTTGCGCACGGTTTCGCGCAGTTGCAGATAACGGTCGCGCTGCTGTTTGATCCGAAGGATGGCGGCGGCATCGTATCCGGCGGCGTCCAGTTCATCGGCGAGCTTTGGCGAGTTTGGCTTCCAGCGCGTCGATTTCGGTGTCTATGTCGGAGAGGGCCCATCCACGAGAACCACTAGTAACAAATGGTTTCATTTCAAATATTTTCTTAACCTCCCAATCCTGCGGTATTACCCCTACCTCGGTTTGCTTATAGTCCGGTGGGATTTGTTGGTGGTCGTTCATGATTCACCATTTCGTAGGGGCGACCGGCCGGTCGCCCCTACATCGTCAATCGGCCCCTGTGCATATTGGCCATTGATCGTCCATACGGTTTTATTGTGGATCGGTGGAATTTCTCGGCGCTCGTTCATAATTCACCCATTCGTTGGGGCGACCGGCCGGTCGCCCCTACATCGTCAATCGTCACATTCATATCTTGGCCATTTGCTGCCCGTTTGGTTTTATTACATTCTGGCGGAATACGCTGATGATCGTTCATGATTCATCATTTTTTAGGGCGACCGGCCGGTCGCCCCTACGATTGTGGGGCATTGATCGGGTTTAATGAATCCATTGCCCACCGTTGTGGGTTTTGGTCGATGTATTCCGCAATCCGTTGATAATCCGCTTCGTTGCGAATGACATGCTCGTAATAATTGCGTTGCCAGACCGGGGCAGCAGGGGTTTGACGGATTTGATTGATCCGTTTGGTGGCGGCGGATTTGAAACCGGCGACAAAGGCCCCGATGGATTTTGGCGGCGGACCGGTAGGGATCGGCGCGGATGCGGGTAGGGGCGACCGGCCGGTCGCCCCTACAAGATCGGTTGCCTTTATGCCCTGATCCTCGTTCGCAACAATCCAGACAATCCCATGCAAATGATTGGGCATGATGACGTAATCGCCCAATTCGATCTCGGCGCGGATGTCGCCGGAGAGCAACCATTCTTCACGGACGATTTCCCCGAACTCGTTCAGCACCATCGCGTCATTTTCAATATGGCCAAACCAACTGCTGCGCTGGTGGGTGCAAATCGTCAGGAAATAAGCGCCCGCCTGCGTGTAATCATAATCGCGCAACCGAAGCGAACGGCGCTGTCGCGTGTTGGCCTGAGATGGGCTTACCATGCAAAACCCATTCGTTCTAGATGCGCGTTGACCTTCGCCTCCAACTCCGTCACCCGCTGGTTCAACTCCGGCAGTGGGGTTTCGTAACGTTCGGCTAGTTCCTTCACGCGCCGGGTCAATTGCTGGCTGATGCGCTCCATCTCGCCGTGAATCGCCGCATCCAGCGCCGCCAGCCATTTGTCATCGACCACCAGCGTTTTGATGTCGTCTTCGCTCAGCGTGGCGTAATGCGCGTAAACCTGGGCATCCAGCGCGCTTTCATCGTCTTTGATCGCTTTCTTTAACGTTGCTTCCTCGGCGGCGAGCCGCAGCCATTCCCGCAGCACGCGCAATTCCTCCGCCCCTTCGGGATCGTCGCTGATTTCGCGGATGCGATCCTTGACGCTGGCCACGTTGATTTTCTCGAAACCGGAAAACGCCGCGTCCTCGCCGCCGTGTTCTTCCTCCAGCTCGGCGCGTTGCGCGATGGCCGTTTCCAGGTCAGCGTTCAACGCATCCAGCGCGGCCTGATCTCCGGCATAGTAGCGCGCTACGATCAGCGCTTTGGGCACCAGATCACAGGCCCAACCCTTGTCCTTCGCCTTGCCTTTCTTATCCATCTCGATCACGCGATAGGGCGCGGCCTTCCACCCCTCGGCGGCGATCAGATAGGCGATGAACGCGGAGAATTCAGGATGTTGGTAAATCGTGGTTTTTAACTGCGCGGAAGGAACGGCCAATCGCGCATAGCCGGGCCGCAGCGATTGAAACAGCGCCGCGCGCAGGCTAGGAAACGCCGACCAGTACGCCGCCAGCGCGTCGGTGTCGCGGTCGGGAATGCCGCCCTGCAAATGACCGGTAATGTCCTGAAGATCTTCCGGCGTCTGGCTGTCGATATAACGCGGCAGAGCTCTCGAAAATGGCGATCAGATTGCTCAGTCGATCCACCATCTCCTTGCCGCCGCCGAGCTTGGTGGCGTCGTTGAAATCCGGCGGGCCGGACAGTTGGTTGGCGCTGGCGAGCGGGCCGATGATTTTCTTGTTGATCTGATCGCCGATGTCCGGCTTGCCCTTGAGCGCCGCCAGGTCCTTGAAGCTCGCGCCCGGCGGAATCATGACCGGCGCGTAAGGCTGACCGGCGTATTTGTCGCTGATGTATTTGACGAATAAGAGCACGAGCACGTAATCCTTGTACTGACTGGCATCCATGCCGCCGCGCAACTCATCGCACGACGACCACAACGAGGAATAGAGTTCAGATTTTTTCAGAGCCATGAGGGGCGATAGCAGTCGGCGGATTTATTTTTAGCTCTCGGATGCAAGCGCGCGGCGACGGGGCCGCGCCCGCGCGACCGCCGCCCGGACGAGCCGCGCTAGGTCAGCCTCGATCCGGTGGATACGACGAACAGCCCAAATCGAGCGATACGGCGCGACCGGCCTCAACGACGATCTCCGCATACTCGTCTTTTCTGGCCGGATCGAAGCGAAACTCCGCGAACGTGATGCTCAACGCGCCCGCGACGTTGCTCAAGTGATCGAAAATCGGCGCGGCGAGGCAGACCATGTGCTCTTCGAATTCCTCGCAATCCAGCCCGTACTTCTGCTGGCGGGTGCGTTCCAATTCCTTCACAAACCGCGCTCGATTCGAGATCGTGTTTTTACGGAACCGCCTGAACTCCAAGTTGGCGACGATGGCGTCGCGCCGTTCGGGCATTTCCCAGGCCAACAGCACCTTGCCCATCGCGGTGGCGTGCAGCGGCGCGCGTTTGCCGACCTTGGAATACATGCCGATGCTGTACTTGGCGTCGATTTTGTGAATGTAGATGACTTCGTTGTCCGACAAGACGCCGAGGTGGACAGTCTCCGAGGTTTTTTCGGACAGCACCTCCATCTGCCGCTGGGCCAGTTCGATCAAATCCAGATACTGCAAGGATTTGGCCCCCAGCTCGAACATCTTCATAGTCAAGCCGTAACGCTCGGTTTCGGATTCCTGGCGCACGTAGCCCAGCGCTTTCATGGTCTGCAAGAAGCGGTATACGGTCGCTTTGGGCATACCTAACCGCGCCGACAGTTGGGAGATGCTGGTGTCTTTATGCTCGCTCAACGCCGTCAGGATGCTGAACACCCGCAGCACGGCGGAAACGGAGTCGGGCTGTTTGCTACCGTGGTTATATTCATCCATCTGGATTTGGATTTCGATTTAAAAGCCGGTTACCGAAACCGCGCCTGCCCGGCATTGAGGCGCGGTCTATACTCTTGTATGCCATTGGTATTGTGCCATTCATCGGGCCGGCCAACCACCATCCACAGCGAGGGTATAACCGTGGGTCTAGTCGGACGCGGGCGAAACGAGCAATGCCACCGATCCGGCCAAATCTTCCGCAATCCCCCGGCGGCCGGCGGGAATCCGCCCCAGAATTTCCGCGGTGCATTTTTCATCCTCGCCCGGAGCCGCCGTTATGCTACGGCAGAAAGTAAAACGCCAAACCGAGGATGATGTAAACCGCCAGCAGTTGCGCGCCTTCCATCCAATTGGATTCTCCATCCGAAGCGATCAACATTAATATCCAGGTCGCCAACGCGATGGCCACCACTTCAAAAGCGGTGAAAACCAAATCCATCGGCTGCCCCAAAAAGTAGCCGGCAAACACCAGCACCGGCGCGACGAACAGCGCAATTTGGATGCTGGAACCGATGCCGATATTGATCGCCAAATCCATGTGATTTTTCATGGCCATCAACACAGCGGTGCTGTGCTCGGCGGCGTTGCCCACGATCGCCACCAGAATCACGCCGATAAAGACATCGGTCATGCCGAAGACACGGGCGGTATGCTCCACCGCTCCCACCAGGAATTCGCTCATGATCGCGACCACCACCGTGGCGGCGAGCAGCACGATCAAGGCTTTCTTTTGGCTCCAGGTTTCGGTGCCGATGGCTTCGTCGCTGTCATCGGTTTCGTCGCCGACATAAAGATGCTTGTGGGTGCGCAGGCTAAAGAGCAGGCTCAGGATGTAGCAAACGAATAGGACAATCGAAATCTCAAGGCTGAGCTCGCGCTCGTGGGCTTCTGGATGGCCCGAAATCACCATGTGAAACAGCGCCGGAATGATCAGACTGATGGTGCTGAGCGCGAGCAGCGTCATCCCCATCGACGCCGCCGTGCGGTTGAAGTATTGCGTCTCATATTTCAAGCCGCCAGCCAGAATGCTCGCGCCGAGCACCAGCAGGATATTGCCGATGATCGAGCCGGTGAGCGATGCCTTGACCACATCGATCAAACCCGCCTTCAAGGCGATGAAGCCGATAATCAACTCCGCCGCGTTGCCGAAAGTGGCGTTCAGCAGGCCGCCGATGCCCGCGCCGAGGTGCTCGGCCAAGTGTTCGGTGGCCTTGCCCATCAAGCCGGCCAGCGGAATGATCGCCAACCCGGAGACGATGAAAATCCAGACGGGATCGGCGTGCGCCAGCTCCAACAAAATACAGACGGGCACGAAGCCCATCATCGCGGACAGAGGCGTGATATCGAACGTCAACGACCTAATTTTAATTTGTTTTTTCATAAAGTAGCGCTCGTTGCGGCGTTTGAGGATAAGGCTTGGTCGATCAGCTAGGCGCGGAGAGAACAACCCATAAAGGATGCTGACATTCTCCTCGCCAAGTTTCATCGCGCGCTTCCATAGTGCATAGCTTAGCCGCAATCAAAATTTTTGAAACACCGTTTACATTTTTTAATACGCTATTCTATAGTATGAGCATCCGGTTGCGACCCTGTTTTCACCTTGTAACGCTTGCCAGCTTCACGTCTCGACGAGATGGGTTGATTAGGTGATTAAGGCATGGATTTCTTTGAAATTTTCGTCAGCCTGCTTACCCTCACGGCACTGGAAATCGTGCTGGGCATCGATAATCTGGTGTTCATCTCGATCATGTCGAACCGGCTGCCACCCGAGCAGCGGTCACGCGCTCGGCGGCTGGGTCTAGCCCTGGCGGTCATCACGCGCCTGCTGCTGCTGGCGAGCATCGCTTGGCTGGCGGGCGTGACTACGCCGCTGTTTAGCGTGTTTGAACATTCCGTATCGTTACGCGACATCATTCTGTCGGGGGGCGGGCTGTTCTTGCTAGCCAAAGGCACCACCGAGATTCACGCCGCCGTGGACGGCATCGAGGAGGAGATGCGCGAGGGCAAGCCGCTGAGCTTTCGCTCGGTCATCATTCAGATCATCGTTCTCGATATCGTGTTTTCGCTCGACAGCGTCATCACCGCTGTAGGCATGGCCCAACAATTGAGCGTGATGGCGGCGGCTATCATTATTGCGGTCGGCATCATGATCTTCGCCGCCGATCCGATCAGCCGTTTCATTCACGAAAATCTCTCGGTCAAGATGCTGGCGCTCAGTTTTCTAATCCTGGTCGGTGCGATGCTGGTGGCCGAAGGGGTGGGCTTCCATGTGCCCAAGGGCTATTTGTATTTCGCCATCGCTTTCTCAATCGGGGTCGAAATGCTTAATTTAACCGCCACCAAGCGGCGGCGGCGGCACGCGGCGCAGGCCAAATTGCAAGCCGCGAGTTCAAACGACGCCACTACTTGATCGGAAGGATTTGAAATAGCCGTGAGCGCGTTAAGCCGTTCCACCCAGCCCGACCCGTTGTCGCCCCCGCGCCGACCTGCTACGGGTGTGCTGCAAATTGGCGACGGTAATTTCTTGCGCGCGTTCGCCAATTGGATGATCGATATCGCCAATGAAGCGGGATTATTGAACGCCCGTGTCGTGATTGCGCCGCCGCGCTCGGCGGGCATCGTCGAAAAATTAAATGGCCAGGATGGTTTATTCACGGTGCTGGTGCGTGGCATTCAAGACGGCGTTCCTGTGACGTCGCGGCGGATCGTGCGCTGCGTAAGCGGTGGCATCGATCCTCGCGACCACTCCGCAGCATGGCTGGCCCACGCCCGCGACCCGCACACCCGCTTCGTCATCTCCAACACTACTGAAGCGGGTATCGCCTACGTCGAGCAGCCGCTGGTTCCTAACCAATGGCCGCGTAGCTTCCCGGCCCAAGTCGCGCTATTGCTGTGGGAACGGTTTCAGACGCTGGGAGGCCGACCGCAAACCGGCCTGATATTTCTGCCGACCGAATTAATCGAGGCGAACGGAACCACTCTGCTCGACATCGTGTTGCGCCACGCCAGCGATTGGGCGCTGCCGCCGAACTTCAGCGATTGGGTGAAGCGGGACAATCATTTTCTGAATACGCTGGTGGATCGCATCGTGCCGGGTTATCCGGGAACCGAGGCGGAAAGCCTGTTCGCGGAATGGGGTTACCGCGACAGCCTGCTGGTCGCCGCCGAGCCGTTCCACCTGTGGGTGATCGAGGGGCCGCCCACATTGGCCGAGGAGTTTCCGTTGCACAAGGCCGGTCTCAACATCATCTGGACGGACAATCTCAAACCGTATCGCGCCAGCAAGGTGCGCATCCTCAATGGCGGGCACACTGCCAGCGTGCTGGCGGCATTCTGCGGCGGGCTGGATACGGTCGGCGAGATGATGAATCACAAGGTCATGGCGCGGTTTCTGCGGCGGGCGGTGTTCGATGAAATCATCCCCTTTGTACCGCTGCCGGACGCCGAACGCCGCAAGTACGCCGCAAGCGTGCTGGAGCGTTTCGCCAACCCTTACATCCGCCACGAACTGCTATCGATTGCCCTGAACTCCGTTTCCAAGTGGAAAGTGCGGGTGTTGCCCTCGGTGTTGGATTATGCAAAGGAGCACGGCCGCGCGCCTGCCGGATTGGCGTTCTCACTGGCGGCGTTGCTGTGGTTCTATCGCGGCCAGTTCGACGCGGCGGGCGCCTTCATCGGACAGCGGGAAAACGGTGCTTACCCGATCCGCGACGACCGCACGGTGCTGGAGATTTTCGACGCCGCTTGGCGCGATCCGGTCAACGCCGCGCCGACGCTGTTGGCCGATAGGCGGCTGTGGGATCGCGACCTCGCCACCATCCCCGCACTGGCGCCCCAGGTCGCCGCCGCGCTGGAGCGAATTGCAGCGGTCGGGATGTTGGCCGCGCTCGCCGCAATGCCGGCCTGCTAACCACACAAACCACTACCCTGGAGACGCCTGATGACATCGCCCCGCCGCATCGTGTTGTTTGGGGAGTGCATGATCGAATTGCGCGGCCAAGTGTTTGGGACGATGCAGCAACGCTTCGGCGGCGACACGCTCAACACCGCTATTTATCTAGCCCGGCTGCGCGCCGATAAAGCACTGCAAGTCTCCTACGCCACCGCCCTGGGTGTGGACGTGTTCAGCGATCACATGATCGCGGCGTGGCGGGCGGAAGGCATCGACACCTCCTTGGTGCGCTTGCTCGATAATCACATGCCGGGTTTGTACGCCATTCAGGTGGATGCGTCCGGCGAACGTCACTTTTTCTACTGGCGCGATACCAGCACCGCCCGCGATTATTTCGACACCGCCAGCACGCCTTTAGAAGACGCCATCGGCGGCGTGTCGATGCTGTATCTGAGCGGCATCAGCCTGGCCATTTTACCCGCCGAAGGCCGGGAGCGGCTGTTGGGCGTGATGGCGCGAGTGCGCGCCAACGGCGGCCAGGTTGCCTTCGACAACAATTTCCGCCCCCGTCTGTGGCCCGATCTCGCCCAAGCCCGCGCCCTCTACGACCGCGCCTACGCCTTGAGCGATCTGGTGCTGATCACCCTGGATGATGAAATGGCGTTGCGCGGGGCGACCTCGGCCGACCAAGCGCTGGCCGACGTGCTGGCGCTTGCGGCGGCGGAAGTGGTGGTCAAGCGCGGCGTCCGGCCGACTTTAGTCCGAGTGGCGGGCAGCGATCCCATCGTCGTCCCCGTCGAACCGGTCGATCCTATCGTCGATACCACCGCCGCCGGTGATTCCTTCGCCGGGGGCTATTTGGCGATGCGATTGAGCGGCGTCGAACCTGCCGTCGCCGCCCGCGCCGCCAACCGCACGGCGGCGGCCGTGATCCAACATCCGGGAGCCATTATTCCAACCGAGGCCATGCCGACCTCGGCTGCGTTGCTGGCCCCCGCTTCCCCAACGCTGGTTTGAGCTTTCCATCCAAGGAGAACGCTTCATGAAAATGTCATTTCGTTGGTATGGGGATTCCGACCCCGTATCTCTGGATTACATCCGTCAGATTCCCGGTGTCGAGCAGATCGTCTCGGCGGTCTACGACGTGCCGGTGGGCGAGGTGTGGCCGGTCGCCAACATTCAGGCGCTTAAGGACAAGATCGAAGCGCGCGGCTTAAAGCTGGAAGTGATCGAAAGCGTGCCGGTGCACGAGGACATCAAGCTCGGCAAGCCCAGCCGCGACCGGTTAATCGACAATTACTGCCAGACGCTCCGCAACCTCGCCCAGTGCGATATCAAGGTAGTCTGTTACAACTTCATGCCGGTGTTTGACTGGACCCGCACCACGCTGGAAAAGCAGCTGCCGGACGGCTCCAGCACCCTGGCTTTCGACATGGAGATCGTCAACAAAATCGATCCCTCGGAAGGGATTCAGTTACCGGGTTGGGACACCAGCTACCAGCCGGACGCACTGAAAGCCTTGCTGGCCGAATACAGCAAGGTCGATGAGGAAACGCTGTGGAGCCATCTCGAATACTTCCTGCATAAAGTCATTCCAGTCGCTAAAGAAGTTGGCATCAAGATGGCGATCCATCCCGACGACCCGCCCCGCCCGATCTTCGGCCTGCCGCGCATCGTCAAGAACCGCAATGATCTCGCCCGGCTGCTGGCCATCGAGGACACCCCGGTCAACGGTCTGACGCTCTGTTCCGGCTCGCTGGGCGGCGACTTCTACAACGACATCGCCGCGATGGTGCGCGAATTCGCCGGTCAAGGCCGTATCCACTTCGCCCATCTGCGCAACGTCAAGGTCAACGAAGCGGGTGACTTTTACGAAACCGGCCATCGCTCCGCCGACGGCTCGTTGGATATGGCCGAAATCGTCAAGGCGTATTACGAAGCGGGCTATGACGGCTATGTCCGCCCCGACCACGGCCGGATGATCTGGGGCGAAACCGGCAAGCCGGGCTATGGCCTGTACGACCGCGCGCTCGGCGCGGTGTATCTGAACGGCCTGTGGGAAGGCATCGTCAAGGCCGAAAGCGCCAAATCCGCTTGAGAGCCGCCATGAAACTCCCTTTCAAGGTTGATTTGACCGATAAAGTCGCGGTGGTCACCGGCGGCAGCGGCGTGTTGTGCTCCGAACTCGCGGCCGCGCTGGCCGCCAGCGGGGCCAAGGTCGCGGTGCTGGGCCGCAACGCGGAGGCGGCGGAAAAAACCGCCGTTCGACTCAGAGCGTTCGGTGGGTCCGCCATCGGAGTCAGCGCCAACGTCTTGGATCGCCCCTCGCTGGACACTGCGGCGGAACGAGTTCTTAAAGAGTTGGGGCCGTGCGATTTATTGATCAATGGCGCGGGCGGCAACGATCCCAAAGGCACCACCAGTAAAGAGTGGTTTGAACCGGACGATCTGCGCCAAGATTCGCTGGTCACGTTCTTCAATCTCGATCCCAAGAGCGTGGAGTTCGTTTTCAACCTCAACTTCCTCGGCACGCTGCTGCCGACCCAGGTGTTCGCCCGCCAAATGCTGGGCCGTTCCGGCTGTTCGATCATCAACATCTCGTCGATGAACGCCCTGCGCCCGCTGACCAAAATCCCGGCCTACAGCGGGGCCAAGGCGGCAATCAGCAACTTCACCCAATGGCTGGCGGTGCATTTCGCCAAAGCGGGCATTCGTGTCAACGCTATCGCCCCCGGCTTTTTCCTCTCCGAGCAAAATCGCAAGCTGTTGATTGATGAAAAAACCGGCGAATTCACCGCGCGGGCGCAAAAGATCGTCGCCCATACCCCCATGGGTCGCTTCGGCGAATCCCGCGAATTGATCGGCACCTTGCTGTGGCTGGCGTCCGAGGAAGGTTCCGGTTTCGTCAACGGCGTGGTCGTGCCCGTGGACGGCGCGTTTTCGGCCTATGCCGGCGTTTGAGACGCTACAACATTCTACTGCTCAATGTATTACAACCAAAGAAGGAAAAACCAATGAAAAACATGACCAAAGCTCTTGTCGCCGCCGTCGCCATCGCGCTGGCCGGCGTCGCGCAAGCCCGCGATTTCCGTTCGTCCGACACGCATCCGGCGGATTATCCGACCGTGATGGGCGTCAAGTTCATGAGTGAACGGCTGAAAGAGCTTTCCGGCGGCAAGATGGGCATCAAGGTGTTCCCGGATAGCAAGCTCGGCCAGGAAAAAGACACCATCGAGCAAATCAAGATCGGGGGTCTCGACATGATCCGAGTCAACGTCGCCCCGCTCAATAACATCGTCCCGGAAACTCTGGCGCTGGCGATGCCCTTCGTGTTCCGCTCCAAGGACCACATGCGTAAGGTGCTGGACGGCGCCATCGGCGATGACATCCTCAAGGCGATGGAAGCGCAAGGCTTCATCGGTCTGGCCTATTACGACAGTGGCGCGCGGAATTTCTACACAGCGGCCAAGCCAATCAAGAGCATGGCCGACATGAAAGGCATGAAGCTGCGGGTACAGCAATCCGATCTGTTCGTGGCCATGGTCGAAGCCTTGGGCGCGAACGCCACCCCGATGCCTTACGGCGAAGTGTTTACCGCCCTCAAGACCCATCTGATCGACGGGGCCGAAAACAACTGGCCGTCCTATGAATCGTCCAGTCATTTTGAAGCCGCCAAGAATTACTCCTTGACCGAGCATTCGATGGCTCCCGAAGTGGTGGTGTTCTCCAAGAAGATTTGGGACACCCTGACCCCGGACGATCAAAAACTAATCCGGCAAACCGCCAAGGAATCGGTCGCCGAGATGCGCAAGCTGTGGGACGAGCGCGAAACCAAGGCCCGCGCCAAGGTGGAAGCGGCGGGCACGCAGGTCTTCAAGGTGGAAGACCGCGAAAAGATGGTCGAGGCGATGAAGCCAGTCTATGACAAGTTCGCAGCCGATCCCAAGATCAAGGATCTGGTGAAGCGGATTCAGGATACCAAATAAAACGATTGGGCGCGGCGGCGTTATCGCGTCGCGCCCTTTCCTGCACCGCCCACGCTTCCCCGCAGGACCACACTTATGGAACATCAAACCGACTCAGAGGCTCGACCCTACGTCAGCGGCTTGAGCAAATTTAATGCGTTTCTGGCGCGCTACGCCATGTATCTGGGGGTCATTGGCTTACTCGCCATTGTCGCCATCGTCGTTTATCAAGTCTTTGGCCGCTATGTATTGAACCAACCGCCGACCTGGGCCGAAAGCTTGGCCCTGGTGCTGGTGCTCTATGTCACCCTGTTCGGCGCGGCCGCCGGGGTGCGAGACGCGGGCCACATCGGCATGGAGTCGCTGCTGGTGCTGCTGCCGGACAAGCTCCGCAACCAGGTCGAGCTGCTGATTCATATCCTGGTCATCGCCTTCGCGCTGGCCATGATCTACAACGGCCTCGTGCTGGGCACGCAGGCGAGCTACAAGATTCCGAACCTTCCCTTACAAGAATGGGTGCGTTACGTGCCGCTGGTGCTGGGTGGAATCATGATCATCCTGTTTTCCATCGAACACATCCTGGCCGCCCTCAAGGGTGAAGAGGTGATTCCGTCATGGCACTAACCATTCTCTGTCTGACCTTTCTGCTTTTTCTGATCCTCGGCGTACCGGTGGCGTTCGCCATCGGCTTGTCGGCGATTTGCACGATTCTCTACGAAGGGCTGCCGGTGGCGGTGCTGTTTCAGCAGATGATGTCGGGGATGAACATCTTTTCGTTCCTGGCGATTCCCTTCTTCGTGTTCAGCGGCGAATTGATGCTGTATGGCGGCATCGCCGATAAGATCGTGCGCTTTTCCGAAGCGCTGGTGGGACACATTCGCGGCGGCCTGGGCCTGACCAACGTGGTGGCCTGCACCCTGTTTGGCGGTGTCTCCGGCTCGCCGGTGGCCGACGTGTCGGCGATGGGCGCGGTGATGATCCCGATGATGAAGGACAAGGGCTACGATCTCGATTATGCGGTCAACGTCACTACCCACGCCTCACTGACCGGCGCGTTGATGCCGACCAGCCACAACATGATCATCTACACCTTGGCCGCTGGCGGCACCGTCTCGGCGGGCGCGCTGATTCCGGCGGGCATCGTGCCCGCGATCCTGCTGATGGTCTGCTGCTTGGTCGCCGCGTATTACGTCGCCATCAAGCGCGGCTATCCGGTCGGCGTCTTTCCCGGCTGGCCGGTGGTAGCGCGCAGTTTCGCGGCGGCGGTGCCGGGTCTGTTGGTGATCGTCATCATTCTGACCGGCATTCTGTCGGGCGTGTTCACCGCCACCGAATCGGCCTCGGTCGCGGTGGCTTATTCGATCATCCTGACTTTCTTCCTGTATCGGACGATGACCTGGGGGAACTTCCTCAAGGCGGCCGCCAAGGCGGTCA
Organism: Candidatus Competibacteraceae bacterium; assembly: GCA_016713505.1. Lineage (NCBI taxonomy): Bacteria > Pseudomonadati > Pseudomonadota > Gammaproteobacteria > Candidatus Competibacteraceae > Candidatus Competibacteraceae bacterium. The sequence continues at coordinate 538,771 of JADJPA010000001.1, read as the reverse complement.
AGACTACCGGCGTGGTGCTGTTGTTGATCGGCGTTTCCACCATGTTCCAGTATCTGATGGGCCTGTATGAAGTGGCGGAGTTGATGGGTTCGTTCCTCAAGGGGATTTCGACCAACCCCATCGTCATCTTCTTGATGATCAACCTGCTGTTGTTCATCCTCGGCACCTTCATGGACATGGCCGCCACCATCCTGATCTGCACGCCGATTTTCCTGCCGGTGGCGATGGAAGCCGGAATGCATCCGGTGCAGTTCGGCATCGTGATCCTGCTCAACTGCGCCTTGGGGCTGAACACCCCGCCGGTGGGCACCACCCAGTTTGTCGGTTGCGCCATCGCGGGTATCTCGGTCGGTCAGGTGATGCGCACCATTCTGCCGTTCTACGGCGCGTTGTTCGCCACCCTGATGCTAGTCACTTACGTCCCCGCGTTTTCGCTGACCTTGCCGCGAATACTTGGCGTGATTCATGGCTGATTCCAGGCTAAACCGCATCGTCCTCGCCCCCCTGCCCCGGCGGCGGCGGGACGGGCGAGCCGGGAAATTTAAGTGCTTGCATAAAGAACCCTCACCCCCAGCCCCTCTCTCCCAAGGGACGAGGGGAGTTGTCGGATAGGTTTTAAAAGACTTTCGTTATCGTTGGCGCCGCCGACGGGCTGGCGGCCGGATTGACACGAATCGGAGCGCATCATGGCTAAACCGTTTATGGACGAGGATTTTCTCCTCGAAACCCCGACCGCGCGCACGCTCTACCACGAATACGCCGCGCCACAGCCGATTCTCGACTATCACTGCCACCTGCCACCTGCGGAAATCGCCCAGAACAAGCAGTTCCGTAACATCACCGAAATCTGGCTCGGCGGCGACCATTACAAATGGCGCTTCATGCGCTCGTCTGGCGTGACTGAAGATTTCATCACCGGCGATCAACCCGATCAGGCCAAATTCCGCCGCTTTTGCGAGGTGCTGCCGCTGGCCGTCGGCAACCCGCTGTATCACTGGTGCCATCTGGAATTGCGCCGCTTTTTCGGTACCGACCTCGTGGTCAGCGCCGAGACTGCTGATGCGCTCTGGGAAATCTGCAACACCAAACTCAAGCAACCCGAATTTTTCGCCCGTGGCTTGATGCAAAGCGCCAAGGTGCGCGGCGTCTGCACCACCGACGATCCCATCGACGATTTGGCCAACCATGCCGCCATCGCCGCCGACCAGAGTTTCTCAATTAAGGTGCTGCCAACCTTTCGGCCCGACCGCTCCTTCAACATCGACCGCGCCGATTACGCCGAGTACCTCGCCAAGCTGGCCGAGGCGAGCGGCATTCCGATCAACCGCTTCGCCGATGTCCGTAAGGCGTTGAGCGCCCGGCTGGATTACTTCGCCGAGCGCGGCTGCCGCCTGTCCGATCACGGCATCGACATCGCCATGTTTTATGAGGAAGCGACCGAAGCCGAACTCGATGCGATCCTCGCGCGCCGTTTGGAGGGTGCGGCGCTATCGCCCAAGGAAATCGAGCAATACAAAACCGCTGTGCTGCTGCATGTCGGCCGCGAATACGCCCAGCACGATTGGGCGATGCAGTTGCACCTAAGCGCGCTACGCAACAACAACGCCCGGATGTTCAAACAGCTCGGCCCGGATACCGGCTGGGATTCGATCAGCGACGGCTTGGTGGCGGCCAAGCTCTCCCGTTATCTCGACGCGCTCGATGCCGATAATCGGCTGCCGCGCACCATCCTCTATGGCCTGAATCCGATCCATAACGAGGTGTTGGGGACGATGATCGGCAATTTCCAAGACGGACGGGTGCTCGGCAAGATGCAATTCGGCTCCGGCTGGTGGTTCAACGACCAGAAGGACGGCATGATTCGGCAGCTGACCGCGCTGGCCAATCTTGGCAACCTCGGCGCGTTCGTCGGGATGCTGACCGATTCGCGCAGCTTCCTGTCCTACACTCGCCACGAGTATTTCCGCCGGATTCTGTGCAACCTGATTGGCGGCTGGGTGGAAAACGGCGAATACCCGCAGGATTGGGCGCTATTACAGCGGATCGTCGAAGGCATCAGCTACGGCAACGCCAGCCGTTACTTCGGTTTAGGAACCGACTGATGAGCGCGCTTTCCCCCATCATCCGCTTGCACCCGCAAGACGATGTGGTGATCGCCCGTCGCCAACTGGTCGGTGGCGAGCGCATCGCCGAGGAAAATCTGATGGTGGCGGGTTTGATTCCACCTGCCCATAAAGTGGCGACGCGAGCCATCACCCAGGGTCAGCCGGTGCGCCGTTACAACCAAATCATCGGCATCGCCACCCAGGACATCGAAGCCGGACAGCATGTCCATACCCAAAATCTGGCGATGGCCGAATTTGCCCGCGACTACGCTTTTTGTGTGGACGCCAAACCTACCACGTATGTGGCTGAACCGGCGACGTTTCAGGGTATCGTCCGCGCCGATGCTCGGGTGGCGACCCGCAATTTCATCGGTATTTTGAGCAGCGTCAACTGTTCCGCCACGGTGGTGCGCGCCATCGCCGATCATTTTCGGCACGACTTCAATCCGGCGGCGCTGGCCGACTTTCCTAACGTGGACGGCGTGGTGGCGCTGACCCACAGCGGCGGCTGCGGCATCGATCCACAAGGGCCGGGCTTGGCGCTGCTGCGGCGGACGCTGGCCGGTTACGCTCATCATCCCAATTTCGCCGCCGTGCTGTTTGTCGGCCTCGGCTGCGAAACCAACCAGATCGGCGGCATTTTCCAAGCGCATAACCTCAAGGAAAACGAGCGGCTATGCACCTTCACCATTCAAGACAGCGGCGGCACTGCCAAAACCGTCCGGCGCGGCATCGAAGCGATCCAGCAGATGCTGCCCGCCGCTAACGCCGTCACCCGCCAAGCCGTACCCGCCAGCCATTTGACGGTCGGGCTGCAATGCGGCGGTTCGGACGGCTATTCCGGCATCACCGCCAATCCGGCGCTGGGCGTAGCGGTGGATTGGCTGGTGCGCCACGGCGGCACGGCGATTCTGTCGGAAACGCCGGAAATCTACGGGGCGGAACATCTGCTGACCCGCCGCGCGGTGTCGCGCGAGATCGGCGACAAGCTCATCCGGCGGCTGGCGTGGTGGGAAGACTACTGCGCCCGTAATCACGCCGAATTGAACAACAACCCCTCCGCTGGCAACAAGGCGGGCGGGCTGACCACCATCCTGGAAAAGTCGCTGGGCGCGGTCGCCAAGGCGGGCACTACCAACTTAGTGGAAGTCTACGAATACGCCGAGCCGGTCGCCGCTAAGGGTTTCGTGTTTATGGACACGCCCGGCTACGACCCGATGTCGGCCACCGGTCAAGTCGCGGGCGGCGCAAATCTGGTCTGCTTCACCACCGGACGCGGTTCCGCCTACGGCTGCCAGCCCACGCCCTCGCTGAAGCTGGCGACCAACACCGCGCTATGGCAACGGCAGCAAGAAGACATCGACCTCAACTGCGGCGAGATTGTGGATGGCACAACCACTATCGCCGAAGTCGGCGCACGTATTTTTCAACGGATGCTGGATTGCGCATCCGGCCAGCCCTCGAAAAGCGAACTGCACGGCTACGGCCAGAACGAATTCGTGCCGTGGCCCATTTCGGTCGTAACCTGACAACTTTCAAAGCGAGTTATTTCATGAACGTCCTCGAAGTCATGCGCACCGGCCCGGTGATTCCGGTTATTGCGATTGAAGAGCTAGCCCATGCGGTGCCGCTGGCCAAAGCGTTGGTCGCGGGCGGGGTGCGGGTGCTGGAAGTCACCTTGCGCACCGCCGTCGGCCTGGATGCGATCCGCGCCATTGCCAAAGAGGTGCCAGACGCCATCGTCGGCGTGGGCACCCTCACCCGCCCGGAAGAATTCGCCAAATCGTTGGACGCGGGCGCGCGCTTCGGCGTCAGCCCCGGCTTGACCCCAAGCATGATTGAAGCTGCTCATCAGACCAAGCTGCCGCTGTTGCCTGGCGTATTTACCCCCTCCGACGTCATTGCCGCCCGGCAGGCTGGATTTCAGCAATTGAAACTGTTCCCGGCCCAGCAAGCGGGCGGTATTGGCATGTTGAAAGCGCTCGGCGGGCCATTCCCAGATGTGCTGTTCTGCCCAACGGGCGGTGTGTCAGTGGACAATGCCCCGGATTTTCTGGCGCTGCCGAATGTGGCCTGTGTCGGCGGTTCATGGCTGGTGCCCAAAGCGGCGATGGTGGCGGGTGATTGGGGCAAGATTACGGCGCTGGCGAAAGAGGCAAGCGCGTTGAAACCGCGCTGAATGCGACCTCTCCCCTGGCCCCTGTCCCAAAGGGAGAGGGGATCGGTGACGCCTAAATTTAAGAAGATGAGGATACGGAAATGGCTGAGTTGACTATCAAATCCGCCGCCGAAACCAAATGGGATTGCGCCTCGTTCGGGGAAGTGATGCTACGTTTCGATCCGGGTTTCGGCCGCGTGCGCAACGCTCGCTCTTTCCAAGTCTGGGAAGGCGGCGGTGAATACAATGTCGCCCGCGCCATGCGCAAGTGCTGGGGCAAGCGCGCCGCCGTGGTAACGGCGTTACCGAAAAACGACCTGGGCTGGCTGGTGGAAGATTTCATTATGCAAGGCGGCGTCGATATGTCGCACGTCATCTGGCGTGACTTCGACGGTCTGGGCCGCAACACCCGCGTCGGCTTGAATTTCACCGAAAAAGGCTTCGGCATCCGTCCCGCCTTGGGCTGTTCCGACCGGGGCCATTCGGCGGCCTCGCAAATCCGTCCCGGCGAAGTGAACTGGGAAAAACTGTTCGGCGAGGAAGGGGTGCGCTGGTTCCAGACCGGCGGCATTTTCGCCGCGCTGGCGTCGAATACCGCCGAAGCGGTGCTGGAAGCGGTGCAGGTCGCCAAGCAATACGGCACGGTGGTCGCCTACGATCTCAACTTCCGCGCCTCGCTGTGGAAGAGCCAGGGCGGCAAGGAAGGCGCACAGCGGACCAACCGCGAAATCGCTAAATACGTCGATGTGATGATCGGCAATGAGGAAGATTTCACCGCTTGTCTGGGCTTCGCGGTGGAAGGGGCCGACGAGCATCTGACCAACATCCAAACCGAATCTTTCGCCAACATGATTAAGACGGTGGTGAAGGACTATCCGAACTTTAAGGTCGCCGCGACCACGCTGCGCAACGCTAAGACCGCCACCGTCAACGACTGGGCGGCCATCCTTTGGTATGACGGCAAGATCTACGAGTCGATGAAGCGCGATAACCTGGAAATCTACGACCGGGTGGGCGGCGGCGACGGCTTCGCTTCCGGGCTGGCCTACGGCTTTCTGGAAGGCAAAGACCCGCAAGCGGCGGTCGAGTACGGCGCGGCCCACGGCGCGCTGGCGATGACCACGCCGGGCGACACCTCGATGGTGCGGGTCGAGGAAGTCGAAGCGGCGATGAAAGGCAAAGGCGCGCGGGTCATCCGCTGAGAGTCCCAAGGGCGGCTAGCCGGTAGCATCCCTGACAACTTCATGATGTGGGTCCGAACCGACAGGAGGCTCATTTTGAATTCCTCTTCCGTTTCTCCCGCCATCGCTCCCGGCGCTGGCAATCTGCCCAAGCTGACGCTGCTGGCGCCCGATAGGGCGCAAGCTGAGATTTACCTTTATGGCGCACATGTCACCTCGTGGATTCCGGCGGGCGGCGCGGAACGGCTCTTTTTGAGTCGCCGGTCGCAATTCAGCACCGGCGCGCCGATTCGCGGGGGCATTCCGGTGGTCTTCCCGCAGTTCGGCATGATGGGGCCGTTGCCCTTGCACGGGCTGGCGCGGCTGATGGCGTGGGAGTTGGTTAGCGCGGAAGTCGTCGGCACGAGCGCGCGGGCGATCTTGCGCCTGGGCGATACCGATGACCGCTGGCGGCTTTGGGCGAATCCCTTCCACGCCGAACTGACAGTTGCGGTCGGCGGCACGCAATTGGCGGTGACGTTAGCTGTGAGCAATACCGGTACTGAAGCGTTTTCGTTCACCAGCGGGTTTCACACGTATTTCGCCGTCACTGACTTGGCCGCCGCTTCGGTCGAGAATTTGGCGGGCTTGCGGTACCGGGACGCGGCGGCGGGCTGGACCGATCATCAGCAGGACACGCCGCGTCTCGGTTTCGACGGCGAAGTCAACCGCATCTACTTCAATGCGCCAGCCGAATTGCGGCTGATCGAACCGACTCGAACCACCCGGATTCAAGCCGCTGGCTTCCCGGATGCGGTGGTGTGGAATCCGGCGGCGGCCAAGTGCGCGACCATGACCGATATGGAACCGGACGATTATCAGCGCTTCGTCTGCGTCGAAGCGACCGCGATCGTCGATCCGATACGCCTGGCGCCCGGCGCGCGTTGGCAAGGGACTCAAACGCTGGTGGCTTGAACTTAATGCCGACAATCGGCCCAAACCCCTTCCACTCCGAGCGAATGCCATGATCGTCGATCATCTTGCTAATGCCGAACGCTACGCCGTCCTGGGTCCGCCGTTCAAGCAAGCGTTTGATTTCCTGCGGACCACCGATCTGAAAGCGCTTGCAGCGGGCCGTCATTCCCTGGCGGGCGATGCCTTGTTCGCGTTGGCGCAGAGCTACCACACCAAACCCGCCAGCGAAGGCTTCTGGGAAGCGCATCGCCGCTACATCGACTTGCAGTTCATCGTCGAGGGCATCGAACGCATCGGCTACGCCCCGTTGCACCGCATGACGCTGGAATCCCACGACGGAAGCCGCGATCTTTCGCTACTGCACGGCGAAGGTGATTTTCTGACCCTGACTGACGGTTGCTTCATGCTGCTGTGGCCCGAAGACGCCCACATGCCGGGGCTGCAAGCCGAGCAAGCCGGGCTCGTGCGCAAGATCGTGTTCAAGATCTCCGTCTGAGCATTTTCCTAATTTTATTTTAATTTTAATGACTTATTCCGAATTATGCAGATTTTTTACCTCATCCCGATCCGTCAGAACGTCGGTTTGACCTCCGTTGCTCTCGGATTGGTGCGCGCCCTGCAACATCAAGGTTTCCGAGTGGGCTTCACCAAGCCAGTCGCGGAGGACCATACCGCCAACGAGCACTCAACCCACTTCGCCCGCACTATTTGTCTGGTCGAAACCCCCGACCCGATATCGATCACCCTGGCCGACGAGCGGCTGGCGGCGGGGCTGGAATCGGAACTGCTGGAAGAAATCGTCGGTTTGTGTATGCGCGCCGCCGAAGGCAACGACGTGCTGGTGACCGAGGGAATGCACACCGACGCCATCCATCCCTTCACGCCGCGCCTGAACGCCGAGATCGCCCGTAGCCTGAAAGCCGAAATCGTTCTGGTCGCCAGCGCCAAGCATGGCAACGCGCTGGAGGAGATCAAACACATGGCGTCGCGGATGAGCAAGGTCGGTTGCCACATTGCCGGCGCCATCATCAACAAGGCCCCACCCTCGTTCGATGTCGAATCCGCCCGCGAGGCGTTGGATGACATTACGCTGTGGGGAGTGGTGCCTTACAATCCGACGCTGCTGGCGCCGCGCACGCTGGATGTGGCGCGCCACTTGAACGCCCGCGTGCTGGTCGAAGGCGAAATCGCCACCCGCCGGGTGCTGGAAACCGTCATCACCGCCCGCTCCGCCGCCGAGATGATCCATCGTCTCACCCCCGGCGCCCTGATCATGGTGGCGGGCGACCGCGATGACGTGATGCTCGCCACCGCGCTGGCGGCCAGCAACGGCGTGCAACTGGCCGGCCTGATGCTGACGCACGGTTCGGAAATCGATTCGCGGGTGCGTAAGCTGGCCTCGAAGGCGTTCGAGAGCGGCCTGCCCATTCTCAGCGTGTCCACCGACAGTTTCCTGACCACCCTCGGCATCCAGAGTATTTCGGGCGCGGTTCCCGCCGACGACGCCGCGCGGATGAACGCCGTGCTGGATAGCGTGGCGGACCAGCTTTGGGCCAGCGTGCTGAATGATAATGTCAGGATGCCCGCGTCCACCCAGATGTCGCCGCCCGCTTTCCGCTACCGGTTGATTCAGAAAGCGCGCGCCGCCAACCAGCGCATCGTGCTGCCGGAAGGTGACGAACCGCGCACCATTCGCGCCGCCGTCATTTGCACGGAAAAGGGGATCGCTCGGTGCGTGCTGCTCGGCAAGCGGGCCGCCATCCAAACCGCCGCCGCCGCCCAGGGCATCGCGCTGCCGCCCGGCTTGGAAATCATCGAGTCCGACACGGTGCGCGAGCAGTATGTGGAACCTTTGGTCGAGCTACGGCGGAGCAAGGGTCTCACCCCTGCCCAAGCGCGCGACCAACTCCAGGATACGGTCGTGCTGGGCACCATGATGCTGGCGCTGGAAGCGGTGGATGGGCTGGTCTCCGGGGCGATCCACACCACCGCCAACACGGTGCGGCCCGCCTTGCAACTCATCAAGACCGAGCCGGGGTCATCGATCGTGTCCTCGGTGTTTTTCATGTTGATGCCCGACCAGGTGCTGGTCTACGGCGATTGCGCCATCAATCCCGATCCCAACGCCGCCGAACTGGCCGAGATCGCCTTGCAGAGCGCCGCCAGCGCGCGGGCTTTCGGCGTCGAACCCAAGGTCGCCATGATCAGCTATTCCACCGGTAGTTCCGGCGCCGGAGCCGATGTGGAAAAGGTGCGCCAAGCGACCGAGCTGGCCAGGGCCAAGGCTCCCGATCTGCTCATCGACGGTCCGTTGCAATACGACGCCGCTTCCGTCCGCGAAGTCGGCCATCAAAAAGCCCCGGATTCCAAGGTGGCCGGTCAGGCCACGGTGTTCGTGTTTCCCGATCTCAATACCGGCAACACCACCTACAAGGCCGTGCAGCGCAGCGCCCACGTCATTTCGCTTGGCCCCATGCTGCAAGGCTTGAACAAGCCGGTGAACGACCTTTCTCGTGGCGCGTTGGTGGACGACATCGTATTCACCATCGCCCTAACCGCCATTCAGGCTCACGCCCGCAAGGCCTGAGTGGAGGGGAACATCCCGCGCGGGCAACCGACGGCTCTCTTGCCTATTTCAATAACCGCCCTGGTCATGCGACGCATCGGCCGACTCGTGCGACCAAAGGACAGACCCCATGAAAAAAAATGAGCATGTCTCTCAAACCCCCGCTGTATCTCTTGCAGCCGCACCGGCTTTTCCAAAAAAGCCGGCCTTGGCGGTCGCAGTTGGCCTGGCGCTGGCGGCCATTCAGCCGGGCGATGGCGCCCACGCCCAGGAGGGGTTGACGCCTCAAGCAGAAAACCTCCAACGGTCGGCGAAAAGACCGGAGATCGGTGCCCGCGTCAAGCCTGTTTTAACCGTCAAACGCCTGAAATTCAAGGATTCGAACGGCAACGGCAAGCTCGACCCTTACGAGGACTGGCGCTTGTCGGTCGATGGGCGCAGCAACGACCTGCTGTCGCGGATGACGTTGGAGGAAAAGGCGGGCATGATGCTGATCGACACCCTCAATGCGGAGGTGGGAGGCAAAACCGGGACCAGCGCCACCACCAACGCCGCGGATTACATCAACACCCAGTTGATGTCCCGCTTCATCTTTCGCAATCCGGTGACCGCCACCCCGGACGGCAAGCCGGGCGCCGGCTTTTCCGGAGCCCAAATCTCGCCGCTGGAGGCCGCGACCTGGACCAATACGATTCAAGAAATGCGGGAAGCCACGCGCTTGGGCATCCCCGCCATGTTCAAATCCAACGCCCGCAACCATATCGACCCGGACGCCCGCGCCGGCATCAACGAAGCGGCGGGCGCGTTCACCGCGTTTCCGAAGGAAGCCGGCATCGCCGCCGCCGCGCTGGGCGCGCAATCGGCCAAAACCCACAAACCGCCGACCGTGGGTGACATGGCGGCGGTCAAGCAGTTCGCCGAGGTCATGGGAGCGGAGTGGAAATCCATCGGCCTACGCGGCATGTACGGCTACATGGCCGACCTGTCCACCGAGCCGCGCTGGTACCGGGTGCATGAAACCTTCACCCAGGACGCCGACCTCGGCGCGAACATCCTCAAGACCTTGGTTCAGACCCTGCAAGGCAAGAAGATCAAGGACGGCACTTCGGTGACCAAAGACAGCGCGGTCGCGCTCACCGTCAAGCATTTCCCCGGTGGCGGGCCGCAAGAACTGGGGCTCGACCCGCACTACGCGCACGGCAAGGAGCAGGTTTATCCCGGCGGCCAATTCGGCTATCACCTCAAACCGTTCAAGGCCGCCATCGACGCCGGCGTCTCGGCGATCATGCCCTATTACGGCATACCCGTGAACGTCACCCATGAGGGCGTCGCTTACGATCCGGTCGGCTTCGCTTTCTCGCGGCAAATCGTGACCGACCTGCTGCGCGGCCAGCTCGGATTCCAAGGCTACGTGAACTCGGACACCGGCATCATCAACGACCGCGCCTGGGGCCTGGAAAACAAAACGGTACCGGAACGGGTCGCCACCGCCATCAACGGCGGCACGGAAGTGTTATCCGGCTTCCACACCAATCAGACCATCGTCGATCTGGTCAAGGCGGGCTTGGTCAGCGAGGCTCGGCTCAACGAGGCGGTGAAACGCCTGCTGAAAGAACAGTTTCAACTCGGCCTGTTCGAAAATCCCTACGTCGATGCCACGCAGGCCGCCGGCATCATCGGCAGCGCCGCCAACCGCGCCACCGGCTTGGACGTCCAGCGCAAATCCATCGTTTTGTTGCAAAATCAGGGGACCGCCGCCGACGCCAAGGTATTGCCGCTGAAGGCGGGGGCCAAGGTCTACATCATGGGCGACTTCACCAAGGCCAACGTCGAGAAATACGGCTACACGGTGACCGACGGCAACCAGCGGATCAACGGCGCGCGGCCGGTGGCGTCGGGTCACGATTACGCGCTGATTTCGGTGACGGCCTTGGTCAATCGGAGCGCCGCTGGGACCTACAAGAGCGACGATCCGGCCACGGGCCTCAACCCCAACCACCTCAAACCGATCAAGGCCGGCCAGCCGTACAATCAACCCTACGGCTCCGAGGACCGCTGCGTGGCGACCACCGCCTACGCGGATTCGGATAAAACCTGTTTAGATAATGGTTTGATCTTCGGCGGCGTGTTCCCGTGGGAGGCTGACAACCTGTCGTTTACGACGATGGCGGCTTCTCAGTCCTGGCAAATCAAGCCGTCGCTGGCGGATATTCAGGCGGTCATGAACGAGGTCGGACCGCAAAACACCATCCTGCACGTTTATTTCCGCCACGCCTTCGTGTTGGACGACGCCAGCGGCCTGAAAAACGCGGGTGCCATCGTCGCCGGCTTCGGCGTCAGCGACACCGCGCTTTTGGATGTGTTGAGCGGCAAGTTCAAACCGCAAGGCAGAATGCCGTTCGCCTTGGCCAATAACCTCCAGGCGGTGATCGACAACCAGCCGGATGTTCCGGGCTATCCGGAGAAGGACACGCTGTATCCGTTCGGCTTCGGTCTGAGCTATTGAGCGAATTCGGGCGGTTCGACCCTCTGGCCGAACCGCCCGGTTTCCGCCTCAGCGTTCCGCCCGAAAGCGCGCCACGCGCTCCGGCAAATCCACTCCGGTCGAGCGCAGCGGCACCACGCTATCGACCGACACCTCCTCCGCCACCTTCACCCGCGTCTCCAAGGCCAGCGACGGAATCAACACCGCGCCGCGCGGCTGCCGCTTCTCGACCAGCACGCTCTCGCCGCGCCAATCCGGATGCTGCTGGAGATAGACCATCGTCCAATGTTCCCGCGACAGGCGCTCGGCCCGCCGCACCCCCGCCGCCGCCGCTTCCGCCGCGCCGACTCGCTCGATGATGGCTTGGGCGTCCAGCACCGGGCCGCCGCGCAAAAACGCCCGCAACTGCTGGTGGGCGACCAAATCCAGATAGCGGCGCAGCGGGCTGGTCACCTGGGAATAAACCGCCAAGCCCAAGCCGCCGTGCGGGCCGGGTTGGCCGCTGTACTGACGCGGGCGCAGGCCGCGCCGCAGCGCGTGCATCGCCGCCAAGCCTGAGGGCGCGCGTTCGGGGTTATCGGTGGCGTCCTGGGTGGTGTAAGGAAACGGCAGCTCGCGTTCTCGCGCGAAGCGAGCGACTGCCTCGCCGGCCATCAGCATCGCTTCGGTCACCATCATCCGGCTGCGCAACCGCGCCAAGGGTTTGATGTGAACCCGGCCCCCGATTACTTCGATCTTGACTTCCGGCAAATCGATGAACACCGCGCCGCCGGCGCGACGGCGGGCTTGATAGCGTTCGGCAAGCTCGTAAAAACCGCGAAATGGCAGTTCATCCAAGCGCTCTTCCACTTGACCGTAGCTCAGGCGTTGCACCCGCACCCAACTGGGGGCGATTTCGACATCGGTCACCGAGCCTTCCGCATCCAACGTCAAACCGAACGACAGGGCTGGCGAGACTTCCAGCAGCCCCAATCCCAGCCGGTTGACCGCCGCTTCCGGCACCATTGGCACGGTGGTTTCTGGTAGATACAGCGTCGCTCCGCGCGCCCGCGCTTCCAGGTCAGCCGGGCTATCCGGCGAAATCAACGCGGCCGCATCGGCCACATGCACCCACAACCGGTCGCCGTCCAGGCTGAGCGCGTCGTCGGGATCGAGGTTGCCTTCATCGTCGATGGCGTAAGCCGGCAGCGCGGTCAAATCCAGCCGGGGTTCGTCGGGCAGAGGCGGCAATCCCACCGCCGGCGCCGTCAGCGTCGCGCCGACCCGGCGCGGATAGGGATTCATTCCGCCATCCCAATGGCCCAACCGTAAGAGCAAGGCGTGAGCTTTTTGCGGGTTCGGGTCGCAATCCAGCGCCTGAAGCACCCGGCTCTGCTCGCGTTGGCCCCAGGCCACTTCTTCGATTTCTCTCAGATACGGCGCGTCCTCCGGCGCGCACCGGCCCGCCCGCGCCCGATTGATGAAACCGGTCCACGCCTGCCGTTCCGCATCCTTCGCCTCGCGCGCGGCTCGCTCGCTCGAAACCTCCGCCAGCGGCCGGACGCTGATGGCTTGCGGTGAACCCTTGAAATACAAGCCCTCATCCACTAACCGCCACGTTGCCCAGGCGGTTGCCGGGGTATAGGTCCCATACACCAGTTCCGCCAATTCGGCTAAAGTAGTCTGACTGCCATCCAACAGCTCGCAAGCCGCCTCCACTTCACCGGCCGGTGCGTCCAGTTTTGTCAGATCCGCCAGCGGGCCCGGATGCAGCAGGACCACATCCTTGGGACGAACCCGCAATAGCCGGCCATCTTCCAAGGCGATTTCCAATTTCTCGCCGATGGCGGCGACGCGGGCTGGACCGCCCTTGTAAAGGACCAAGCTATTGTGCGGTATCATCTGAATGAGTGGGTGACCGAAGCCACATCAATCGTTGGCCGGCATCATTCGCCAACAGGAATCCGGGGATTGCGAAAATATCGATCCGCCGCTGCTAAAACGCTTAAAAACCCTATTATAATTGGCGGACCTAGCACCGGCGGTTCGTGACTTTATCACAACCCGACCCCAAGTCCAATAAAATGAAAATAATCAAGGAATTGGAAAAAAGCCCCGAACTGCCGACCGCACGGTTCGTCCCCTGCGCCGTCCGAGGTGTTACTTTCGGATCGCGCGCTGACCCACCCGCGCCATCCGTCCACGCCCCCTCAGCCCGGTCTTCCTGGCTCCGAGGAGCTGTCCCCAAGCTTTTGGCGCCGTTGGTTCGCCCCCGGCGTCTGCTTCAGTAAGGAGAGAGCGTTTATGCATGACATCATCAATCAATTAGAACAAAAACGCGCGGCCGCTCGACTCGGCGGCGGCCAGCGCCGCATCGACGGCCAGCACAAACGCGGCAAGCTCAGCGCGCGCGAGCGCATCGAGGTATTGCTCGACCCAGGCAGCTTCGAAGAATGGGATATGTTCGTCGAGCATCGCTGCAACGATTTCGGCATGGGCGACACGACTATTCCGGGCGACGGCGTCGTCACCGGCTATGGCACTGTCAACGGCCGGTTGGTGTTCGTGTTCAGTCAGGATTTTACCGTGTTCGGCGGCTCCCTCTCGGAAGCGCACGCCGAAAAGATGTGTAAGATCATGGATCACGCCATCAAGGTCGGCGCGCCGGTGATCGGCTTGAACGACTCCGGCGGCGCGCGGATTCAAGAGGGCGTGGCCTCGCTGGCCGGCTACGCCAACGTGTTCCAGCGCAACGTGATGGCGTCTGGCGTGATCCCGCAGATTTCGGTGATCATGGGGCCGTGCGCGGGCGGCGCGGTGTACTCGCCGGCGATGACCGATTTCATCTTCATGGTCAAGGACACTTCTTATATGTTCGTGACCGGTCCTGACGTGGTTAAGACCGTCACTCATGAGGAAGTCACCGCCGAAGAGCTGGGCGGCGCCATCACCCATTCCACCAAGTCAGGCGTCTGCGACCGCGCCTTCGAGAACGACATCGAAGCTTTGCTGATGCTGCGGCGCTTCATCAACTTCCTGCCGCCCAACAACAAGGAAAAACCGCCGTTCCGGCCGACGCCCGATCCCGCCGACCGCGAGGATTACTCGCTGGATACGCTGATTCCCGATAACCCCAACAAGCCCTACGACATGAAGGAGTTGATCCTGAAAGTCGTGGACGACGTGGATTTCTTCGAGATTCAACCAGAAAACGCCAAGAACATCATCACCGGCTTCGCCCGGATGGACGGCTGGCCGGTTGGCATCGTCGCCAACCAGCCGATAGTGCTGGCGGGCTGTCTGGACATCAAATCCTCGATCAAGGCGGCCCGTTTCGTGCGGTTTTGCGATGCCTTCAACATCCCGATCATCACCTTCGTCGACGTGCCCGGTTTCATGCCCGGCACCGCGCAGGAATACGGCGGCATCATCAAACACGGCGCCAAGCTGCTGTACGCCTTCGCCGAATGCACCGTGCCCAAGATCACCGTCATCACCCGCAAAGCCTACGGCGGCGCGTATGACGTGATGAGTTCCAAGCATCTGCGCGGCGACGTCAATTTCGCCTGGCCCTCCTCCGAAATTGCGGTCATGGGTCCCAAGGGCGCGGTGGAGATCATTTTCCGTCAAGATATTGGCGATGCCACTAAGATCGCTGAACGCACCGAGGAATACCGCAAGAAATTCGCCAACCCGTTCATCGCCGGGCATCGCGGTTTCATCGACGACGTGCTCATGCCGCATGGCACCCGCAGGCGCATCTGCCGTTCCTTGGCGATGCTGCGGGACAAGCAGCTCGAAAATCCGTGGCGCAAGCACGGCAACATTCCGCTGTAAAGGTGGGCACCATGTTCAAGAAAATTCTCATCGCCAACCGCGGCGAAATCGCCTGCCGCGTCATCAAAACCGCCCGTAAGATGGGCATCAAAACGGTCGCCGTCTACTCGGAAGCGGACAAGGATGCCTTGCATGTGGAGATGGCGGATGAGGCCGTGCTGATCGGCCCACCGCCTACCGCCCAGAGTTATCTGGTGATGGAGCGCATTATTCAGGCCTGCAAGGACACCGGCGCCGAAGCGGTGCATCCCGGCTACGGCTTCCTGTCGGAACGCGCGGCTTTCTGTCAGGCGCTGGAAAAGGAAGGCATCACCTTCATCGGGCCCAAGGTGCGGGCCATCGAGGCCATGGGCGACAAGATCACCTCCAAGATTCTGGCCAAGGAAGCCGGGGTCAATACCGTGCCGGGCTACACCGACATCATCAAGGACGGCGATCATGCCTTGCAGATCGCTCGCGACATCGGCTATCCGGTGATGCTGAAAGCCAGCGCCGGCGGCGGCGGCAAGGGGATGCGGGTGGCCTGGAACGACGCCGAATGCGTGGACGGCTTCGAGCGCGCCACCAACGAAGCCCGCTCCTCCTTCGGCGACGACCGGGTGTTCGTCGAGAAGTACATCGAAGAGCCGCGCCACATCGAAATCCAGGTGCTAGGCGACAGCCAAGGCAACATCGTCTATCTGGGCGAACGCGAATGTTCGCTGCAACGCCGCCATCAAAAAGTCATCGAGGAAGCGCCCTCCCCGTTCCTGGACGAGAAGACCCGCCGGGCCATGGGCGAACAGGCAGTGGCTCTGGCCCGCGCGGTGGATTACCAGTCCGCCGGCACGGTCGAGTTCATCGTCGACGCCAAGCGCAATTTTTACTTTCTGGAAATGAACACTCGCTTGCAGGTGGAGCACCCGGTCACCGAGTACATCACCGGACTGGATTTGGTGGAACAAATGCTGCGGGTCGCCGCCGGCGAGCCCCTCTCCTTCAAGCAGGAAGACGTCAGGCTGAAAGGCTGGGCCATCGAGGCGCGCGTCTACGCCGAAGACCCGTTCCGCAACTTCCTGCCTTCCATCGGCCGGCTGGTCAAGTACATGCCGCCGAAGGAAAGCGACGTGGTGCGGGTCGATACCGGCATTTACGAAGGCAGCGAAGTGTCGATGTATTACGATCCGATGATCGCCAAGCTGGTCACCTACGGTTCGACCCGCGACCGCGCCATCGCCCACATGCGCGATGCACTCAATCAATTCTTCATTCGCGGCGTCCAGCATAACATCAGCTTCCTGGCGGCCCTGATGGTGCATACCCGGTTCATGACCGGGCGGATCAGCACCAACATGATCGCCGAGGAATACCCCAACGGCTTCCACGCCACCGACGTGCCGCACGACGACCCGGCGCTGCTGATCTCCGTGGCCGCCTTCATCCACCGCAGCTACATGGATCGCGCCGCCCAAATCACCGGCCAGTTGCTCGGCCACGAGCGCAAGGTCAAGAACGATTGGGTGGTGCTGATGAACGGCCAGCACCATCCGGTGCACATCGATCCGGCTCCTGGCGGCTACGATGTGACGTACATGGATGAAGCTTACCAGGTGCGCAGCAACTGGGAGTTCGGCTATCCGCTGTTCAAGGGTACCTTGAACGGCACCGAAATCTGCATCCAGGTGGAACGGCGCGACATGATCTACCGGCTGTTCCACTGGGGATCGCAGGCCGATGTCATGGTGCTGTCGCCGCGCGTCGCCGACCTTCAGGCGCTGATGCCGGAGAAAGAGCCGCCGGATCTCTCCAAGTTCCTGCTGTCGCCGATGCCGGGCCTGCTGACCAAGGTCGCGGTGCAAGTCGGCCAAGAGGTCAAGGGCGGCGAGGAACTGGCGGTGATCGAAGCCATGAAGATGGAAAACGTCTTGCGCGCCGATCAGGATGCCAAGGTCGCCAAGGTCATGGCGGCGCCGGGCGACAGTTTGGCGGTCGATCAGGCCATCATCGAGTTCGAGTGATCCCAACCCCGGAGCGGGCTTGGCCCGCTCCGGCTTGAAAAAAAACCGGCCACCTCAGGGTGGCCGGTTTCGTTTCCGCGCGGGGAGCCTCCAACGAAGAACGGCCACCGTTATCGACGGTGACCGTTCTTTTAGCCGGCAACCCCGCTAAGCGGCGCTGAGATTACTTGATGAGCCGCATCTTGACATAGGAACCCGGCGCGTCTTCGATGACCGGCAATTTGCCCGTGCCCGGTACGCGGGCGGGCACCTTCTCGCCCGACAGCTTGGCCAGCCACTTGCTCCAATCCGGCCACCAGGAACCCTCGGTCTGCTTGGCTTCCTTCAGCCACTCCTCGGAATCCGTCGGGTGCTTGGGATTGGTCCAGTAGAAATACTTGTTGGCCGAAGGCGGGTTCATCGGGCCGGCGATATGGCCGGAACCGGCCAGTACGAACTTGACCGGGCCGCTGAACAGCAGGCTACCCATGTAGTTGGAAGCCCACGGCGAGATATGATCCTCGATGCCCGACAGGAAGTAGGCGGGCACCTTGACCTGACTCATGTCGATCGGCGTGCCCAACAGGGAAATGCCACCCGGCTCTTTCAGGCGATTTTTCTGATAGAAGTTGCGCAGGTAGAAGCTGTGCATCTTCACCGGCATCCGAGTGGAATCCGAGTTCCAGTACAGCAGATCGAAGGGGAACGGGTCCTTGCCGAGCAAGTAATTGTTGATGAAGAACGACCACATCAGATCGTTGGCGCGCAACATGCTGAAGGTGCTCGCCATTTCGGAGCCTTCCATGTAGCCCTTGGCCGCCATCCGCTTTTCCAGCGAGGCGATGGTCTCTTCATCGACGAAGACGCCCAGCTCGCCCGGCTGCGAGAAGTCGATCATGGTGGTCAGATAGCTGCCGGAGCTGATGCGCGGCGTGCCCTTGGCCGCCAGATAGGCGTTGGTGATGGACAGCAGCGTGCCGCCCAGACAGTAGCCCAGCGCGTTGACCTCCGACTCGCCGGTCGCCTTCTCGATGGCGTCCAGCGCCGCCAGCGGTCCATCCCGGAGATAGTTTTCGAACTCCCAATCGGCCATTTTTTCGTCGGGGTTGATCCAGGACATCAAGAATACGGTGAAGCCCTGATCGACGATCCATTTTACAAATGAGTTCTTGGGCCGCAGGTCCATGATGTAAAACTTGTTGATCCACGGCGGGAAAATCAGAAACGGTTTCTTGTGGACTTCCGGGGTGCTGGCATCGTATTGAATCAGCTGGATCATGCCATTTTCGAAGATGACCTTGCCCGGCGTGATGGCGATGTTCTTGCCCAGCTCGAAGGCGTTGAGGTCGGTCATCCGAATATTCAGCTTACCTTTGCCGCGCTCCAGATCGTCGAGCATGTTCTTCAGCCCGTTGATCAGGTTCTGGCCGCCGGATTCGATGGTGGTCCGCAGCACTTCGGGGTTGGTCAAGGCAAAATTGCTGGGCGACACCGCATCGACAAATTGCCGGGTGTAGAACTGGACCTTCTTCTTGGTCTGATCGTCCAACCCTTCCACGTCGGCCACGATATCCTGAATCCAGTTGGCGGCCATCAGGTAGGACTGCTTGATGTACGAAAACAGGACGTTATCCTTCCAGTCATCGTGCTTGAAGCGTTTGTCGCCCTTGGGCTCGCGCACCACCGCCTCCAGCGGCTGGCCGCCGAACATCGCGGGAAGCGCCTTCTGCCACAGTTCCAAGTAGTTCTGCCAAAGATTCGCCTGGGCCTGAGCCAGTTTGGCGGGGTCGGCCAGCATCTTTTGGGTCAGTTCCATGAAGGACTTGCCCAAACTCATCTGATCCTGCATGTCAAAAGCGCCATCGTTTTTCTGGCGGTTCAAAAATTCCTTGACGATGACTTGGCTTTTCTCGGCGATGTGGGAAAAGAGATCGGCCATCTCTTTCGGATCGGGCATTTTCAGCTCGGGCAATTTAAGTTCGGTTTTACTTTGCTCGGCCATGAATCACTCCTCAGGCGTTATGGTGGTTTGCTCGACAGGACGATATTTTAGCGACATTGGAGGCAGAGGGACAGCAGCGTGACCGAGATAAGCCAAAACCGGACAGACCATGGCGGTTATCCCGCATGGTCTGTCCGGAAAACAGCTAGAGCGTGGCGCGTTCGCTTACTTGGCCGCGACCAGCGTCTTCAACTCTTGCAGGCTCTCGGTGACGCGCTTGTTGATGATCGCGAACGCCTCGGTGTTGGACTTGCTGACCATCTCGGCCAGTTCGCGCATGTTGGCCAGCGCTTGTTCGAACGCCTTACGGACCAGTTCGGCCTGCCGGGTGGTCATTTCCTGGGGGTTGCTCGCGGCGCCGGCCAGCTGTTGCGCGACGGACGACACTTCGCCCATGGCCTGGCTCAAAATTTCAGCCTGCCGCTGCGCGACCGCTTGCATACCCTGTACGGCGGCTTGATTGGCGGCGTTGAGCGCTTCGATGTTCTTGCGCTGCGCCGTCATGATGGCTTCCATGTCGAAGCCGGGGATTTTGACGTCGCCGAGCATCTTGGTCATATCGTATTTGCTGAAATCGAACTTGCTGAAATCGACATTGGCGAAGGGGTTGAAAGGATTGGTCGCGGACATGGTTTATCTCCAAACAGCATTTTAGGTTGACAGTGTTTTGTGCAATGCAGCATCGATGGGCGTATTCTGCGCCTCCCCGTTTCGAGAGTCAACAGAATTTTTTGCAATGCAGCAATTTTATTGGCGCTCTCAAGGGTTCCTTCCCAAGCTTTTAACGGCGATCTCGTAAACATCTGGCGACAGCTCCGCAACGGCCAGGATTCGCTCCAATTGTGCCTGCATGTGGGCTTGGCGTAGCGGATCGTACTTGCGCCAGCGGGTAAAGGCGGTGATCAACCGCGCGGCGATCTGCGGGTTAAAGCGGTTTAACAGCACGATCTGATCGGCAAGGAAAGTATAGCCGCTGCCGTCGGCGGCGTGAAAATGCCAGGGATTGGCTTGGGAAAAGGCGCCGATCAGAGCGCGGACCTTATTGGGGTTGCGCAGGTTGAACGCTTCGTGAGCGGTCAGCGCCTCCACCGCCGCCAGGGTGTCCGGAACGCTGGCGGTCGCTTGCAGGCTCAGCCATTTATCGACCACCAGCGCCTCAGTGCGCCAGCGCTGGTAAAACGCGGCGAGCGCCTCGCCGCGTTCGGGACCTTCAGAGTGGGTCAACGGCGCCAGCGCGCCTAATTGATCGGTCATGTTGTCGGCGGAGCGGAATTGCTCCAGACACAGCGTCCTCGTCTCGCCATCGTCGAGCTGCATCAGATAATCCAGGCACACGTTTTTGAGCGCCCGCCGGGCCATGGCGGCGGAATCAGCCCGATAGCCGTTGCGGCCCTGATCCCGCAAGGCGACATAAGTGGCCAACAACGGCGCTCGCAACCGCTCCGCCAGGGTCCGCCTTAGGAAGGTGTGGGCGGCGTGGATGCCATCCACATCCACTCGCTCCATTTGTTCGGCCAGATAGCTTTGACTGGGCAGCGTCAGCACTTGAGCCAGCAGGGCGGGATCGGCGTCGGAACGCAGCGCCCGCTCGAAGGCGGCGCTGAACGATTCCGGCAGGGTCCACTCTCGCTGCAAGCGGCGCTCCTCGATCAAGGCCAACATCGTTCGGATCGCCAAGGTCTGGCCGGCGTCCCAGCGGTTGAAATCGTCGCTGTCGTGGGCCAGCCGAAAGCGCAGATCGGCGTCGCTTTCCCCGCCGGTCAACTTCACCGGCGCGGAAAACCCGCGCAGTAGCGACGGGACCGGGCGGACGGGCACCTCCACGAACTGAAAGACCTGTTCCACCTCTCGCAAGTCCACCACGCGGGTCGTGGCTCCCGACGCACTTGGCGCCCTTTCCCCCGCCAGCCGCAGCGGTATATCGCGCCCGTCGGCATCCAAAAGACCCAGCGCCAGCGGGATGTGAAAAGGCGCTTTGTCGGGCTGTCCGGGAGTCGGTGGGCAGGATTGCCGCACCGTGAGGGTATAACGGCGCGTTGCTGGATCGTATTCGTCACTCATGCTCAATTCCGGCGTGCCCGCCTGCTGGTACCAGCGCTTGAATTGGCTGAGATCGGCTTGGTTGGCGTCCGCCATCGCCGCCACAAAATCATCGCAAGTCACCGCTTGGCCGTCGTGGCGTTGAAAATACAGGTCCATGCCGCGCCGGAAGCCTTCCCGACCGAGCAGCGTCTGGATCATCCGCACCACCTCGGCGCCCTTGTTGTAGACGGTGACGGTGTAGAAATTGTTGATCTCGATGTAGGAATCTGGCCGCACCGGATGGGCCATCGGGCCGGCGTCTTGCGGGAACTGACTGCCGCGCAGGAGGCGCACGTCCTCGATCCGTTCGACCCCGCGCGAGCCGAGATCGGCGGAAAATTCCTGATCGCGGAATACGGTCAGCCCTTCTTTGAGGCTGAGCTGAAACCAGTCCCGACAAGTCACTCGATTGCCGGTCCAGTTGTGGAAATATTCGTGACCGATCACTCCGAGAATGCCCTGATAGTCGGCATCGGTGGCGGTCTCGGGCTTGGCGAGCACGTACTTGGTATTGAAGATGTTGAGGCCCTTATTCTCCATCGCGCCCATATTGAAATCGCCGACCGCGACGATCTGATATAAATCGAGATCGTATTCCAGCCCGAAGCGTCGCTCGTCCCAGGCCATGGCCTGTTTCAGCGACTGCATGGCGTGCTGGCATTGATCGAGATCGGACGGCTCGACATAAATGCGCAGATCGACCGCGCGCCCGGAACGGGTGAGGAAACGGTCTTCGATACAGTCCAGCCGACCCGCCACCAACGCGAACAGATAACAGGGCTTGGGAAAGGGATCATGCCAGGTGGCCCAGCGACGGCCGTCGTCCAGTTCACCGCCGTCGATGCGATTGCCGTTAGACAGCAGCACCGGATAGCGTGATGGGTCCGCAACCAAGGTGGTGCTAAACACCGCCATTACGTCGGGACGGTCGAGAAAGTAAGTGATCTTGCGAAAACCTTCCGCCTCGCATTGCGTGCAGAAATTGCCGTTGGATTGATAAAGCCCTTCCAACGACGCATTGTGTTGGGGATAAATCCGCGTGACCGCCGCCAGTTCGAAGGCTTCGGGCGGAGCTAACAGCGTCAGCCGGTCGGCCTCCAACCGGTAGCGGTCGGTCGCGAGGGGTTCGCCGTTCAAAGCCAGCGACAGCAGTTCCAAATCTTGCCCGTCCAGCGCCAAGGGCGCGCCGGGCGGCGTGGCCTCGGCCCGGACCACCGACAGCCGGGAATGAACCGTGGTGCTGTCCTCGCCTAACTCAAAGCGCAGTTCGATGGCGGGAATTCGATAAGCGGGCGGCGCGTAATCTTGAAGATAGGTCGTTTTAGGCGTCTCGATCACCATGCGGGCAACTCTCTTGCGCGGTGGTTTCAATCAAGCCGTCAGGTCGGAAGGTCGACGCCGCGCGTTCGGACCTCGGACCTCAAGACAACTCGCGCGATCCAGCAGGAAGGGGTCTGGCCGACAACCGCGTCGTTTCGATTCAAGGGCGGTCAGCGTCGCCGACGGCTGATCAGTAACTTCGACAAAAGACCTACTTAAAACTTCATCTCTTCAAAAAATTTCTTAACCCCGTCCAGCCAGCTTCCTTCTCGCGGAGTGTGGCGCTTGCCGCCGCCTTCCAGGGAATTGGCGAACTGTTGCAGCAGCTCCTTTTGTTCCTTGGTCAGGTTGACGGGGGTTTCGACGTTGACCCGGCAGAGCAAATCGCCGGTCGCGCCGCCGCGCACCGGTTTGACGCCTTTGCCGCGCACCCGGAACACCTTGCCGGTCTGGGTTTCCGCCGGAATCTTCAGGCTGACCCGTCCGTCCAGGGTCGGCACCTCCATGTCCCCGCCCAACGCGGCGGTGGTAAAACCGATCGGCACTTCGCAATACAGATCGTTGTCCTCGCGGGTGAAGATGGGATGCGGTTTGACGCGAATTTGGACGTAGAGATCACCCGGCGAGCCGCCCTGTTCGCCGTGTTCGCCCTCACCGGCCAGCCGGATGCGATCGCCGTTGTCCACGCCCGCCGGCACTTTGACCGACAGCGACTTCTGTTCCTCGACCCGGCCGGTGCCCCGGCAGGTCTCGCAAGGTTCGGGAATGATGGTGCCGCGCCCCTGGCAGCGCGGGCAGGTCTGCTGAATCGAAAAAAAACCTTGCTGCATCCGTACTTGCCCGACGCCGCGGCAGGTCGGACAAGTGGTCGGCTTGGTGCCCGACTTGGCTCCGCTGCCCGCGCAGGCCGCGCAACTGACCAAAGTCGGCACCCTGATCTTGGCGGTAGTCCCGAAGACGGCTTCTTCCAGCGTCAGGTCCAGGGTAAAGCGCAAGTCCGAACCCCGATAGCCCTGACCGCCGCCACCGCCGCGTCCACCACCAAAGATATCCCGAAACACCCCGCCGAAAATATCGCCCAGATCGGCCGCGCCGCCGTAACCCCCGCCCGCCGACGCTTCCACGCCGGCATGGCCAAACTGATCGTAGGCGACCCGCTTGCGCGAATCGGCCAGCACCTCATAAGCCTCCTTGGCTTCCTTGAAGTTGCTCTCGGCCACCTGATCGCCCGGATTGCGGTCGGGATGGTATTTCATCGCCAGCCGCCGGTAAGACTGCCGGATTTCAGCTTCGCTCGCGTTGCGGGCCACGCTGAGGATTTCGTAATAATCGCGCTTGGACATGGTCTTCCGTTGTGGGCGTCCGTAAAGAGGGACCGAGCAAAAACCAAAAATCCGGGAATGCTTTCGCCTTCCCGGATGTTGAGTTTACCGCAATCGAGTCGCTTACTTCTTGACTTCCTCGAATTCGGCGTCCACCACGCCGTCATCGGCGGGCTTGTGACCGCCGCCGCCCGGTCCCGCCGGACCGCCGGGGCCGCCTTCTGGTCCGCCGCCGGCCTGCGCGTACAGCCGCTCGGCCAGCTTGCCGGACAGCTCCGCCAAGGTGCGGGTCTTGGCCTCGATGGCGTTCTTGTTATCGGTCTTGGCGGTGGTGCGCAGATCGCTGATCGCCGCTTCGATCGGCCCGCGCTCGCCGCCCTCCACCTTATCGCCCAAATCGCGCAAGGTCTTCTCGGTGCCGTGGATCAAGTTTTCGGCCTGATTGCGGACGTTGACCAGCTCGTGGAACTTCTTGTCCTCCTCGGCGTGGGCCTCGGCGTCGCCGACCATCCGCTTGATCTCCTCCTCCGACAAACCGGAGGACGCCTTGATCACGATGCGGTTCTCCTTGCCGGTGGCCTTGTCCTTGGCCGAGACGTGCAGGATGCCGTTGGCGTCGATGTCGAAGGTCACTTCGATCTGCGGCACGCCGCGTGGCGCCGAGGGGATATCGGTCAGATCGAACTTGCCCAACGACTTGTTGGCCTGGGCCATCTCGCGCTCGCCTTGCAGCACGTGCACCGTCACCGCCGTCTGGTTGTCGTCGGCGGTCGAGAACACCTGGGTCGCCTTGGTCGGAATGGTGGTGTTCTTCTCGATCAGCTTGGTCATCACCCCGCCCAAGGTCTCGATGCCCAGCGATAGCGGGGTCACGTCCAGCAACAGCACGTCCTTGACCTGGCCGCCCAGCACGCCGCCTTGAATCGCCGCGCCGACCGCCACCGCCTCGTCGGGGTTCACGTCCTTGCGCGGCTCCTTGCCGAAGAACTCGCGAACCTTTTCCTGCACCTTGGGCATCCGGGTCTGACCGCCGACCAGCAACACATCGTCGATCTGGCCGATGCCCAAGCCCGCATCCTTCAGCGCGGTGCGGCACGGGCCGATGGTCTTGTCGATCAAATCCTCGACCAGCGACTCCAGCTTGGCGCGGGTCAGCTTGAGGTTCAAATGCTTCGGGCCGCTGGCGTCCGCCGTGATGTAGGGCAGGTTGATCTCGCTTTGCTGGCTGGAAGACAGTTCGATCTTGGCCTTCTCGGCGGCTTCCTTCAATCGTTGCAGCGCCAGCGGATCGTTGGTCAAGTTGATACCCGATTCCTTTTGGAACTGCTCGATTAGGTAATCGATGATCCGCTTGTCGAAGTCCTCGCCGCCCAGGAAGGTGTCGCCGTTGGTCGAGAGCACCTCAAACTGCTTCTCGCCGTCCACGCCGGCGATCTCGATGATCGAGATATCGAAAGTGCCGCCGCCCAGGTCGTAAACCGCGATCTTACGGTCCTTGGTGGTGGACTTGTCCATGCCAAAGGCCAAGGCCGCCGCCGTCGGCTCGTTGATGATGCGTTTGACCTCCAGGCCGGCGATGCGGCCGGCGTCCTTGGTGGCCTGGCGCTGGCTGTCGTTGAAGTAGGCCGGCACCGTGATCACCGCCTCGGTGACCGGATGGCCGAGATAATCCTCGGCGGTTTTCTTCATCTTCATCAGCACCCGCGCGGAAATTTCCGGCGGGGCCATCTTTTTGCCGCGCGCCTCAACCCAGGCGTCACCGTTGTCGGCCTTGGCAATCTTGTAAGGCACCAGGTCGATGTCCTTTTGCACTTCCGGCTCGTTGAAGCGACGGCCGATCAGACGCTTGATCGCGAATAAGGTGTTCTGCGGGTTAGTCACCGCCTGCCGTTTGGCCGGCTGGCCAACAATGACTTCGCCATCTTCAAGGAAAGCGACCACCGAGGGAGTAGTACGGTCGCCTTCGCTGTTTTCGATGACGCGCGGCTTGCCGCTCTCCATGACCGCCACGCAGGAATTGGTGGTGCCCAGGTCGATACCGATAATAATATTGCTCATTGCCATGCTCTCTATTTTCAGGGAATTCAGTTAGCCATCGTTACCTGCCGCCAGATGTGGGGACGATCGGGGGCGTTTTCAATGGCGGCGCGCCAGAGGGGCGCCGGGGTTCCTCACGTCCGCTTGGGTGGGGCCTGCGCCACCAGCACCTTGGCGGGTCGGACCAGACGATCATTGAGCAGATAGCCTTTCTGCACCACCTGCGCCACGGTGTTGGGCTCGGCCTGATCGCTCGGCACCACCGCCATGGCTTCGTGTTCGCTCGGATCGAACTTGGCGCCGAGGGGGTTTACTTCGCGCAGGCCAAATTTCTCCATCGCCAAGGCCAATTGCTTGAGGGTCAGTTCGACGCCCTCCCGCAATTGGGCGACATCCACCTCCCCGCCGGCCGCCGCCAAGCCCATTTCCAGGCTGTCGCGCACCGGCAGCAATTCGCCGAAAAAGCGTTCCAGCGCGAATTTATGCGCGTTCTGGACATCGCGTTCGGTGCGCTTGCGCAGGTTTTCCATCTCGGCGTGCGCGCCCAGATACAGCTTCCAGTGCTCGTCAGCCTTGGCCAGGGCTTGATCCAAGTCCCGTTGCAGCGTGTCGAATTCCTCGCGGCTGACCAAAATCTCGCTATCCGCCTCATCCGCCGGGCTGGCAGCGGCGGAATCGGCGGCGGGCTGTTTCATGTCGGCGCCGTTCGGGCGGACGCCGGGTTCCAACACGGGTTTAGGGGTCATCATCCGTTCTCCATCACCACATCGAATCGGTCGGGCGACCGAGAGTCGCCCCTGATGGCCAAGAACTGGGGTCGACCCGGAAAAATTTCAAGGGTAGGTCCATCGCCGTTTTCGCTCGATGGCGAGCAGCGTTGGCGGGAAGGCCTCAAAACGGGCAAATCAGAGGATCGGCGGTGGCGTCGGCAAACGCGGCCCGACTGGAGCGCGTCTGGATCGGCGGCGGCGGCGGGAAAAATGCCGCGCCCGGCTCAGCAACGGCTGCCAGCTGATCTCGCTCCGCGCCAGCGCCAAGTCGCGGAGCACGGCGAGACCCCCCGTTCCCGGCTCATCCCGCTTTCCAGACCTTGCACACCAAAGCCGCGTTGTGAAACAGGGGATAGCCCCACTCGTGGCTGTTGCCGATTTCCCCCAGGGAAAGCGCGCCAACCAAGCGGCCGGCACCGGTTTTCTCATGCAAGGCCATCAGTTCAGCCCGCGCGTCCGCACCGAGATGCAACCGCCGGCCGGCGCAATAAAACGTCAGCAGATCGGCCCCG
This sequence comes from Candidatus Competibacteraceae bacterium, assembly GCA_016713505.1. Classification (NCBI taxonomy): domain Bacteria; kingdom Pseudomonadati; phylum Pseudomonadota; class Gammaproteobacteria; family Candidatus Competibacteraceae; species Candidatus Competibacteraceae bacterium. The sequence goes on along the minus strand of JADJPA010000001.1, from coordinate 511,485 downwards.
CTCAGCCCGCCTTCCGCCTTGATCAACCCCTGCGCGATGCGGTCCACGGTATGCGAGGACCGCGCCGGCGGCCCTTGCAACAGCGCCAGCATGGCGTTGGGCGGGATTTCACCGACGCACAGCAACGAACCATCGTCGAGCAGCGCCACGGGGATCCGAACGATGATTTCATCATTGGCGCGCAGGATGCCGAACGGGAAGTGCGTGGCGTAGTGATAAAAATTATCCCGAGTCAGGTCGATCCCGTATTGGACGCGCATCAGCTCCTGATAAACCTCGAAGGCGGGCCGCCAGTCGATGCTGACGACCCGGTTGCCCTCGGTGGAGGTGGCGGTCAGCATCTGCTCCGGCGCCTGGTAGCCATGTTCGATGACAGCGCCCCGCGCGTCGGACAGCAACAGCCACAACACCCCGTTTTGCCCGAGCCGGTCGCGGTCGAACAAGCAGGGTATGGGCTGAAAGGTTTCGCTGCCTGCGTTGACGCCGACATAGCGCACCCGATCGGCCAATTGCAAATAAAGCCCTTCCAGGATCGAGGCGATATTGGGCAACATCGCATCGAAAATCATGAACAGGGTCGAGTGTCGATCCGTCAGATGCGGCGTCACGGCGGCGGCGATGCGGGCGGCGGGCTCTTCGCCGGGGGCATTAAGACCGACGATCAACCCGGTGGGGGGCATTCGATCCCAGCGCAACAGCCAGACTCCGTCCGTGGCAAAGGCGCCATCCAGAAGCAGCGCCGGAAACAAACCGCCACTCAAGGGCAACGACAGTTCGCGGCACACGGCCTGCAACGCATCGAGACGGGAAAGCGCCGCTTCCGGCAACAAGGCCAACACCCCGCTGTCCGGCCATGCCTCACGCCACGCGCCAAGCACGCTTTTAAGCGCCGCGCCCTCCAGGGAATTCAGATAGACGCAAGCGGACATGATTGGTTAACGACCAATGATTGTATATAATTTGAAACAAAAAACCGATAAATACTATAGAACATTGATCGTATAATATCAATATAATAGTGGGAAAGCGGGATCGGGATTCGCCATACTAGTCTTGTTCGTTAAGCGCCGCCGCCAGCAGCCGAGCGGTGACATCCACCACCGGAATGACCCGGTCGTAAGCCATTCGGGTCGGACCGATGACCCCCAGCACGCCGAGCACCTGACCTTCCACGGTATAAGGCGCGGTCACGACGCTATAACCTTCCAAGGCGCCGAAGCCGGATTCTTCGCCGATGAAAATCTGCACGCCTTCGGCATGAAGGCATTGATCGAACAAATCCAGTAAATCCCGCTTGTGATTGAAAGCTTCAAACAATTGCCGCAATCGGTCGAGATCGGATAAATCCGCATACTGCATCAGGTGCGTCTGGCCGGCCACGACGTAATCTTCGCTGGCCGGTTCGGTTTCGAAGGTCTGCTCCGCCATCTCGACCACGGTCTGCATCAACCGGTCGAGGCTATCTCGGGTCTCACGCAACTCCCGCAGCAAGGATTCGCGAACCTGCTTGATGCTTTTGCCAGCGAACTGGTCGTTCAAATAGTGGGCGGCCTGTTGCAGTTCCACCGTGTTGTAAGGCCGGCGCGTTTGGATGATGCGGTTTTGCACTTCTTGGGCGTTCAAAACCAGCACGACCAGCACGCGATTTTCGGACAGCGGCAAAAATTCCACGTGGCGCAAGGTCATCACCTTGCGGCGCGGCAACATCACGATACCCGCCAGCCGGGTGGTTCCCGATAACAGCGTCGACACCGTTTGCGCCAGTCCGGTATTGCTCTGGATCGATTGGCCGATCCGCTGCCGGAACCGTTCGACCTCCCCATCGCCCAACGGCTGGAGGTTGAGCAGCGCATCGACGAACAGCCGGTAGCCGCGGGCCGTCGGCACCCGGCCGGCGGAGGTATGCGGGGAATGGAGATAGCCCAGTTCTTCCAAATCCGCCATGACGTTACGGACCGTGGCCGGGCTCAGATCGAGGCCCGCGTCGCGCGCCAACGTCCGCGAGCCGACCGGCTGGCCATCGCGGATGTAGCGCTCGACCAGCGCTTTCAGCAAATGCTGGGTGCGTTCGTTGAGCGTGGGATAAACTCCCGCTGGAAGTTCCTTAGGGTACATACCGGCTGGCTTCTCCTCAGGTCTGGCACTCTTGACCGGAGAGTGCCAAGCGAAGCTAGCAATTACTCTTTGGAGAGTCAAGTTATTATGCGTGTTATCAGACGCATGGCGCGCTTTCCTCGAAAATGATAAGTTGCCCTTCCCGACCATGCAGTACGAAACGATGTCCATCTCGGTTTTTCACACTATCGGACTGATCGGCAAATTCGGCGACCCCAACGTCGCCCACACGCTCAACCAGATCGCGGCTTACCTGCGCCAGCGCCAGCTGCGGGTCTTGCTCGATGAAAGCTCGGCGCGGCTAATTCCCGACAACGGTCTGGAAGCCGCCAGTCGCGCCACGATCGGAGAACGCTGCGATCTGGCGATCGTCATGGGCGGCGACGGCACCATCCTCAACGCCGCCCGCTCGCTGGTGGATTATGAAGTGCCGATTTTGGGGGTCAATCTCGGCCGCCTGGGTTTTTTGGCCGATGTCTCCCCCAGCGAAATTCCTCATGGCTTGGATCAAGTGCTGGCCGGACAGTTTCGCGAAGCCCGTCGCTCGTTGCTGCACGCGCAAGTGATTCACGAAGGCCATGTGGCGAGCGAAACTGACGCGCTCAACGATGTGGTGATCCACAAGCGCGAAGTCGCCCGCATGATCGAAGTGGACGCCTTTCTCGATGGCCGCTTCCTCAACGCGTATCGGGCCGATGGCCTGATCATCTCCACCCCGACCGGCTCCACCGCCTATGCCCTGGCCAGCGGCGGGCCGATCATCCATCCGGCGCTGGAAGCGGTGGTGGTGGTGCCGATCTGCCCCCACACCCTCACGCACCGCCCGATCGTGGTCAAGGCGGACAGCGTCATCGAAGTGGTGTTGAATTCCGCCAACACCACCCAAACCCAAATCACCTGCGACGGCCAGGTCAGCCTGGCCATCGAATCGGGCGACCGAATCGTGATCCGTAAAAAAGACCGTAAGGTGCGCCTGATCCATCCGGTCGGCCACGACCACTTCGAGCTGCTGCGGGCCAAGCTGCGCTGGGGCCTCAGCCCGGAAGCGTCCTCGTCGACTTGAACGGCTGGCCATGTTGACCCAATTACGCATCCACGACTTCGCCATCGTCGAAGCACTGGAACTGGAGTTGACCGGCGGCATGACGGCCGTGACCGGAGAAACCGGGGCCGGCAAATCGATCCTGGTCGATGCCATCGGCTTGTTGCTGGGCGACCGGGCCGACGCTGGAACCATCCGCCATGGCGCGGAACGGACCGACATCAGCGCGGTGTTCGATCTCGATGCCCTGCCGGCCGCTCGCGCTTGGCTGTCCGAGCGCGATCTCGACGGCGAGGATTGCCACTTGCGCCGGGTCATCGCCCGCAACGGCCGCTCGCGCAGCTACATCAACGGTGTCCCCCAACCGACCCAGGCGGCGCGCGAGCTAGGCGAACTGCTGGTGGACATCCACGGCCAGCACGAACACCAATCGCTGCTGCGCCGTGAAGCGCAACGGCAACTGCTCGACGACTACGCCGGCAACCAGCCCTTGGCGACGGAGGTGGAAAAGGCTTACCGCCAGTGGAACGGCCTGCGCCAGGAACTGCGCGACCTGCGACAAGCCAGCAGCGAACGCGACGCCCGACTCGACATCCTGCGCTACCATCTGCACGAACTGGCGGCCTTGAATTTGACCGAGGGCGAAATCGCCGAGCTCGAATCCGAGCAGCGGCGACTGGCCAACGCCAGCGAGCTGCTGGAAACCGGCCAGCGGCTACTGGGGCGGCTGACCGATAGTGATGACGGCGCCGTCAGCGACCGGCTCACCGAAAGCTTGCGCGAGCTGGAGGCTCTCAAGCGCCTGGACGGCCGGCTTGGCCCGGTCGGTGAGTTGCTGGAAGCCGCGCTGATTCAAATTCAGGAAGCGGGCGCGGAACTGCGCGGCTATGTGGAGCGGCTCGATCTCGATCCCGGCCATCTGACCAAAGTCGAGCAGCGCATGACCGCCGCCCATCAGCTCGCCCGCAAACATCAGGTCGCGACCGAGGAACTGCCGGCTTTACGCACCCGGTTCGAAACGGAACTAGACGCCCTCGAACACAGCGAAACCCGGCTGGAAAGCTTGCAACAGGCGTTGAGCGAAGCCCGAGACGAGTATCGCAACCGGGCCGAGCAACTGAGCGAACGTCGGGCCACGGCGGCGCGGGAGCTGGGCGGGCGGATCTCCGAGACGCTGGCGGAGCTGGGAATGCCGGGCGGGCGCTTCGCCATCGTGTTGGAGCGGTTGGACAAACCCGCGCCGGGCGGCTTGGAAACCGTGGAATTTCAGGTCAGCGCCAATCCTGGCCAACCGCCAAGACCGCTGGTCAAGGTCGCTTCCGGCGGCGAGCTGTCGCGCATCAGCTTGGCGATTCAGGTCATCGCCGCCCGCGCCGCCCGCATTCCCACGCTGATCTTCGATGAGGTGGACAGCGGCATCGGCGGCGGAGTGGCGGAAGTGGTCGGCCGGCAGCTGCGGGCCCTCGGCGCCAACCGCCAAGTGTTTTGCGTCACTCATCTCCCGCAAGTCGCCGCCCAGGCGCACCAGCAATTCAAGGTGGAAAAACAGAGCGACGGCGAAAGCACCCATACCCACGTTTTTCCCCTGAATTCGGAAGAACGGGTGACCGAGGTCGCTCGGATGCTGGGCGGGCTGGAACTGACCGCCAACACGCTGGCGCACGCCAGGGAGATGGTGGAAAAGGCAGATCCAGCGACGCCGGATGAAAACTAAACGAACCCGTTCATGCGGAAGCGGAATCGAAATGACAGCCCGCCGCCGCCGCTACGAAATCCCGATCCGCCACAACCCAGCCGGCCCCAACAGAGCGTAGCCGCTCGGCGTTACGGTTCTCCGCTCGCCAGGCGCGCCTCGTACTCCTCGCCCTCCGACGGGCGATGCGGGCACTCAGAGCGGTTGCAGTGACCGTAAAGAATCAGGCAATGCTCGGCCAGCTCGAAACCGAGCCGCTGGCAGATGCCGCGCTGGCGTCGTTCGATTTCCTCATCGCAGAATTCTTCGAGCCGCCCGCACTCCAGGCACAGAATATGATCGTGGTGTTCGCCCTGATTGATCTCGAACACCGAATGGCCGCCTTCGAAATGATGGCGTCTGACCAAGCCCGCCGATTCAAACTGAGTCAATACCCGATACACCGTCGCCAAGCCGACTTCCTCGCCGGAATCGACTAGCGCCCGATAAATCGCTTCGGCGGTCATGTGTAGGCTGTCCTGCTGCTGCAACATGTCGAGGATCTTGATGCGCGGCAACGTGACTTTCAGCCCTGCCTGTTTGAGTTCTTTGGAGCCCACGTGGAACTCTCCGGGGGTTGCGCTTGCCCGCGGGTTGCCGTTGTACGCTATGATGTGGCTCAGTCAACATCGCAACCCGGACCTTGTCTTCCATGCCTCATTCACTTTTACGCGCCGCCGGCCTTCTGCTGCTGGTTCTGACGGCCGGCTGTCGTTCGTACCTCCCCAGCTTCTACACCGTCCCGGTCCGCCAAGGCAACTATATCGACCAGGCGGCCGTCGCCCAATTGAGTTCCGGCATGACCAAACAGCAGGTGCAGCGCATTCTGGGCACCCCGTTGGTCAACGATCCCTTCCACCAAAACCGTTGGGACTACTACTACCAATACGGCAAGGGCGCCAAAATCAGCGAACAGCGCCGCATCACGTTGTTCTTCAGCGGCGAAACGCTCGATAGAGTCGAGGACGGGGCGAAGAATTAAGCGGATTCGGCTTCCGCATCGCCGCCGCCCTTGCGCATCCGCTTGCCCTCGGCGGCCCGCTTCTTGCGCACCTCCTTGGGGTCGGCCAGCAAGGGCCGGTAGATTTCGACCCGGTCGCCGGGCCGCACGGCGGCCGACAGCTTGCTCAGCTTGCCGAACACTCCGACCTTGGCGGTTGGGAGTTGAATTTCTGGAAATCGTTCCAAAATATGGGAGTCGAGGATCGCTTGTTCCAGCGTCGCGCCCGCCGGCACCTCGACCGTGAGGATCGTCTGTTCGTCGGGGCGAGCATAGGCGATTTCGACCCGGACGGTGGCTGGTTTGGGATCAGCGTCGGCCATAGAGGTCCACCGCGCGCTTGCAGAAAGCGTCCACCAGCGAGTTGGCGATTTGTTTGAAGACGGGCTCGACCGCCACTCGCAGCAAGGTATTGGCAAACTCGAACTCCATGTCGAGCGACACCTTGGAAGCGCCGGCACGCAGCGACTCGAAGCGCCAATAGCCTTGCAAGCGTTTGAAAGGGCCTTCCAACAGCCGGATATCGATCATTTTGTTGGGTTGCATTCGGTTGCAGGTGGTAAAGGATTTATGCACGCCACTCTTGGCCATTTCGATGGTCGCCCGCACTTCATCCGCGCTGCGGCTCAGGATGCGAGCGGACCGACACCAGGGCAAAAATTGTGGATACGCTTCGATGTTTTCGACCAACCCGTACATTTCAGCCGCCGAATACAGGACCAGGGCGCTTTTGTTGACGGTCGCCACGACTCGCTCTCCATTACGGCGTTATCGATATTGTTATCAGACTCCAGCGGGGCAAGTTTGGTTGAATCGGTGCCCATCCTCAAGCGTTACCCGCCAAGCCGCCCGCGTTCAGCCTCTCATTAAGATTCGACCATGAGCAAGAAACCAACGACCAACCCTCAGATCGCCGGCAACAAGAAGGCGTATCACGAATATTTCATTGAAGAGCATTACGAGGCGGGCTTGGCCTTGCAGGGCTGGGAGGTCAAAAGCCTGCGGGCCAGCCGCGCCCATCTCAAGGAAAGCTACGTGCTGCTGCGCGACGGTGAGGCGTTCTTGTTCGGCTGTCACATCTCGCCGCTGGCCTCGGCCTCCACTCACGTTCAGGCCGACCCGACCCGCACTCGCAAGCTGTTGTTACACAAGGAGGAGATCGGCCGGCTGATCGGCTCGGTCGAGCGCAAGGGCTACACCTTGATTCCGCTGTCGATGTACTGGAAACACAACCGCGCCAAGCTGGATATCGGCCTGGCGCGCGGCAAGAAAGAATACGACAAGCGGGCGACCGACAAGGATCGCGATTGGGAGCGCGACAAGCAGCGGCTGATGCGGGAACGATAGTTCGCTGGGAACTTTACGGTCGTCGCGCTATCATAATGGCGCTAACGGGGGCGATCCGGTTTCGACGTGGATTGCAAAACCTGAGGCGCATGCCGAGGATGCAGCTCGCCTCGTTAATCAGGCTGCAAACTATAGTCGCCAACGACGACAGCTACGCACTGGCGGCCTAACGCCCGCCAGCCTCTGACCGGAACTTGCTTGTGAGGTCCGTAGCCCTTCGGGGCGCTTCAGGGGTCGACCCAACATAAGCTCGCGCCGATCTTGTCCGGGGGTGAGGCGCTAAAACTGACCGGAACCGCCGTTCGCCGCCCTGCCGGTCGGGTTGCGAGCGGTTAAAGCAAAGACCAGGCTAAGCATGTAGGGCCGAGGGCGGAGGATTTGCGGACGGGGGTTCGATTCCCCCCGCCTCCACCATTTCAAGGTTTCAAGAAGTCTCGGAACGTTTTGAAAAGTATTAAAATCCGCGATTCCGCAGATTTTTTACCGCTATGGTTATTATTTCACCGGTCAGCCCAAGCGTTTTTTTAGCAAAACATAACGCTATGAATCTCCCCACCCTATCGCCTTGCCAAAAAGGGGAAACACGGGCAACGACCTCAAGGCGACAATTGAAACTGGGAAACTGGCGACAAAGCGATATAAAATCAATCATGAAACCGGCCGCTCCAAACGGGAACCGTCCGCGTTTATCCCTGTCATAAAGTGTCAGTTCGATCATCCTGGGAGGTTGATAACCCAATGCTGCAAAGAAACGATTTACTGGCCAAGGCACCGGTTACGCTGGCGCCTGAACGATCGCTGACCACCAATAAGGTCTTGCGCAACACTTACCTGTTGCTGTCGATGACCCTGCTGTTCAGCGCGTTCACGGCGGGCGTCGCCATCGTCACCCACGCGCCGCCGCTGCACTGGCTGATCACTCTGGGCGGCTATTTCGGTTTGCTGTTCGTCGTCACTAAACTGCGCAACAGCGTTTGGGGTTTGGCGGCGGTCTTCGCGCTGACCGGTTTCCTCGGTTATACCTTGGGACCGATCCTGAGCCTGTATCTGAGCTTGCCCAACGGCCCGCAACTGGTGATGACCGCGTTGGCCGGCACCGGCGCGATTTTCCTGGCCCTGTCCGGCTATGCGCTGGTCAGCCGCAAGGATTTCAGCTTCATGGGCGGCTTTTTGATGGTGGGTATGCTGGTCGCCTTTCTGGCTAGCATCGGCGCCGTCCTGTTCCACTTGCCGATGTTGTCCCTGGCCGTCTCGGCGATGGTGATTCTGCTGATGTCCGGCATGATCCTGTGGCAGACCAGCGATATCATCCACGGCGGTGAAACTAACTACATCATGGCCACCGTCACCCTCTACATCACGCTGTTCAATCTGTTCGTCAACCTGCTGCAAATCCTGGGCATCTTCTCCGGCGACGACTGACAGCGTTCGCTAGAGCGCTTTTAGCCCAGCGAAGCCCCGCCTCGAGCGGGGCTTTTTGTCGTCAATCACTCTGGATAAATCAATTCTAGCGCGGTCGCGCCTCCCGCTGACACCCCATCCACCAGGGCCAGTTCGTGTTCGCGCCGCAGCAAGAAGGTCCAAGCTGGTAGGGCCGCCTTTTCCGATATCTTTCGCTCGATCAGCCGTCATACAAACAAAAAAAGGCCGGACAAGAGCGTCCGGCCAAAAACCACCAAAGGAGGATGTGCGACAGGCTGAGGAGAAGAGAACTGCCCGTCACACGCTGGCTATCTTAGCAAAAAAATCAGAAAAAACATACCAGTTTTCGTTGTTTTTCGGCAAAAAACAACATTTTATTGAATAAACAACTGGTTATCGCAGAATTTTTCCGCTTATTTTGCTGCATTGCCAAAATCAGTTGGCTCGCAATGGCAAATGCGGCAACGCCGCATCGTCGGAAAGCGCCAGGATGGCGTCGATGAGTCGATCTGGTTCGCGCACCCCGCCGTAAGTCATCAACATGCGGGCCTTGGCGATCAATTCGACCGGCGATATGGCCGCTTCGGGATCGCCTTTGGCATGAGTGCGCCGCACGGTCAGCCGTTCGCCATCGCGCGCCGTCACCGTCACCGCGCTGCCCCAGGCGTGCGGATAAGCCGTGGCGTAAGGCTCGGCCACCCGCACGGTGACCCGCTCGCGCAGCGCCGCCAGCTCCTCGCGCGCGGGTTCGGCAAAGGCCGCGAAATCCACCGCCTCTCGGGTCAGCGCCGCCGCCACGCAATGTTGCAGTGAGAATTTGGCTTCATAATCGCTCTGCGGCGCGGCGCGATCACAAACCTGCAAAGCCGCTGGATACGCTTCCACTTCGATCCGTTCAATCGCCTCGACCACGATGCGGTGGCGCAACTCAAGCGCGGCGTCGATGGCCGGATGGGTATGCCGGCAAGAAGGCCAAGGCTTGATCGAGGTTTGCAGCAACTGCCAGGGGCCAGCTGGATCACGCGTCACCGCGGCGGGATCGGCGTCGGGACACGTTGCAACGAACCAGCCCTTGGCGCCTTCCAGAATCCTTGAAGGTCCGGTGAAACCGGAACGCGCCAAATCCGCCGCCAGCACGCCCGCCTCCGCCGCCCGGCCGGCGTGCAGGTGTTTGGTCATCGCCCCGGTGTCCATAAATTGCCAAAGCCCGGATGATTGGGCTCCGGCGTTGCCCAAGGCATGAGCTGTCGCCGGCGCATCGAGTTGCAACAACCCCGCCGCCGCCATCGCCGAGCCATAGGGGCCACACGTTGCGGTGTTGTGCCAAATCCGATAATGAGTCGGACCGACGGCCATGCCCACGCGGATCGCCGCTTCGTAACCCCACAAGATCGCCTTGAGCACGGCATGGCCGCGAATGCCTTCCCGCACCGCCAACCACCAGGCCGCCGGCGCCACCACACAGCCAGGATGCACCACCGAAGCTCGGTGTAGGTCATCGGTTTCCAGAATGTGAGTCAGCGCTCCAAACAAGAACGCCTGGCGCTGGGTATCCAGACTTTCGCCGGCCCAGCGCAACAAGATCGCACCGGGCTCGGTCGCGCGACCGGCCAGCGCGTTCGCCATGGTATCCAGCGTCAACAAGGCGGCATGTTCGAGATCGGTGGACGTGACCGGCTTGCTGGCGATCAGCTCGGTCAATTGCTGGGTCAAGGTCAGATCAGGCACGTGGTTATCCTCTCTCGGGCGGCGAGCGTTATAATTTTACTGGAGAAAGCGGCTGGGCTTTCGGAGTGACTGCTTTATGGATTGTAGCGGCTGGCGAAAACAACGCCTCGATCAATCTTTCCAGGGGCGCTCGCACGTCACGAACGGCTGCCAGAGCCCCGCGAACAGCCCTTCATGAACATCCATCCGACAACCGTACCAACCCTCAATGACTTGCCTGGCGGCGGAGGCCGCCGTCAAACCGGCCTCGTCCAACAAGCGATGGACGACCGCGCCATCGTTCAGCACGCCCAAGGCGTCCTGTAAGTTGGCCAAGGTACCCGCATAGGGTTTGACTTTTTCAGCCGGATAGAGGGTGGCGAAGAAATCCAGCGCGTAACGCAGTTCCTTGATGCGAATGCGCAAGGCGTGCCGCGCCTCGGCGGAGAGTTCCGTAAAGGCGGCTCCCCGCTTGACCGCCCGGCGGTGGTCCCGTTCGAGCAGCGGCGTCGCGAAAGCGAGCACCGGTTTGTCCAACCGTTGTCGTTGCTCGTCGCCGATCGCGTCCCGCCACGAGCGGCGCTCCAACCAATCGGCGAACTGTTCCAGCATCGCCCGATAGCGGGGTTCGCCCAAAGCCGTCCGCAGCGTGCGATGGTGGGTCCGGCGCACGGTTTCGGCCTTGGAGCGGAACAAGATCAGCCCGCGCTTGCGTGGGAACCGGCTAAACACCGGGGTCAACCCTTCTTGCAAGAACACATCCCAGTCGCGCGCCGGCCCCAGGAAGCCGTTGAGCCAGCGGATATCCTCGACCAACCCAGCGCTGGCTTCGCGCGGCACCAGCGGTCGAAAACTTTTCAGACCGGAGCGCAGCCGCCGGAACGCCACCCGCATCTGATGGACGCCTTCGATTTGTCCGTCGAGCACCGCCGGCAAGTTGGCGGCGGCGTGACGCAAGCAAGCGTCGAGCACCGCGATGAAGGCGTCCTCGGCGGTGGCGCCCACATCGATTGCTAAGGCGCTGGCTTTGACAGGAGTGATGGCGGCCGGAGGCATAACGGGAAATGGCTCTACGAGCACGCCCTTCAACTTTGGCGCCAAGGCAGGCCCTCGGCCCGCCAACCGCCCACGCCGCGATGGCCGGCGGCGTCGATCTGGCCTTCGAAGCCGTCCGCTACGTTATAGGTGGTGTAACCGTGCCGGGCGAGCAGTTCGGCGGCTTGCCGCGACCGCACGCCGCTGCGGCAAATCAAATAGACCTCCTGGCTCGGATTTACGCCGTGATCCTGTAATTCCTCAAGAAACCGCGAATTGAGCTCCATGGTCGGAAACCTCAGCCACTCGACGCAGATCAGGAATTTATCCAAAGCGGCGAGGTCGGGGCCGCCGACATAAGCCCATTCGGCGTTGGTGCGAACATCCACCAGCACAGCTTCCGGTTGGTCTTGCAAAGCCCGCCAGGTCTGGGTGGGACTGATATCGCCGAGGAACCGGCCCGGCGGGCCAACGCCGCCCCCCCGTTGCGCCATCATCTGCTGCATCTCCGGTTCGGATTGCGGTGGTAATTTTCGATCGGCTGAGGGAGCCTAACTAGCGAGGTGGAGGCCAATGCCCGCGACCGGCGCATTTCAGGAGTCCTCACTCGCCAGCAACTGCTGGCGGCCTTGCCATTCCACGAAGCTTTTGACAGCCAGCGTCAGCAAGGCCAACAAAGCCAGCAAGGAAGCCACCGCGAAGGCGGCGGCGAAATTGTATTCATTGTAGAGAATCTCGACATACAACGGCATGGTGTTGGTGCGCCCGCGAATGTGGCCGGACACCACCGACACCGCGCCGAACTCCCCCATGGCTCTGGCGTTGCACAAGATGACCCCGTAAAGCAAACCCCATTTGATGTTCGGCAACGTGACGTGCCAGAAGGTTTGCCAGCCGGAAGCGCCCAAAACGATGGCCGATTCCTCGCTGTCCCGCCCTTGCGCCTCCATCAACGGAATCAGCTCGCGGGCGACGAAGGGGCAAGTGACAAACACGGTGGCCAGCACCAAACCCGGCACGGCAAAGATGATTTTCAGATCGTGGGCGATCAGCCACCCTCCAAACCAGCCCTGCGCCCCGAACAGCAGCACGTAAATCAAGCCGGCCACAACGGGTGAAACCGAAAACGGCAAATCGATCAAGGTGCCCAGCAAATGCTTGCCGGGAAAATTGAACTTGGCGATGGCCCAGGCCACCGAAATCCCAAACACCAGATTGAGAGGTACGGCGATGGCGGCGACCAACAAGGTCAAGCCGATGGCCGACAGCGCGTCCGGTTCCACCAGCGCAGCCAGATAAACGCTCCAACCTCTGCGCAGCGCCTCGGTGAAAACGGTCGCCAGCGGCAATACCAGAAACAGGGCGAAAAACCCTAGCGCAATCGCAAGCAGCACACCCTTCACCCACGCGGGTTCGCGGGTGGCGGCGCTCGCCTCAAAGCGCCGTGCGTGGGTGGTCCAGTGGGTGGCAACGGCGGCGCCCACGGTCAAGACCTCGCCCGGCTGCGGTTGGCCCAGATTTGCAAGCCGTTGATCACGAACAACAACGCAAAGGAGACCACCAGCATCACCACGGCGATGGCCGTGGCGCCGGTATAATCAAATTGTTCCAGCTTGCTGATGATCAGCAACGGGGTGATTTCCGAGACCAGCGGCACGTTGCCGGCGATGAAGATGACCGAGCCGTATTCGCCGACCGCCCGCGCGAAGGCCAGCGCAAAGCCGGTAAGCAGCGCCGGCAGCAGCACCGGCAGCACCACGCGCCAGAAGGTTTGCCAGCGGTCCGCGCCGAGACAGGCGGCGGCTTCCTCCAGTTCGGTATCCAACTCTTCCAGCACCGGCTGCACCGTGCGCACCACGAACGGCAAGCCGATGAAGGTCAGCGCGATCAGAATACCCAACGGGGTAAAGGCCACCTTGACCCCCAGCGGTTCCAGCCATTGGCCCAGCCAGCCGTTGCCGGCGTAAATGGCGGTCAGCGCGATACCGGCGACCGCCGTGGGCAAGGCGAAAGGCAAATCCACCAGCGCGTCCACCACCCGCTTGCCGGGAAAGCTGTAGCGCACCAGCACCCAAGCGAAAATCAACCCGAACACGCCGTTGAGCGAAGCAGCCAGCAGCGCGGTGCCGAAGGTCACGCGATAAGAGGCCATCACTCGCGGTGCGCTGACGATGGCCCAGAACTGCTCCCAATCCAGCGTCGCGGATTTTAAAAACACCGTGCTGAGCGGCACCAGCACGACCAGGCCCAGATAAAACAAACTGTACCCCAGGGTTAGCGGCAGTCCCGGCAAGACGCGGGGCGTCTTGGCCACGGCCATCAACGATTCACCACGATCTGATCGTACACGCCCCCGTCGGCAAAATGGGTTTGTTGCGCCTTGGCCCAGCTCCCGAACACCTCATCGATGGTAAACAGTTGCAGCGACTTGAATTGCTCGGCATGTTTCCGAAACACCGCCTCCAGCCGCGGCCGGTAAAAGTGGCGGGCGATGATCTCCTGAGCCGCCGGGGAATAGAGGAATTCCAGATACGCTTGCGCCTGTTTGCGGGTGCCTTTCTTGTCCACCACTTTGTCCGCTACGGCGACCGGCGCTTCCGCCTCGACGCTGATGGAGGGATAAACCACGTCGAACTGACCGGTCCCTAGCTCGCGATTGATCAGCACCGCTTCGTTTTCGAAGGTCACCAGCACATCGCCCATGTTGCGCTGGGTGAAAGTGGTGGTGGCGCCGCGCCCGCCGCCGTCCAGCACCGGCACGTTGCGAAACAAGCGGGTCACGAACTCGCGCGCCGCCGCCTCATCGCCGCCTTTTTTCACCGCATAACCCCAAGCCGCCAGATACGTGTAGCGGCCGTTACCGGTCACCTTGGGATTGGGCACGATCACCGCCACGCCCGGCTTGGCCAAGTCATCCCAATCGCGGATATTTTTCGGATTGCCCTTGCGCACCAGGAAAATCGTGGTGGAGGTATAGGGGGCACTGTTGTAGGGGAGCCGCTTGCGCCAGTCTTCCGACACCACGCCGGAGCGCGCCAATAGGTCGATGTCGGTGACCTGATTCATGGTCACCACGTCGGCCTCCAAACCGGAGGCCACCGACAGCGCTTGCTTGCTGGACCCGCCATGGGATTGCTCGACCGAGATCCGCTCGCCGGTGGTTTTCGCCCAGTGTTCGATGAAGGCGGTATTGATATCTTTGTACAACTCCCGCGTCACATCATAGGCGACATTCAACAGCGTGACATCCGCTTGGGCGGCTCCCAACCAGAGAACGGTGACACCCGCCAGCAGAGTACGAACCGACCGCAAAAACCTCATGAGCAATCTCCGAAAAAATTTATAACAATAATGAGCCAATAATCTTAGAATAATCTAGTTAAATCCTTACAGTTTTTTGTGCGCTTCTTTCGAAGCGTGACGAAAGACCGGCGACCAGCATGAGGAAAACGACGGAAACGCGGGCAAATAGCATAACGCAAGGACGAAGCCCGCAACCGCAATGCTAGGTCGAGCAAGCCGCGCGGCAAGAATTAAGGTGATCTATGGTGTCGTTTCGCTGGATTCTAGCGGCCATCCTGCTGGCGGCCGCATTCCCTTCCCTCGGCGTTGATTACCATCAGCCGCCGCCGCTGGAGGCCGCGCCGCAGGATAAATACGGCGATCTGGTGCGCATGGGCCACGCCATCGTCACCGACACGCCGAATAAGGCCTCGCGCTACAGCGGCCCCGGCAACCGCCTCTCATGCACCAATTGCCATCTGGACGCCGGCCGCAAGGGGGACGCCGCGCCGCTTTGGGCCGCTTTTGTGGCCTTTCCAGCATGGCGGATGAAAACCGACCGGGTTGACACCTTCGACGAACGGGTCCAACAGTGCTTCCGCTATTCGCTCAACGGCATTCCGCCGGCCTTCGGCTCGATCGAACTGATCGCCATCGCCTCCTACGCGCGTTTCCTCGCGCAAGGCTTGCCGATCCATTCGGAAACACCGGGGCGCGGTTTTCCGCTGCTTGGCAAGGTGGGGCTGGACCCGAACCGGGATCGCGGCCGCACCGTTTACCGGCAACGCTGCCTGAGCTGCCACGGCGAGGACGGAACCGGTCAAACCGGCCTGCCGCCGCTGTGGGGCTTGGGCAGTTATAACAAGGGCGCCGGCATGGCCAACATCCCCACGGCCGCCGCTTTCATCAAGGCTAACATGCCGCTCGGCGCGCCGGTGTTGAGCGATCAAGAAGCCCTGGATGTCGCGGCCTACATGAACTCGCAACTGCGCCCGCCCGACCCCCGCCAGGGTCTGCTCAGCATCTTCCGATGAGCGCGGAACTCCGCGCGTCCCCTTGGCTGGCGGGCGTGGCCACCAGCCGTCAGGACTGGCTGCCCGGCTTGCTGGCCGCCCTGCTGACCCTGCCGCAAGCCATCGCCCTGGCCACGCTGGCCGGAATGCCGGTGGAACACGGGCTTTATCTGTCGCTGCTGCCGGCCTTGGCGGCGACCTTGATCGGCAATTCCCGCGTGGCCCTGTCCGGTCCCAACACGGCGGCGAGCATCTTGCTCTATGCGTCGGCGACGATGTTCGCCACGCCTTACAGTCCGGTTTACGTCAATCAGGTTTTGCTGACCACCTTTTTCGCCGCCGTGTTTCAGTTCGCCTTCGTTTTCCTACGCGCGGGCAATCTGTTTCTCGACCTGCCGATTTCGGTGGCGCAAGGGATCATCGCCGGCACGGGGGTGCTGATTCTGTCCCAGCAAGTGGGGCCGTTGTTAGGGGTGATTATCAACGGTCAAGGCTTCATCGAATCGCTCGGCCAAGCGCTGTGCTTCGACGCCAAGAATTACTGGCCGCTGTTGGTGGGCGCGGTCGCCATCTTGGCGGGACTGACCGCCAAAGCCTTCAAGCTCGGCCGCTACCATCTCCTCATCGCGCTCGCCGCCGGGTGGCTCGCCGCCGACGTGTGCGATTGGCTGTTCGGCAGCGCCAACACCGCCTTCGAACGGCTGGGCCATCTGAACCTTACGATCCGCGTTTTGAGCGTGCCGACGGTCAACTGGACCGAACTGGTGGCGCTGTTCGCCGCCGTGAGCGACGGCTTGGCGGTGGCGGCGGTGGGCTCCCTGC
Organism: Candidatus Competibacteraceae bacterium; assembly: GCA_016713505.1. Taxonomy (NCBI): domain Bacteria; kingdom Pseudomonadati; phylum Pseudomonadota; class Gammaproteobacteria; family Candidatus Competibacteraceae; species Candidatus Competibacteraceae bacterium. The sequence goes on along the minus strand of JADJPA010000001.1, from coordinate 494,968 downwards.
AAGCCGCGATCATGGCCCGGACCACCTCGATGCTGATCCACGAACCGATGGCCGTCAACCGCGATATCCTCGGTCAGGCGGTGATGAATCTGCTGGCCACCTTCACCTCCGGCTTCGCCGGAGCGACCAGCTTCAACCGCACCTTGGCCAACATCGAATCCGGCGCTCGCAGCCGGGCTGCCGGCGCGATCGGCATCCTGATTTTAGGGATCGGCGTGGCCATCAGCGAACCCTGGCTGGCCCGAATTCCGCTGCCGGCGGTGGCGGGCGTCCTGGTGCTGGTGGCGATCGCGCTGATGAGCGGCTTTAAGGCGCTCGATTTGAAGAAACCGCGCCAAACGGTCGAGCTGTTGGCCACCGTGTTGGTCGCGGTGTTCTTCGGCCTGTTCTACGCGGTGTTGACCGGCGCCGGCTTGGCGTTTTATCACCGCGCCCTGGACCATCCGCAAAAACACATCCCGCCGATTTTAGAGGATTCTTAATTCGCGCCCCGCCGGGCGATGCCTTTCGGTTTGCGCTTCTTCAGCCGCAGCGCTTCCTTCTGGCGGCGCTCGGCCAAGTCGATCAGGATTTGCTGGACCCCGCGCGGGTCGTCGTTCTCGCCGGGCGTGCGTTGGATATAGCTGCCATCGGGTTGCATGTCCCAAGTGGAGCGCCGGTCCTTGAGCTGTACGTCGAGAATTTGCCGCAACTCCAGCTGCAATTCGGGGGTGTCCACCGGCGCCACCACCTCGACCCGGCTTTCCAGATTGCGCTTCATGCAATCGGCCGAGCCGATGAAATACTCCTCGTGACCGTTGTTGTAAAAATAGAAAATCCGGGTGTGTTCGAGGAAGCGGCCGACGATGCCCATGACCCGCACGTTGTCCGATACACCGGGAACGCCAGGGCGTAGCCGACAGGTGTCGCGCACGATCAAATCGACCCGCACACCGGCCTGTGAGGCCCGGTACAGCGCGGCGGTGATATCTTTGTCTTCCAGCGCGTTCATCTTGAACTGGACCCTGCCTGACCCGCCGGCCTTGGCGTGATTGACCTCGCGCTCGATCTTGGCCAGCAACGCCGGCTTGAGCACCTTGGGCGCCGGCAGCAGCTTGCGGTAATGGCGCTTGGGTACGTAGCCGGTGGTCAGATAATTGAACAGTTCGGTCAGATCCTCGCCGATGGCCGGATCGCAGGTCAGCAGCCCGAGATCGCTGTACAGTCGGGCGGTGCCGGAATGGTAATTGCCGGTGCCGATGTGGGCGTAGCGGCGCAGGCCGTTGAAATCGCGCCGCACCACCAGAATCACCTTACTGTGGGTCTTCAAGCCCACCACGCCGTAGGTGACGTGAATGCCCGCTTCCTCCAGGCGGTTGGCCCAACGGATGTTGGCCGCCTCGTCGAAGCGCGCCTTCAGCTCCACCACCACGGTCACCTGCTTGCCGTCCTGGGCGGCGTCGATCAGGTATTGGATGATCTTGGAATCCGCCGAAGTCCGATACAGCGTCATCTTGATCGCCAGCACCTTCGGATCGTCACTGGCTTCCAGCACGAAGCGCTCCACCGAGGTCACGAACGATTCGTAAGGGTGTTGCAACAAAATCGGCCCGGTCTCGCGAATGATGTGAAAAATATTGCGTTTGTCGCTCAGCTTGGGGTGATCGAGCGGGTGGTGCGGTGGATCGCGCAAATCGGCCCGGTCGATGGCGACGATCTGGAACAGATCGCGCAGCGCCATCATGCCGTTGACCTCGAACACTTCGTTGGTTTCGTCCAGACCGAGTTCGGCGGCCAGCATCCCGCGGTGGATCGGGTCCATGTTCTTTTCCACTTCCAGTCGGACGATGGGGGCGAAGCGGCGCTCGCGCAATTCCGATTCGATCATCACCAGCAAATCGTCGGCCGAATCTTCGGCCCGTTCGGTCATGGCGTTGCGGGTGACCCGGAACAGCTCGCAAGCTTCGACCACCATACCCGGAAACAGCAGGTCGAGATTGTTGGCGACCACATCCTCCAGCGGCACGTACAAGTCCTCGTCGCCGACCTTGAGAAAGCGGGCAATCCCCGAGCCGACCGGTACTTTGATCCGCGCCAACCCGCTGGACTCGTCATCGGCGTAGCGCACCGTCACCAGCAGATTGAGCGACAAATTGGACACGAACGGGAAGGGATGGGCCAGGTCCATGGTCTGCGGGGTGACCAGCGGAAAGATGTTGAGCAGATAATAGTCCCGCATCTGCTGGCGTTGGGCCTCGGTCAGCCGCGCGTAACTGCGCAGTTGAATCCCTTGCTCCTTGAGCGCGCCGTGCAGTTCGGAGGCCAGTTGCCGCTGCTGGTCGACGATCTCGCGCACCACCGCCAGACATTCGTTGAACTGCTGTTCGGGGCTGCGGCCGTCCACCGTCAGCTCGCGTACCCGCGCGCCGATCTGCTGCTTGAGGCCGCCGATGCGCTTCATGAAAAACTCGTCCAGATTGGCGCTGACGATGGCCAGAAACTTGACCCGCTCCAGCAGCGGCGCGCGCTCGTCCTGCGCTTCGTGCAGCACCCGCCGGTTGAACGCCAGCCAGGTCAGCTCGCGGTTCAGATACCATTCCGGGGCTTCGAGATCGATCATCGGTTCCGGCGGCGGAGCGGGCGCTTCGCTAACCGGCGCCTCGTGAGGCTTGCCCCGGCCGATACGGGATTTCGGCTCGTCTGCGATCGCGGTACTGTCGCCACCCTCGGATAACGCTTCGGCTCGCTCGCTCATGCTCACACCTTGGAACTCTTGGTTGCGGATTTCTTGACCCCCTTGGCGCGGGGCCGGGTCCGGTCGGCGCTCTCGTCGCCCAGTGCCGCCTCTAGCCGCTCGCACAAGGTTTTCAATACTTCGACGCGCGCGTAACGCTTATCGTTCGCCTCGATCAAGGTCCACGGCGCCTGCCGGGTGCTAGTGCGCTCCACCATGTCGTTGACCGCCAGTTCGTACTCGGTCCAACGCTCGCGGTTGCGCCAGTCCTCGTCGGTCAATTTCCAAGCCTTGTAGGCGATCTGCTCGCGTTCCTTGAACCGGCGCAATTGCTCCTCCGAGGTGATGTGCAACCAAAATTTCAACAGCACGATGCCCCGCTCCGCCAATTGGGCCTCGAAATCGTTGATCTCGGCGTAGGCCCGCTGCCAATCGCGGGTGCGGGCGAAGCCCTCGACCCGCTCGACCAATACACGACCGTACCAACTGCGGTCGTAAATGGTGACCCGGCCGGCGCGCGGGATGTGCCGCCAGAACCGCCACAAATAGTTGTGCGCCGCCTCCTCGTCGGTCGGCGCGGCGATTTGAATCACCCGATAATCGCGGGCGTCGAGCGCGGCGGTGATGCGGCGGATGCTGCCGCCCTTGCCGGCCGCGTCCCAGCCCTCGAACACCAGGATGGTCGAAACCTGACGGTCGCGTGCGGTGCGTTGCAGTTGGTTGAGCTTGGCTTGATAGCGTTTCAAATCCGCGCTGTAGTCGCTTTTGGAAAGGGTTTTCTCCATCTCTAGCCGCGACAGGACCGTGATCGGGGGCAAGGCGTTGCCGTCCGACGCGGCCGCCTGCGCCCGAGCGCCGTTCTCGCCGCCGGCTCGCTCGACTTCGGCCAAGCGGAACCGTACCGCGTCGCGGATGGCGGCCGCCACCGCCACGCTGCGGTAGCGCTCGTCGTAGCCCTCGACGATCTTCCACGGCGCCTGACCGGTGCTGGTTTTCATGATGGTGCGCTCGGCGGCGGCGACGAACTGGTCGTACAGCTCCCAATTTTGCCAGTCGCGCTTGGAAATCCGCCAATGCTGGAGCGGGTTTTTCTCCAGCTTGCGAAACCGGTTCTTTTGCGCCTCCTTGGACAAGTGCATCCAGAATTTCAGAATCAAGGCCCCATCGTCGGCCAAGGTTTTCTCGAAGGCCTTGATCCGCTCGATCCGTTCGTCGAATTCGGCCAGCCCGATCCGCCCGTAGACGCGATCGAGAATCGGCGTCGAATACCACGAACTGAGAAACAACCCCATCCGCCCCCTGGGTGGCAAGCCCCGCCAAAACCGCCAGTATTCCGGCCGGTCGCGCTCCTCGTCGGACGGGTCGCCGAACGCTTGGGTGATCAACCAGCGCGAGTCCAGCCATTCGTGCAACTGGTTGACCGTCTCGCCCTTGCCCGCTCCATCGACGCCGGCGAACACCACGATGACGGGAAACTTGGCCTTGCGCAGCTCCATTTGCAACATCAATAATTCCTCCCGCAGCGGCGGGATCTGCTGTTGGTAGTCTTGCTTGGGCAGCTTGCGTTGCAATTCGGCGGTTCTGAACATGAGCGTTTCTCGTACTGGCTCGACTGGAAGGAATAATCGGTGGCTCAAGGTCTGCCAACCCACGCTATCGATGGATTAATTTTAGTAGATTATTCAAAAAGTTCATTTACGATCCGCTAAAATAGTTCCTTGTTGGTCCGCACGGCGGGTTGCAATAGCGTGGATTGTGTTAATCTAATACTATCGACCGACAGATACTCGACTCTCCCGCTGGGGTCAAAACGGTCATCAGACTGTCAGCCACCCCTCAGCTTTTACTGGATAAGAATAGGAGAACCCAATGAAGCGGCGGCTATTGGCCGGTTTGGTGCCCGTGGCGGTGATGATGGTTTGCAACCCCGTTCAGGCGGATATTTACGCCTTTGTCGACAAGAACGGTATCCGCAATCTCAGCAATGTTCCCAACGACCCCCGTTACAAGTTGGTGATGCGCACCCCGGCCTATCGCCGGGAATCCGCGCAGACCTCCAGCTTTGCGCCCAGCACCTTGTACGGTCCCGCCATCCTCAGGGGCCAACGCAATTATTACTCTAGCCCCAGGGCTTGGAGCAGACCTTCGCGGGTCAACGAGGAAAACCGCCAGCGCTTCGCCGCCGACGTCCACCGCATCGCGACGCAGTATCAGCTCGATCCCGCCCTGATGCACGCCGTGATCAGCGCCGAATCGTCTTACAACCCCTGGGCGGTATCGCCCAAGGGCGCGATGGGGTTGATGCAACTGATGCCCGGCACCGCCGCCCGTTTCGGCGTCGCCAACGCCTACGATCCGATCGCCAACATGCACGGCGGCGCGCGCTATTTGCGCTGGCTCCTCGACAACTTCAACGACACCCGTCTGGCGGTGGCGGCCTATAACGCCGGCGAGGGCGCGGTGCAAAAATACGGCAATCAAATCCCGCCCTACCGGGAAACGCAAACCTACGTCGGGCGGGTTTTGGGCTTCTACCAGCAATACAAGGGAGGCGTCCCCTACAACACCGCATCCTACGGAACGGGCGCGACCGGTAGCCCGCTGGCTTACAACGCTTACAACAACGGTTATACCTACTACAGCAGCGGTTACGGCGGAGGCAGCACCGGCTACGGCAACCGCGGCAGCGGCGGCGTCACCGTCATCACCCCGCGCGGCGGCAGGACTTTCGCCAGCACCGGATCAGCCGCCATTCCTCGGACTTATATGACGCCTACCGGCACCAGGATCGTGGTGGGCGCCAGCGGAGCGGGGAACATCAGTCGCAGCCGCCCTCCGGTGGTTTACTCCGCCGAGCCAAACCGGGTTGCCGCATCGTCGAATCGCGCTCCGCTATTTGCCGGTAACGACAAGTAACGCCGGCATGATCCAACGCCGTTCCGGGCACGGCGGCGCGCACTCTGCGACTCCCGCCGCCGCTGCCTCCGGCAACGGCGGTTGGCGCCCGCCCAAACGATGGCGTGCGCTCCCACTCCTCCTCCTCGTTTCCAGCGTGGCCGGCGATGTCGGCGCGACCGAATCGCCGCAAAGCGGGCGCGAACGCTTTCAAACCCTGGATCGCTTGTTGCAAAACGGAGAGCCAGCGGATTACTCCACGCTCCTTGGCTACTCGCTTTACCCGTACCTGCGTTATCAGGCGCTGTCACGGCGGCTGGCGGAATTGCCCGCTGCCGAAGTTCGTGAGTTCTTGCAAAACTACAGCGATTCGCCGCTGGCGGGCAAGCTGCGCGACGCTTGGTTGCGGCAGCTCGCCTCGGCCCAGCGCTGGGATGATTACCTGCGCGACGCCACTCCTTCCCGCGATCCCCGTTTCGAATGCTGGCGCCGGCAAGCCCTGCTTGCTACCGGACAAGGCGAACGGGCGCTGCACGATTTCGAGGCATTTTGGTTGCGCGGCGGCTCCCTGCCCGCCAGTTGCGACCCGGTGATCGCTCTCTGGCGGACTCAGGGCGGCCCCCCGGTCGCTTTGCTCTGGCAGCGCTTCACCCTGGCGATGACCGAGCGCAATCTCAGGCTGGCGCGCTTCCTGCGCCCGGAGTTGTCGGCCGCCGATCAGCCGCTGGCCGACCTTTGGCTGGCCGTCGCCGACAATCCGCAACTGATTTTGGACGCCGGCCGCATCCGGGGCGACGATCCCCGAAGCGGAGCCATCTTCGCGGACGCACTGAAACAGTGGGGCAAACGGGATGCTCTGGCGGCGGCGGCGGCGCTAGACACCCTCAAGGAGCGCTACCGAGCGCTCGCCTCGCACTGGGTGGAGGTGGAGCGACAACTGGCGCTGTGGATCGCCAGCGACTACCATCCGACCGCGCTGGCGCGGTTGACCGCCTTACCGGAGCCGGCGGTGGACGATGCAGTGCGAGAATGGCGGGTCAGAGTTTGCCTGCACGAGAACCAGTGGGCGGCGGCCTTACACTGGCTGGATCAATTACCGGCTCCGGAACGCGACAAGCCGCGCTGGCACTATTGGCGGGGCCGGTTGCTGGAGATGCTGGACCGAAGGAGCGAAGCCCGGCGGGCCTATGCAAAGATCGCCGGCCAGCGCGACTATTACGGCTTTCTGGCCGCCGACCGACTCGGTACGCCCTACGCCATCGCCAATACCCCCTTGAAAGCATCGGCGCTCGAACTGGACGGGCTGCTGGCCGGTGCTGTCGGCTTGCAGCGGGCGCGAGAGCTGTACATCTTGGGGCGAGAGCCGCAAGCCGCCGCCGAGTGGCGGCAAGCCATTCAAAGCTTCGACCGCCCAACGCTGCAACAAGCCGCGCTGCTGGCCGACCGTTGGGAGTGGCACTCCCAAGCCATCGCCACCCTGGCCCGCGCCGAGTATTGGGACGATCTGAACGTGCGCTTTCCGCTGGCCTATAAAAATGGCGTGCTGGACAACGCGCGTGCCAACACCCTAGACCCGGCCTGGGTCTATGCCATCATCCGCCAGGAAAGCAGCTTCCAACCCGCCGCCCGCTCGCCGGTGGGCGCGCTGGGCCTGATGCAGCTCATGCCGGCCACCGGCCGGGACATCGCCCGCCAATCGGGTGATGCCACCGACGGCGCGCCCGAGTCGCTGCTGCAACCCGATGCCAACCTGCGCCTGGGCGTCCGCTATCTCCAACAAATGTTGGAGCGCTTGCAAGGCAATCCAGTATTGGCCACCGCCGCCTACAACGCCGGACCCAGCAAGGTCGCGCAGTGGTTGCCGGCCCGCGCGCCCGTGCCGGCCGATATCTGGGCGGAAACCATCCCCTACCAAGAAACGCGAAACTACGTCCAGCGCGTGTTGGAGTACGCCGTCATTTACACGCAGCGTTTGGGTTTGCCGCAAGCCGATCGGCCACTGGGATCGCGGATGAAACCGGTCTTGGCCATCGAGCCGGCCCCCGGAAGCTCCGGCTGAGCGGCCACCGGCCAAGCCGGCCCACAGCTCAGGCGAGCTCTTGATGCAACACGCTCTGAGCCGCCAGAAAGGCCTGTTCGATACCGGCGATCCGCTCCGCCGCATCGTCGATTTGCTGGTTGCGCGCCTGTGACTCCAATTCCTTGCACAATTCATGAAGCTTCATGGCGCCGACGTTGGCGCTGCTGGACTTCAAGGTATGCGCCGCCATGCGCAGCGCGCCGCAATCCGCATCGGCGCACGCTTTCTTCATCTGTTCGATCAGCGGCGGCGTTCCCTTTAGATAAAGCCCCACCAACCGAGCCACCAGATTGGGGGCGCCGTTGCGTTCGAGCGTCCGGATTTTTTCCAAAACCTCTTGATCGATGCTCGCAGCCACAGGCTCAGCCGCTTCAGCGGACGACGATCCGGCATTAACCTCTGGCGCTTGGGGAGTGGGAGACTTGGCTAACGCAGCGGGCAGCCATCGCTTTAAGATCACGCTCATATCCTCCCGGCTAAAGGGCTTGCTCAAGTAATCGTCCATGCCCACTTTCAGACAGCGATCGCGATCCCCGCTGATGGCGTGGGCGGTCAAGGCCACGACCGCTTGGCGTTTCCCGGGCCGATCCTTCGCCAACGCCGCATGGCGCTCGCGCTTGCGAATCAGCTCGGTGGCTTGAAAGCCATCCATCACCGGCATCTGACAATCCATCAACACCAGATCGTAAGATTCCCGCTCCAACCTTTCGAGTCCTTCTTGACCGTTGTTGACGATCGTCACGTCGCAGCCGAACTGCAAGAGCGTGGCGCTGGCGACTTCCTGGTTCACCAGATTATCCTCGACCACCAGAATGCGCGCGCCCGGATATTGCGTCAAATCTGGCTGACACTCCGGGTTTATTACGGCTCTGGAAAGCGGCTCCGCGCCATCACCCGCCAGCAACTGGCGCAAGCATTCTCGCAACGGCGTTTGCAGGACCGGCTTGTTGAGTTGGGCCTCGAACTTCGCCCGTAGCGACTTTTCGCGCAGCGACTCCTGAAACATCGAGATCGCCAACAGCACCAGCAGGGTATCGCGCAGTTGGAGATCCGCACGAATCGCCAGGGCGAGATCCGGGCCGCTAATTTCTGGCATCTGCTCGTCCAGCAGCGCGATCTGGTAGGGATCGCCAGCGATGCAAGCGGCGCGCAATTGCCGCAAAGCGTCTTTGCTGGTGGCGGCGGTATCCGCCCGCAAACCCCACCCCATCAATTGCTCGCGCACGATGCTGGCGCTGGTGGGATTGTCGTCGACGACCAACAGCCGAGCCCGCGGCAGTTCGGCGGTGAGGGCGGGTTCGGCGGGAGCGGTTGCCGGTCGCTCCATTCGCAGCACAAATCCGAAGGCCGAACCGCGCCCTTCAGCGCTGTTGACCGATATTACGCCCCCCATCAATTCCACCAGCTGCTTGGAGATGGTCAGACCCAGTCCGGTCCCGCCATACTTGCGAGTCATCGACCCATCGGCTTGGTCGAACGCGCTGAAAATACGCTGCTGGTCTAGCATCGGGATGCCAATACCAGAATCACTCACGACGAATTGCACGCAAAGACTATCCGAGGGCGTATCCAGCACCACCACCCGCAACACGATTTCACCCCGCTCGGTGAATTTGATGGCGTTACCCAGCAAATTGCTCAAGATCTGCCGCAACCGTCCCGGATCGCCTCGCACCCAAAGCGCTTGCGGCGGCATCGCACAAACCAGCTCTAAACCCTTGCGTTGCGCGCTTTCAGCGAAGAGCATGGTCGCTTCCTCAACTAATGCCCGCAGCGAAAACTCCACGCTCTCCAATTCCAGTTTGCCCGCTTCGATCTTGGAGAAATCCAGAACATCGTTGATGATTCGGAGCAGGTTGGTCCCGGACTGTTTGATGATCTTGGCGAACCATTGCTGCTTGGGGCCCAATTCGGTGCCCAACAATAAATCGGCCATGCCCAGCACGCCGTTCATGGGAGTGCGGATTTCGTGGCTCATGTTGGCCAGGAACTGGGATTTGGCCTGACTGACCGCCTCGGCCCGTTCCTTGGCGTCACTGAGTTCCTGAACCAAACCGCACAGTTCGGCGTTGGCGAGTGAAAGATCGTCGGTGCGCGCGGCAACGTCTTGTTCCAGGCGGGCGTTATAAGTGGCCAACTCCGCGTCGCGCTGCTGGATGTGGGTCAACATGCCGTTGAATCCGTCCACCAGCGCCCCTAATTCATCGGAGGTGGTGCGGGGTACCCGAACCGAATAATCTCGGGTATCGGCGATGCCGCTCATGGCTTGGCGCAAGCTCACGATCGGCGCCGAAATCACCTTTTGAAACCGCGCCGCCAACAAGGCCGCCAAAACCAGCGATCCCGCCAGCAAGCCCGCGAGAATCCAATAGTAGCGTTGCAAGCTTCCGCTCAGATCCCGCAGATCCGAATAAATCTCGACGTAGCCAAGGAGTTGGTTATCCTGAGCTATAGGCACCTTGACGGCCAACATTCGCGACTGGATTCCAAACAGTCCGCCTTCGCTGATCACGGACTGCTTGACCGTCGCGCCCGGCCTCTCGTATTGGACTTCCAGTTCCTTATGCCACTGGCGTGCTTGATTCCGTTGCAGGTCCGTCAAGCCGGGCACGCGGTATTCAGCCAGCAGCTTTTCGTCGGGATCGTCGATGGCTGCATAGGGCACATCAGGTTTGGCGCGCAGCACCGCCAGATTTTGTTCGAGCGCCTTGAGGTCGTTGAAAAGCAGCGCGGAAGCGGCGTTGGCGCCGATGACATCGGCCAAGGTGATCAACTGCGCCTGAGCGACCTTGCGTTGGGAAACGGTTTCGTTGACGAGCAGCGCCACCCCGACCGCCAGCAATACCAGGGCGTTGGTCAGCAGCATGACCGCCATCAATTTATTTTTTACCGACAGCTTGTCAAAGGCGATCATGCAGGTTCTCTACCACCCTATTCCACGATGGTGGCCAACTTGAGCAGCTGGGAGCTCAGCTTGAGATTAGCCTGACGGGTAGCGGCCAGATTGATGTTGAAACGAATGCGCTGTTCGGCCTCGATCAAGCCGATCATCCCACCTCCCTGAGCGAAATCGCTACTGTCGCTGACGGTCAGTATCGGCAGGCGCGCGAGTTTGGCCAGCAGGGGCTTGATTCGCCCTTGCTCGGCGCGCCCGATAAAGACGATATGGCACTGGTCGAGGCCGGTCGCCGCGGGAATGTGACGCACCATCACCGCATGGCTCTCCACCATCTTGCCGGAGAGTGTTGCCAGCGCATCACCGAATGGGTTGTCGCCGGCTATACAAATGGTCAAAGCCGCCGTCGGGTCGGCGAACGCCTCGGCCGGCCATTCCACGAACTTGGCGAAATTGTAGAGATAAGCCGCCTTGACGGCGTATTCATCGAATTCACCGGCCTGAAGCTCGACGGCCAGTAACAAACCACCCAGCAACCACTTAGGCGCTACCGCTAGCCAATGCCACCAACCCGATGCCTGGCGAGATCGCCCGCTCGCGGCCCGCGAGTGGGTCACAACCCGATAACCGTTGGATGAAACGGGGTGTGGTGAGCGTTTCAGAAAGCCCATTTCACTTGGCCATAAAGGCTGCGCTCCACTTCGACCGGGAACGCGAAAGCTTCCTGCACGAATTCCAAGTGGCGATCCTCCAACAAATTAGCGCCGACCAACGAGAGTTCGAGCTCTTTGCGAGGGCGCCAAGCCAGCCGCAGATCCAAGCTCGCATAGGGTTTGATCTTATTGGCTCCGGTATAAGAGACCCGATTGGTTTCATTGCCGTCGACATAGCGCAGCCATACATCGACATCCAGATCGTCTCGTGGATTCCAAGATGAAAATAACGAAACCTGCTGGTGATTGCCATCACTATAAATAGGACCGCCAGTAACGTCATCGTTTAGATCGGAGTCCAAGTAGGAATACGTCAAGCGCAAACGCCAGCGGTCGGCCGGTCGCCAGTCCGACGCCAATTCGAAGCCGCTCTTAGCGCCCGAGCCGGTATTGGTCAGGAAAATCGGCAGCAACAGATGCGGCGGCGTGGCTTCAAACAAAGGCGTTCCAAGATTTCCGACCAGCAAGCGGTCGTAATCATGGTAAAAAAACGTGGCATCGACGGAAAGCTGCTCGGTCAGGCGAGCGCGATAGCCGATCTCGTAAGCGGTCAGCTCCTCTGGATCGAGCGTCCGCTTCCCGCTGCCGAGAGATACCAGCGCGGGCAAGTTACCGGTAAAAGGCGAAGGCGGCGCGATCAACACATTGATCCGCTCCGCATCTTGCTCGCCGCGCGAGAGCGTGCGCACGGCGCGCGAGGCCGCTGCCCACAGCCGGTGGTCGGGATGCGGCGTCCAGAGCGCCCGCGCGCTGGGCTGCCATTCCCAGCCGCTGAGGTCGTTATGCTCCACCTTGACGCCGCCGGTCAAATACAAGCGCTTCGGAACCAGTTCGAATTGATCCTGCACGAAAGCGCTGAACAGTTCGGCGGTCGACCGAGCGGGCCTGACCTTACTGATGGCCGTATCGGTAAACTGATCCCGATTGGTCCGATAACCCAGCCCCCACACGATTTCCTGCCGGTCGCCCAGCGGAAAACTGTGCTGAAAATCGAGATCGAAGGTATCCAGATCGGCGACATACAGCGGGTCCTTGCGGTCCTCATACTGGTAGTAAGCCTGCAAGCTGATCTTTGAGGTGGCCGAATACTGCCGCTCCCAGCGGGCTTGCAAGCTGCCGCCGGTCGCGTCGACCGAGGCCAACGAACGGGTCGCGTACGGCGGCGCGAAGCTGGGTAGCACGAAATTCTGTTCGAAATCGGCATTGTAGAGATCGCCTTGCACGATGAACGTGTCGGCGGTCGAGGGCGTCCAGTCCAGCCGAAAACCGCCCTTGCCGATGCGCCAGCCATCGCCGGCATCATGCCCGTCCGTCGCGACCAGGCCATCGCGTTCGGCAAATTGCCCGTATACGCGATACTGCGACCGCTCGCCCAGTCGGCCGCCAAGGCGCACGCCGGCGATGGCTCGCTCCTCGGTGCCCGCGGTCAGCGTCGCCAGTCCTCCGAAAGTATCCCCGGCGCGTCGGGTAATGATGTTGATCACGCCGTTGACGGCGTTGGCGCCCCACAGGCTACCACCGGGACCCCGGATCACTTCGATGCGCTCGATCTCGTCCAGCGGCGGACCCTGCACCTCCCAATGCACGCCGGAAAACAGCGGCGTGTAAATGGAGCGCCCGTCGACCATCACCAGCAATTTGTTGGCGAAGCGGCCGTTGAAGCCGCGGATGGTGACCGACCAGCGGCTGGCATCGATGCGCGCCGCTTCCACGCCGGGCGCGAGCCGTAGCGCCTCGGGGATGCTGGTCGCGCCCGACCGGCGGATATCGTCGGCGGTGATGACGAAAATCGCCGCCGCCGTATCTTGCAGGGATTGTTCGATTTTGGCGGCCGACACCACTTTGACTTGCATCAGATCTTCGATGCTGAACTGGGTCAAATCCGGCTCGCCAGCTCCCGCGAATCCGGTCGTGAAGCTCAGACCAGCCCCTACCATTAGTGCTGGCACCGCGCCGAACCGTCTATACGCCTGCTGCCCTTTCATTGCGTTCCTCTCTTCAAATCAGTATCCTGCCAGGCTCTCAAAAGGCCTTTTCGCCAGCTCGTGGAAGCTGCGTTCGATGGCGGTCGGCACAGCGGATCAGGCCTCAGGCACGAACTCCAGACGGCTTTTATCCAGCCCATCGATTCCTACCACCGACAATTCCTTGGCATTTGCAACGCGTCTCTTAAAAGCTTGTTTGCTTTGCCTGTGAAACAGCCCACTTCAGCCATTCCTGGATCGGCCGGAACCCGTGATTCATGACTCTTACCGAAAAACACTAGCGCGATATTCGAGTCCTAGTCGCGCTGGAGCGGCGAATAGGTTCTGGCATTCCGCTAATTGCCGCTAAAGTTCTAAACAGTTCTTATTATTTTTATCTGGCAAGTATCTCGAAATTATAGCAACTATTCAATACTGAACCCGACCGGCCGGAATGTTGGAACGATTGTTGGTACTAGCGTATCTCTTGAGCGAGCTTGAGCATTTGGGCGCTTAGAAACAATCCTGAAGCACGCGCCTGACTGAGGTTGATTTTGAACGAGACACGGTTGGGTTCCATCGCAAACACGATCATGACGTTTTCCTGAAAAGCGTCCGGTGAGTCGCTGGCCAGCAAAATCGGCCGCGCTGCCAGCGCACTCACCCACTCCACCAGTTCGCCGCGCTTGGCGGGATGCAGGAACAGGACATGGCAGGTTTTGGCCGCCTCGGGCGAATCGACCCGCACTACGTTGACCGGTGCATCCCCCACGGTTTTCCCGCGAAGCTGCCGCAAGCCCTCGCCGACCGAATGCTGGCCCTGGAAGCAAAAGTCAAACTCATCGGACGGTGGCTTCGCCCACCAGGTGAACTGGGCAAAACGGTAGATATAAGCGGCTTTCAGCTCGGATTCATCCGCCGTTTCCGCCCATCCCGCCGCCCCGTCAAAAGCGCGCGGCAGGAAACTCAGCCATGCGAGCAGTAGCCGACGGCGCGGCATGGTTAAAACCCAAGGTTCAATTTGAACTGGAAATCGAACCCATCTCGCCCGAGCGCATCCATCGCAAAAATGGGATTGGCGGGATCGGCATCATGGGAATTGCCGCTGCTGTAGAAGCCGATCCGGAAAAGTGGCCCAACCGACCGGCTCCGGGGCGCGCCTCCACGTTCGCTGTTACTCCACCACGGCATTTTCGGTATCGAGGAACGCCTGGAGAGCGGGATGGCTTTCGTTGTCGAACATCATGACGCGATCGAAATGACGGTAGGTATTCTTGCCCGCCTGCTTGGCGACATACATGGCCATATCCGCTTGCCGCAGCAGAAGTCCGGGGTCCGCGGCGTGCACGGGACACCAAGCGATTCCGATACTGGCGCCGACTTGCATCTCGACCCCACGGATCAGAATGGGCCCATTGACGGCGGCGATGAGCCGCTCGGCCAAGGCTTCCGCCTGGGAGGCGCTGCTCAGTTGAGGCAGGATCGCCGCAAACTCATCTCCCCCCAAACGGCACAGCGTATCCGAGTTGCGCAGAACCGCTGACAATCGCTTGGCCACCACCTTCAACAACAAATCTCCCGCATCGTGGCCGGCCGCGTCGTTGGCGTATTTGAAGTTATCCAGATCGATGAACATCAAAGCCGCCAGTTGCTTTCCGACAACCGTTTCATCCACGATACGCTGGAGTTCTTTTTGGAACAGGTGTCGGTTGGGCAATTGCGTGAGGCTGTCATAGTGCGCGAGGCGATCCAGCTTTTGCTCCACCGCCAGACGCTCGCCGATTTCGGCGTTGAGCGCCTTTTCCCTGGCCTCAATGCGCTCCAGCATCTCATTGAAGCACTGGGCCAAGCGCCCCATCTCATCATCGCCGCGGGCGCGGGCGCGCAGACCGTAGTCGTATTGCAACGCGACCCGTTCGGCCAAATTTGACAGTTCGAATACAGGAGCCAAAGCGCGCAGCTGGAGCCGATGCAGCAAGATGGCAGCCAACGCGATAGCGCTCAGGGTGAGCGCCAAACCGATAGCCATAAAGTGCTGAATTTCGCGCCCGATGGAGCGCAAACTTACCCGCAACAGAAACGCGCCGATCCGTTCTCTCTGTTGCAACAGGGGGACGACGATTTCGAGTTGTCCGGCCTCAAGCCGGGTAAAGCCAGCTTCGAGACCGGCGGGCGCGGCGGGGATCACGACTTCCTTGGAAGGGCTTTTGGGCTGCGTCCACGTTGCAAAAATTTGACCTTTTTCATCATAAACGGCCGCCATCGGCACATCGGGGTGCTGGTCGAAGGAGGTCAGCAAGCTTTGGGCGGACTGTCGATCTCCAAACACCACCATCGACGTGAGGTTTTGCGCCAGCAACCGCGCGGTGGTGATGGCATGGTCAGTCAGGCGTTGCTGGGCGGAATAAAAATAAATAAACGAAAACAGCACCAAGGTCGCCAACATCGTCACCGCGCCACCGAGTACATTCAACGCCAACATTTTTTGGCGCAGGGAAAGCGATCGGATTTGCTGGATGGGCATGGCGTTCGAAAAAGGATGGCTCCGAAATGTTTTGCATTTTTTATGCCACTTTTAGATTCGCCGCCGGTCGCTGCGTTTTTCCTGGAGCGCCCTAGCGCTACTCAACTTTCACGGGGTCGCGGACCAGCACCGCCACCGACTCCACGTGGGTCGTGTGCGGAAACATATCCACCACGCCCACACTGTCGAGCCGGTAACCAAACCGCTGCCCCAGCACGCCGACATCACGCGCCAGCGTGGCGGGGTGACAGGACACGTAAACCACCCGGCGCGGGCCCAACGCCGCCACGTGCGCCATCAGCTCCAGCGCGCCGGAGCGGGGCGGATCGAGCAGCACCTTGTCGTAGCCCCCTTGCAGCCACGGCTGCCCCGCCAAATCGCCAGCGAGATCGGCGACGGCAAAGGTCGCGTTGCCGATGTCGTTGCGCACCGCGTTGCGTCGGGCCCATTCGACCAGGCGGCTGTCCCCTTCCACACCGACCACTTCCCGCGCCCGCCGCGCCATCGCCAAGCTGAAATTACCCAACCCACAGAACAAATCCAGCACCCGATCCTCCGGCCCGACCTCCAGCAAGTCGCAAGCGCGCTCGATCAGTTGCCGGTTGAGCGCGGCGTTGATCTGAATGAAGTGATAAGGCTCGAACGCCAAATCCAGCTCGAAACCCGGCAAACGATAGCTCAGCGCCGGCGCCGCCAAATCCAACGGCCGCACGCTGTCCGGCCCGCCCGGTTGCAGGTAAAGCGCCAAGCCATAGCGCTCGCCAAACGCCCGAAGCGACCGCAAATCGCTCTCGCTCGGCGGGGCCAGCACCCGCAGGCTCAACGCCGCGACCGCATCGCCGCAAGCGACTTCAATTTGTGGCAGCCGCTCGCGCACCGACAGGCTTTCGACCAGCCGCGCCAGCTCCTCCAGCAAGCCGCCGACGCGTCCGTCCAACACTTCGCAACGCTTCAAATCGGCGACATAAGGGCTGTGCCGCTCGCGAAACCCCACCAGCACCCGCCCCTTCTTGGCGACCCATTTGACCCCCAGCCGCGCCCGCCGTCGGTAGCCCCACAGCGGCCCGGTCATGGGCTCTAGCACTCGATCCGGTTCGAGCCTGCCGATGTGGGTCAGGCTATCCAGCAACCCGCGTTGCTTGCTGGCCAATTGGCTGACGGGAGCGAGATGTTGCAAGGCGCAACCGCCGCAGAAACTGAAATGGGGGCAGCGGGGTTCGACCCGTTCTGGCGCGGGTTCGAGAATGCGGACGACGCGCGCTTCATCGCGTCGGCTCCGACGGGCGGTATAAACGCATTCCACGCTCTCGCCCGGCAACCCGCCTTCAACGAATACCGTCTTGCCCTCTCGCCGCGCCACCCCCATTCCTTCGTGCGTCAGGTCTTCGATGCGGGCGACAAACGACGCTAGCGCCGCCAGCGCCTGACGTTTTTTGGCCGCTGATTTTCCCATTGGCGGCTTCTCAATCCGCAAACAGACCAGTGGACAAGTAGCGGTCGCCCCGGTCGCAGATGATGGTGACAATAACCGCGTTTGCCACCTCCTCCGCCAGCCGCAACGCCGCCGCCACCGCTCCGCCCGAGGACACGCCGCAACAGATCCCCTCTTCGCGGGCCAGCCGGCGGGTCAGGTGTTCGGCTTCGAGCTGACTGACATCCAGGATTCGATCCACCCGCGTCGGATCGTAGATTTTCGGCAGATAGTCGGGCGGCCAGCGGCGGATGCCGGCGATGCTCGAACCCTCGGTCGGCTGCACGCCGACGATTTGCACGCTGGAGCTTTGCTCCTTCAGATAACGGGATACCCCCATGATGGTGCCGGTGGTCCCCATCGCGCTGACGAAATGGGTGATTTTCCCTTGCGTGTCGCGCCAGATTTCCGGGCCGGTCGTTTGATAATGCGCCAGCGGATTGTCGGGATTGGCGAATTGGTCCAACACCCGGCCTTTGCCGTCCTGCTCCAGCCGCGCCGCCAGATCGCGGGCGCCTTCCATGCCCTCCGCCGTGCTGACCAGCACCAGTTCGGCCCCGTAGGCTTGCATCGCCGCGCGGCGTTCCGCAGTCTGATTCTCCGGCATCACCAGCAACAGCCGGTAACCCTTCATGGCCGCGATCATCGCCAGCGCGATACCGGTGTTGCCGCTGGTCGCTTCGATCAGCACATCGCCGGGCCGGATCGCGCCGCGCGCTTCGGCTTGCTGGATCATGCTCAGCGCCGGACGATCCTTGACCGAACCCGCCGGATTGTTGCCTTCCAGCTTGCCTAAAAGCAGGTTATGGGTATGAACCGGCAGGTGCTGAAACCGAACCAGAGGTGTATTGCCGACGAAAAAGTCGAGTGTGGGGCATTGCAAATCAGGCATAGTGAATTCCAAACTGTTCGCAAAATCACGGCGTCAAGCGTTTTCGGACTCCGCGAAATATGTTAAACCGATTCCAAGCGTCACCGATTCACCAGACCGCGCTGGAGAAAACCACGGTTTTCAAACCGTCTCATCCTCGCGACCTCCATTCGTTGCCATCTCATCCTACGCCAACCACCGATTTTGTCATGACCCGATTTGGTTCGAGTCCTCATCTGATCCGCGCCTGGCTTTTGCTCTGCTGCCTGCTGTTCCCGGCCGCGCCGGTCACCGCCCAGCAACAGCCCGAACCGCCCACCCCGACTGACGGCGCCACCGCAACCGGCACGCTCGTCGTGAGCGTCGAAGGCGTGGAGGGACCGTTGCGGGATAATGTCTTGGGGCATCTCGACATCAACCGCTTCAACGGCAAACCCGCGCCGGTCGAAACCGAGTTGCAGTGGCTGCACGCCAACGCCGAGCGCCACATTCAGGAAGCGCTGCAACCGTTCGGCTATTACGAACCCAAGGTCGAAAGCGCCCTGAACCAGACCGCCAGCGGTTGGGAAGCCCGCTACCGCATCCAGCCTGGCCGGCCGTTGCCCATCGCTTTGGTGGATGTCCGAATGCTCGGCGAAGCCGCTCAAGACCCCGTTTTTCAGAAGCTGCTGGCCCAGAAACCGCTGGCCAAAGGTCAAACCCTCGAACACGCCAAATACGAGCAATTCAAGCAGAATCTGGAAGCGCTGGCCACCGAACGCGGTTATTTCGACGCCCGCTTTGTCGAACATGCCATCCAGATCGACTTGCAGGCGTATGAAGCGGTCATCAAGCTGCACTACGATACCGGCAAGCGCTACCGCTTCGGCGATATCTCCTTCAAGCAAAACACCCTCTCGCCCGAACTGCTGAGCCGCTATCCCCGCTTCAAACCCAGCGATCCCTACGACGCCAACGACCTGCTGAGACTGCAAGGCGATCTCGGCGGCAGCGTCTATTTCAGCCAGGTCCGAATCAACGCCTCGCCCGACGCCAAAACGGTTTCCGTACCGGTCGAAGTGGAGCTGGAGCCGAACAAACGCCACAAGTACAGCGCCGGTCTGGGCTACGGCACCGACACCGGGGTCAGAGGCAAGGTGAAAGTCGAAAACCGCTGGGTCAACCGTCAGGGTCACCACTACGAAGCGGAATTGCAGCTTTCTCCGATCAAATCGTTCATCGGCGCCAAATACCTGATCCCCGGCAGCGATCCGGTCACCGAGGAATACGCGCTGACCGCCAGCTACACCCAGCAAAACTATGACGATCAGGACTACGAGCGCATCGCGCTGGGCGGCCTTTTCCAACAGGAAATCGGCAAGTGGCTGAAAATCTATAGTTTGAACCTGCAATACGAAGATTATCAGATCGGCAACGAGCCACGTTCCACCTCGTTTCTGATCATTCCGGGGCTGAACTGGACCTGGGTCGACGCCGACGACCGGCTGTTCACGAGCCGCGGCTTGTTGTTCGGCTTCGAGGTGCGCGGCGCGTCGACGGCCCTGCTGTCGGATATCAACTTCCTGCAAGGCTTGCTGCACCTCAAGTGGATTCACGCCTTCAACGACGACAACCGCATCATCGCGCGGGGCGATTTGGGCGCGACCGCGATTCTGGAAGACTTCGAAAAGCTGCCGGCCTCCTTGCGCTTTTTCACCGGTGGCGACAGCAGCGTGCGCGGTTACGCCTATAACAAGATCGGCCCCACCAACCAGGAGGGTCAAGTGATCGGCGGCAAGAATTTGGTGGTGGGCAGTCTGGAATACGAACGCCGGCTTTGGGACAACTGGGGCGTCGCCGTGTTCGTGGACAGCGGCGACGCTTTCAACGGCGCGAGCCCCGAACTGAAAACCGGAGCCGGCATCGGTGCCCGCTGGCGCTCGCCGGTCGGACCGGTGCGCATCGACTTCGCCACCGGGCTGGATCAGCCGCCGGGCGATGCCTTCCGCTTCTCCTTCAGCATCGGACCGGACCTTTGAGCGAATCTGCCGCCACCGCGCGCCGCGCGCCGCCGCAAGCCGAGCCATCCGACAGCGCCGCCCGCCCGCCCGCGAGCGGTGCTTCCCCGGCGCGGCGCGTACTTGCTTGGCTGATCGGACTGCCGCTGGCGCTGCTGCTGTTGGTGGCCGTGCTGGCCAGCATCGCCATCACCACCGAAACCGGCGTCAATACGCTGATGGGGCTGGCCAGCCGCTTCGCGCCGGGCCAGTTAAGCTATGCCAAGATCAGCGGCCGGCTGTGGGGGCCGCTGCACGTCGAAGGGCTGCGCTACGAGGATGGTCCGCTCAAGGTCAAACTCGCCAGCGCCGATCTCGACTGGAAGCCCTCCGACCTGTTCGACCGGCATCTCAACGTCTCCCGCTTGAAGTTCGAGGGCCTGGAAGTCCAGCTACCGCCCGGCAAGGACACGCCCGCCGCGCCCGAACCGTTCGCCCTCCCGGACCTGCAATTACCGCTCAACGTGACCATCGACGAACTGCAAGGTCGCGACATCCGCATCGTACTTCCCGGCGGCGCGCCGCCGGTCCAGATCGACGCCCTCGACCTCAAGGGCCGTACCGCCGCCGACGGTTTGCACATCGACACCCTGAACGTCAAATCGCCGCTCGGTGAGGTCCGCTTGAGCGGAAGGGTCAACCCCACCGGCAACTATCCGTTGAGACTCGATCTGGGCTGGCAGGCGCCGTTGGACCCTTACGGCACCCTCCGCGCCAAGGCCAGATCGAGGGCGAAGTGCGCGACCGTTTGCAAATCACTCATAAAGTCACTGGTCCGGCCACCCTGGAACTGGATGGTGAAGTGCGCCGGCCTCTGACTGAAGCCGCTTGGTCGGCCAAGGCCCACTTGGACGTAACCGACCTCAAACCGTTTGCGCCAGCGCTGGCCGGCAAACCGCTGACCGCGCGAGTGGAGGCCAAAGGCGTGCTGGCCAAATTTCAGGGGCGGGGCGAAATCAACGCCACCGCGCCGGAACTGGGTCCGACGACCGTGCGCTTCACCGTTAGCGGCGATCCAAAGGCGATCAACCTCGGCGACTTGCAGGTGACCGCCCCGGCTTACCCGTTGAATCTGACCGCCCGAGGCGACGTGCAGCTCGCTCAAGCGACCTTCGGCCGGTTCAATGCCACGGGGACTCTCAACGCCACCGCGCCGCAGCTCGGCCCGACCGTCGTGCAATTCAGCGCCTCCGGCGATCCCAAGCTCATCAAGCTCGACGACTTACGGGTGAATGCCCCCAACTGGTCGCTGCTCTCGACCGCGCAAGGCACGGTCCATCTGGCCGAAGGCGCTCTGGGGCAGTTTCAGGCGCGGGGCGAACTCAGCGCCACCGTACCGGATGTGGGTCCGGCGGCACTGCGCTTCAACGCTTCCGGCGATTCCAAGTCGATCAAGCTCGACGAGCTGCGTCTCACCTCCCCCGACCGGCCGTTGACGCTGGCCACCCAAGGCACGGTCCAGCTCCCCGAACAGCGCTTCAACCTCACCGGGGACTGGAAGGCCCTGACGTGGCCGCTGAAAGGCGTGGCCCAAGTGGAAAGCGCCAAAGGTCAATTCAGCGCCGAAGGCACGCCCAAGGATTACCGCTTCGAACTGGCCGCCGCCGACGTGCAAGGCCCGAACGTTCCCAAGAGCAACTGGACGATCAACGGCCAAGGCTCGGATCAGGCGGTGCGCGATGTCAAACTGAACGGCCAGCTCCTGCAAGGCAGCCTGCAAGCGACCGCCGACGCCGCTTGGTTACCGGCGCTCAGTTGGCGGGCGACCGTGAACGGCCAGGGGCTGAATCCGGGCGCGCACTGGAAAGACGTTCCCGGCAAACTGACTTTCCAGCTCAAGACCGACGGCGGTCTGGAAAATAACGCCTTGCGGGCCAACCTGCTGCTGGACCCATTGACCGGCACCTTGAGCGGTCAGAAAGTGGCGGGAAACGCGGATGTTTCCGTGCAAAACCAGAATCTGACGATCAGAACCCTGCGGATCGACGCGGGCGACGCTCGGGTTGAGGCCAGCGGGACGTTGACCGAACGTTGGGATTTGACCTGGACCCTGAACGCGCCGCAACTGAAAGCGCTGGTTCCAGGCGTGAGCGGGACTGTCGCCAGCACCGGCAAGCTGAGCGGTCCCCGCCTCCAACCGGGGTGGGCCACCACGTTCGCGGTGCGCGATCTGCGTCAGGGCGCGACCCACATCCAGCAGTTGCGCGGCGAGGCCAACATCGACGTTGGTGGCGCCAATCGCTCGCGCCTGAACGTTACTGGCTCGGGCTTAGCGCTGGGCGGGCAGCAATGGAAAAGCGTACAAATCGACGGCGCCGGCACTCCGGCCGCGCACGAGCTCAAGGCGGAGATGGCCGGCGATCCCGGCAATTTCCTACTCGCGCTCGCGGGCGCGTTGCGGACGCCGGCGCTGCTCTGGCAAGGCCGCATCACCCAACTCAGCGCCAAGGATACCCAGGCCGGCAACTGGACTCTGGAAAAACCGGCAGCGGTTCGCGCCTCGGCCAAGGAAGCCAGTCTCGAAACAGCCTGTCTGAGCAGCGCTCCGACCCGCCTGTGCGCGCAAGGTCAATGGAATCAATCCGGTGATTTCAGCGGTCGGGTACAGTTGAGCGACCTCAATCCGGAGCGCTTCAAACGTTTTCTACCGCAAAACACCACGCTGGCGACCCACGTCAACGGGGAGGCCAGCGCCAGCGGCAAGATCGGCGGCGCGCTGCAAGCTAAAGCCAATCTGAACGTCGCCCCCGGCAGCGCCAGCACGCTGGCCAACGGTCGGCCCGTCAAGATCGCTTTCAACGCCAGCACCCTGCAACTCGTCACTGACAGCCGGACCGCCAACCTGCAAGCGCGGCTGGATTTAGCGCAAACCGGTCAACTACAAGCCTCTTTGAACGTTCAAGACCCCTTCGGCGCCGCCCGGTTGAACGGCAAGCTCGACGGCAGCATCACCGACTTGAAAATCGTCTCGGCTTTCGCGCCGCAAATTACCGATATCTCGGGGCAGATACGGGCGAATGTAGCCGTATCCGGCACTGCGTCCAATCCGCTGGCGCGGGGTGACATTCGTTTGGAGAACGGCGGAATGGCGATTTCGGATGCCGGCCTGACGCTGCGTAACATTCAGTTCGCCGCCACCAGCACCGGCCAGGGTCCGCTTCAGTTGACCGGTTCGGCCGAATCGGAGCCGGGCCGGATGCAACTGGCCGGACAGGTCGATCCGGCCAAGCAACACCTCATCATGACGGTGACCGGCGAGAATTTTCAGGCCATTAAAACCACCAACCTGCAAGCGCAGATCAGCCCGGATTTGAAGCTCGACCTCACGCCGCAGCTCGCTCGGCTGGAAGGCACGGTGACCGTGCCGCGCGCTTTCTTGAGGCCTGGCGGCGAACGGCCCGGCACGGTCAACGCCTCCGGCGACGCCGTTATCGTCAAGGAGCGCGACGGCAAGGCACCGGAAGCGAAAGGGCGCGGCATGACGACTTACGCCGATGTGCGCGTCGTTCTGGGGCAAGAAGTGTATCTGGAAACACCCGCTTTCAAAGGCAAGCTGCAAGGCGATCTGCGGGTGGTCGAAACCCCGGAGCTGGCGCCGCGCGGCACCGGCAACGTCGAAGTCGTGGCGGGCAAGTACAAGATTTACGGCGAAGAAATCGAGATCCAACGCGGCCAACTGCTGTTCAGCAACAGCCCGCTCGATAATCCCGCCTTGGAATTGCGGGTCGCGCGGCAAGAGCGGGACATCATTTCCGGCAGCGAGATCATAGCCGGCGCCCAGATTCGCGGGACGGCCAAAAGGCCCAAGTTGAGCTTTTTCTCCACGCCGACCATGGCCGATCCCGACATCCTCGCCTACCTGGTCTTGGGTCGCGCCCCGCAAGGTGGTGGCAGCGGCTCCGAATCAGCGCTGCTGTTCAAGGCGGCCGGCGCGCTTGGCTCAGGGCAAGCCGGGGCCCTCAGCAAAGGTTTGGGCGACGCCTTCGGGTTGGATTCGGCGGAACTGGGCGGCGGCAGCGGCGGCGGCACCTCGTTCATGGTCGGAAAGTATCTGACGCCGCGCCTGTATGTCGGCTACGGCATCGGCCTGCTCAACGCCGTCAACACCTTTTTCCTCAAGTACCGTTTTACCAAGCATCTGATGCTCGAATCGGCCAGCAACGTCTTCGGGACCGGCGGCGACGCGGTTTACACCATCGAGCATTAAGGCTCATCGGGCGACGCTTTCAATGCGTCGATCTTCCGCGAAAAATGAATCCGTTTGGCCGCGCTATGGCTGGCCGTAAGCGGCCATGAATACGGCGATGGCGCGCTGGACGCAGCCGATAATCTCCTCTTCGGTCACTGTTTCCTGCACGCACAGGAAGCAGCGCCGGAACAGTTCCGCATCGAGCAACCCGTATAGATGCCAAGCCGCCACGGATGCACTGGCCTCCCGAAGCTTGCCCTGAGTCATGGCGACGCGCAGAAAATCGGCAAGTCGTGCGTGGCTCGGTTTTACGCCGCGCTCGTAACAAATTCGGCCGAGATCGGAGCGCCGGGATTCGGCGAAAATCAAGCGTCGCACTTCGATCGCGCCGGGCCCGTACAAACTGCGCAAGAGTCCCTCGCCAAAGATCGTCAGCGCCTCCGCAATATTTTCGTTAGGATCGAGGTAAGCGTGGGTCGTCTCGAATTCTTCCGCTATCGAGCTGAAGATGACCTCGAAAAACAACTCTTCCTTCGAGGAAAAATAGTTGTAGAGCGTGGCCTTCGAGCCACCGACCCGCGCGCGAATTTCGCCCATGGAAGCGCCCTCGAAACCCAGTTGGCGGAAGACTTGCGCGGCGACATCAAGAATGGCCTGTCGTTTTGCGCTGCTTTTCGTTCTCATGATGGTTCGATCTCCTTTAATGGACTAATAAGTACAGTTTCACTTGACAATAGGCACCCGTAAAATTAAACTGTACGTATCAGTTCAATATAGAGGAATAAAACTATGAAATCCACTGTACCTGTAGCTGGGATTCCGGCGGCGGCTGAGGTCGGACGCCGTTCTTTGCTGAGCGAGATGGCTGATCTGGCGAAAGTGATCGTCGTTTCCGTCGCCGCCGTTGTGGCGGTATTGGCGGTACTGGTCCCTCAGTACATGTAACGCGACCGCCGCGCCGTCTTTTTTTAAAGAACGGCGATTCCCAGGCGGTTAGCGCTGGCTTTTAATCAGCGCTAACCGCCTGGCGCTTTTTGAGAGGCAGCGAACCAGCCTTTTCATTCAGGTCTCAGGTGGAACCGTACCCGGTGAGGTGAGGTTGAGCCAGCGCTCCGGTCATCCCGTGCTTTTTCCGCTCGTTTGCGCGTCTTCTCATGGACCGGCCAGCAAGAAGCTGCGCGCCCGAAGTCAATAATCCGGCTCGTTCCCCGCCTTCCACTTGATATTGCACCCGATGCTGGGCTTCTGTTCTGAAGAGATCGGCCGACCCACTAATACGGCGTCAACGGCCGCCCGCAGATCGGCGCCGGTCACTGGAGCGCCGTTGCCGGGCCGACTGCCATCGAACTGGCCGCGATACACCAGCTTGCGGTCGGCGTCGAACAGGAAAAAATCAGGGGTGCAGGCCGCCCGATACGCCTTGGCGGTTTGCTGGCTTTCATCGTACAGATAAGGGAACGAATAACCGAACGCCTTGGCGTCCTCGGCGATCCGCGCCGGACTGTCGTCGGGATAGCGGACGGCATCGTTGGCGCAGATTGCCACACAAGCCAGCCCCTCGCTACGATAGCTCGTCGCAAAGCGCGCCACCGCTTCGCGGATATGCTTGACGAACGGGCAATGATTGGAAATGAACATGACTAGCAATGCCGGACGGCCCCGAAAATCGGCCAAGGTCACGGTGTGACCGGTCGCGGGTTCCAGCAAGCTGAAATCGGGAGCCTTCGTGCCTAGCGGCGACATGGTGGAAGGAGTTTGAGCCATGATGACGACCTCAAATGCGAGTAAGATTGAGCCTATCGACTTAAAACCGCTTTCATTGCTTCAGGAGAGTCTCATGCAACGCCTCAAACAGCCGTTCTGGCTGCTCGCCGTCTTCGGGTTGCTGTGGAGCGCAGCCCGCGGGCGGCGGAATATCCAGATTTCGTCACTTTGGTCGAGCGCTACAGCCCGGCGGTGGTGAGCATTCAAACCAAGTCGGAACCCAAGGAGCAACGGCCCAAGCGCGGCCATCCCGCCATCCCCGAAGACAGCCCATTTCACGACTACTTTAAGCGCTTCTTTGAGGAAATGCCCGACATGCCTTCCGGGCCGCGCTCGTCGGTCGGTTCCGGTTTCATTATCTCCGCGGACGGCTACGTCGTCACCAACGCGCACGTCGTCGAGGACATGAGCAGCATCGTGGTCGGGCTGTCCGACCGCAGCGAGCTAGCCGCGCAGGTCATCGGGGCGGACAAACGCAGCGATATCGCCCTGCTCAAGGTCAAGACCGACGCCAAGCTGCCCACCGTCAAGTTCGGCGACAGCGGCAAGGTCAAGGTCGGCCAGTGGGTGCTGGCCATCGGCTCGCCGTTCGGCTTCGAGCGCACCGCCACCCAGGGCATCATCAGCGCCCTGGGCCGCAGCCTGCCCAGCGATAATTATGTACCTTTCATCCAAACCGACGCCGCCGTCAACCCCGGTAATTCCGGCGGGCCGCTGTTCAATCTGGACGGTGAAGTGATCGGCGTCAACTCGCAAATTTACAGCCGCTCGGGCGGCTACCAAGGCGTCTCCTTCGCCATTCCCATCGACGTGGCGATGGAAGTGGTGGAACAGCTCAAAGCCGGCGGCAAGGTGGCGCGCGGCTGGCTGGGCGTCATGATCCAAGAAGTCACCCCGGAACTGGCGCAATCCTTCGGGCTCGACAAGCCGCGTGGCGCCCTGATCGGGCAAGTCCTCGCCGACGGTCCGGCCCAGAAAGCCGAACTCAAGACCGGCGATATCATCGTCGCCTTCAACGGCCAGCCGGTACAGCATTCCAGCGATCTGCCGCTGATGGTCGGCCGCACCCGACCGGGCACCAGCGCGACGCTGGCCCTCGTGCGCGAGGGCAAGGAACTCAACCTGAACGCCAAGATCGAGCAACTGCCGGACGAGGCCAAGCGGCAACCGACCCTGAACGATGAAGCGCCGCGCGCCGACCGACTCGGCCTGACCGTGGTTGAGCTGCCGCCCGAAAAGCGCAAGCCAGGCAGTTCCGGCGTGCTGGTCAAGGAGGTCGCCGACGGCCCGGCGGCCAGCGCCGGGATCAGGCCCGGCGACATCATCTCGCGGATCAACAACGTGGAGGTGAGCGACGCCGGCCAGTTCGTCGATCTGCTCAAGCAGCTGCCCGCCGGTCGGCCACTTCCAATCTTGGTCCGGCGCGAAAACGGCGCGCTGTTCCTGGCGCTGACCATTCCTGAAAAGGAATGAATCTCACCCCGAGGCGACCGGAAACGCGCGCCGCCGGCCACGTTTCCAGCGCCTCGCTTCAACGCTACAATAGCAATGCTTTTTATCTTGAAATCCGCCGGCCGGGCCGTAAGGTGGGCGGATTTTAGCCGTGTAACCTCCACTCTATCGGCCGCCCGCTTCGCGGGAACCGGAACATCAAAGGGGTTTTTCCGTGCTCGAAAACTATCGCCAACAAGCCGCCGAACGTAACGCCCTCGGAATCCCGGCGTTGCCGCTGACCCCACAACAAACCGCCGATTTGGTCGAGTTGCTCAAAAACCCGCCGAAGGGCGAGGAGAGTTTCCTGCTGGATTTACTGACCCATCGGGTGCCGGCTGGCGTGGATCAGGCCGCCTACGTCAAAGCCGCCTTCCTGGCGGCCGTCGCCAAGGGCGAAGCCAAGTCGCCGCTGATCTCCCGCGTGCGCGCCACTGAACTACTCGGCACCATGCTGGGCGGTTACAACATCCAGCCGCTGATCGATTTGCTGGATGACGCCGGATGCGCGCCGGCCGCCGCCAAGGCGCTGGCGCAGACCTTGCTGATGTTCGACTACAAGCACGGCGTCAAGGAAAAGGCCGACAAGGGCAATGCGTTTGCCCGGCAGATCATGAAATCCTGGGCCGAGGCCGAATGGTTCACCAGCCGCCCCAAACTGCCGGAGAAAGTCACCGTGACCGTGTTCAAGGTCACCGGCGAAACCAACACCGATGACCTTTCCCCCGCTCCCGACGCCTGGAGCCGTCCCGACATCCCACTGCACGGCTTGGCGATGCTGAAAATGGAGCGGCCCGGCATCCAACCCGACGAGCCCGGCAAGCTCGGCCCGCTGAAGCTGATCGAATCGCTCAAGAAGAAAGGCCATCCGGTCGCTTATGTCGGCGATGTGGTCGGCACCGGCTCCAGCCGTAAATCCGCCACTAACTCGGTGCTGTGGTGGACCGGCGATGACATCCCCTACGTGCCGAACAAGCGCTACGGCGGCTATTGCCTGGGCGGCAAGATCGCCCCGATCTTTTTCAATACCATGGAAGACGCCGGCGCGCTGCCGGTCACCGACTGCGACGTGACCCAAATGAACATGGGCGATGTCATCGACATCTATCCCCATGCCGGCAAGATCGAGAAAAACGGCGAAGTCATTTCGACCTTTGCCTATAAATCCGACGTGCTGCTGGATGAAGTGCAAGCGGGCGGCCGTATCAACCTGATCATCGGTCGCGGTCTGACCGACTGGGCGCGCGAAGTCCAAGAACTCGGCCCCAGCCCGATCTTCCGCCGTCCGGTCGCCCCTCAGGATTCCGGCAAGGGTTTCACCCTGGCGCAGAAGATGGTCGGCAAAGCCTGTGGCGTGGCCGGCATCCGTCCCGGCACTTACTGCGAACCGAAGATGACCACGGTCGGCTCGCAGGATACCACCGGCCCGATGACCCGCGATGAATTGAAAGACCTCGCCTGCCTGGGCTTCTCGGCCGATCTGGTCATGCAGTCTTTCTGCCACACCGCCGCCTATCCCAAGCCGGTGGACGTGCAGACCCATCACACCCTGCCCGATTTCATCTCCAGCCGGGGCGGCGTGGCGCTGCGTCCCGGTGACGGCATCATCCATAGCTGGCTGAACCGGATGCTGCTGCCCGACACCGTCGGCACCGGCGGCGACTCCCACACCCGCTTCCCCATCGGCATCAGCTTCCCG
Source organism: Candidatus Competibacteraceae bacterium (assembly GCA_016713505.1). Classification (NCBI taxonomy): domain Bacteria; kingdom Pseudomonadati; phylum Pseudomonadota; class Gammaproteobacteria; family Candidatus Competibacteraceae; species Candidatus Competibacteraceae bacterium. The sequence goes on along the minus strand of JADJPA010000001.1, from coordinate 465,662 downwards.
GCCGGTTCCGGCCTGGTGGCCTTCGCCGCCGCCACCGGCTCGATGCCGCTGGATATGCCGGAATCGGTGCTGGTGCGGTTCAAGGGTCAGTTGCAGCCGGGCGTCACCCTGCGCGATCTGGTCAACGCCATCCCCTACGCCGCGCTCAAGGCGGGAACGCTGACCGTGGCGAAGGAAGGCAAGAAGAACGTATTCAACGGTCGCATCCTGGAAATCGAGGGTTTGCCGGATTTGAAGGTCGAGCAGGCGTTCGAATTGTCCGACGCTTCAGCCGAGCGTTCCGCCGCCGGCTGCACGGTGCGCCTCAACAAAGAGCCGATCATCGAATATCTGAACAGCAACATCACTTTGCTCAAATGGATGATCGCCAACGGCTATGAGGATCCCAAAACCCTGGAGCGGCGCATCAAGGGCATGGAAGCGTGGCTGGCCAATCCGACCCTGATGGAACCGGACGCCGATGCCGAGTACGCTGACGTGATCGAGATCGACATCAGTCAGATCAAGGAACCGCTGCTGGCTTGCCCCAACGATCCCGACGATGTCAAGACGTTGGCGGACGTGGCGGGCGCGACGATTGACGAGGTGTTCATCGGTTCGTGCATGACCAACATCGGCCACTATCGGGCGGCGGGCAAGGTGCTAAACGGCCAGTCCAACGTCCCGACCCGGCTGTGGATTTCCCCGCCGACCAAGATGGACGCCCGCCAGTTGACCGAGGAAGGTTATTACGCCATCTACGGCACCGCCGGAGCGCGGATGGAAATGCCGGGTTGCTCGCTGTGCATGGGCAATCAGGCGCGTGTCGCCGACGGCGCGAGCGTGGTGTCCACCTCCACCCGCAACTTCCCCAACCGCTTGGGCAAGGGCGCGAACGTGTATCTGAGTTCGGCGGAACTGGCGGCGGTGTGCGCGCTGCTTGGCAAGATTCCGACCTTCGAGGAATACATGAGCTACATGGGCGACATCACCGCCAAGGGCGCTGAAATCTACCGTTACCTCAACTTCGATCAGGTGCCGGAGTATCAAGACGTCGCGGCCACGGTGAAGCTTGCGGCTTAATCTTTCTTAAAACCCTCCCCGGCTAGGGAATGCCGGGGCATTTCCGGCGGTTGACGCGCCGGTCATCTCGACCACATCGCCCAACCCATTTTCCGCCAAACCCCTTCAGGGATGGCGTGGGTGCAAAGCCCGATAAAGCCGCCCGATCGTTCGGACCCCATCCGACGTTCCCCGCCCTCTTGACCGTCACCTCGTTACCTCCTATCCGAACCGCCAGCGCCGGCGCGCTCGCCCGAGCGGCCTCGAACCGGACACGCCCGCCCTTCAGGCGCGGCGCGAACTGGATAGCCACATTACATGGCCGCGTTCCAACGAACGTTCCAGGCATGAAAACGCTGATTTATTCGCTACAGTATCCTTAAAACCCTCGTTCGATCCGTCCCGCGGGCCAACTCGGATTCTTGCAAGCGAATGATCTTCTCGCACACCCCGGCGGCGCGGCGTCAGTTACCGCTGCGCGTTCACATCGCGACCTTGTTTGTCGCCCTGATCTTGTTGCTGGGCGCGACCCTGATTTGGAACAGCTTCGCCAAGACCACCCAACTACTCTTGCAAGCCGCCGACGAACGGTTCGAACGCATCGCCGATCAAACCGCCCGCCAGCTCCAAATGTTGGTCGCTCCAGCGGCCACCACGGTCGATTTGCTGGCGTGGCAGCGGCTGGCGGCGGACGACACGCTGGTCAAACGCCTGGATAGTTTGGGCTATTTGCGCGAGGCGTTCGTTCGATTCGAACATCTGTCCGCCCTTTACGTCGGTTATGAAAACGGCGATTTCTTTCTCGTGCGTTCGCTGCCGGCGGATTCTTTGTTACGTGATTCATTGGCCGTTCCCGATTCGGCGCGTTATTTGGTGCAGAGCGTGGAACGGGGGGATGGAACAGGCGTCGCCGCGGGCGCTTTTCTGTTCTTCGATGCCGATTTGAAGCTGCTGCGCCGCGATTCGCGGCCCGATTATGCGTTCGACCCGCGCGCGCGCCCTTGGTATCAGGCGGCGCGACGCCAGTCGGGCCGCATCCGAACCGACCCGTATCTGTTTTTCACCACCCGCGAAGCGGGCATCACCCTCGCCCGCCGCGCCGAGGTGGGCCAAGCGGTCGTGGGGGCCGATCTGACCCTGGGGGCGCTCTCGGCCACGCTTGAGAGCAGTCGTCTCGTTCCGACGACCCAACTCGCGGTCTTCGACGGCCCCGGCCAAGCCATCGCTTATCTCGATCCTGCTCGCGTGCCGTATCGAGGCGAGCGGGGCGAATTGCGGCTGGCTAGGCTCTCTGAATTAAAAGAGCCGGTCCTGACCGAACTGGATCGTCAATTATTTTATTCAAATCAACGACTCATAGGATTGCAGCCAAAGAGTTTCACCCTGAAGGCCGCCGGACAGATTTGGCATGGCATGGTGAAAATCTTGCCGTTCGAGGGCGGGACGCCCTTATTCCTGGCGCTGGCCGTACCCCGCGACGATCTGTTGGCCGAGGCGAAACACATTCGCGACCGAGGAGTTTTGATTGCGGTTTTTCTGGTACTGCTGGCTTTGCCGGTGACTTGGTTGCTGGCGAACCGCATCGCCCGGCACCTGCAAAATCTGGTCAGCGAAACGGCGCGCATCCGCCGCTTCGACTTTCACGAACCCATTGAGGTGCACTCGTTTATCGATGAAGTGAACCAACTGGCCCGCGCCATGGATTCAATGAAATCCACCATCCGTCACTTCCTCGACATCGGATCGGCCTTGGCCGCCGAACGCCAGTTCGAGCGCTTGCTGGATCGGGTGCTGGCCGAAACCCTAGCTCTGGCGCGGGGCGACGCCGGCATCCTATTTTTGGTCAGCGATGATGAGAAAAAGCTACGGCCCGCCGCCGCCCGCCTATCGAACCGGGAAGGAACGGTGGCGGCCGACCGTCTGCCTCCGCTGCCCTTGGATGCATCCCCCTCCCATCCGCTGGTGGAAGCCGCTCGCGCGACGGTCCCGCAAATCAGGCCGCTCGCGCCGGCGGAGCCGCTGGCCGAATATTTGGCGCTATTGACCGATCCGCCCATCAAGCAAGTCGGTCAATTGATGGTGGTGCCCTTGCGCAACCGACAGCAGGAATTGGTTGGCGTGCTGGCCATCTTAAAGGCTGATTCGCCCGGCGACGGCGAGTCCATCGGGCCGGAGTTGCTGGCGTTTATTACCGCGCTATCGGGCACTTCGGCCGTCTCCATCGAAAATCAGCGCTTGTTGCAAGCCCAGAAAAATCTCTTTGAATCCTTCATTCGATTGCTGGCCGACGCCATCGACGCCAAAAGCCCCTACACCGGCGGCCACTGCGCCAGAGTGCCCGCGCTGACCAAGCTGCTGGCCCAGGCGGCTTGCGCGGACGACTTCGGCGCGTTCCGCGATTTCGATTTGAGCGAGGCGGAATGGGAGGAATTGCATATCGCCGCCTGGCTGCACGACTGCGGCAAAATCACCACGCCGGAATATGTGGTCGATAAGGCCACCAAGCTGGAAACGCTCTACAACCGGATTCACGAAGTACGAACGCGCTTTGAGGTGCTAAAGCGAGACGCCGAGATCGCCTATTGGCGGCAAGTGGCCGACGGCGGCGACCGCGATGGGCTACGGGCCGACCTCGAAGCGCGATGGCGGGCGCTGGACGACGATTTTGCCTTTGTCGCCTCGTGCAACCAGGGGGGTGAATTCATGGCCCCCGCTCAGATCGCCCGCCTCAAGCAGCTGGCCGAACGGACCTGGCTGCGCACGCTCGACGACCGCTTGGGCCTCTCGAACGAAGAGCGCGCCCGCAAGGACCGCGCGCCGGCCGAACCCCTGCCCGCCGTCGAACGCTTGCTGGCCGACAAACCGGAACACCGCTTCGAACGCCGTCCTCAGGATCGGATTGAAGCCGACAATCGCTGGGGATTTAAGCTCAACGTACCCGAACTGCTCTACCACCAGGGTGAAGTCCATAACTTGGCCGTCGCGCGCGGCACCTTGTCCGAGGAGGAGCGGTATAAGATCAACGAACATATCGTCCAGACCATCATGATGCTGTCGCGCCTGCCCTTTCCCAAATCGTTGCGGCGGGTGCCGGAAATCGCGGGCGGCCATCACGAAACGATGGACGGCAAGGGTTATCCCAAGCGGCTGCGGCGCGAGGAGATGAGCGTGCTGGCGCGGATGATGGCGATCGCCGACATTTTCGAGGCGCTGACCGCCATCGACCGGCCCTACAAATCTGGAAAAACCTTGTCGGAAGCCTTGACGATCATGGCCCGGATGTCTCGCGAGCGGCATATCGATGCGGAGCTGTTCGCGCTGTTTCTCCGCGCCGGCGTTTACCGGCAATACGCCGAGCGCTTTCTGCGGCCCGAGCAAATCGATAACATCAACATCGAAGACTATTTATCGGGCGCGTAAAACCAGGACTTCTCACCTTCATGAACGATCCGATCAGGGAAGCGCCCGCCAGCGGCTTCGCGCCTCATTGCCTTTCCATCGATCTCGAAGTCGGAATCAAGGACCGACGCATCCATCAATTCGCCGGGGTGCGCGGCGATGACGGGCGCTCCTTCCTGTTCAACTCCGGCGACTTAAACGCGCACCTCGCCAAGCTCGACGACTTCGCCGAAGGCTGCGCTTTCCTGCTCGGCCATAATCTGATCGCCTTCGACGCGCCGCATCTGGCGGCCGCCAAACCCGATTTGCGCCTGCTCAAACTGCCGATGGTGGATACCCTGCTCCTCAACCCGTTAGCCTTCCCCCGGAATCCTTATCACCATCTCGTCAAACACTATCAAGACGGTCAACTCAAGCGCGGGCGGCTGAACGATCCGCAATTGGATGCGTGCCTGACCTTGGAGGTCTTTCGGGACCAGCAAAACGCCTTGCGCGCCCTCCGCCAATCCGCGCCGGATTTGCTGCTCGCCTGGCATTGGTTGACCGCGACGCAAGGACCGACCGCCGGTCTGAATGCTTTTTTCATGACGGTCCGGCACCGATCGCGCCCGACCGAAGCGGAAGCCCAAACCGCCATCGAACGGTTTTTGCGCGGACGCGGCTGCCTCAATCACGCGCGCGCCATTTTAACCGAAGCGAAACAGCACGCTTGGCCGTTAGCCTACGCCTTGGCGTGGCTGTCGGTGGCGGGCGGTAATTCAGTCATGCCGCCCTGGGTGCGCCACCAGTTTCCGGAAGCGGGCATTTTGGTGCGCCGCCTGCGGGATAGCGCGTGCGGCGATCCAGCTTGCGCGTGGTGTCGGGATCGGCACAGCGCGCTGAAGGAACTGAAGCATTGGTTTCCCGACATCCCAGGCTTTCGTGCCGAACCGGCTCATTCCGATGGGCGACCCTTGCAACAGTGCATCGTCGAAGCCGCCATGGCCGGCGAACATGTGTTGGGAATACTGCCGACCGGGACCGGAAAATCGCTGTGCTATCAGCTTCTCGCGCTATCCCGCTACGACAAGATCGGCGCTTTGACGGTCGTCATTTCACCTCTGGTGGCCTTGATGGCGGATCAAATCACCAGCTTGAAAAATGGCGGCATCAAACACTGCGATGCCATCAACGGTCTGTTGTCCCTACCGGAACGCACCGACGTACTGGATCGGGTCCGGCTGGGTGATATCGGCATTTTGCTCATTTCGCCGGAACAATTACGCAATCGCACCGTGCGCAATGTGCTGGCCCAACGCGAAATTGGCGCGTGGGTGTTGGATGAGGCGCACTGTCTTTCCAAATGGGGTCACGATTTTCGACCCGACTACCGTTATGTCGGCCGCTTCATTCAGGAAAAAGCCGGCCAAGACCCTATTCCCACGGTGTTGTGCCTGACCGCCACCGCCAAACCGGACGTGGTGGCTGACATCGTGGACTACTTCCACGCCAAGCCGTCCATCGACTTGCGGGTTTTCGATGGCGGATCCAGCCGCGCCAATTTGGAATTTATCGTTCTTAAAACCACCAGCGCCGAGAAATTCGCGCATGTCCATCAGTTGTTGGAAACGGATTTAACGCCCGGTTCGCCCGGCGGTGCCATCGTGTACTGCGCGACCCGCAAACACGCCGAGGAGATTGCCGATTTCTTGCGTCAAAAACAGATGCCCGCCGAGCACTTCCATTCCAAGCTGACGCCCGACGTGAAGAAAAACGTGCAAGAACGCTTCAAAAACGGCGGTTTGCGGGCCATCGCCGCAACCAACGCTTTCGGCATGGGCATCGATAAATCCGATGTGCGCTTGGTGGTTCACGCCGATATTCCGGGCTCGCTGGAAAACTACCTGCAAGAAGCGGGACGCGCCGGCCGCGATCAAGCGCCAGCGCGCTGTGTGCTGCTTTACACCTCCGACGATGTGGAAAGGCAATTTTTCATGTCCGCGCGCTCCCGGTTGAACCAGCGCGAGATTCAATCAATCCTCAAAGCCTTGCGCAACCTGGACCGCAAAAAGCGGCTCGGCGGCGAAGTGGTGGCCACGGCCGGTGAGATTCTGAGCAAGGAAAACGAAGAGGTTTTCGAGCGCGATTCCGCGACTGACGACACTCGCGTGCGCGTGGCGCTGGCTTGGCTGGAGGAAACGCACTTGCTCGCCCGCGAGGAGAATCGGGTGCAAATTTTTCCGTCCTCCCTCCGCGTGCGATCGGTGGAGGACGCCCGACGAAAACTGGAAGCAAAACCGATGTTCGAGGATTACCGCCGCCAGTTACTTTCGCTGGTGGAAGCGCTGATGGCGGCGGACTCCGACCAGGGGCTTTCAACCGACGAACTGATGGGGCTATCGGGATTGAGCGCGGTGAAAATCCGCGCCGCGCTTTACGATTTGGAACGCTTGGGGATCGCCAGCAACGATACCTCTCTAACCGCTTTCGTGCACGTCGGGGTGGAGCACAACTCAAGAAAGCGGTTGGAAGAAGCCACCAACCTCGAAACCGCCTTGCTCGACGAATTGCGTCAAACAGCGCCGGAACTTGAAAAAGGCGAAACCTCGGTTTTACACCTGCGGCGGGCGACCCAACATTTGAAGGATCGAGGTCACGCCAACGCCTTGCCGGAAAAACTCTGGGGAGTCATTGAAAGTCTCGCGCGCGACGGCTGCGACGAAGACGGGGGCACCGGCAGCTTGCAAGTTAGGCGCTTGGATGCGGAAACCGCGCAGGTGACGCTACGGCGGGAATGGTCGACGCTCGACCAACTTGCCCGGCGGCGGCGGACGGCGGCGGACCGGCTTCTAAGCCACCTGCTCGATGACCTGCCGTCGGGGACGCGAGGGACGGATATCCTGGTCGAAACCACGCTCGGCAAGCTGATGGCGGCGCTCGAACGCGACCTGCTGCTCAAAGCGGAAATGAAAGCTCCCGCCAAACTGCTCGACCGCGCTCTGCTATGGCTCCACGAACAGGAAATTATTCGCCTGAACAAAGGCTTGGCTATTTTTCGCTCGGCCATGACCATCCGTCTCGCCCCAGAAAAACGCAACTTCTTGAAGGCCGATTTTATCCCCCTCACGCAGCACTATGACGAACAGGTGGTGCAAATCCACGTCATGGTGGAATACGTCCAGCGCGGCCTCAGCGCCATGGCGGAAGCGCTGCGGCTGGCGATGGATTACTTCACACTGCAACGCGCCGAGTTTTTGAGCCGCTGGTTGCCGGAGCGAGAAAAGGAATTGTCCCGACAGACGACCCCGGAATCTTGGCGGGCCATCGTCGAATCCCTGAACAACCCGACCCAACAAAAAATCGTAACCGATGATCGGGATCGCGCCAACGTCTTGATCTTGGCGGGTCCGGGTTCCGGAAAAACTCGCGTGCTGGTGCATCGCATCGCGTATCTGGTCCGAGTCAGGCGAGAAAATCCGCGCGGCGTTTTGGCCCTCGCTTATAACCGTCACGCGGCGGTTGAAATCCGCCGACGTTTGACCGATCTGATCGGTGACGACGCCAAGGGCGTTACCATTCTCACCTGCCACGCGCTCGCCATGCGGCTGGTGGGCGCAAGCTTCGCCGACCGCGCCGCCATGGACGAGGATGCCTTCAGGGTCGTATTGCGACAGGCGGTGGCGCTGCTAAAAGGCGAAGGGCTAGCCTCGGACGAGGCCGATGTGCAGCGGGAACGCCTCCTGGCCGGATTTCGCTGGATATTGGTCGATGAATATCAGGATATCGGCCCGGATCAATACGATCTGATCTCGGCGTTGGCCGGCCGCACCCTACAGGACGAAGACGGCCGGCTCAGCTTGCTTGCGGTGGGCGACGACGACCAGAACATCTATGCCTTCGATGGCGCGTCGGTTGAATTCATCCAGCGCTTCGAGGCCGACTACGCCGCGAAGCCAGTTTATCTGATCGAGAACTACCGCTCCACCGCCCACATCATCGCCGCCGCCAACCGAATCATCGAACCGGCCCGCAACCGGATGAAAACCGAGCACCCGATCACGATTGACCGCGCCCGCTCCAAAATTCCGCCCGGCGGCGACTGGCGGCGTCTAGATTCCGTCTCTCAAGGTCGCGCCCAAATACTGCCGGTCGGAACCGACCCTCTGACGCAAGCCATGGCGGTGATGGCGGAACTGCAACGCTTGTCCGCGCTAACCTCGGATTGGAATTGGGCGAACGCGGCGGTGATCGCCCGCAACTGGCATTTTTTGGAACCGGTGCGCGGCTACTGCGAACTTCACGATATTCCAGTCCAAATGGCCAACGAAGAAGCTCCAAATTTTTGGTGGCTGCGAGAGACTCAAGCGTTGGTCGAATGGTTGAAGGCCAGAGAACACCCGTTTATCAATGCGGAGATTCTCAAGCAATGGCTCGATGGCAAAGGACCGGGCCGCTGGTGGGCTTTATTGAGGGAAGCCATGGATGAATATGCCTTGGAAAGCAGCAACGCGGAATCGCCGAAAGGCCATTTTAAGGAATGGCTCATCGAATGGGGTCGAGAAGTCCGGCGACGGCAAACGGGCTTGCTGCTGCTGACCGCCCATCGCGCCAAAGGGCTGGAATTCGACCATGTGGCGGTGCTCGACGGCGGCTGGAGCCAACGCGATCGCAACGAGGACCGGGATGCGCCGCGCCGGTTGTACTACGTCGCCATGACTCGCGCCAGGAAAACGCTGACTTTGGCCCGCTTTGCCGCACGACATCCCCTATTGGATCCATTGCCCGAAAGCCCCGAACTTCTTCGGCGTCCACCCAGCGCGCTGTCGCCGCCGTCGCCCGTTTTAGCACGCAGCCGCAAGCGCCTGAGCTTGAAAGATGTTTACATCGGCTTTGCGGGCCTCTATCCGGACAACCATCGCGTGCATCGCGCTATCGCGGCTCTCAACGTTGGCGATGCGCTACTTTATCGGCAGGAAGGAAAACGCAAGTTGCTGCTGGACGGTAACGGCGACCGGGTGGGCCAACTCGCTAAAGGTTTTGCCTCGCCTCCCAACACGACGTGCATCGCGGCGCGGGTGGCGGCCATCACCGTCAGTCAGAAAACCCATACTGAACCCGAATATCGCGATTCGTTGCGCTGCGAGCGGTGGGAGGTGGTCGTAACGGAATTGACCTTAGAGCCGACGGCTTGAACGTCCCGCACGGCACATCTCAAGCGGAACAAGCCTCAAGCTCGATCTGGAACCCAGCGCCTGAGCGTCTCGTAAAGATCGTTCCGCGAAAACGGTTTGGCTAAATAATCGTTCATCCCGACCGCCAAGCAGCGCTCCCGGTCTTCGGAAAAAGCATTCGCGGTCAGCGCGACGATGGGAGTTGGGCGCGGATTGGCTCGCTGGGGTTCGGCTGCTTCGCGAGCGCGAATTTGCCGGGTCGCTTCGAAACCATCCATCTCCGGCATCTGGCAATCCATCAGCACGATGTCGAAAGGGCGCTGGCTCCAAGCGTCCAGTGCCTCCCGCCCGTCGGTCGCCAGTTCCACCTCTAGCCCCAGTCCTTTCAGCATCTCCTCGGCGACCAAGCAATTGACGGGATTATCCTCAGCCAGCAGCACCCGCCCGGTGAGCCGTTGCACCCCGTCCATCCGAAGCGACGATGACTTGGCTTCGTTCGCGGCGACCGTCAGGTTCGCCGTGAACCAAAAAGTCGTTCCCAGTCCCGGCGCGCTCTGGTAGTCGATCCGCCCTCCCATCATTTCGACGATTTGCTTGGAAATGACCAGACCGAGGCCGGTGCCACCGTATTTGCGCGTCGTGGAATCGTCCGCCTGCGCGAAGGGTTGAAACAGGCGAGCGCCCGCTTCCTCGGAAATACCGATCCCCGTATCCTGCACCGTGAAGCGCAGCCGACAGGCTGCGCCGGCGTCCTCCATCTGTTCGGTCCCGTCGCGAACCACTTCAACCCGAACGCTCCCGCGCTGGGTGAATTTGATGGCGTTACTGGCCAGATTGGCGAGGACTTGATGCAGCCGACCGGGATCGCCGCACACGCGAAGCGGCACATCGGCGGCCACGTTCCATCGCAGCTCCAGTTGCTTGCGGCGGGCTTGGGGAACCAGCATCCGCAACGTATCGGTCACTCGCTGCCGGAGGTCGAAAACAGTTTCCGAAAATGTGAATTTACCGGCCTCGATCTTCGAGAAATCGAGGATTTCGTCGATGATGCGCAGCAGCGTCGTGCCAGAGTCCGTCAAAACTTCCAGATAATGCCGCTGCTGGTCGGTGAGCGGCGTTTGTTCCGCCAGTAGTTGGGCCATGCCCAAAACCCCGTTCATCGGCGTGCGGATTTCATGGCTCATATTGGCCAAAAACCGCGACTTAGCCCGGTTGGCGGCTTCGGCGGCGTCGCGGGCCTGGCGCAGCGATCCTTCGATCCGCTTGCGCTCGGTGAGATCGTGCACGACGACCTGTAACGCTGGCTGCCCTTTGTAGACAAAAGGCGCGGCGGCCACTTCCACCGGAAACCTCGTGCCGTCGAGCCGCAGGTAGCACTCTTCCAGCAAGGGAGCGGCGGTTCTCAGCGCCTGAAGCTGTTGCAACCGCTCGCGCACGACTGGATGAGAGTCGGGATGGATGCGATCCCAAAACGAGGTACCCAGCAGCGAGGCTGCGGAATCCGCTCTAAACATGCGCACTCCGGCGGCGTTGATGTAGGCGATGCGCCCATTTTGATTGATGTAAATCGCATCGGGGGATAGCTCGACCAATTGCCGATAGGCATTTTCGCTGTCCACCAGCGCCCGCGTCGCCCGCCGCAACGCGCGCAAGGGAATGAGTCGCAGCGGAAAAAAAATGAGCAGCCCCAGCCCCAGACCGGCCAAGGCGACCAGCGCGGTCTCCACCACTAAATCCCGCAGCGAAACGATGGCCTCGACCCTGCCGGCTTCGGCCCCGAAATCATAAAATGGATAGGCGCGGCTCAAGGTCGGCGCGACCAGAACCGGCGGCGCCAGCCGGGCGATACGAGTTCCTTGCTGGTCGATCACGGCGTAACCGCGCTGGAGGTTGGCGTACTTGTGCATGACCGCCTCCAGTCGTTCGGCTTGGAAGCGCCACATGCCGGCGTTATGGTTAATGTGCTCCGAGACCGCCGCCGCGACGATGCGAACCTCGCTTTCCAATCCTCCGCTGAGATTCCGATACGACCAGAGAAAAAACCCCGCCGGCGGCAACAGCGTCGCCACGACCGCCAAGCCGCCGGCCAAGGCGGTCAACAGGCGATCTCGCTGAAAGCGCCCGCTCACGGTTGCCGCGCGGCGGGAATGTAGCCGGCCCGCTCAAGCACTTCGCGTCCGGACGTTGACAGGATGAATTCCATAAAACCTTGGGCAGCCGGCGATAACCGGGGTCCGCGCGTCAGATAAAGCCGCTTGGCATGAGGATAACTGCCCTGGTTCAAAGCGGCCAAAGTCGGTGTCACGCCGTTGATGGGGATGGGATACAGCTTCCGCTTTTGGGCTTGTATCAAGGCCAGATTGGTGGTGCCGAGGGCGCCGGGGGTCTTCTCCAACAGTTCCACATTCTCCAAATCGTTAGCGGCGACCAGCATACCGGACCGCGCCAGCGCCGCTTCGACCGCCCGATCCATGACCGGCGACAACTTGCGCAACGCCAACGTGTCTGACTCCATCGGGCTACGCAACACCAGCCGGATCGGTGATCCATCGGCCCAGGTCGTGACCTTGCCCTCATAAATCGCCGCCAGTTGTTCTAAAGAGAAACCGGGTTGTGCCTCCGGCTTGGAACTGACTACCAGAAAGAGGGTGCGACCCAACTCCCAATCCTGACCGCCCCTGGCTTTTTCTTCTTCCGTCAACGATTTGCCCGGAACCGCCAGATCGATAGCCCCCTCCAGAACCGCGCGAATCGAGGCATTGCTGCTCATCGGCGGGTCAAGCACTTGTATCGCGACCTCCGGCTTGAGCTGGCGGTAAGCCCGCGCGAATAGCTCGATCAGCGGGGTCGCGGAACCTGTGCCGCCAATGCTGAGCGTCTCGGCGCGGGCGAGTTCCAAAGGATTTGCCAATCCCACCGCGAGCGCGAAACTTAGCATCAAGCCGCTGAATCCCATTTTCGATATAAGGATTTTCATGACCTTCGCCCCTTTTTAGAGCAGCCACCCAGACTTTAGCTGTGTTCGAATGAGATTACATTGTTACAAACTGCTCCTCACGACTCAAGTTTGATTCTGATGTATCAAAAATTGAAGGGTCACTTGCGAAATCGCCCCTCGGGTTCTTGCGAGGAGGAGTCGACACTTGCACACGGTCAGTCATAGCCTGCGTGACTCTCGTCACGCGCAAACGCGGACAACGCTCAAGCGCGGGGCCAACGCCTATACTTAAAAAAGGCCGCTGGCCGATACGACCGTCTTGAACCTTTAATACGCCGCTGGGGAATACTTAACGAGCGGATGCGCGCTTCCGGCCTCCGAGGAGACTCTAACCGATGAGCCAGCACCCCGCGCCATCGCGCTTTAGCGCTGGGACCGCCGCCGAAACAACCGATCTTGAATTGATCCGCGCGGTGGCGGGCAAGGACCGCCACGCCCTCAAACAATTGTATGAACGCTACGCGCCGCGCGTCGGACGTTATCTGCTCAAGCTGCTGAAACAGCCCGAACTGGTGGACGAAGCCGTGAACGACACCATGCTGGCGCTCTGGCAGTCCGCCGACCGCTTCGACCCCGCCGCCGGGCAGCTTTTGACCTGGCTGTTCGGCATCGCCCATAACAAGGGTCTCAAGACCTTGCGCCGGACCGGGCGTTTTCGCGCCGACCAGTCCATCGATACCCTAGCGCCGGACGTGCTGGATGAGGCCGAGGATCGCGAGCCATCCCTGCGGGCCGCCCCGCACGGCCCAGAACAAACCGTATTGGGCTGGGAATTGGGTGGGATCTTGCAGTGGGCGCTGGAACAGCTTTCGACCGAGCATCGCAGCGTGATCGAGCTGGCGTTCGGTGAGGAACTCGCCTATCCGCAAATCGCCGAAATCGTCGGCTGCCCGCTTAACACGGTCAAAACCCGGATGTTTCACGCCCGCAAGAGGCTGGCCCAACTGCTGGCCCGGCGCGGCTATCGGGACGTTGCCACGGCGCAGGAGGAGTAACCCCATCATGCCCATGATTCCGCCCGCCCCCCGGCCGCTAGATCGGCACGCGGCCATCGAAGCGCTGCTGCCGTGGTATGCGAATGGCACCCTGACTCCGGTCGAAACGGCCGCGGTCGAACAGCACCTCACGCACTGTCATGCCTGCCGTGCCGAAGTGGCGCGATGCCGGACGCTTGCAACCGCCATCGGCCAAGAAAATCAACGAGAAGTCTGGCAACCGGCCCCGGACGGTTTCGACCGCCTGCTGGCGCAAATCGACCAACAGGAAGGCGAGCCGACCTCGGCGGTAACCCGTCGCCCCCGCTTGCTCGAACGCCTGAGCGTTTGGCTGGGAGCCACCCCCAACCCGGTGCGCTGGACGCTGGCGCTGGAAAGCTTGGCGGTGGCGGCGCTGTTGCTGGTGATCGCGCTGCCTGGAACGCGCCTGCCTTCGGACTATGAAACCTTGTCGGGCGCCCCCCGACCGCCGGCGGCGACAGGGCCGCGCTTGCGGATCGTTTTTGCCGACGCCGCCACCGCCAAGGATATCCAAAGCCTGCTGCAAGAAATCGACGGCAGCATCGTCGCCGGGCCCACGGCGCTCGGCGTTTACACCGTCACCCTGCCGGCGGGAGCGCGTTCGGACCAAGTCCGCGCCGCCGCGCTCGGCACGCTGCGCGCCCGCCATCACGTTCGCCTGGCCGAAGCAGCTACCGACGGAGATCATCCATGAGACCCGCGAAGCAATGGCGCTCAAGCGGCGTGGTCGCCGCCGTACTGGCGGTGCTGTTCGGTTGCGCTGGTTCGCCCGATCAAGCCGATTCTGCGCCGGCGACGGCCATCGACGAACCCGGCGTTCCCAAACAGTTGCAGGCCCGTCAGATCATCGTGGCGCTGCCCGACCGGTCGCGGCCAGACTGGCCGGCCATCAGCCGTGACTTGCAGACGCAATACCGGCTCCGACCGGTCGGCGAATTCCCGCTGACCTCCATCGGCGTGCAGTGCTTGGTCTTTCAGGTGCCCGCCGATCAGTCCATGGCTGGGGTAATCGGTCGGCTCAACGCTGATCCACGAGTCGTGCTGGTCCAGCCCAATCAAAGCTTCGAAGGTTTGCAAGGCGGAGCGAGCAATCCGTATCGTGAGTTGGCCTATGGAGCGAAACAGTTGCGAGCCGATCTAGCGCACCGCGCCAGCACCGGTCGCGACGTGGCGGTGGCGGTCATCGACACCGGAGCCGACACCGACCATCCCGACCTGCGCGGGCAGATCGCGCAAATCGCCACCTTCGTGGAAGGCGGCGAACCTTCCTTCCGCAGCGACCGTCACGGCACGGCGGTGGCCGGCGTCATCGGCGCCCGCGCGGGGGGTGGAAACGAGGGCATCGCGCCCGGCGCGCGGCTGACGGTGCTCAAAGCGTGTTGGTATTCAGACCCGGCCGCAAGCAAGGCCCGATGCAGCAGTTGGACTTTGGCGAAAGCGGTGGACCATGCCATCACCCACCGGCTCAAGGTGCTGAACTTGAGCCTCGGCGGACCGACGGACGATTTGCTGGCGCGCTTGCTGGCGGCCGCCGAGCGGAACGGGATCATCGTGGTCGTGGCGACGCTGGACAATCCGCACGATCCGGGGTTTCCCGCGTCGCTCGATACCGTCATCCCGGCGGTCGCTTGCGACGTGAACGGCCGGATCGCCGCGCCGCGCTGGTCCGGCCTCTCGTTCGCGGCGGTCGCGCCCGGCGTGGAGGTGGTCGCGCTGTCGCCGAACGCCAGCTACACGCTGATGTCCGGCAGTTCGCTGGCCGCCGCTCATGTCACCGGCGTCGTCGCCCTGTTGCTGCAACAGAACCCGCAAGCGACGCCCGATCAGATCAGAACCGTGCTGCGCGCCACCGCTAGGCCAGTCGCCGGCTCAACACCGGCCGGCATGCCACGCCTGGGGCTGCTCGACGCCTGCGCGGCGTTGGCCCGGCAGAATCCCACCTTGGTTTGCCCTTGAAATCAGCACGGTAGCAACCCGCTGACGCCGAGCGCGAGCGCGACCAGCAGCAGGCCCGCAATGATTCCTCGCCGCTTTTTGGGCACGACGGGAGAAAACCCCGCTGGGCCGGCACGCCGGTCCGGCGTCACGCTCACTGTTTGGTTTGGATCGGGCGCGGGTCTTCTTTGGATGCCTAGCAGGACACTGTCATCGATCATGGTGGCTCTCTAATTATTGCGGGTCTCGTCTGTGATTCCCGCCTGCCCCACCGAGGGTTCAAAAAGCGGCGAAACCGCAATCACGTGGCGCGGCGCGTCGTCGGTGGCGTCCCGACCCGCTTGATGATAACCTTGCGTCTTGTTGTGCAACCGGCTCCTACAAGAGTTGCGCTCGGTCGAAATTCCGCGCGGAACATGATGAACCGGCACCTCCTGATGGTTTCTCAACCCCAACGCACTCCATACCAAAGGGGATTTAAGCAATGGCAATCGCTCATGATGGTAAAAACCGGACCAGCAACGCCAAGTTGTTGAAATGGGTGGATGAAATCGCCGAACTGACCCAGCCAGCGCGCATCCATTGGGTCGATGGCTCGCAGGAAGAAAATGATCGCCTGTGCGAAGAGATGGTGAAAGGCGGCACCTTCATCAAGCTGAACCCAGCCAAGCGCCCCAATTCCTATCTCGCCCGCTCCCATCCGTCGGATGTGGCGCGCGTCGAGGACCGCACCTTCATCTGCTCGGAAAACAAGGAAGACGCCGGCCCGACCAATAACTGGGCGCCCCCGGCCGAAATGCGCGCGCAGCTCAAAGAGCAGTTCAAGGGCTGTATGCGCGGTCGCACCATGTACGTCATCCCGTTCAGCATGGGGCCGATCGGCAGCCCGATCGCCCAGATCGGCATCGAGATCACCGACTCGGCCTACGTGGTCGTCAACATGCGGATCATGACCCGCATGGGCCAGAAGGTGCTCGACACCCTGGGCAGCGACGGCTTTTTCATCCCTTGCGTCCACTCGGTCGGCGCGCCGCTCGAACCCGGTCAGAAAGACGTGCCGTGGCCGTGCGAGCCGGACATCAGCCGCAAGGCGATTGTGCATTACCCCGAAACCCGCGAGATCTGGTCTTACGGCTCGGGTTACGGCGGCAACGCTCTGCTCGGCAAGAAGTGCCTGGCGCTGCGCATCGCCTCGGCCATGGCCCGCGATGAAGGCTGGCTGGCCGAACACATGCTGATCCTGGGTCTGGAATCGCCCGAAGGCGCGAAGACCTACGTGGCGGCGGCGTTCCCCAGCGCCTGCGGCAAAACCAATCTGGCCATGATCGTGCCGCCCAAGGGCTTCGGCAAGTGGAAGGCGCTGACCGTCGGCGACGACATTGCCTGGATCAAGCCGCGTCCCGATGGCACTTTGCGCGCCATCAACCCCGAGGCCGGCTTCTTCGGCGTCGCGCCCGGCACCTCCTATGATTCCAACCCGATGGCGATGGAGTCGATCAAAACCAACACTATCTTCACCAACGTGGTGTTGACCGACGACGGCGACGTGTGGTGGGAAGGCATGGGCGTCGAGCCGCCCAAACACGGCATCGACTGGCAGGGCAACGACTGGACGCCGGATGCCGGCAAGCCAGGCGCGCACGCCAACTCGCGCTTCACCGCGCCCGCCTCGCAGTGCCCGACCATCGACCCGGCTTGGGAGGATCCCGCCGGCGTGCCGATCTCGGCCTTCATTTTCGGCGGCCGCCTGTCCAAGACCTTCCCGCTGGTTTATCAGGCCTACGACTGGAACCACGGCGTGTTCATGGCCGCGACCATGGGCTCGGAAGCCACCGCCGCCGCCATCGGCGTCACCGGCATCCGTCGCGATCCGTTCGCCATGCTGCCGTTCTGCGGCTACAACATGGCGTCTTATTGGAATCATTGGGTCAACATGGGCAAGAAGTCCGGCTTGAAGCTGCCCAAGATTTTCCGCACCAACTGGTTCCGCAAGGATGCCAACGGCAAGTTCGTTTGGCCGGGCTACGGTCAAAACATGCGGGTGCTGGAATGGATCGTGAAGCGGGTCAACGACAAGGTCGGCGCTGTGGAAAGTCCGTTCGGTTACATGCCGCGCTATGAGGATATGGACTTCCAAGGCTTGGAATTCTCCAAGGAGCAGTTCGAAACCATCACCAGCATTAACCGCGCCGAAGCGGCCAGCGAAGTCGAGGAAATTAAAGGTTTCTTCGACAAGTTCGGCCAGAAGCTGCCGCCGGAACTCGAAGCGCAACGCCAGGAATTCGGCAAGCGCGTCGAGAAAGCGCCCGAAGTCTGGAAGGCGGTAACCGCCTGAGCTTCGGTTGAAACGCGCTTCGAACGGATCGCGTTTCAAATCCCAACATCAAAAAAGCCGGCTTGCGCCGGCTTTTTTATGGAGGCGTTCGCGCCGCGAAACCCACAACGTCATTTTGCTTGGGAGCGCGCGCCGAAAACCGCCTCCATTACCTGTAATGCGAAACGCGCCGAAACCGTGGCGGGACCGCCACCCATTTCGATACCGACTTCCACCGCTTCCAGCACTTCCTCATAGCTCGCACCCGCTTTGGCGGCTTGCTCGATATGCCATTGCATACAGGATTCGCAGTTGATCCGCACCGAAATTCCTATCGCGATCAGTTCCTTGATCTTTTTCGGCAGCACGCCGTCCGCGTAGGTCGCGCTTTCCATCGCCAAAAAGGCTTCATAAACCTTGGAGTGCTTATCGACCAGCGTCTGATGCGCCCATTGCCGCGTCCGCGCCAGTTCTTGCATTCGATTTCGATCCATGATTGCGTTCCTTTTTAGCGTTAGGTCTCTTTGAGGGAGTCTGGGTCGGCGCGTTGCTAACTCTGCGAATCAGACGGCTCCGCTGGAGGCGTGGGACTTTTATCCAGCTTGCGTTGGTTTTTTTCTTGCTGCTTTTCTTCCTGTTTCTTCTTCTTGGCGAGGTCTCGCTGGCGTTTTTCGTACTGATAGTTGGGTTTGGCCAATGGGGTTCCTTAGGGATAAAAGGGATAGGGAGGTGATTTCCGGTGGTTATTTTCTGCCGATCAGCTCGATGGGATAACCGTCAGGATCTTCGATGAAGGAAATGATGGTGGTGCCCGCATTCATCGGCCCAGCCTCGCGCAGAATTTTACCACCGCGATTCTTCACTTCCTCGGTCGCGCGGTAAACATCATCGACTTCAAGGGCGATATGGCCGTAAGCGGTGCCCATCTCGTAGCGATCCACGCCCCAATTGTAGGTGAGTTCGATGACGCTGTGTTCCGATTCCGCGCCGTAACCCAGAAAGGCCAGGGTGAATTTGCCATCGGGATAATCTTTCTGGCGCAGCAACTTCATACCCAGGATTTCGGTATAAAACTTGATCGAACGGTCGAGATCGCCCGTTCTCAGCATGGTGTGCAGAATACGCATAAGCGTTCTCTCCAAGGATGGAATGGGCGCTGCAAGCCCGGCGCATCGGTGGCTAGCGCCGGACCATTCGCCTCAGCGTCGTCCTTTCAGCGCCGCAATCCGCATCCGCAAGGCGTTGAGTTTGATGAACCCACCGGCGTCTTTCTGATCGTAAGCGCCGGCGTCATCCTCGAAGGTGGCGATGTTCATATCGAACAGGCTGTCGTCAGACTTGCGCCCGGCGATGATGACGTTGCCCTTGTACAGCTTGACCCGCACCGTGCCGTTCACCGGGGCTTGCGAGGCATCGATCAAGGTTTGCAGCATCTTGCGTTCGGGACTCCACCAGTAGCCGTTATAAACCAGCGCGGCGTAACGCGGCATCAGATCGTCCTTGAGATGAGCGACCTCGCGATCCAGCGTCAGCGACTCCATCGCCCGGTGCGCTTTGAGCATGATGGTGCCGCCGGGCGTTTCGTAGCAGCCGCGCGATTTCATGCCGACGTAGCGATTTTCCACGATGTCGGCCCGGCCGATACCGTGCTCGCCGCCCAGTTTATTCAGTCGGGTCAGCACGGCGGCTGGCGTCAACGCCTCGCCGTCGATGGCCACGATATCGCCGTTGCGATAACCCAGTTCGATGACGCGCGGCTGATCCGGCGCTTTTTCCGGCGACACCGACCAGCGCCACATCGCCTCGTCCGGCTCGCTCCACGGATCTTCCATTACCCCGCCTTCGTAGGAAATATGCAGCAGATTGGCGTCCATCGAATACGGCGATTTCGTGCCGCGCTTCATCTCCACCGGAATACCGTGCTTTTCCGCATAAGCCAGCAATTTCTCACGCGACAGTAAATCCCACTCCCGCCACGGCGCGATGATTTTGATGTCCGGCTTGAGGGCGTAGGCCCCCAGCTCGAACCGCACCTGATCGTTGCCCTTGCCGGTGGCGCCGTGCGAGACGGCATCCGCCCCGGTCTGCACTGCAATTTCGATCTGGCGCTTGGCGATCAACGGCCGGGCGATGGAGGTGCCGAGCAGGTATTCGCCTTCGTAAATGGCGTTGGCTCGAAACATGGGGAAGACGAAATCGCGCACGAACTCCTCGCGCAGATCCTCGATGAAGATATTTTCCGGCTTGATCCCGGCCAGTTGCGCCTTATGCCGGGCCGGTTCCAGCTCCTCACCCTGCCCCAGATCGGCGGTAAAGGTCACGATCTCGCACTGATAGACGTCTTGCAACCACTTCAGGATGACCGAGGTATCCAGGCCGCCCGAATAGGCCAGCACGACTTTTTTCACAGCAGACATAAGGTTCCCCACAATAATGATCGGTTCGAATAGCCAGAGCGGCCCGGACTACCGTCGGCCGCAGCCGCCGCAAGCCGCTAGCTTAAGGTTTTAGCCTCGGGCGTCAAGGCGTGCGCTGGGGGAATTCATCCAAGCCGATCAAGATGGGTCCTCAGCGACCAGAATCCACTTTATTGAGCATTCTTTTTTCTGGCATTCCTCGTGATAGCCATTGCTCATATTGAAGCATCAGATTGTTTTTATCCACATAATGGATCCCTCCTAACGATGCCAGCGCCAAAACTACTGCGACCAAAGGGATATAAAATGTCCTCCGTATAAATCCCACCAGTAGCGCAAACCCAATGAGTCCGTAAGATAAAAAATTAAAAGCTGTGATATCAACGCCAATGTGGTTTTCGGGCACCGTCACGATGCGTATGATAATAAACGCCCAAAACACGAGATGTAAGGCTAAACCCGTAAAGAGCAAAAGCGATAAAAAACCTCTGATAGCTTTAGACATGCTTAGACCCTGAATACGATTCCAGCCATCCGGCGATCAGACCCAAAAAAAAGCGTCGGGGTGTTTTTTCTTCTATCGTAAGCCCACAAACACATTCTGTTATCCGAAGCGGAAGTTTCCTGGTAAGTCATCCAGTCTTTTGAAAAATAGGCGTAGCCAGATTGCCCGACCGTCGGAACACCTTGTACCAGCGCAAAAGAATGCGCGGGTATCCAGCTTCGTCCCTTCGCCAAACCGGTATTGCAACCCGATAAAATCAAAAATCCATTTTTCGCCCAAGGCAGTTTTTTCAGCGCCACGATTTCCGAGTGCTTGAGGGTTCCATCTTCATTATCCGATCGAGAAAATTCGAGGCCATCATTTCTGTTGTCACCGATTGAAGCATGAGTTAAAAGATTGCCCGCCAATACTTCAAAATGACCCCCTGCCGCCAGCGCATATAATTCGTCCCACGCAGCTTTAAAGCTTTTTTCCGAAGTCACTTGTTTTTCGAAAAACTCATCGATGGCCACGGAAAAATTATACCGTTTCTTGATTTCATCGCGCCATGTTTGAGCGGCTTTTTTAAAAGCATCATCGTCTGTTTTATAATACAAGGCAAAAAATAACCGGGGCGCTTTATTTTCAATATTTTTCGGAATATGCGGTATTAATTCTGTCACTTGCCACATGTTGGCTCCGCCTCTTCATTTAGTGCATAATAAATTTGCTTGATAAAACAGCCTTTCTTGTCAAACCGTGACAAGAGGGCTAGGCCGTCACGTTCGTTTCTGGTTTCAGGAGCCACGCAACCGGAGTATTGCTTCCCGACCAGGGGCGAGGCGCTGACCGAAAAAACCGAGCAGCCACATTCTCAAATACGCCTATTACACGTATCACAAGCTGGAAATCTAGCGCTGTAAACCACCCCAAAACGCAGACTTCACTGTCCTTAAATTTATAGCAGTTTTGCTTAAAATGATACATGATCCAAAGATAGCGCAAAAAACGTCAAATAAAACCGGGGAAATATCCGCTCCGAAAGGCCATTGAGACCAATTCGCGGAATTTTTATTTAATATATTGATTTTAAATAAAGAAGTGGATCAATAACCCGGCGAACACCCAAAAACTTGCCATGAACACTCTCCGTTTTACCCGTCCTGATGACTGGCACTTGCATGTGCGCGATGGCGCGGCCCTGCGCGCGGTGGTGCCGCACAGCGCCCGTCAGTTCGCCCGCGCCATCATCATGCCCAACCTGCGCCCGCCGGTGACGACCGCCGAACAGGCCTTGAGCTACCGGTCGCGAATTTTGGAAGCCGTGCCGCCCGCGGCGGCTTTCCAACCGCTGATGACCCTCTATTTGACCGACGCCACCCCACCCGCCGAGATCGCCCGCGCCAAGGCGACCGGCCATATCGTCGCCTGCAAGCTTTATCCCGCCGGCGCAACGACGCATTCCGATGCGGGCGTGACCGACCTTCGCGGAATTTACCCGGTGTTGGACGCGATGCAGACCCAAGGATTGCCGTTATTGATTCACGGCGAGGTCACCGACCCGACGGTCGATCTGTTCGACCGTGAGGCGGTGTTCATCGAACGGGTTTTGGACCCGCTCACGCGGGATTTTCCCGTCTTGAAGATCGTGCTGGAGCACATCACGACCCAGGATGCGGCGGATTACGTGCGAGAAGCGCCGGCCACGGTTGCCGCCACCCTCACCGCTCATCACCTGCTCTACAACCGCAACACGATTTTTCAGGGCGGCATCCGGCCTCATTACTACTGCCTGCCGGTCCTCAAGCGCGAGCGGCACCGTCAGGCGCTGCTCGAAGCCGCCACCAGCGGCAACCCCAAATATTTTCTCGGCACCGACAGCGCACCCCATCCGCGTCAAGGCAAGGAAACCGCTTGCGGCTGCGCCGGCTGCTACACCGCTCACGCCGCGCTGGAGCTGTACGCCGAGGCGTTCGATTCGGTCGGCGCATTGGAGCGGCTGGAAGCCTTTGCCAGCTTTCATGGCCCCGATTTTTACGGCCTACCGCGCAATACTGGCACGATCACCCTGTGCCGTCAGGCGACCTTGGTGCCCGAACGGTTGCCGTTCGGCGCGGATGAATTGGTTCCACTGCGGGCCGGGGAAACACTGGCCTGGCGCATCGCGCCGGCAGCGACAGACCAACCCTGCTCATCCCAATTCCAACACGTCTCCATTACCCAGGAATAAATTCGTTTGAGAGCCGTTACGGGCGGTACCTCGCTGCACCGGTAGGCCGATTTCCAACATTTTCTCGACCGCCGTGCGCCCGGTGCAATGATTGCAAGCCAGTTTGTCGATGTGGTAGCTGCGCAGGCCGTTGATGATGCGATCGCGGGCTTCATCCCAATCATCCAGCGGCGCGATGTGCAGCCCGCCGTAAAGCGCGTGAATGCGCTCGCCGCCGACGAACGCCTGACGGGCGTAGTCCAATAAATTGAGGACGCCACCATGACCGCAGCCGGTCACCATCGCCATGCCGCGCTCGTGAAGATGGGCGTACAGGACATTTTCGCCCCCGACCTTCAGCAGCGTGTTCATCGGAAAACTGACCAGCGCCAGGCCGCGAAACAGAATCTGGGGTCGGTCGGCGGCCACGGTGACGACCGATCCGGTATGACCCTGCTGGCGGATCAAATCGAAGCCCGCCGGATGAAACCCTTCGGGGACGTAAATGGTGATTCCGGGGCAGTGCTTGAGCGTCGATCCGACCCCCCAAAAGTGATCGAAATGCTCGTGACTGATGATGAGCGCTTCGATCTCGCCTTCCCGCAATAGCCGGTCGATGCCTTCCTCAGCGAAACGCCGGTCCATCCAGGCCGGATTCCAGCCGGTGTCGAACAGCAGACGGCGCACGCTCCCATCGATCTGTTCCGCCTCCAGCAAGGCCGAGAAGCCAGCGGCGTTATCCGCGTGCAGCGCGCCAAACGGTGGCCAGGGGATGGCGTACTGATCGGTTTCAGCGCCACCGGCCTCACGAATGTCGCCAAATACGGTATCGGTATCGAACCAACCCGTTTCGGAAATGCAGCGGATCGTCAACCGTTTCAAGACGCCTATATCGAGTTTGCGAGCGGTTGTCATGGCGGTTATCTCCCATGATAAAGACGGGGCTTGTCTTCTCTCGACCGACCGATAAGATTGTTCGAATGAAGCCGCAGTATTTCTGAGCTGTACCACGCTATCGCGGTTCCCAGTCACTACAATTGAAATCCGACCCGAGTGACCTTCAATCGGCTCAAGCGAGCTCATCCCATCAAACTATCTCCAATAAGAGTAATCTTGTTAGGACTGTTTTTGGGGGGTCTGGACAATATACCTTTGACTTGGCGCAGCCAACCCGACCCGGACGGTACAGGCGGGTGGCGCATACCACCCATCGGGTAGATCATCATCTAATCCGATGGCGATAACCCAAACGTGCCGAAACGGCGGGCGACAAGCCGCCGCGCGAAGCGTGAATGACACTTGATTCAAGGGGATGCGTGATGGCGATGATGGACAACTTATCGAGCAGGCGACTGCGTGGCATGGCCTTGCTGCTGGCTGCGTTCATCACGGCTGGAGCGATCGGCGCCGCCGAACCGTCTTGGGAAGACATCGAGAAAACAGCGCGAGGTCAAGCCGTGTATTGGAACGGCTGGGGCGGCGATGAAAAAATCAACGCCTACATCGCCTGGGTCGGCGACCAGGTCAAGGACCGCTATGGCATCGTGCTCCATCATGTGAAGGTGGCCGATATCGCCGAAACCGTATCGCGGATTCTGGCGGAAAAATACGCCGGCCGCCACGAAAAGGGCACGGTGGATCTGCTGTGGATCAACGGCGAAAATTTTCACACCATGAAGGATAACGGTTTATTGTTCGGGCCTTTCTCCGAGCGGCTGCCCAACTACCCCTCGGTCGATACCGTCACCATCCCAAGCACCAAGCTGGATTTCACCGAGCCGGTCGACGGCATGGAAGCCCCGTGGGGCAAGGCCCAGATCGTTTTCATTTACGATCCGACGCAATTAACCCATCCGCCGAAGTCGGCTTCCGAACTGATGGCTTACGCCAAGGCGCATCCCGGCCGGTTCACCTATCCAGAACCGCCGGATACGCTCGGCTCGACCTTTCTCAAACAGATCCTCATCGAACTGACCGACCAGCAAGAAGCCTTGCAAAAACCGGTGAGCGAAACCAGTTTCGGGCCGGTGACCGTGCCGTTGTGGGGGTGGCTGGACGAAATCCGCCCGCACCTCTGGCGGCAAGGTCACACCTTCCCCCAAAGCGCGCCGGCGCTGCGCCAACTGCTGGCGGATAGCGAAATCGATCTCGCGTTCAGTCTCAACCCCAACGACGCTTCGGCGGAAATCGAAAAAGGCAACCTGCGGAACACGGTGCGCACCTACGTATTGGCCGGCGGCACCATCGGCAACACTCATTTCGTTGCCATTCCTTACAATTCCAGCGCCAAGGAGGGCGCCCAGGTCGTCGCCAATTTCCTGCTGTCACCCGAAGCGCAAGCCCGCAAACTGGACCCCACCGTTTGGGGCGATCCGACCGTGCTGGGCCTCGAAAAGCTGACGGCCGCCGACCGCGAGCGATTTACCCGGTTGAAGCGAGGCGTCGCCACGCTGAGCCCTGGCGAACTGGGCACGCCGTTGCCCGAACCGCACCCGAGTTGGATGGAGCGACTGGAAGCCGCATGGCGCGCCCGCTACAGCCGCTAGTTTGAGACGCCCGCGGTGAAGGGTGAGCCTTGGGGTGGAGTCTCGCTCGCCCGCGCGCCGGCGCTGACGCTGTTTTTACTACTGGTTCCTATCGGAGCCGGTTTGATCGGCACCCTGCTGCCAGCAGTCGGCTGGTTGCCGGTAGTGGGCGCCGCTGAGTTTTCCCTGCAACCCTGGCGCGCTCTGTTGGCGCAACCGGGTTTGTGGCATTCGCTGGGACTGACGCTGTGGACCGGCTTCGCCACCACCTCGCTGTCGCTGCTGCTGGCGTTGGCGCTGTTGGCGACGTGCTATCACACGGCCTGGCTGCACCGCATCCGCCGTTGGTTGGCCCCGTTGCTGGCGATCCCCCCCGCGGCGCTGGCTTTCGGACTGGCGTTCCTGATCGCCCCCAGCGGCTGGCTGGCGCGCTGGCTGGCGCCGTGGGCAACCGGCTGGGAGCGACCGCCCGATTTTGCCGGTTTCGGACCGCAAGACCGTTGGGGGTTGAGCCTGATTCTGGCGCTGACTCTCAAGGAAACGCCTTATCTACTCTTCATGGGGCTGGCCGGTCTGGCCCAATTACCGGTCGACTCCTGGTCGGCCGTGGCGCGCTCGCTCGGTTACGGCCCGGTGATGGTTTTCTTGAAGGTGATCCTGCCCTCGCTCTATCCGCTGCTGCGCTTGCCGGTGTTTGCCGCGCTGGCTTTCGCGCTGACCGTGGTCGATGTGGCGCTGATCATCGGACCCAGCACGCCGCCGACCCTGGCGGTGCAGGCGCTGCGCTGGTTCAACGACCCGGTGTTGACCTGGCGCCTGCCCGCGGCGGCGGCGGCCATTCTGCTGACGTTGCTGACGCTGGTTTCGCTGGCGACGTGGGAAGGCGCGCTCCGCAGGCTAGCACGCTACAGCCGGCCCTGGCTGGTCGGTGGCGCGCGCGGCGGCACGGGCGCTACCTCCCGCCAGACGGCGCTCGGCGGCGGCGGGCTGGCGTTGGGGCTGGCGGCTTCCAGCGTGCTGGTCATGGTGCTGTGGTCGTTCGCCCGTCGCTGGACGTTTCCGCTGGCTTGGCCCGAACAGTGGACCTTGGAAAATTGGAGCGGTCAGTTCGACAATCTGCTGGCCATGACGTGGCATACTTTGATTATCGGCGTGGCGGCGACCGGGCTGGCGCTGGTGTTGTCGGTCGCTTGCCTGGAGCATGAAGGCCACCGTCGTCCGACCTTCTCGGGCCGAAGTTTATGGTTGCTGTATCTGCCCCTGCTGGTCCCGCAAGTCGGTTTTTTGTTCGGCATTCAGGTGCTGCTGGCTTGGAGCGGCCTGGACGGCGGCTGGCCGGCGCTGGTCTGGACCCATCTGCTGTTCGTGCTGCCCTATGTGTTCCTGTCGCTGGCCGATCCCTGGCGGGCGTTCGATCCCCGTTACGAACAGACCGCGCTGGCGTTGGGAGCCAGTCACGCCCGAAGCTTCTGGCGGATCAAATTGCCGATGTTGCGCGGCCCGGTCGCGGTGGCGGCGGCGGTGGGCTTTTCGGTCAGCGTCGCGCAATATCTGCCGACGCTGTTAGCCGGCGCGGGTCGGTACGCGACCGTCACCACGGAGGCGGTCACCTTGGCGAGCGGCGGCAACCGGCGGATCATCGGCGTGTTCGCGGCGGTGCAGACGGCGCTGCCGCTGCTCGGCTTCGCCCTGGCGCTGTGGCTGGCGCGGCGGCGGGAGCCCTGAAATGAAGGCCGCCGACCCTCATATTTTAATCTTGCAGGAAGTCCGCATCAGCCTGCAAAACCGCCTTTTGTTCGCGCCCTTGAACCTGACGATCCACTCCGGCGAGGTGATCACGGTAATGGGGCCGAGCGGTTGCGGCAAATCCACCTTGCTCAACTACCTTTGCGGCACCCTGCCGCCCGCGTTTCGCGCTGAAGGCTCCGTGCGACTCAGCGGGCGCGAGTTGGTGAATCTACCGCTGGAACAACGGCGGGTCGGCATTCTGTTTCAGGACGCGCTGCTGTTTCCTCATCTGAGCGTCGCCGAGAATTTGGCGTTTGGCCTAAAAAGCGGACATTCCCGCCAGACCCGGCGTTTCCGGGTGGAAACCGCCTTGCGGGATGCGGGTTTGGAAGACTTGGGCGACCGAGATCCGGCAACCTTATCCAGCGGCCAACGCGCCCGCGCCGCGCTGATGCGCACCTTGTTGGCGGAGCCGGCTGCCCTGTTGCTGGACGAACCGTTTTCCAAGCTGGACGCCGAACTGCGGGCGCGGATGCGGACGTTCGTGTTCGAGCACGCCCGCCAGCGGCGCTTGCCTACCTTGCTGGTCACCCACGATCCCGCCGACGCCGACGCCGCTGGCGGACCGCTGGTCATGCTGGATCAAGCGCCGTCGACTAATGGCGCGAACCAGGCGGCGGCAGACCCCGAAAGTCCGGCAAGCGTTCCACGTCTCGCTCCGCGCGCCCCGCGCCCCCCATGATTTCCTCCGCCAGCCGGGCGAAGTCGGCCGGTTCGTCGGACAGCAAGTTCTCGTACAGCGTCGGATCCCAGCATTCGATGCGCTGGGCGTAAGCCAGCAGGATCACCGCATCGCGAATGCCGGCGTAATCCAACAGCCGGCGCGGCAACAGCAACCGGCCGCTGGCGTCCAGTTCCAGTTCGGTGGCGCCCCGGTGAAAATAGCGCGCGAAGTCGCGATTTTTCTTGACGAACGGATTCAAGCGGTCGAGTTCGGCGGTGACGCGCCGCCACTCGGTAAAGGGATACAGCACCAGATGCTGCTCGAAACCCCGGTTGACCACCAAGCGGCCCTCGGCTTCGACCGGAAGCTGTTTTCTCAAGGCGACCGGCAGCGCGATTCGCAGCTTGGAATCGAGCTTGCATTCAAATTCGCCGAGAAAGTTCGCCATCAAATGAATACTATAACGCGCGTGGGCCGCGCTCAATCATACCAGCAAGACTGACGGTCCGTCGCGGTTGAGCCGCTTTAGCTCGCCTCTTTACAAACGCTTTCGGAAAGCTGCTCTGAACGGCGCCTGATTTTATGCCACCACGATAACGCTATGCTCGGCACGGTAAAACAATATTTTTATGTGATGGCCGGTTTATGCCTGGTCCTGTTCGGCGCCGGTTATACCGGAGTCGTGTTATTTCTGGAGCGCTTGTCCGCCAACGCCCAGCGCGCCGAATCGGCCATGCTGACCGATCGTGAAACCCGCGAGCTGGAACGGAAATTCTGGGAAATCCGTTTTTGGGAGCAAGCCGCGCTGTCGCAACATCGCCCGGACGCCGAACAGCAGTTCACGGTCTTGCTGAACGCGGCCAAAGCCGCCATCCGCCGGTTGGACCCCAACCTGTCCGATGTGCTGCCGCAAAGTAAAATCGATGAAATTTCCGTGCTGCTGGCCGACTACGAAAAGCTGTTCAGACGGCTCATCCAGCTCAAAACCCAGCGCGCGCAAACGCTGTCGGAGCAGGATGCCACGCTGGAAACCACGATCGACACCCTGGATCAAAAATTCGACGACCTGACCGGGCGTTTGATTCATGTCCTGTCGGTGATTTCCACGCGGGCCATCGACAGCTATCAACGAGAATCCCAAGACAGCCGGATCATTCATTCTCATATCGAGCGTTCGCTGCTGGCCTTCACCTTGGTCCTGATGGCGCTGTTCGGCATCCTGCTCCATGCCATGGCCCGCAAGATCATCTGGCCGATCCGCGAGATTTCCCAAGTCGCCCGGCAAGTGCAATCCGGCCAGTTGGGCTCCCGTTTCATCTCGGGCAACACCGATGAAATCGCCCAACTCGGTTTCGTCATCAACCAGATGCTGGACACCATCCAGCAAAATAACGCCCGACTGACCACCTACCGCAACGATCTGGAAAAATTGGTCGAAGCGCGCACCGAGGAACTCCAGAACGCCAAGGAAGCGGCCGATACCGCCAACCGCGCCAAGAGCGAATTTCTGGCCAACATGAGCCACGAAATCCGCACGCCGATGAACGCGATCATCGGCATGGCCGATCTGCTGGCCGAAACCAAACTCAGCCGCGAGCAACGCAACTATCTGGAGGTGTTCAAGAACGCCGGCGAGAATTTGCTGGTCCTGATCGAAGATATTCTCGACCTGTCGAAAATCGAAGCCGACAAGCTGACGCTCGACCACGAAGTCTTCGATCTGGAAAGCTTGCTGAACAAGCAGATCGATTTGGTGGCGATGCGGGCCATGAAAAAGGGGCTTGAACTGATCTTGCGGATCGCGCCGGAGGTTCCGCTCACCCTCGAAGGCGATCCCCGTCGCTTGCAACAGATCTTGACCAACCTGATCGGCAACGCCATCAAATTCACCGAACGCGGTCAAGTGATTCTCGTAGTGGAGAACGACCCGAGTTCGTCCGTTCCGGGTCATCTGTGCTTCTCGGTGACCGATACCGGTATCGGCATCGCCTCTGAAAAACAAGAGCTTATTTTCAAAGCGTTCACTCAGGCCGACGGCTCGATCAATCGAAAATATGGCGGCACGGGCTTGGGCTTGGCCATCAGCCGGCGGCTGGTCGAGTTGATGGGTGGCAAGATCGGCCTGGAAAGCCAAGCCGGTCAAGGCAGCACGTTCTTTTTCACGGTCAAGCTCGGCACGATCTCACCGGAGCTGACCGCCAAAGCGCTCGCCGCACCCGCGCTGGCGGGTTGGACGGTGTTGGTGGTCGATGATGTCGCCATCAACCGCCTCATCGTCAGTGAGGCTCTGAGCGTGGGTGGCGCGAGCGTCGCGGAGGCGGAAACCGTCGAAACCGCCTTGGGCCAGTTGCGCGACCGGCCCATCAGCGACCGCCCCCGGCACATGCTGGTGCTCGATTCGCAACTGCCGGATTGCTCCGGGCCGAATCTGCTGGACGTTTTGGACCAGGAAGCGGGTTATTCGACCTTGCCGATCGTTCTACTGGGCAGCGGCGAACGCTGCTGTTATGAGATGGCGGAAGCGGCCAGGGGGCGAATCGTCTGTCTGATGAAGCCGATCAAGCGTCAAGTGCTATGGGATGCGGTCAATCAGCTCGTCAATTACGCCAATGGCATTCCGCGCGTCGAACCGCGCACCCGCACCCGCATCAGCGGGTTGCTGGCCGGTCAGTCGGAAGATGAAGGCTTGTCCATCCTGATGGCGGACGACGCCAAGGACAATGTCATGCTGATCCGGGCTTATCTCAAACAAACCTCGCACCGGTTGACCCTTGCCGAAGACGGCGCGGTGGCGGTCGAACTGTTCAAGCGAGGCAGCTACGATTTGATCTTGATGGACGTGCAAATGCCGGTGATGGACGGTTACACCGCCACCGGACTGATTCGCCAGTGGGAACGCGAACAGGGCTACGCGCCGGTGCCGATCATCGCCTTGACCGCCAATGCCTTGAAGGAAGACGAACAACGCAGCCTGGACGCCGGCTGCAACGGCCATCTGACCAAGCCCATCCGCAAGGGCATGTTTTTGGCGGCCATCCAGCACTACAGCCGACCGCCGCTGGCTTGAATGAATCGCCCCAGTTGCTTACCATGATTAAGCTATCGCATGTTTAATTGAATGGGGCCTCATGAATCCACCGGCTTCCAGCTCGCGCCATAAAGACATGGAACCAAGATACGCAAAGATCAACATCATTATAGGGATTATCGGCACGCTCACGGGCATTATTTCAGCTTGGGTAGCCGTCAAAACTTTTTTAAATCCTCAACCGCCCGTCGTGCCGGCCGTGACGAATACGTCGATTACCTCCAACACTTCAGTGCTTTCTAATACGGTCACCTCCAATACGTCCGTGACTGCCAATACGTCAACCACGATTAACAATTTCGAAAAACCTTCTCAAGCCAGCGCGATCCAGCCTCCTCGCAAGGCTGCGGTAAAACTGCATAATGAAGGGCAATCGCTTCACAATAAAGATAACGCTTCCACCCCTTCCATGGTCGCTGACACCGTTAATCAGTGCGCCAGTTCAAATCCGCCAATAGCCTGCCTGTTCAGGGAGAAGCATCAATGAACAGACTCCTGCTTTCCTGCATAATTCTTTTATTTTCATCCAGCTTGGCCGCAGATTGCGGCCGATTGAAGGCGGGCGATAATTATGAAAATTTAAATAACATACTTGAATTGTCTTGAAGCCAAGCGGCCTAAACCTGCTCCATTAAATCGTGAATCAATTTTCACTCCGGGTGAATATAAAAATAGTAACGACCAACGCTATCTGCTTTCCCAGAATGGGATTGTTGATAAGAATCGAGAAGTCTGGACCCTACAAAAATCAGACAATAAATTTAGAGCTTCTTGGATGACAGGCCCCTCTATCGGTCATCCTCAGATTGGCAAACTTGAAATCGCGCCAAAGCTACCTGAAGGTTTTACTTATGGCGTGATGGTTAATGATTTCTCTTACCTTTGGCATGAAGGGGGGTTGATCGCTGTGAAACCAGAGAATAATTCAATTACCGTCTGGTCATACCATAAAGGCAGTAATAGCTATCTCTATCCAGTAGATAATTTTGTATTAACCAAAATCGAAGAAACCACCAAATAAATTTTTCAACTCCTATACTTAAACAAGTTAGAAACAACGTATTGAATTAACGTAATACTTACGCTTCAAGTACCGATGCTTGGCTTTTCAAACTTCAAATTATTGAAGCAGAGTCCGCCCGAACCATGCGCTTCATTAAAGCTGATACTAACGTTATTCAGCGAACGCACATTGACGCCCTTGAATTCACTTAATGGAATCATGATTTCAACACCGCTTTTGAGTGCGTCGGCGGCTACTCGATCTTTCGACTCAATTTTGACTTCCACGCCTTGGGTATCTTTCAACCCGATCTCGAACGATTCGTCGCCGCTGCCGCCACGCACCCAGACGCTGAACGCTTCAAATTCGGACGCATCGAAATGCTTGGTCGGCGTGCTAGCCCAATGCACGCCCCATCCGCCGCTTTGCAGATTGGGAGTCAAGCCATATTGCAACCGTAATCCAGACCCCACGGCTAACAAACCAAATGCATTCCGCAAATTCGGACGCGCGCACGCGCTGTCGAATCCCGCCTTGAGCGCGCTGTTCGGGTCCGACCACATGAACTGCTTGCCGCCGCTGATCTGCGGAAAAAGTTCGGCCAGCAAACTGACTGGCGAAGACGTGGAATAAACGAATATTCCCACTCCAAAAGCCGAGGCGACAATTGATTTCAGCGAACTGAGCGCGGTCGTCGCGTCTTTCAACCATTTCAAGGCCGTCAAACCTTGATCGCACCTTTCCTTAAACGTGCGGCGTCGTGTCCGATCCTCCGCTGCCTCTCGAACCGGCAACCGGCCGCCGAGCACTCGACGCTCGCCGGCTTCTTGAGATTCATCAAGATTGATCTCGTGTCGTCGCATGGCCATCATGGTAGTCCTCCTCGCTCAACTGAAGCCTTTAAAGCAGTACGCTTTCGCAAGGGATTACAAGTCTCATGCCATGTTTTCGAAGAACTCCATGTCGATTCAAGCTGTTGAACGAACGTATTTTTATTTTATTCTTCCCTACCGAACCTATCAGACCTCGGCAATCAGAATGGTCCGATTGAGGTTCATTTCTGGCCGTTGGACCCCCAAGCCGCCGTTAACGTGAAACGTCACTGTGAATAAACCGGCCGCTCCAACGTGCGCCCGCTGGCAATTCTGGATCGACCGGGGCGGAACGTTCACCGATATCGTCGCCCGCTCTCCCGATGGCCGGTTGCTGACGCTCAAGTTGTTGTCGGACAACCCGGAACACTACCCCGACGCCGCCTTGCAAGGCATTCGCGAGCTGCTGGACATTCCCGCCAATCAACCCCTCCCGGCCGAACGGATCGCGGCGGTGAAAATGGGTACGACCGTCGCCACCAACGCGTTGCTCGAACGCAAAGGTGACCGTACCTTGCTGCTGATCACTCAGGGCTTTCGCGACGCGCTGCGGATCGGCTATCAAAACCGACCCAAACTGTTCGCCCGCCACATCGTACTGCCGGAACTGCTCTACGAGCGGGTGGCGGAAGTCCGCGAGCGGGTGTCCGCCCGAGGCGAAACCGTCGTCCCCTTCGATGCCGACAGCGCCCGTATTTCCTTGGAAGACGCTTATCAGGCCGGCGTTCGCGCCGTTGCCATCGTGTTCATGCACGGCTATCGCTACCCGCAACACGAACGACAAGCGGCGGAATTGGCCCGCGCGATCGGCTTCACTCAGGTTTCGGTCTCGCACGAGGTCAGCCCGTTGATGAAGCTGATCGGGCGCGGGGATACCACGGTGGTCGACGCCTATCTGTCACCGATCCTGCGCCGCTACGTGGATCAGATCGCCGGCGCCTTGAGCGATGCTCGACTGTCGTTCATGCAGTCCAACGGCGGTTTGGCCGATGCCGGCCATTTCCAGGGTAAGGATAGCCTTCTGTCCGGCCCGGCCGGCGGCATCGTCGGCGCGGTCCGCACCGCCTTGCAGGCCGGTTTCGACCGGATCATCACCTTCGACATGGGTGGCACTTCCACCGATGTCGCCCACTACGCCGGCGAGTACGAACGCACTTTCGAAACGCTGGTCGCCGGGGTGCGGCTGCGCGCCCCGATGCTGCACATCCACACCGTCGCGGCGGGCGGCGGTTCGATTTGCCGCTTCGATGGAACCCGGCTGCGGGTAGGGCCGGAATCGGCTGGCGCTGATCCGGGACCCGCGTGTTACCGGCGCGACGGCCCGCTGACCGTCACCGACTGCAATCTGCTGTTGGGACGCCTGCAACCGGACTTCTTTCCCCGCATGTTCGGCCCCGGTCAGGATCAACCGCTGGATCGGGATGTGGCGCTGCAACGCTTCGAAGCGCTCGCCGCCGACATTGACGCCGCCACCGGCAAGACCTATAGCCCGGCCGAATTAGCCGAGGGTTTTCTGAAAATCGCCGTCGAAAACATGGCGAACGCCATCAAGCAGATTTCGACCCAGCGCGGTTACGACGCGACCGAGTACACGCTGTGCTGTTTCGGCGGCGCGGGCGGCCAGCACGCTTGCGCGGTAGCCGACGCTCTGGGAATGCCGGCCATCTTCATTCATCCGCTGGCCGGCGTGCTGTCAGCCTACGGCATGGGCCTGGCTGATGCTCGGCTGTTGCGGCAGCAGGCGGTCGAGCAGCCGCTCGACGCTGACCTGTTACCGGCGTTGGAAAGTATTTTCAATGAGTTAGAGCAGAGCGGACGTCAGGAGATGACGGCGCGCGATGCGCTTGCGGCGCGGCTCCAAACCGTGCGCACGCTCCGCCTGCGCTACGCCGGCAGCGATACCGCCTTGACCGTCGCCGCCGATGAACTTGCTGACGCGCCTGCTCGGTTCGAGGCTGCCCACCGCCAACACTACGGTTTTGTCATGCCCGACAAAGGGCTGATCGTGGAAGCGGCGGCGGTCGAGACCATCGGCGTGAACGCCGACGCGGCTGGCGCAGCCCCGGTTCCCACAGCGCGCACCGGCCCGCTGCAACCCGCCGCCCACATTCGCCTGTACCGCACCGGACTCGATAGCGCCGCCCCGCTTTACCGGCGCGACGATCTCCGACCCGGTGACCGGGTTCCCGGCCCGGCGCTGATCGGCGAAGCCGGCTCGACCACGCTGATCGAACCCGGCTGGCAGGCCGAGGTCACGGCGCGCAACGACCTGATATTGACCCGCCAGCAGCCCCGCCCCCGTCAAAACGCCATCGGCGCGGCAGCCGATCCGATCATGCTGGAGGTGTTCAATAACCTGTTCATGGCCGTGGCCGAACAGATGGGCGTGACGCTCGCTAATACCGCGCATTCGGTCAACATCAAGGAACGGCTGGATTTTTCCTGCGCGCTGTTCGACCGGGACGGTCAGTTGATCGCCAACGCTCCGCACATCCCGGTGCATCTCGGCTCGATGGGCGAAGCGGTGCGGGCATTGATTCAGGCGCGCGGTGGCCAATTCCAACCGGGCGACGTTTACGCCAGCAACGCGCCCTACAACGGCGGCACGCACCTGCCGGACATCACCGTCATCAGTCCGGTTTTCGATGAGTCCGAGCAAGCATTATTGTTCTATGTCGCCTCGCGCGGCCATCACGCCGACATCGGCGGCACCACCCCCGGCTCGATGCCGCCGGACAGCATCAGGATCGAGCAGGAAGGCGTGCTGCTGGATAATTTTCAACTGGTCGGCGGCGGCCGGTTTCGCGAACGGGAACTACTGGAACGGCTGAACGCCGGTCCGTGGCCGGTTCGCAATCCCGGTCAGAATTTGGCCGATCTGCACGCCCAAATCGCCGCCAACGAGAAAGGCGCGCAAGAGCTGCGGCGGATGGTGGCGCACTTCGGCCTTGTCGCCGTCAACGCCTACATGGGCCACGTTCAAGACAACGCCGCCGAGCAGGTGCGCCGGGCGCTGGACCGGTTGCGGGACGGGGAATTCGCCTGCGAGATGGACAACGGCGCGGTGATTCGGGTCGCCATCACCCTAGACCGGGCGCGGCGTTCGGCCAAGATCGACTTCAGCGGCACCTCACTACAGCAAACCAGCAACTGCAATGCCCCGCGCGCGGTCTGTCTGGCGGCGGTGTTGTATGTGTTCCGCACCTTGGTGGATGATGACATTCCCCTAAACGCCGGCTGCTTGCGACCGCTGGACCTCATCATCCCGGCGGGCTCGCTGCTCGATCCACGGCCGCCAGCGGCGGTGGTGGCGGGCAACGTGGAAACCTCGCAACATATCGTCGATGCGCTCTACGGCGCGCTCGGCATCATGGCGGCGGCGCAAGGCACCATGAACAATTTCACCTTCGGCAACGACCGCCAGCAGTATTACGAAACGATCTGCGGCGGTTCCGGGGCGGGGCCGGGTTTCGATGGCGCATCGGCCGTCCAAACTCACATGACCAATTCCCGGCTGACGGACCCGGAGGTTTTGGAATGGCGCTTCCCGGTGCGGGTGGAGGAATTTCGCATCCGCGAAAACAGCGGCGGCGCGGGCTGCTGGCGCGGCGGCGATGGCGTCAGCCGGCGCATTCGCTTCCTGGAACCGATGACCGGCGCGATTCTTTCCGGTCGTCGCCGCACCGCGCCGCACGGTCTGAACGGCGGACGACCGGGCCGCATCGGCCGCAATCGCGTGGAGCGCGCTGACGGGCGGATCGAGGAATTGCCGGGAACCGCTGAGATCGCCCTGCGCTCTGGCGATGCGTTCGCGCTCGAAACGCCGGGCGGGGGCGGTTACGGCGAACCCGGCCAGCAGCTCCCTACAGCTCTTCCAGATCCTTCGGATAAACCCTGACCAGCATGATGCGGGGGCCGTTCATCTTCTTCACCACCACATCGAAGTGCTCGAATTCGATTTTCTGACCCTCATGGGGCACATCGCCCAGCTTCCACATGATCAAGCCGCCGATCGAATCGACGCTTTCATTTTCGATCTCGATACCGAGTTCGCGCTCCAATGAGAAAATGGGCAGGCTGCCCTTACCGATCAGCGTATCGTCGTCCAGCCGGGTCCAATCGTTCTGGCTCTGACGGAATTCGTCGCGGATACCGCCGACCAGCGCGCCCAGCATGTCGTCCAACGTGATGAAACCATCGGCCTTGCTGCCTTTCTGGCCGACGATGGCGAAGTGCGGCGCGCCCTTGCGAAAGCGCCGAAACAGCTCGAAAGCCGGCATGGTGGGCGCGATGTAGTGCGCCTGGCGCAGATAATCGCTGAGATTGTCGACGGGTTTGCCGTGCTGTTCGGCCAGGAATAAATCCTTCAAATGGATGATGCCCAGCACCGTTTCGCCGTCCTTGGCGAAATAGGGATAGCGGCTGTAGCGGCTGTGATAGATGGTTTCGAGGTTTTGGGCCAGCGTCCGTCCCTGATGCAATCCCACCACTTCACCGATGGGCCGCATCAGCTCCGATACTTCCAGATCGCTGAAATCCAAGGTGTGCGCCACGACTCGCAACTCGTCCCGGCTCATCCGTTCCGACGGGTTGCTGTCGCGCAGGATCAGCTTGAGTTCGTCCGCCGAATAGTGGGATTCATGGCCTTGCGCGCTATCCAGGCCGGCCAGCCGCAGCACGCCGGTGGCGCTGGCGTTCAGGAGCCAGATCGCCGGATACATGATCCAATAGAACAGATAAAGCGGAATGGCGATCCAGAGCGAAACCTGTTCCGGCCGGCGGATGGCCAGCGACTTGGGCGCTAGTTCGCCCACCACGATGTGCAGGAACGTAATGGCCGAGAAGGCGAAAATAATCGACACCGTATGGATCAGCTCCGGCGATGTGACGCTCAGCCATTCAAACAACGGCTCCAGCAACCGAGCGAAAGCCGGCTCGCCAATCCAACCCAAAGCCAGCGAAGCCAGAGTGATGCCCAACTGACAGGCGGACAGATAAGCGTCGAGGCGGCCGTGCACCATGACTGCAATCCGCCCGCGCCAGCCGTAACCCTTGGCGATGGCCTGAAGGCGAGTCTGCCGTAATTTGACCAATGCGAACTCGGCAGCCACGAAAAAACCATTCAACGCCACCAGCAGCAACGCTGCTACGACCAAGCCAATGTTTTCCAAACGCGCGCCTCGGTAAAGCGGGAATTGAAGTATAAGAACGCCAGTCCGCTCAGACCAGAGCAGTCGGGCGCGGAATTTACGCTAACGCGGGCTTTCTAGCGGTATTTTCACCAGTACTGACCGAAATCCGGCCCCCGCTCCGGCAGGGCGCGCGGCAGACCGTCGCCGTCAATGGCCACATAAACGATCACCGCCTCGGTCACCTTGGCGGTTTGCAGCGTGCCGTCGTGAGCGCGCTGGGTGAACACCTCGACCAAAACCGTGATCGAGGTCGCGCCCACCTTTTGAACGCGCGCAAAACAGCTGATCAAATCCCCTACAAAGACCGGCTTATGAAACTTCATGGAGGCGACCGCGACGGTCACCACCGGTCCCCCAGCGTATTCCAAGGCGACGATGCCGCCCGCCACGTCCATCTGAGCCATGATCCAGCCGCCGAAGATTTTGCCGCTGGGATTGGTGTCGGCCGGCATGGCCAGAATGCGGACGGTCGGTTGTCGGTCGCGCGGAAAGCGATCCTGAGTTTCCGGTTCGATGGCAGTCATGATCTCTCCTGGAAAATGCCGTACCGTCCTGTGCGTACCGAGGCGGCCGGCGGCGCAAGTGGGTTCGCGCGGATTTTGCCGGGACGGTCCCGCACACCGGCGCTGAATCCGATTATCATAGCCCATACCCAACTCGCCACACCCCTTCACGAGGCGAAGCACATGGCGCGCAGCAAAAAGGTCGCTGTCTACACCAGCGACGACATCAGCCATTACGGCTTTGAGGACCATCCTTTCAGCGAAGATCGCATCCACGCCTTCTGGGATGAAATGCACATCCGCCAACTCACCGATCAGGTGTGCATCCTGCCTCCCACGATGGCGACCGAAGACCAGCTCAGACTGTTCCATACGCCAGACTATGTGGAAAAGGTCAAACACCATTCCAAGATCGGCGAAGGCTTGCTGGATTACGGCGACACTCCGGCTTACAAAGGGGTTTACGAGGATGCGGTGAAGGTGGTCGGCTCCGTGATCGACGCCCTGCGCAAGGTGATGAACGACGAACTGCGCCGCGTTTTCCTACCCATCGCCGGCCTGCATCACAGCATGCCTAACACCGCGTCCGGCTTCTGCGTGTTCAACGATGTCGGCGTCGCCATCAAGCTGCTGCAACGAGACTACAGCCTGGAACGCATCGCTTACGTGGACATCGACGCCCACCACGGGGACGGGGTGTTTTATCCGTTTGAAAACGACCCCACCGTCATCTTCGCCGACATTCACGAAGACGGCCGCTACAACTTTCCGCAAACCGGCTTTTCCTACGAAGTCGGCAAGGGGCCGGCCAAAGGCCGCAAGCTCAACATTCCCTTGCTGCCGCTGTCGGCCGACGACGATTTTTTGATGATGTGGGACAAGACCGAAGCCTTTCTACGCCGCTGGGAACCGCAGCTCGTCTTCATGAACTGCGGGGCCGACGGCTTGGGTGGCGACCCGCTGGCCCACTTGCACTATACGGCTCGCGCGCACGGGCGCGCCGCGCGCGGCTTGTGCGAGATCGCCGAGGACTACGCCGAAGGCCGCATCATCGCCGTCGGCGGCGGCGGCTACGATTTACGGAATATCGCCAACGCTTGGACCGCCGTGATCGATGCTTTCCTGGAAGTCCCGATGCGCTGACGATCCTGCCCTCAGGCCGCGCTCGATCGGTGTTCGAGCGACCGGCAACGCCCTGAGTCGGTTTCTTGCTGGTCTGTTTCCACGCCGTGCAAGACGATAGGGTACAATGAGGTTTTTCATTACGGTTGATTTTCCCTAAGGAAAGCGCGAGGCATAGGCGATGCACTGTCCGTTTTGCGGGACGCCCGATACCCGGGTGATCGATTCGCGGTTGTCGGCGGAAGGCGATAAAGTCCGCCGCCGCCGCGAATGCCCGCGTTGCAATACCCGCTTTACCACTTACGAAGTGGCGGAGTTGCTCATGCCGCCGGTGGTGAAGCGCGACGGTCGCCGCGAGCCGTTCCTGGACGAAAAACTGCGAACCGGGCTGTTGCGCGCCCTGGAAAAACGCCCGGTCAGCGCGGAACGGATCGAGGAAACCGTGCTGCGCGTCAAGAACCGCGCCCGCGCCAGCGGCGAGCGGGAATTGAGCAGCCAGCGCATCGGTGAATGGCTCATGGCGGAACTGCGTGACCTGGATCAAGTGGCCTACGTCCGGTTTGCGTCGGTCTATTTGAGTTTCGAGGATGTCAACGCCTTTCGCGAGGAAATCGAGCGACTGCAAAAAGCGACTGACGGGGCGGATTCCGAGTAATGCTCCCCGATGATTACCGCCACATGGCGCGAGCGTTGCTGCTGGCGCGGCGCGGTCTTTACAGCACCGATCCGAACCCGAGAGTGGGCTGCGTGCTGGTCCGGGACGGCGAAATCGTCGGGGAGGGCTGGCACGAGCGCGCCGGCGAACCGCACGCGGAAGCCAATGCGCTCCAAGTCGCCGGGGAGCGCGCGCGCGGCGCGACCGCCTACGTGACCCTGGAGCCTTGCTGCCATTACGGCCGGACCCCGCCCTGCACCGATGCCTTATTGGCGGCGGGCATCACCCGTTTGGTAGCCGCGATGTCCGACCCGAACCCGCAAGTCGCCGGCAAAGGCTTGACGATTCTGCGCAATGCCGGCGTCGCCGTGGACTGTGGCGCGCTGGAGACGGAAGCGCGGGCGCTGAACCCCGGCTTCATCCAGCGCATGATCGAAGGCCGGCCGTTCGTTCGCGTCAAGCTGGCGATGAGCCTGGACGGACGGACCGCGCTAGCCTCGGGTGAAAGCCGCTGGTTGACCGATGAGGCCGCGCGCCGGGACGTGCAACGGCTGCGGGCGCGCAGTTCGGCGATTCTGACCGGCAGCGGCACGCTGCGGGTGGATGACCCCGGCCTCAACGTCCGTCTGGCGGAAGCGATACGTCAGCCGTTGCGGGTGATCCTCGATACCGCATTGCGCACGCCGCCGACCGCGAAAACCTTGCGGTTGCCGGGTTCGGTGCTGATTTTCACCGCCAGCGCCGATCCCGCCAGGCAAGCGGCCCTGCGAGCGGCGGGCGCGGACATCGCCGTTGTTCCCGCCGCTGAGGGCGGCTTGCAGTTGCACGCCATCATGGCGGAACTGGCCCGGCGCGAATGCAACGAGCTTCATGTCGAAAGCGGGCCAACTTTGGCCGGCGCGTTGTTGCAGGCGGGGTTGGTGGATGAATTAGTGATTTATCTGGCGCCGCTGCTGCTCGGTGACCGAGCGCGCGGCCTGTTTCAATTACCGGCCTTGACCCGGATGCAAGACCGATGGGAACTGGACACTGTGGAAACGCGCGCGGTGGGGCGCGATTGGCGCCTGACGCTGCGACCGCGTTAGCCACCGCTCGACCCCATGCCGCCATTGCAGTGGGCCATCACCGTCCGAACGGGATAACCAGCTTATGTTCACCGGCATCATCACCGCTGTCGGCGCCATCACAGCCCTGCAACCACGGGGTGGCGACACCCGGCTGCGCGTCGCCACCGGCAAGCTCGACTTGAGCGACGTGCAGCTCGGCGACAGCATCGCCGTCAGCGGCGTCTGCCTGACCGCCGTCGAGTTGCCCGGCGACGGCTTCTGGGCCGACGCTTCGCGCGAGACGCTGGAACGCACCACGCTGGGCGCGGCCACCCCCGGTTTGACCGTCAATCTGGAAAAGGCGCTGACCCCGACGACCCGACTTGGCGGCCACCTGGTCAGCGGCCATGTCGATGGCATCGGCACGGTGACCGACTGGCGCTCCGACGGCCGTTCCTGGCGGTTGCGGGTTCAGGCCCCGGCGGCGCTGGCGCGCTATATCGCCGAAAAAGGTTCGATCTGCGTGGACGGGGTCAGCCTCACCGTCAACCGGGTCGATGGCGCCGCCTTCGAACTCAACATCGTCCCTCATACCTTGGCGGAAACCACGCTGGCCCATTTTGCGACGGGACGACGGGTCAATCTCGAAGTAGACTTGATCGCCCGCTATCTGGAGCGTCTGCTGCTGGGCGAGCGCGCCGCGCAACCCGACGGCGCGCTCACCGAGGCGCTCTTGCGCGAACACGGGTTTTGGAAATAACCATGGCTCTCAATACCATCGATGAAATTCTCGCCGATTTCCGGCAAGGCAAAATGGTCATCCTCATGGACGATGAGGGCCGGGAAAACGAAGGCGATCTACTGATGGCGGCCTCCATGGTCCGACCCGAAGACATCAATTTCATGGCCCGTTACGGGCGCGGTTTGATCTGTCTGGCGCTGACCCGCGAACGCTGCCAACAGCTGCACTTGCCATTGATGGTGCACGACAACTCAGCGCCCTTTTCGACCAACTTCACCGTCTCCATCGAGGCGGCCCAAGGCGTCACCACCGGCATTTCCGCCTACGACCGCGCCCATACCATCCGCACCGCCGTGCGCCCCGACGCCAAACCCGAAAACCTGGTGCAACCCGGCCATATCTTCCCGCTGATGGCCCAACCCGGCGGCGTGCTCACCCGCGCCGGCCACACCGAGGCCGGCTGCGATCTGGGGCGGCTGGCCGATCTGGAACCGGCGGCGGTGCTGGTCGAAATCCTCAACGACGATGGCACCATGGCCCGGCGGCCCGATCTGGAACGCTTCGCCCAACAACATGCTTTGAAAATCGGCACCATCGCCGACCTGATCCGTTACCGGATGCAGAATGAAAAGACGGTCGAACGGGTTGCCGATGCGGTCATGAATACCGAATTTGGTCTGTTCCAGGTGCTGACCTATCAGGACCTGATCAGCCGCCAGGTGCATTTCGCGCTGGTCAAGGGCGACATCAAACCCGACCGGCCG
Organism: Candidatus Competibacteraceae bacterium; assembly: GCA_016713505.1. Taxonomy (NCBI): domain Bacteria; kingdom Pseudomonadati; phylum Pseudomonadota; class Gammaproteobacteria; family Candidatus Competibacteraceae; species Candidatus Competibacteraceae bacterium. The sequence continues at coordinate 422,735 of JADJPA010000001.1, read as the reverse complement.
GCGCTGGTGCGCGTCCACGTCCAACACGTGTTGAGCGACCTGCTGACCTTGCGCCTGCCCGATAGCGGCTGGCCGCTGCGCGCCGCCCTGGAGCGCGTGGCCCAAGAGCCGCCGGGCGTGCTGGTGTTTCTGAGCCGGCCCGAAGATCCGGCCGCCTTGATCCGACGGATGCGCGGCTATCAGTTCGAGACCAGCGAGACGCCGCGCGCCACCGAACAATCGGTCGAATTGCGCACCTACGGGATCGGCGCTCAAATCCTGCTCGATATCGGCGTGCGGCAAATGCGGGTGTTGAGCGCTCCCAAACGCATCACCGGCTTGTCCGGCTTCAGCCTGGAAGTCGTGGAATACGTCTCCTAACCCGGTTCTCTGCCTTATCACGGAATGCCTCATGACCGACCTCACCACCATCGAAGGCGATTTCACGCCGCTCCCGGACGCCCGCATCGCGCTGGTCGCGGCGCGCTTCAACAGTTTCATCGTGCGCGGCTTGATCGACGGCGCGGCCGACACCCTGCGCCGTCACGGCGTGCCGGAAACCAGCATCGACCTGATCTGGACCCCTGGCTCGTTCGAATTGCCGCTGGCCGCGCAACGCTTGGCCACCAGCGAACGCTACGACGGCATCGTCGCTCTCGGCGCGGTCATCCGAGGCGGCACGCCGCATTTCGAATACGTCGCGGGCGAATGCACCAAAGGGCTGGCCAGCGTTTCGCTGCGCTACGATATTCCCATCGGTTTCGGCGTACTGACCGTGGACACTATCGATCAAGCCGTGGAACGGGCCGGCACCAAGGCCGGAAACAAAGGCGCCGAGGCGGCCCTGTCGGTCTTGGAAATGGTCAGCTTGCTGCGGCGCTTGAAAGCCTGACCATGCGCCAGCCCAACCGCAAAAATCTGCCGGGCAAGCGCGCCTGGGCGCGGCGCTGCGCCGCGCAGGCCCTGTATCAGTGGCAATTGACCGATCAGGAACCGTCCAGGATCGCGTCCCAGTTTCTGGCCGATCAGGATTTGGGGAAGGCCGATCCTGACTATTTCCGGGAATTGCTCTGGCAGATTCCCGCGCGCGTGGCGGAGATCGACGCCGTACTGACGCCTTACCTGGATCGACCCATCACGCAAATCGATCCGGTGGAATGCGCCATTTTGCGCATCGGCGGTTACGAATTGCTCGCCCACCCAGACCTCAGCTCTCGCATTATCCTCAATGAAGCGGTCGAACTGGCTAAAGTGTTCGGCGCGGAGCAAGGCCATCGCTTCGTCAACGGCGTGCTCGATAAAGTAGCCCGCACCGTGCGCTCGGCCGAGTTCGCCGCCCCTTCCTAAAAAATTGCCGCTGCGGCGACATCACCCAAGACCGAACCCACCAAGAACGCCCAGTCGAGGACGCCCGCCCGGATGTCGAAACCCATCACGATCACCCGCGAAATTTTTCAGGTGGGCGGTTACGGTCTGACCGCTCCTGAAGACGCCGCCATCTACCTGATCCATTTCGACGGTCACGCCGCGCTGGTCGATGCCGGCACCGGACGCGGTCAGGCGCAATTGCTCGACCAGATCAAAAAAACCGGAGTGCGGCCCGAGCACATCGATTTTCTATTGCTGACACACTGTCATTACGATCACACGGGGGGCGCGTTCGGCTTGCGCGAGAAACTGGGTTGTCCGGTCATCGCCCACCAACTGGATGCGGATTTTCTGGAGCGCGGCGACCACGAGGTGACCGCGGCCAGCTGGTATGGCGTCAAGCTTCAGCCATGTCCGGTGGACCGTCGCTTGAGCGAAGCACGGCAACATTTGCCGTTGGGCGAGCGCGCCATCACCGCTTTGCACATCCCCGGCCATTCCCCAGGTTCGCTGGCCTTTCTGGTCGAGTCAGAACGCCAAACCGTGCTGTTCGCCCAAGATGTCCATGGCCCCTTGGACGCTCGGCTGCTTTCGAACCGAGCTGATTATCTCGCTTCGTTGAACCAGATGCTGGCCCTGGAAGCCGATATTCTTTGCGAAGGACATTACGGGATCTTTCGCGGCAAAGAGGCGGTTGCGGATTTTATCCGTTCGTTTCTCGATACCGGCCCTTGAGGGCGGCAGGAATCTTTTAAGAATCAATGACCATGACGCCAAACGGAGCTGGGGTTGAGCTACGAATACCGAACTCTGGCGCGCATTACCAAGGCGGCCACCGCGATAAAGCCAAACGCCAAGGGCCAAGTGATATCGATGGGATGGCCCGTACCATAGTCGCCTTGTATGGATAGATAATTATAAACAAGGTCGCCCAGATAATAAAAAATCAAGCCTATCAAGATAAGCCACCAAGGACGAGCGGTAGGGCCGGTCAAGATAGAGACGACCATCATCGTGCCCGCCAAAAGCAAAGGATCGCCCAAGACATACGCGAGCGTCGCTACATAAGAAGCTAGCGAATCCGAGTCTTTAAGTTTGGTTAAATTGAATTGGACCGATAGCGAAAAAGCGACCAAAAAGAAAAAAGCACCACCGACTTTGCCAAATATAGGAATTTTAAAACTAAACGTTCGCTTAAAAAAAATAAGTCCCACCAGCATGAACGGAACTAATAACAGATAGCCAATATCCGAATACCACGGAAACGGTGTTTCCTGCCCTTCATGAAATAATGGATAGACCGCATACAGAATCGCGCCGATTCCCCAACACAATACCCCTGTTCCTAAAAACTTGAGTATCTTATTCATGGAATCTATTCTTGGAAATGCACTGGCGGCGTGATAGCAGAAAAAGGCCGCCGTGAAAGGAGCTACTATTTGCGCGATCAGGGAATAATTGAAACGAAGTTGCTGGTCAACGCCTAAAACGAAAAATACCACTATCGGCGCGCACAAGGCGAGCCAAACCAGCGCTATCGCGGCTGCCATTTTAAAAACCTCCTATTCTGAAAATTATTGTAATAAAAAATGCTTTATAAAGGAAAAACCGATTTGTCGTATTTCGCACTCTACCGACATTACATTAAATATAATTAATAAATTGTTCCTTTTTAGAAACATTATCTAAAATAATGCTTCAATTGTACAGCGTTATTTAGGGTCGGCCTCAGCGTTCCCGCCGTTGCAGGAATTTCGTCACCTCCAAGGCGAAGCCTCTGGCCCGCCAAGTACCAGTCGCCGTAACGTGCGTGGTGTAAGGCATCACCCACAGCCCGCAATTGGGGATCGCGCCAAACATTTCCAGAATCTGCTCCAGCGGCGCCACCGGATCGCGGTCGCCGACCACCAGCAAGGTCGGCTGAAAGATGTTTTCCAGCAGTTCCAGCTCGTAGGCGTGATCGGTGGTCGCCGGGTCCAGCGCTTCGGACACGCGACCGATCACGTCCTGCCAGGCATCCGCCCCCCCTTGTGGCTTATGGATGTCGCTCAACCATTTGTTCATGCCGACATCACGCCAATAATCGGGATTCGCCATGTTGCGGGTGCCGGAGAACGTTTTCCGATCCTTGCGGTAGCCGACCCGATACAGCACCAGCTTGCGGACTCGCTGCGGGTGATAGAGGGTCAGCCACAGCGCTACCGCTCCGCCCAGAGAGGAGCCTACCAGATGCGCCTGCGGTAACCACAGCTCATCCAGCAGTTCCAGCACGGCGCGGCCCATGTCGGCGACCGCCAGCCGTTCGGCCACCATCGGGCTGCCGCCGTGGCCGAGATGATCGGGCGCGATCACCCGGAAATGACGGGCGAACAAAGGCATTTGCGGCTGCCACTCCTCTCCGCTCATCCCGCCGCTGTGCAGTAGAACCAGCGGTTCGCCCTTACCGCTCTCGATGTAATGCAGTTTGGCCATGTCTGGATTCTCAACGCTGGAAGATGGGTGTGAGAATTATAGCTAGCCTCTCGCGCTTGCCGGATAATGGCTCGACCACCATCAGGAGCTTGTCGTATGGCCATGACCTCCCACCATTATCGCGCCCTCGGCCCTCACGGCTTCCATCGGGTTCACTACACCGAATGGGGCAACCCCGCAAATTCCAGGGTATTGTTCTGCGTGCATGGCTTGACTCGCACCGGCCGCGATTTCGACTTTCTCGCCGCCGCGCTGGAACGAGACTATCGGGTAATCTGTCCGGACGTGGTGGGGCGCGGCAGGAGCGATTGGTTGCAGGATAAGGCCGATTACACCTATCCGGTCTATGTCAACGACATGGCCACGCTGCTGGCGCGGACCGACGCCGAGCGGGTCGATTGGGTCGGCACTTCGATGGGAGGGCTGATCGGGATGTTTCTGGCCAGTTATCCGGGAACGCCCATTCACAAACTGCTGGTCAACGATGTCGGCCCCCGCATCCCCGCCGCCGGCCTGAAACGGATCGCCGATTATGTCGGGCGGGTGGTCACTTTCGACAGCATCGACGACATGGACCGCGCGCTGCGCATTTTTTCCGCCGTGTTCGGCAAACTGACCGACGCGCAATGGCGGCACATGATCGTCCACAGCGCCCGCCAACTGGACGATGGCCGCTATACCACCGACTATGACCCCGGCATCGCCGACATTTTCAAAACGATGGAGTTGCAAGATATCGACCTGTGGTCGGTCTGGGACGCCATCCGCTGTCCGACCTTGGTGCTGCGCGGCGCGCAGTCGGACGTGCTGGATCATGCCGACGCCGTGACCATGACCGAGCGCGGCCCGCGGGCCAAGTTAATCGAGTTTCCCGGCATGGGCCATGCGCCGGCGCTGATGTCCGACGATCAGATCGCGGTGGTGCGCGATTGGCTGTTGGCGGACTGAACCGTGCTTGCGGCTAGCGCCCGAGCGATTCGAGCTTGAAAAAGCCCATCAACTGGCGCAGCTTGGCCGCTTGCTCGTCCATCGACTGGCTGGCGGCCGCCGTTTGTTCCACCAGCGCCGCGTTCTGCTGGGTGACTTGATCCAATTGCAAGATCGCTCGGTTGACTTGATCGATGCCGCCGGCCTGCTCTTGGCTGGTCGTCGCGATTTCGGCGACAAGGCCGCTGACTTCCTTGACCGATGCCAAAATCTCTTGCAGGGTTTTACCGGACGCATCGACCAGTTTCCTGCCCTCCCGCACTTTCCCCGTGCTGTCCTGGATCAACCCCTTGATTTCTCGGGCCGCATCAGCGCTGCGCTGAGCGAGTTTCCTCACCTCGCCCGCCACCACCGTAAAGCCCCGGCCTTGTTCTCCGGCGCGGGCCGCTTCGACGGCGGCGTTCAGCGCCAGCAGATTGGTCTGGAAGGCGATCTCATCGATCAAGCCGATGATGTCGGCGATCCGGCGACTGCTGGCGTCGATCGAACGCATGGCGGCAATCGCCTGTGCCACCACTTGACCGCCTTGCTCGGTTTGAGCCCGCGCCGCCGCCGCCAGCCGGTTAGCCTGTCCGGCGTGCTCGGCGCTGTTCTGAGCCGTACCGCTCAGCTCTTCCATGCTCGACGCCGTTTTTTCCAAAGCCGCTGCCTGTTCTTCGGTACGCTGGCTCAGATCGGCGTTCCCTTGCCTGATTTCGGCTGCCGCCGCACTGACCGTATCAGTTGCGGTAAAGACCTCACCGACCGTTTTTCGCAAGCTCCCTTGCATGGTTTGCATGGCGCGCAGCAATTGACCGATTTCATCGTGAAACCGATTTTCAAAGGTGCTGGCCAAATCGCCGCCCGCAATTTGATCGGCGACCTGGACTACTTGGTCGAGCGGCCGCTTGATCGCTCTTATCGAAACGAACGCGAATAACAAGGCGATCACCACCAAAGCAAGCGCCAGCAGCAGAGCGAGCCTGGCTTGATTGCGCAACTGTTCGGCCCGAACCATCAGATCGGCGGCCAGCCGATCTTCCACCTTCTTCAACAGGTCGATCTTGCCGGTTTGCATCGCAAACCAGTGGCGGGCCTCAACCCCCTCGATCTCGCCCGTTGCCTTATCGAAGGCGATTTGGCGGAGCCGGGCGGCCTCATCGATGAACGGACCGACCATGATCGTTTGGTAAAACGCTTTCTGATCGGCGTCCGCCAGCGACCGGAACAGTCCCAGATAAGCGTCCTGAACGGCGACGATGCCGCTGAATTGGTTGAACATCCCCGCGGCGAAGCCGTGACGCGCAAAGGTGTTGTTGAGAACGGCCCGCTCGATGCCAGCTTTTTCCTTGCTTTGTAGGAAGGCCAAATAAGCGGTCGCCGCGATGGCGATTTCGCTGTTGCTGGTTCCTTTGACGATATGAGCGATCAGATTCAGGAAATCGGCATTCAGGTTTGAATAGTAATCGATGGCTTTTTTCGGTTCTATTGCCAGCGCGCCGATCGCCTTGCGCAGGTTTTCGAGTTGATCGAGCGGCTCCAAAACGGCCTTTAACGCCGTGTTAAATTCACCGCCAAATTTCTCGATAGCGACGGTTTGCAGGGACTGTTTGAGTTCTACTATTCGCTGGTCAGTACTGGCGCGCTGCTCCCGTAGTTCGCTGCCGAACTGCGCTCCTTTACTCCCCAGCAGGCCGGCTGACATGCCGCGTTCTTTTTGCAGCTCGTGCACTAAGTGGCTGACCTTAACGGAAACTCCCGTTAACTCCTGAACGGCGGCTATTTCTCGGGTCAGCCGCCATTTATCGATGACCACCGTTGTCGCAAAAGCCAGCATAAACAGCAGCGGCACCAGCAGCATGATCGAAAGACGGTATTTTTTTACTTTTTCAAACAAGGACATAATCCATTCTCCACCACGTCTTGCGCACTTCAGCGCCGCCCGATCAGCCATTGCTCTCAATCAAAGCAGGCACTCCATTTTTCCAGGGTATTTTGGAACTTTATTGTAACATTTGCTACAACTTGCTACAAATTGTTCTGCCTCAAGTCAGGTCTTGACGGGCATTCGTCAAAATCTTTAAGGTGCTTTCGAGCGCCCCAGCATAGTGGCTAGCCAGATACCCGAGCCGATCAGCGCGATCCCGGCGGCGTGAAACGCATAGAGCCGTTCTCCCAGAAAGATCATGGATAACACGGCGCCGAAGGCCGGCATCAGGTGCAGAAACTGGCCGGTGCGGTTGGCCCCCAGCTCCGCCACGGCCCGATTCCAGAAGATATACGCGAGGATCGAGGGCAACAGCGCGAGATAGAGAACGGTCCCCACGGTCGCGGCGTTGAGGGCGACGGTGCGACCCCGCGACAGATCCCAAGCGTAGAGCGGCCCGAGAATGAGCGTGCCGAACACCATGGTCGCGGCCTGAAAATTCAGCGGCTTGAGTTCGGCGGGCCGCCAGCGCAAGCAGACCGAATACAGCGCCCAACTCAACACCGCCGCCAGCACCCATAGGTCACCGTGATTGACCTGACGCGCCAATAAGGCGTTGAGATCGCCCCGCCCGACGATCACCGACACCCCGATCAGCGAAATCAGGATTCCCGACGTTTGCCAGATCGTAACGGTTTGGCGCAGCAGCACAAACGAAAATCCCACGATCAACACCGGCGTTATCGACAACACGATCAAGGCGTTGGTGGCGGTGGTTTCCTGGAGGCCGATGTAGACGAACGTGTTGAAATTGACCACGCCGAGCACGCTGAGCAGCAGCAGGATGGGCCAATTCCGGCGCAGTAGCGGCCCCTGCTCGCGCAACGAAGACCCAACAAACGGCAATAGGATCACCAAGGCCACCGCCCAGCGCCAAAACGACAGCGTGAACGGGGTAAACACGGTATGTACCGCCCGGCCCAGCACAAAATTGCCAGACCAGAACAGCGTGGTCAGCACCAGCAGCAGATACGGCGAGGGATGCCAAGCGCGTCGCGGGTCGAGCATGGCCGGAATCCGCCGCCTAGCGGGTTGCCAGCCAGCGTTTCAGCAGCCGCTTGATCTCTTCGAGCTGAAACGGTTTTATCAGATAATCATCCATTCCTGTTTCCAAACATTTCTCGCGGTCGCCGGGCATGGCGTGAGCGGTCAAGGCGATGATCGGCAGTCGCGTTCGCTGCTCGGCCTGTTCCCATTGTCGAATCATCCGGGTCGCTTCATAGCCATCCATCTCCGGCATCTGGCAATCCATCAGCACGAGATCGTAGGCTTTATCTTCCAAAGCCTGCAAGGCTTTTCGACCGTTCTCGGCCACATCGACCTTCAAACCCATCTGCAACAGAATTTCTTTCCCGATCAACTGATTGACCACGTTATCCTCGACCAGCAAAACCCCTTTGCCTCGGAGTGGACGCTCGCTGTCGACGCTGCTGGATGCTTCAGTCGCCGGGATAGACCCCGCCGAGTCCTCTTCCGGCTCGACGCCCGACAACCGGGCCAGCAGATCGTGTAATTCCAAACGGCGCACCGGTTTGGACAACCATCCGTCGATGGTCACTTGCGGTTCCAACGCCTCCTCCTCACCCAGCACGATCAATTGCACCGCCTGCAATACCGGCTCGGCGCGAATGGCCCGCGCCAGCGCCAGACCGTCCATCACCGGCATCCGCCGATCCAACAGCACCAGCTGATACGGCTGCCCCGCCGTCAACCCCTGGCGCAGTTCGCGCCAAGCAGTGACGCCATCTTGCGCCACTGTCGGCCGCATTCCCCACGCTTGCAAGGTTTCCGACAGCGCTTGACAGGTGGCGGCGCTATCATCCACCACCAACACGCGCCGGTCCGACCACGGCGGCGGTTCGAGTTTGGACCGAGCGGTCGAGGCGGTCTCCAGCTTCACGACAAACGAAAATTCCGAACCCTGCTCGGGAGCGCTTTGCACGGTCAAGGTGCTGTCCATCAAGGCGACCAGCTGTCGGGAAATGGTCAGACCTAGCCCGGTGCCGCCGTACTTGCGGGTGGTGCTGCCATCGGCTTGAACGAATGGATCGAAAATATGAGCCTGCTGCGCCGCCGTCATACCGATGCCGGTATCCCGCACCCTGAAACACAATCCTGCTTCTCCGGCGGGTTCGACCCACAACACGACTTCGCCCCACTCGGTAAATTTAAGGGCGTTACCCAACAAATTAGCCAACACTTGATGCAGCCGGATCGGATCGCCGCAGACATGGCGCGGCGTCCCGGCGGCGATCACGCACACCAACTCCAACCCCTTGTGCTGGGCCTCTCCGGCGAGCAGCCCCGTCACATCCTCCAGGTGTTGCTGTAAATCAAACTCGATTCGCTCCAGGCTCAACCGACCCGACTCCAGTTTGGACACATCCAAAATATCGTTGATGACGCCCAGCAGGTTCTTGGCCGAACTCTGGGCCGTCTTCAGATAGCGGTGCTGTCCGGCGTCCAGCGGCGTTCTTTGCAAGAGATTGAGCATACCGAGCACCCCGTTCATGGGCGTTCGAATTTCATGACTCATGTTCGCCAAAAACATGGATTTGATCTGACTGGCCCGGTCCGCCAGCTCTCTGGCGGTATGCAGTTCGCTCTCGTGGCGGTCGAGCACCCGTCCGGTCCAATAAGCGATCAGCCCCGCCAGTAATAAACCGCCGCCGCAAACCCAGATCAGCGCCCAACGCTGCGCTTGCTGGCGGGTGACGAGCGCCGCTTGCAACCCCTCGGTCTCCGCTTGCACCCGACTGACCAAGGTATCGATTTGATCGGTCACCGCCTTGGCGATGCGCCGGCTGTCCGTCAACAGCCGTTGGATCTGCTCCTTCAAATTCAAGACCGCCTGCCGGGTCGCAAAAACCCCCTGTTCCCCTTCACCAAATCCGCTCACCCGTTTTTCAACAGCGGCGACATTATCGGCGAGAACCGGGTTGCGGCCCGCCAGCTCGCTGCTCCGAAAGATTTCGGCGGCGATTCGAAAACTCTCACGGGAACGCTTGAAACGATCCTGCAATTGCATCAAATTGTTGGCATCATTGGCTTCGGTCGCCGTCGCCAGCACGGCGAACAACAAATTACCTTCGCTGCGGATATCGAGCGCGTAACCCAGATCGCGGAGGATATGCTCGATCAAGCTCACCATCACCGTCTGCATCCGATCCAGGGTGGATCGGAGATGCTGGCTCAGATCGGGTCGCGCTGATTCCAGGTAACGCCCGAGCGCGCTTTCAAACTCCCCCGTCCGCTTTTCGCGCTCGGGAAACGGTGGTTGCTGCTCGAAAAATAGTTTGGCCGCCGCGGCTAGTCCCCTAAAGTCCTGATCTTGGTCAGCGCCTTGAAGCAGTTCCAAGCGGTCGAAGGTTTCACGTATCGACCCGCTCGACGGCCGCCCTGAAAAGGCGTCACCTTGACTCGGCCCGCGGCTCTCGATGAGATGGCGGCCGATCGCTCGATGCAGTTCGACAGCGGCCAAAATCTGCTGTAAATGCGACTCTTCCACCTCTCGAATGATCGCCACTTGTTGGCGCATGGCGCGCTTGGCCAGCAATTGATTGAGGGAGGTGACCCCGTAAACGATCGGGCTTACGGTATCGTTGAGGTCGTTGTGGGCTTTGCCGATCTCGGCCAGCAGCGCTTTTTGTCGGTCATCGAGCGTGATGCGATCGGCGTTGGTCGCCTTGAGGGTTTGCAGGGTGATCGCCAGAAAGGCCACCCGTTCGCGCACTATGGCGATCACGTTCGGATCGACGCGCCTCTGCAAGCGCGTGATGTGGCGGCTGATCTCGCCGATAAGCTCGTCCAGTTGGCGAGCTCGTTGCTGCAATTGATCCTGATCGCCGGCGCTGGCCAGTGTCGGGGCCAGCGCGACCAGCAGCGCGCTGCGCTCCGACAACCGCAAGGCGGCCAGGGTCTCGGGCAAAATTTCTTGGGTCGTGCGCTCCACCGCCCGACCCAGTTGATCCGACGTGTAAAACGCCAAACCGACCGCGACGATCAGGATGATCGCAATACCGCCAAACGCCAGATAGAGCGCGGTCCTAAAGCGACTCCGATCGGCTTCGATCCGGCCGGTGCTCCGCATTCCAAGCCTCACAGCAACTTATTGGCGCGCAAAATCGCTTCAGCGTTGGAGCGGTCGATGGTCTGCGTCGGCAGCGTCACCCGTTTGGGAACATCGTGGCCTTGTAGAAACCGCAATGCTTGCCGGATCCCTTCATCGCCCGGCGTTTTGTACAAAAAGGTGGCGGTGAGAATGCCCTCATGCACCCATTTGACCCCTTCGGTCGGAATGCCGTCGACCCCTAGAAAGGCGATGCCCTTTTCGCGCCGCGTATCCTTGGCTGCCTGATAAGCGCCGTACGCCATCGGGTCGTTGTGGGCGTAGACCAGATCGATGGCGGGTTGCTTGTCGAGCACATCGACCATGATGTCGTAGGCCCGATCCTGTTTCCAATCGCCGTCCTGGGGAGGGTTCACGATCTGGATTCCCGGCTCTTGGCGGACGATTTCGTAAAATCCGTCGTGGCGGTCGTGCGACGCCTTGGTCCCCATGCCGCCCCAGATTTCCACGATTTTGCCGCGCGCTTGCCCGGACCCGCCGAGTAACGTGACCGCGTAACGGCCGACGGCGCGGCCGATCTCGACGTTGTCGCCCCCGATGAATTGCGTGTAACGGTCGTTGGCGACAGCGCGATCCAGCACGAAAACCGGTATATCCGCATTGAACGCCTTGCTGATCACCGGCGTCAGCTCTTCCGTGACCTTGGGCGAGACCAGAATGGCATCGACCGGTTGAGCGATGAGCGCCTCCAGGTCGGCGATCTGCTGCTCGGCCTTATCCATGGCATCCTTCACCACCAATTCGACCTGAGGATGGTGGGTCGCTTCTTCTCGCAACTCTTTGTTGAAAAGCAACCGCCACGGTTCGGTGGTGGTCGCCTGAGAAAAACCGATGGTCACCTTGCGCTGGTCGGCGATGGCGCGGGGGCGCGGGCGGTTCGGCGCGGGCGGCAGCCCCATCGACGCGCGATACAGCGCCAATTGTTGGTCGCGCCCTATTTGATCGGTAATGAGTTCCCAATCGGCCGCGACTTTATCCAGCGCCTCCTTGACCGACGCCGCGCCGTCCAGCGCTCGGGATAACTCCTGTTCCAAGGCTTTGGTATAGCGGGAAAATCCTGGAATACGCAGATCCAGCGCCACCTGAGGTGAATCCAGGCTAGCGCGCAGCACCTCCAGATACTCCGCCGCCGAGGTCCGCGAAAAAACTTGGGTCCAGGCATCGATATTGGTGAAGTGCGTCAGTCGATAAGGGTTGACGCCGGAGCTGCTGGTGACCACATCATGCAAGCTGTTTTCCGGATTGGAAAACCATTGAATATAGTCCCAAGCAGCCTCCTGATGGCGGCTGTTTTTGGGGACGCCCGCCACCCAACCTCCGAACGCCAGAAACGGCGCCTTATAGGGACGCTCCGAGCGCTCCCACCGCCAGGTTTGGCCGTTCCAAACCTCGCGGCTGCCTGGCAACACGAAGTAGCCTACCTTCCCGACGAGGCGGGAGCGGGCCGGATCGCTGGCCAGCGGACCGGTATCACCCCAATCCAGGCTCATCGCCGCCCGACCGCTCAGGAAAGCTTGACGCGACTCGACGATCCCATGGTTCCTGGCTTCCGGCGGGCAATATTTCAGGATATCGATATAATCCTGCATCGCTCGCATCCAGCCCGGATTATTGATTTGGGCTCGCATGGTGTCGGGATCGAAAAATTGCGCGCCCCGAAAGCCAGGAGCGTTAGTATAGGCGGCGGCCCGGCTGAATACGTCCCAAAACTGCTGGCCGTCGCGGGCGAACGGCTCCGCCGCGCCATAGAGCGTGGCCCCGTCGGTCGCCTGATGACCGGTGAAAAAGCTAGCGATATCCCGATAATCATCCCAGGTATCGGGAGGGGCTAAATCCCGGCCGTAACGTTCGCGAAACGCCTTGCGATGGTTTGGGTCTTCGAACAAATCCTTGCGATAGTAGCCTTGGAACAAGTCGCCATCGACGGTCATGGCGATCCATTTGCCGTTCCAACTCATCAAGCGTTCCCGGTAAGTGGGATGGATATCGTCGAAGGTGTCGTTGTGAAGCAGAGCGGCCGGTACTTCCGCGAGATAAGGAAAGAAATCGCCCGCCCAGGCCGGCGCATAAAACAGCACATCGTAGACGGGCTGCTCGGCGGTCAGGGAGGCCGTGAATTCATCGAACAATTTTCCAAACGGCGTCGGGACGATCCGCACCTTGCCGCCAGTGCGTTGCTCCCACGTTCGAGCATGGTCCCTCGCCGGTTCGCCGATGGCCGAAACGTTTTGTACGCCAACCGTGATCTCAATCCCGGCAAAACGTTGCTCGGGCGCTTGTTGCTCGCTCGCAATCGAACACAGACTGACTACTAGAGAGCAGCAAACAACCCCCAGTCGAGCCAGCCACGTTCGTGGTTTGGCATGGAGGCGGGCGGCAGCGTTTCGAGAACGAATGGCGACTAGATTGCCCATGAGATTTTACCCTTTGTATTCGGTGTCGGTTGCCGCTGAAGATGGTTTAAAATCTGGCGTGACGAGAAACCGACACAATATTAATTTACTGATATATATAAAAAATTATTTCTTTTCTTCGCTACTGGCTCCGGCAAAAAAACCCGCCGTGACGGAGCATCGCTACTTTATTGAAAGGCTCGACCCTCTCTAGGGTTCTTCAATTTTTAATTAAAAACAATACTTTAAATGCAAAATTAACTCTAAAGCCGACCGCTCACCGCTCGGCCAAGCTTGACCGGATAACTGCTCATTCAAATACCAAGCCAATTTCAGGCGCCCGAAACATGCCTCATTCAAGCACAAGACGACTCTCTCAACCCTGCTGGACGCCGGATAGCTGGCGGCGCTGCCCGGCGGCGCAACTACCGGTTTATGACGATCAACGGGTGCTGGCCGAAGTAGAGGAACGCTTGGCGGCATCGTTGCCGCTGGTGTTCGCCGGCGAGGTTCGCGCCTTGCGCCAACAACTGGCCGATGTCGCCGCCGGCCGAGCGTTCCTGCTCCAGGGCGGCGACTGCGCTGAAAGTTTCGGCGATTTCAACGAGCGCACCATCACCGACACGTTTCGAGTGTTGCTGCAAATGGCGGTGATCTTGACCTTCGCCGCCGCGTGCCCGGTGGTCAAGGTCGGGCGGATGGCCGGTCAGTTCGCCAAACCGCGCAGCGCCCCGACCGAATCGCGCGCCGGAACCACCTTGCCCAGCTACCGGGGCGACATCGTCAACGATCTTGATTTCACGGCGGCCTCCCGTCGGCCCGACCCGCGCCGGCAGCTGCGCGCCTACGCGCAATCGGCGGCGACCTTGAATCTGCTGCGAGCGCTGGCTCAGGGCGGCTTCGCCGACTTGCACCGGGTCCAGCAATGGAACCTCGACTGCTTGCGCGCCAACCCGCAAGGCGAGCGCTATCGCGATCTCGCCAACCGCATCAGTGAAACGCTGGCCTTCATGCGCGCCTGCGGGCTGGATGCGATGACCGATCCGCACGTGCGCCAAGTGCAGTTCTATACCTCGCACGAAGCGCTGCTGCTGGGCTACGAGCAAGCCTTGACCCGGCGAGAATCCTCGCCTGACGATTGGTACGATGGTTCGGCGCATTTTCTGTGGGTCGGCGAGCGAACCCGCCAGCCAGACGGCGCGCACCTCGAATTCATGCGCGGCATCGCTAACCCCATCGGCCTCAAAGTGGGCCCAACCGTCGATCCCGATACACTGTTGCGCCTGTTAGACGTGCTTGATCCCGCCAACTCGCCGGGCCGGTTGACGCTGATTACCCGAATGGGCGCGGACCCGATCAAAACCGCACTGCCGCCGCTGGTCCAGGCAGTCCAACACGAAGGCCGGCAGGTGATTTGGTCGTGCGATCCCATGCACGGCAACACGCGGGAAACCAGCAACGGCTACAAAACGCGCCCGTTCGCCCGGATTCTCGATGAGGTGCGCGCTTTCTTCGCCATCCATCGCGCCGAAGGCAGCTATCCAGGCGGGCTGCATTTCGAACTGACCGGCCAAGACGTGACCGAATGTTTGGGCGGCGCTCAAGCGATCACCGAACAAGGCTTGGCCGACCGCTATCACACGCAATGCGATCCGCGCCTGAACGCTTCGCAAAGTCTGGAATTGGCGTTTCTGATCGCGGAAACCTTGAAAGACTACCGGCGAGCCACAGTGGCAGACGCTGCTGGAGCCGATGGGGCCACGACCGGATGATGGCCGCACCGTCGCGACTGCTGCTGGTGATGCAGGCCCCAAACGCCAGCGCCGGACGCTGCGCACCGCAACTGCTACAGCGCGGCTATCAGCTCGATTATCGCTATCCGCAGGCCGGTGAACCGCTGCCCGCAACGCTGGAAGGCTACGCCGGCGCGCTGGTGTTCGGCGGGCCGATGAGCGCCAACGACGACGGCCAGCTACCCGGCATTCGGGCGCAACTGGATTGGATTCCCCGAGCCTTGGCGTCCGGTCGGCCGTTTCTGGGGATCTGTTTGGGCGCGCAATTGCTGGCGCGAGCCTTGGGCGCGCCGGTCAAGCCCCATCCGGCGGGATTGACAGAAATCGGCTATTTTCCGATACGGCCGACGGTAGCGGGTCAGACCGTGTTCGACGCGCCACTCTATGTGTACCACTGGCATCGCGAGGGTTTCGAATTGCCGGCGGACGCGGCATTGCTGGCCGGCGGCGAGCGTTTTCCGCAGCAAGCCTTCCGCTATGGCGCTAACGCCTTCGGGGTGCAGTTTCACCCGGAAGTAGACCAACGGATTCTCGAAGCGTGGCTGGTGGAGGGCGCGGAAGAACTGACCGCGCCAGGCGCTCAATCCGCCGCCGAACAACGCGACCGTCACTTACGTTACGACGCGGCGTTGGATCGGTGGTTCGACGGCTTCTTGGATACTTGGCTACGCTCGGATGGCTTGAGTGGCTAGCTTAGCGCGGCCAGAGGGCAGCCCACGTGCGCGGACCTACAATGCCATCGGTGACCAGATGCTTCTGGCGCTGGAACGCGATCACGGCCTGATAGGTTTTAGGGCCGAAAATACCATCCGCGATAATGGGAGAACCGAGATCGCGGAGCCGCTGTTGGACGAGGCGCACAGTGGACCCTCGACTGCCCTGTCGCAAGAGGGTTCCCGGATAAGCAGGCGCTTTCGCGCCGGGCGGGCTCGGCGGTACCGGAAGCGAGGCCCCGCCCGACCAAGGCCACGGCGACAGATCGTTGCGCGACGCGGCTCGAATCGACACATGCATGTGGTGATTGTGAGGGTTCGAGCCGCTATACACCCGCCACCCCTCCGCTGCCCGACTACGATTGTAAATTTGCCGGTTCCAAATGACGTAAGTCACTCGCGTATCGTTGATGACCTGACGCGAAAGGGTGCTGCAATCCACGCCGTGACCGGGATCATGGGTCAGATCGAAGGCATTGCCATCGTTATGATCGCTTTTGGTCTTCTGATGGGCGGCATCGCCCATGATGCCATCTGAAGCGCGGTTACGGTTTGGCCAACGGGCGGTTGCATCGCGGAGTGCTTGCGAACAACACGGAGCGGGTGAAGCCATCGAAGAACTCTCTTGCAAATGTTGTTATCACAACATAGCAGACGAAGCTGCGGCAAGTAACGGGCGAACGACAAAACCAATGGACTCTACGGCTTCAAGCAGTCCTTAGCAGCTGCGACATCGGCCGCTTGACGCGCTCTTTCATTGGCATTTCCGCCGGTGGCGATCTTATCGGTGACGCAGATTTCACGGGGCGAGATTTTGGCCACCGCCAGATAAGATGTTTTCCTCGCAGGCCCGAGATTGGTTTGTTCGGAGGTATGGACGCGAACGATCAAGGCCACCGGCCTGACCTCCCCTTTTTGCTTGGCGGCGCGCCATTCCGCTTTGCTACCGAGACTCGAAAAAGAGCGGGTGATGACATTCCAGTAATCCAGCGGATATTCCTTCTTATTCCGATCAATCACACTGACAGACATCCGGGAATCATCATCAAGCACCAATAGCTGAAAACCTCCAACACCCGGACAGTTGCGAACGGAACTGCCCGTTTCTTTGTCCGCTTTCAGGAGTTTGCACCGACTGCCCGATAAATCGGTATAACTGCTCGCAATCCGCGGCTCAGCCGCGATAGAGGGATTGGCCAACAGCAAGACGGCAGCAATAGGAAAGCCGCGCAAGATACCGCTCATTAAACTGACTCCTTGGTTATGGCATCAAGACAAAGAAACGTTATGGTTTGTACTATCCAAGGTCACAACCGTCCCATCACGATGACCCTCTGTCACGAGAGCACGCACGCCAACAAACTCCTCAGGCAAGGATCATCAGGGCGGGGTTAGGTTTGGGCGAAATAGCGTTGCAAAAACTCATCGAACGACAGTTCATCGGCCGCTTCGAGTTCCCCCTGCTCGCGCAGAGACCGTTCGGCCATTGCGGTGAAAAACAAAACGCGCTCTCGGGCAAGCGGCCGCTCTTCAAATAAGCGGCGATGCTGTTCCGACAGCCGGCGCGCGTAACGAAAGAAGTTTTCGCCGCTGGCGCGCATCTGGGCCAGTATTCGGGCGGAAGGCGTGCGGTCGGGATCGGCCAGCGATTCTTGCTGTTCGGTTAAAGTCGCCGCGTAAGGTCGGCCGGTTCGGTCGCTGTCCAGCACTTCACAAACAGCTTGCAGCGACCCCAAAATCTGCTCCGCCCACCGGCGCAGCGGCAGCGCGGACCCGCGACGGCGCTGTAAGACCAGGGCCGGATCGCGACCGTTCAAGGCGGTCGCCATTTGGTTGGCGTCGATCATCTGTCGTTCTTCGGCGTCCAGCGGCGGCGATTCGGTCAGCAAGCAAAACAGCAGAAACGCTTCCAAGAAACAGAGCTGCGATTCATTCACGCCCAGCGGGTCGAGCGGGTTGATGTCGACCGAGCGCAGCTCCACGTACTGCACGCCGCGCCGCATCAGCGCCAGGGTCGGTTTCTCGTTGCCCCGCGGCGGCTGCTTGGGCCGCATCGACGTGTAATACTCATTCTCGATTTGCAGGACGTTGGCGTTGAGCTGGCGGTATTCGCCATCCACCTTGACGCCGATCTGCTGGTAAGGTGGCCACGGCATCACCGTCGCCTGCGTCAGGCTAGCGATATATTCCGCCAGCGAGTTGTAACAGACGTTGACCCCGCTCTTTTTCTCCGTGCGATTGGTGTAACCGAGGTTGCTCATCCGCAGTGAGGTGGCGAACGGTCCGTAGCAGGTATGATCATCGTACTCCGCCAGCGTGGTCGCCTTGCCGTCGAGAAACGATTTGCAAACCGCCGGCGAAGCGCCAAAAAGATACAAAATCAGCCAGCCGAAACGTTGCAGGTTGCGGATCAGCCCGAAATAGGCTTCGGAGCGAAAGGCTTGCGGCGAACGGCGATCCCCTTCGCTCTCCTGGAACGCCGCCCAAAAGTCATCCGGCAGCGAAAAGTTGAAGTGAATGCCGGCGATGACCTGCATGATGCGACCGTAACGCCACGCCAACCCGCGCCGGTAAACGTGTTTCATCACACCGGGATTGGAACGGCCGTACTCGGCGATGGGGATGCTGGCCTCGCCGGCCAGAATGCAGGGCATACTGGCCGACCATAACAGTTCGTCGCCGATATGGCGGTAAGCAAAGCGATGGCTTTCATCCAGAAAGCGCGCCACCTCAGCCGCCGTGGCTAACGGCGGAGTGATAAACTCCAACAGCGCTTCCGAATAATCGGTGGTGATATACGGATGGGTCAACGCCGACCCCAGCGCGGCCGGATGGGCCACTTGCGAAATGTAACCGTCCGGGGCTACCCGCAAAGCCTCCCTTTCCAAGCCGAGCAAGCGACCGCCCAGCAACGAGCGCGCATCGGAATCGGACAGCCAAATCAAACGCTGGTCGAGAATTCGGGACAAGTGGGCAATCTCTTAGGTTGACGGGGCAAAGCGCCGAACTATTGCGCCGATCATCGCTAAAAAACACTTTACTACATCAACGATGATACTGCGCTTCGCGATTAGAGAGGCTGATATGAGTCACAGTTTGCTGAACGGCCGCCCGCCGGATTGTATCCCGCTGATCGTCGTCGCCGCCGACGACTTTGCCGCATGGTTGGAGCGGCAAGACGACTTTTTGCGAGGATGGTTGCGCGCGACCGGTTTCAAAGCGAAACCGGGCCGTTTCAAGCTGATCCCCTCCCCAGACGGGACTTTGAAAGCGGTGGTGGTTTGCATAAAGCGCGCCGATGATCTGTGGGCCTTGGGCGGTTTGCCCACCGCTTTGCCGGAAGGTGCCTATCATCTCGATACCGCCGTCGAAGCTTGGCCCTTGGAACGGTTGGCGTTGGGCTGGGCGCTGGGCGCCTACCAGTTCACCCGCTACAAAAAACCCGAGCGGCCCATGTCCCAACTGGCGCTCGATCCGACCTGCGATCACGACCGCATCCAGCGTCAGGCCGAGGCGGTCAGCTGGGTCCGAGACCTGATCAATACGCCCGCCGCGGACATGATGCCGGAGCACTTGGCCGAGGCGATGCAAACGCTCGGGCGACAATTCGGCGCTTCGTTCCAACAACTTGTCGGAGATGAGCTGCTGGCCGGCAACTATCCGATCATTCACGCGGTCGGACGCGCCAGCGCGCATCCGCCGCGCTTGCTGGACCTGCGTTGGGGCAATCCCGACTCCCCCAAAATCACTTTGCTGGGCAAAGGCATCTGTTTTGACAGCGGCGGCTTGGATTTGAAGCCTTCCAGCGCCATGCGTTGGATGAAAAAAGACATGGGCGGCGCGGCGACCGCGCTGGGGCTGGCGCATCTCATCATGAGCGCCAGTTTGCCGGTCCGGTTGCGAGTGCTGGTGGCGGCGGCGGATAA
The DNA here is from genome assembly GCA_016713505.1 of Candidatus Competibacteraceae bacterium. Lineage (NCBI taxonomy): Bacteria > Pseudomonadati > Pseudomonadota > Gammaproteobacteria > Candidatus Competibacteraceae > Candidatus Competibacteraceae bacterium. The sequence continues at coordinate 403,009 of JADJPA010000001.1, read as the reverse complement.
CGCGGTTTCCGGCAACGCTTTTCGTCCCGGCGACGTGTTGCGCTCGCGCCGAGGCTCGACGGTCGAGATTCACAACACCGACGCCGAGGGTCGGCTAGTCCTTTGCGACGCGCTGGCCGAGGCCGGCAGCGAACGGCCGGACCTCCTGTTCGATTTCGCGACCCTGACCGGTGCGGCGCGGGTCGCGCTGGGTACGGATATCCCGGCCCTGTTCTGCAACGATGAAACGCTGGCGGCCGGTCTGCTGGCGGCATCCGAACAGGAGCAAGACCCGTTTTGGCGCTTGCCGCTGCATGAGGCTTATCGGGACATGCTCGACAGCAAGATCGCCGATCTGGCCAACGCATCGGACTCATCCTATGCCGGCGCGATCACGGCGGCGCTGTTTTTGCAAGAATTCGTGCCGGACGGCATTGCGTGGGCGCATTTCGACTTGATGGCCTGGAACCTCAAGACCCAACCGGGACGGCCGGAAGGCGGTGAGGCGATGGCCATGCGGGCGGTCTTTGCCTGGCTCGAACGGCGTTACGGCAGAGGATAAGCGGCGAACGGTATCGTGAGCCAGCGCCCTCCCTGGCGCGAGATGCGGGTTTGCGGTACTGCGATCAAGCGACCGGATGGCGCAGTTGCGGGTTCGGCACCGGCGGCTTGGCCGAATAATCGTAAAATCCCTTGTTGGTCTTGCGGCCGAGATAGCCGAGTTGGACCAGGCGGGTCAGGGTATGCGGCGGCGAGACGTGCGGCTGATGCATGTCCTGATAAATGTTCATGGTCATGGCTTCGACCACGTCCAGACCGATGTAATCGGCCAGTTCGAACGGACCCATCGGATGGCCGGCGCCCGATTTCATGGCGTGGTCGATATCGGCGATGGTACCGGTGCCCATTTCCAGCAGGCGGATCGCGCTGAGCATGTAGGGCGTCAGCAGCCGGTTGACGATGAAGCCGGTGGTGTCCTGCACGATCACCGGATCTTTCTTGAGCTTCTTGCAGAATTCGTCCAGGGTTTTGATCGTTTCATCCGACGTTTCGAACGCATGGATGATCTCGACCAGCTTCATCACCGTGGCCGGATTGAAGAAGTGCAAGCCGGCCACGCGCTCGCGATGCTTGCACACCGCCATCAGCGCCGTCACCGACAAGGTGGAGGTGTTGGTGGTCAACAACGCCCGCGGCGAGACGATCCCTTCCAGGCGCTGGAACAACGCCTTCTTGGTGTCCAGATCTTCGATGATCGACTCGATGATCAGATCGCAGCCGGCCACATCCTCTTCTTTATTGGTCAGTTGCAGCAGACCGAGCGTGGAATCCTTTTGCTCGGCGGTCATCTTGCCGCGCTCGACCAACTTGCCGAGGGATTTGTCCAGCCCCGACCGAATCTTATCGGTCGAACCCGGCGTCGCCTTGACCGCAACGGTCGAGATACCGGCTTGGGCGCACACTTGCGCCACGCCCAACCCCATCGCACCACAGCCCATCACACCGACTTTCTTGATTTCCATCGCTTATCCCTTCTTGTGGAGATTGACACTTGGTTTTTTCCGGCATTGGAAAACCCGCCGGCCCGGATAAACATTAACTATTATATTGAATTTTTAGGTTTTCTGTTAATCCATTGTCCCGGCCGACCCAACGGGCCAACGCGACGGGATCAGCGATGCTTGAAATCCGGCGCGCGCTTGCCGACGAAGGCCTCCATTCCCTCCTTCTGATCGTCGGTGGCGAACACCGCGTGGAAGGTGCGACGTTCGAACAGCAAGCCCTCGGCCAGCGAAGTTTCGAGAGCACGGTTGACGCATTCCTTGGTCATCATCACCGCTGGCAAGGATTGCGCGGCGATGAGTTCAGCCGTTTTTAGCGCCTCCGCCAGCAAGTCCGCCACCGGTACGATGCGGCTGACCAAGCCCGCGCGTTCGGCTTCGGCGGCATCCATCATCCGCCCGGTCAAACACAATTCCATGGCTTTGGACTTACCGACCAGCCGGGTCAGCCGCTGGGTGCCGCCGGCGCCGGGCAAGATGCCGAGCTTGATTTCGGGCTGACCGAATTTGGCGTTGTCGCCGGCCAAAATGAAGTCGCACATCATCGCCAGCTCGCAACCGCCGCCCAAGGCATAACCGGCCACCGCGGCGATCACCGGCTTACGGCAACGGCTGACCCGTTCCCAATTGCGGGTGATGAAATTGCCCTTGTACGCGTCCATGTAAGAGTAATTTTTCATGCCTTTGATGTCGGCGCCGGCGGCGAACACCTTTTCGCCGCCGGTGAGAACGATGGCGCGGATCGCCTCATCGGCTTCGATGGCGTCCAACGCTTGGGTCAACTCATCCATTAATTCGTTGGATAGCGCGTTGAAGGCTTTGGGACGGTCAAGGGTGATGAGGGACACTGGGCCGCGGGCTTCGACCCGGATCGTTTGAAAAGTCATGAATGGATCCTCCTTAGCAAGTGCTGGGGCGCTTGTGATTTTGAGGGGATCGCGCTCGCACGGACTTGGATGTTAGGCGCGCGTCCCGACGGTTTTTGCCACCGCGCACAGTATAAGCCAGAATGCATCGGCTCAGGATGGACCGGTGCGAAGATCCTGCACCAGGATCAGGGAAATCGGCGCTGGCAGGAAGGCGCGCGAGCCGCTATTCGGCAGCCGCCAAACGGGCGCGCCAGCGGGTGCTAGAACCTTTGATTTTTTGGGAACGACATCGATGTTACTGGCCAAGCTGGACCGACAGGAGCGACCGGCCGGCCGCTCCTGAGCATTGAGACGAGAATTTTATAGGCTGGGCCAGCAAGACGCTCCGACAACCACTTAGCGTTTTTGCGGTAGGTCAAGATTCTTGACCGGCACGAGCAATACATTGCCCAAGCGCGCCGTATCGCCGTTGCCCAGTTCTTGCGGCTCGATAAACTGCTTGCGGGACAACGATCTTACGGAAACGGGTTCGCTTGCCTTTGCGATCAGACCCGAGCGGGAAGGCAGGCTCTGCACCACTTGCTCCGCCACTGGAAATCGTTGTGCCGTTGCCGGTTCGCGGATAAAAGCAATTGAATCGTTGATAGTGGAGATATTAGCGGGCTCGGATAGCTCCGGCTGTGCCAGCGGTGGCAAGTGCCGCTGCGGTATTGGAATCCAATAAGAGGCCACAGCCAAGCTCATGGCCAATCCTAGGATGATAATCTGCTTGCGCTGGAGTTGAATGTTCATCTACACGGCTTCCTGGTAGATATTGACTAAAAATTTTGCTACGGTACGAAACGTACTTGCAATTGTCATACCTATTTTAAAAGTCCCGCCGAGAGTCTCATGAGTCGTTTGAGCCTACCAAAGCTAAATTTTCAACGTTGTCCAATTGAGCTGAAACAAAAATGATTCAACCCAGCCGAAAAAATGTTTGCATTTAAACCAAACTTTATTATTTTAGTGAAAAATACTGTGTTTTTACAATACACATTCCTGAATCCAACGGGCATTCCGTGCAAATTTATGCAACCAAAGCTGACGACGGGCAGCACTTGAAAGACCTAAAATAGAGCTTGATCGGTCCAACTTGGCCCGATCATTTTTTTTGACTTTTTTAGGCTAAAAATCAGTATAATTTTGTGTCCTTATTTTGACATAGTTACCATTGCACGAACTTAAAGCGATCCGATGAAACGAGACCCTATCAGCCCCTATTTCGACATTAAGACCGACGCCGAAGGTCATGAGTACATGGAAGTGTATTTGGAAGGCATCGCCCTGCTACGGCTGGTCCTGAGCAACAAAGGCACCGCGTTCACCGAGGACGAACGGGTCGCCTTGGGGCTGGACGGTTTGCTGCCCCCGCAAGTCAATACCCTGGAGCAACAGGTCGAGCGAGTCTATCGCGGTTTTCTGCGGGAGCCCGACCCTATCGCCAAGTATCAATACCTCAGAGCCTTGCAGGAGCGCGCCGAAACCCTGTTCTATGCCCTGCTGGAGCGGCATCTCGAAGAAATGATGCCGATTATCTACACCCCGACGGTCGGACAAGCGGTCCAACAGTTCAGCCATCTTTATCAGAACCCGCGCGGCCTGTCGTTCTCACCGCTCAACATCGATCGCGCCGCGGGCGTGGTCCGCAATTTCCCCTGGAACGATGTACGGATGATCGTCGCAACCGATTCTTCGGCCATCCTCGGCATCGGCGATCAGGGCTACGGCGGCCTGGCCATCGCCATCGGCAAGCTGGCTATTTACACCATCGGCGGGGGCGTCGATCCCTTCCATACCATGCCGGTCAAACTGGATGTCGGCACCGACCGGTTGGAATTGCTCAACGACGAGTTTTATTTGGGCGTGCGGCAGCGCCGCCTGCGCGGCGAACGCTATTTAAGCTTTCTGGACAAATTCGTCAAAGCCATCCACGAACGTTGGCCGCGCGCCGTCATCCAGTGGGAGGATCTGTCCAAGGATGTCGCTTTCACGGTCTTGGAGCGCTACCGCAAGCAGTTGCCGTCCTTCAACGACGATATTCAGGGGACCGGCGCGGTGGCGTTGGCCGGCCTGCTTTCGGCCAGCCGGCTCAAAGGTGAAGCGCTGAGAGACCAGCGCATTGTGATTTTGGGGGCTGGAGCCGGTGGGATCGGCGTGGCCTGGGCCATCACCCAAGGACTGCTCCGGGAAGGCTTGAACCCCGAAGAAGCCCGCGATCGCGTCTGTGTGCTCGATTCGCGCGGCCTGTTGGTCGAAGGTCGTAACGTCGAAGCCTACAAGCAACCTTTCGTTCAACCGCGCACAACTATCGCTGACTGGCGGATCGCCAACGACATTCCTACCTTGCTGGAAACGATCGAGAATACCAAGGCTACCGCGCTGCTCGGGTTGAGCGGCCAAACCGGCGCCTTCAATCATCCGGTCGTACAGGCCATGGCCCGCAACACCACCCGACCGATCATTTTCCCGCTCTCTAACCCCACCTCGGCCTGCGAAGCCTTGCCGGAAGATATTTTGGATTGGAGCGAAGGCCGAGCCATCGTCGCGGCTGGTAGCCCCTTTCCCGATGTCGAACGGGACGGCCATCTCCACCCGGTCGGTCAGGGCAACAACGCCTTCATTTTCCCCGGCCTGGGGTTTGGCACCATTCTGGCCGAGTGTCGCGAAGTAACCGACGCCATGGTGCTGGAAGCCGCCTATGCACTCGCCGACTACACGGCGGCGGCGCATCTGAAAGCCGGTCGCATCTATCCGCCGGTACGCGAGCTACGGGAAGTCAGCATTCGGGTCGGCTCCCGCGTGATCGAGCAAGCCTTGAAGGAAGGGGTCGCCGGGCGGACCGATCTCGCCGGGCGCGATCTGGATACCTATCTCCGTTCTCGGTTCTGGAAGCCTCGCTATCTTCCCATCGTGCGCGGCGACCATACCGCCATGATCGATCATCCCGGCTATCATCCTAAGGACGAATAAACCTCCGCAACGCGGCGGCTCGACCCATCAGCACCCCGCACTTTCCTTGGACTCCGGGCAAAGTCACTCGACCGAAACTCCGAAGCCCGAATTTTCGAGCTGGCTGCGGCTCATGATGGACAGACTGCTTTCATAGGTCCGCCGCGCTTGGCGGGCGGCGCGGGCGTAAAGGGCCGCCCCCCCGGAAGCTCCGGGGCGCACGACGAAACTGACGGTCACACCGGTGGCTTGATAGACCCGCATGGCGCCATCCAGCAAGGTATCGCGCGTCACCGTCCGCCCGATGTAACCGCTCAAGATCCGCGACACTTCCGTGCGATCGACGCCGCTCATCGAACTGTCGACCTGCACCGAGCCGATGCGCCATTCGCCGCGCGAAGGCGCTGGCGACGCAGGCGCTGGCGAAGGCGTTGGAGCGGAAGCTAGTTTTTCCAACTCGACCGGCACCGTCACATCATCATCGGCGATCCGCACGCTCACTCGCTTGGATTCGTAACCACGATCGCTCACTTCGACCGTGTAATGGCCTGGAGGCAGCGGCACTCCCGGTCGGTAAACATACGAGGAGTTCACCAGCCGGACTCTGGCATCTTCCGGGTTCGAACGTACGGTAAGCCGATATTGCGTGGGCTCGGGCGGTTTGGCCAACGCCACCGGCACCGTCACCTCGCCGTCGGCGATCCGCACCGTTAGCTGTTTGGTTTCATAGCCGATCTTGGAGACCTCCACTGTGTAATTGCCCGGCGCCAGCGAAATGCCCGGTTGATACACGATACGGGTTCCGCGCAGCCGGACCTGGGCGTCCGCCGGCTCGGGACGAACGGTCAGCGCGTAGCGGCTGGGTTCCGGCAGCTTGACCAACGCCACCGGCACCGTCACATCGCCATCGGCGATCCGCACCGATACCTGGCGGGTTTCGTAACCCGCTTTGGAAACGTCCACCGTATAGCTACCGGGCGCTAGCGATACGCCGGGCCGGTAGGGTAGGTTGGTTCCGCGCAGCCGGACCTGGGCGTCCGCCGGCTCGGGGCGAACGGTCAGCGCGTAGCGGCTGGGTTCCGGCTGTTTGACCAGCACCACCGGTACCGTCACATCGCTGCCGGCAACGCGCGCCGTCAGCCGCTGGGTTTCATAGCCGGCCCGCGACACTTCCACGGTGTAGCCGCCTGGCGGTAAAGACACGCCCGGCCGGTAGGCGATCTTGCTCCCTAGCAAGCGCACTCGCGCATCCGCCGGATCGGCTTGCACCGTCAGCCGGTATAGCGTCGGCGGCTCCGGCTCAGGTTGCTTGAGCAATGACACCGGCACGCTCACATCGCCATCGGCGATCCGCACCGGAAGCTGTTTGGTTTCGTAACCCGTGCGGGCTATTTCCACCGTGTAGTTCCCCGGCGGTAGCAAGATGCCGGCCTTGTACGCCGTCTTGCTACCCCGCAAGCGCACTCGCGCATCCGCCGGATCGACTTGAACCGTCAGCCGGTACATGGTCGGTTTGGGGGGTTCGGGCTTTTTGGCTAACTTCACGGGTACCGTCACATCGCTATCGAAGATCGGCACCGCGACTTGGGTAGCCTCGTATCCGGCTTGACTGATGGCGACCGTGTAATTGCCAGGAGGCAGCATCACGCCGGGTTGATAAGGGGTTTTCGCGTTCAACAAACGCACCGTTGCCTGGGGCGGATCGGTCTGTACGGTCAGCCGATATTGTCGGACGGGCGGCGGTGGAGCCGTCTTTTCCAGCGTTACCGGGACGCTGACCTCGCTGTCGATAATCTGAACCGGAAATTTGTGCGCGAGATACCCCTCGCGAGCCACTTCGATTTCATAATGACCCGGCGGTAACGGGATTCCTGGCTGATAAGGAACCGGCGCGTTGAGCAAGCGAACCTTCGCGTCCGCGGGTTCGGGACGAACCGTCAGAGCGTAACGGGCCTTCTCCAGCGCTACGTTGAGGACCGCATCGCGATCGCTGATGCGCAGCGGTAGCTTGCGCGAAGCATACCCCGGCTTGGAGACCTCAAGCTCATAGTCTCCCACCGCTAGCCGAATTCCCGGTTGATAGGGTGTCGGATGGTTGAGCAAGCGGATGCCGGCGTCGGCGGGATCGCTCCTGACCGTCAGCGCATAAGTCCGTGGCGCGGCGGGTGGAGCCATCACCATGGCGGCCAGATCGTTGACCTTGATCTGGATGGTATCGATGTCCTTATCTTGAACCTGTCCGCTGCCCAGCAGGGAAGCCGTTTTGGTGTCGATCAGCCGCGCGGTGACGGTAATGAGATCCCCCAGCTTCGAGATGCCGCCGGTCACCACCGCATCGACCCCGTACAACCGCCCCAACTCGGCGGCGGTCTTGGGATCGAGCAAGCCTGTGGAACCCAATTCCTGAGCTTTGGCGATCTTGGCCGCCGCCGACAATGGCAGCCGATCCTTGAGCGTGAACCGGCCGGTGTTGGCGATGGCCGACATCATCAGATCGGCGATGATCGCGCCGGCTTGCTCGTTCAACTCGCCTCTGACGCTGAATTCGACCACCGTCGCCGTCATGCGCTCCTGAGCCGGTTCGGCGGTTGCCCAAACCCGCTCGCCGCCCAGCAGCGCCAGCAGCGCCAGCAGCGCCAGCAGCGCTCCAAACCGTCTCCGCGCGATTTCGCGCCCGACGCCTTCACGGCCTAGCAGATCGTCTGTCATGGTTCCAGCACCAAACGAAATCCCAAGTCGAATTTCCGGTACTCCGGCGCGGCCGGAAACCGATAGGCGAACCGCACCAAACCCGGATAATCGGACCAGGATCCGCCGCGCAACACCCGCCGGCCGCCGGCCGTCGCGCCGCGATCCGCGCAGCGGCTCTCGCCGCCCCCGTAAGTGTTGTCATATTCGGAGCAGGTCCACTCCGCGACATTGCCCAACATATCGTGCAGACCGAAACTGTTGGCGGCGTATTGACCGACCGGGGCAACCACGACCTGGCCATCTTCGCAAGGATAGTTGGCCCAATTGAACGGCTTGGCTTTTCGGGCGGTTTCATCGTAAATGTTGGCGTAACGACACGCCTGCTTGGGATCGTCGTCCCAGTAACGAGAATGCAGCCTGCCGCCGCGCGCGGCGTACTCCCATTCCGCTTCGGCCGGCAACCGCAAACGCAATCCCGCTTTCGTCGACAACCAGTCGGCAAACGCCACTGCTTCCTGCCAGCTGACGCGCACCACCGGCTGATCGGCGGCATTCAATGAATAGGGTTCGTAGCTGCCGCTGTCGTGATTGGCGTCAAAACGTTGGTACTGCGCGTTGGTCGCCTCGTATTTGGCCATCCAGAAACCTTTCAGACAGACTTGATGGGGAATCTCGTTGGCGCTGCGGTCCCGTTCCGTTTCAGCGCTGCCCATGGTGAAACAGGCCGATCCGATCCAGGCGAATTCCATGCCGCTCAGCGGCTCGATGTACGTCTGACCGGCCTGTGGATTAGCGGGAGGTCCGCTGCGCGGCGGGGGCGCGGGCGCGGGCGCGGGCGCGGGCGCGGGCGCGGGCGCGCACGATGATAATTTCGCGATGCCGGTCACAATGACGAGCAAAGCCAACAGGCCAGCGCCCCAACGCCAGTTCAACCACCAGGGTTTCTGAGCGGGCGTGGCGGGTTCCGGCTGAAAAGCCGGGGGAGGTTCGACGTTCGCCGGCCACGGTTTCTCGCCGCTGTGGTGAAAATCCGCTCTCACCGGTACTTCTAGCTTGACCGTACGCTCGTTGTCTTCGGGCGGAGGCGCCGCCAGCGCTTCCCGCATTTGGGTAATGGTCTGAAAGCGCTTTTCGGGACGGATCGCCATGGCCCGGTCGATGAGCCGCAGCAACGCCGGGCTGTATTGTCCTTCCACCGCCTCCACGGCCGGCTTCAGCGGATCGTCGAGCACCCGCGCTGGCGCTTCGATAGGCTGCTTGCCGGTGACGCACTGGTAAAGCACCGCGCCCACGGCGTAAACATCGGTCCAGGGCCCGTAACCCTTACTTTCGACCAGATACTGCTCGATCGGCGAATAGCCGACCGTAAACACGCTGGTAATATTTTTGCTGCGTTGGCTCAACGCCTGCCGGGCCGCGCCGAAGTCGATCAACAAAGTGCGGCCGTCGGAGCGGCAGTAGAGGTTCGCCGGTTTCAAATCCCGGTGTAGATAGCCTAGCGAATGCACCGATTCCAGCGCGGGCAGCACATCGTCCAGCAAGCGGCGAACGCGCTCCTCCGGCAGGTTTTTTTCGCGTTGCAGCACCTGACTGAGCGGCTCGCCATCCTCGTAATCCATCACGATGTAAGCGGTGCCGTTCGCTTCGAAGAAATCCTTGACCCGCACCACGCTGGGATGGTTGACCTGCGCCAACACCTGCGCTTCGTGCAGGAACCGTTGCAACCCCCACGTGTAACAAGGCTCCTCACCGGCTTCCGAAGTCGGCAAGCCGCCCTGCGTGTTGGCCAGCACGTTGACGTCATCGCGATCCCGATAAGACCACTCGACCGGAAAATATTCCTTGATCGCCACCCGACTGCGCAATGCCTCGTGCACCGCCATGTAGGTGATCCCAAATCCACCCGCGCCCAGCACCGACTCGATCCGGTAATGGTGTAGGCGATAGCCGATGGGAAGCGTATTAGATTTCTTGGTCATGGTGTCCTATCGTAGTAGCGGCGGGCAGCGGCGGGCACCTCCGAAAAAGCTACGAAATCATGCAAAAACTCGAAAAGCGCATAAAAAGCAACCCGACGCACATCACAACAGCCGAATTTTACTCGCCTCTGTTGCAAACGCACACTGGGTCGCGCCCCGATCGGTCAATCATTACTGGATACCGACAGAGTTGAAGGTTTCGGAGCCGCGCCAAAATTTAGGACAAGAGATCGTTTTGGCGTCGCCCAAGCAGCCAATGCTCAGCGCAGCTCCCGCACCACCCGAAATCCCAGGTAATAATCTCGGAAATCGGGTCGGTTGCGATGCCGGTCCGCGGAGCGGACGTTACGCGGTTCGTCGTTCCAGGAGCCGCCGCGCACCACGAACTGACGTTCGCTCTCCGGTTCCTCACAGCTCTGGCTCGGCGCCCGGTAATCCTGAGCGTAAAGCGAGCAGGTCCATTCCAAAACATTACCCAGCATGTCGTGCAGGCCATAATCGTTGTTTCGATAGCTGCCGGCCGGCGCCGTGTAAATATAGCCGTCGCGACACTGCATCGTGGTCCAGCCGACAAACACCTTCTTGCCATCCAAGTCGGCCGCATTACCGTAGAAGCAACCTTGATTCGGATCGTCGCCCCAGTAACGGCTGGCGGCCGTGCCGGCGCGGGCCGCATACTCCCACTCGGTTTCGGTCGGTAGCCGGTAGCGGTGGCCGGTTTGCTGGGATAGCCACTCCGTATAATCCTTGGCCTCCTGCCAGCTCACGTTGATGACCGGACGTCGGCCGCGCCCCCAGCCCTGATCGTTGGGCAGCGCGCGACCGGTTGCCGCGGCGAAACGATCGTATTCGAAAAACATCACCTCATATTTTCCAATGGCAAAAGTTTTGGCAATCCGCGCCGGATGCGGCTGTTCGTCGTTGTAACGCCCTTTTTCGCCGCTCGGAGAACCCATCTCGAAACCGCCGGCTGGAATGACCACCAATTCTGGGCCCTGAGAACCGTCGCCCAGCCGATCTCGCATGACCGGATTGCTCGGCCCCAGCCGGACCAGCGCAGCCTCGGCTTCAGCGCGATGGTTGCAGTTCGCCGCACACTTCTCCAGATACGTCCAGTACGCCTTGCGGGTATTGCCGCGCCGGGCGTCGGCGAACGACTCGGTATCGTCTTGTTTGGCCCGCTCCGTGACCTCCGCCTGGGTGAGGCCCGCTTCCAAGCCGGTCAGTTCGAGCAGATCCGGCTGAATCGAGCTGGCCTTCTTGAGCGCGTGCCGCGCCCCGGCCAGATCACCCTTGTTCGCACTCGCCTGCGCCCTGGCCACCCAAGCCAGCGCGATCCGCCGCCGTCCGGCGGCGACGAACGGATCGCCGGGCGTCAGCGCCGCAAGGCTGTTCAAGCGGGCCAGCGCCTCGTCGGCCCGTTCGTCATGATTCTCCCGTTCGAGCGCCCGCGCCAGCGTTTCGAAATCGATCTTGAGTTTGCTGATTTTCTCTTCGGCTTCCAGATTCTGAATGGCGCTGCGAGCCTCCTGTCTGAAACCGCAGCGCGGACAACGCTGTAAATACAATTGATAAGCCACCACCGTGTCGACCCGCTTGGCGGATTCGAAAGCGCGCAAATCGGCTTCGCGTTCGGCTTCCTGCAACAGCGCGGTCAACCCCACATCCGGCGGTGCGTCCGGCTCCTGAACCGGCGTGGCGGGGGCGTCCGTTGGAGGCTCGGTCCGCACCGGCCTAACCGTTCCCTGCGCCTGGTCTTCCCGTTCGGTCAACCCATAGATTCCCAAAGCGGCGAGCAGCAACAACCCGGCGCCCGCCAGCCAGCCCCATTTTAAAGCATTCCAACCACGGCCAGCCTTCTCCGCCGGCCGTTGGGCTTCTTCCAGAGCCGCCATGAACTTGCCGGCTTCGGTCGGGCACAGCTCGCTCGGATAAGCCAGCCCGCGTCGCAAGATCCGCCAGGCTTCGTCCGTCAAGCCAGACGGTCGCGGTATGGTGTGGGCGGCCTCGGTTTTGGCCTCATGGGCGCTGTGCCCCATCAGCATTTGATAAACCAGCAACGCTAAGGCAAACACATCGCGGCGAAACGCGGTTTCGGCGGGAACCGAATCGATCGAACCTTCCGCGTTCGAGTCCTTTCCCGGAGCACCGGACCCGAACAGCACGCTGCACGGCTCTCGTACTTCGGTCGCCAAGCCGAATCCCACCAATTTGACAAGGCCGGTTTGCGTTAGGAAAATCTTATCCGCATCAACATCTTGATGACCAATATGCTGTTCCTGCCGGGCATGGTCCAACGCGGCGGCAACGGGTTGCAACCATTTCAACACCACATCCCAAGGCAATCCGCTCTGGCCCTGGTCGCACAACAGTTTCGCCAAACTTTGACTGGACTGGTGGTCGATGTATTCCATTTCGGCGAACGCCCAGCCATCGCTACCCTGGTGCCAGCCATAAACGCGGGCGATATGCGAGTGGTCGAGCTTGATCGCCTGCTCGACCCGAGAGCGAATCTTGGCCAGATAGGCGCGCGAACCGATGAGATCGGCGCGTTGGGACCGTTCGTCTCGTCCGGCTTCGCGGGGGGCCAATCCCAGGTTCGGGGGCAAAAACAACTTGATCGCTCGAAATTCGTCGGCGATGCCTCTAGCGCGTTCGGTCGTGGGTGCCACGGCCAGCACCAGCCAGATGCGTCGGTTGCCACCGAGATCGTGCAACAAACGAACCCGATGTTCGAAAGGCCCGATCACCTTGCCGGATTCCAAGGCCTCCAGACGGGTTTCTTCGGACGGCGCGCCCGGCTCCGGTTTAGTCTGTCCCCCCCCGCCCGTCAGCAGCTCGGCCGTGGGGGTAGCCGGCTCCCCAGCAGCCGTCGTCTCGCGCGGCGTTCCTCCTTCCCAGGGGCGCGTCCGCTGCTCATCGTCCGAACGCTCGCCCGCGCGCGTTTGCTCAAGCTCTTCACGACGTTTTTCTAGGTCCATACGCCAAGGATTTACCAAAATATTCTAAAAAATACGTTGCACTAGTCACTATAACCCACATGATCGTTAGTCTAGCAGAAGGAACAACCGGCTTGGCGCACCGTTTTTTCAGCAGGCTCTAAAGGTTGGGTTTTTTAGCTGGATTGCGCTATGGCAGCGGGCGCTACATAATGATCTTTTCCGATACACAACACCCGTCATCGCCCCGTGAATATCGTTGCCCCCGAGCACACCGCATTCTGCCGCAAGGATCGATTGGAAGTCGCCGTACGTTCGTTGCGCTCGCCGACCGATCACGGGCGGCGCGAAAATCAGGACAATTATCTGGTGGTGGACGGTCAGGGGCGGGGCCGTTTTCTGCGCGAACAGCAGGAAGCGCAGGTGCAGTTAGCGGATTGGCCGTCCGGCCATTGGCGGATTGCGGTGCTGGACGGGATGGGAGGCCACAGCCACGGTCGGGAAGCGGCGCAACGGGCCGTCGAAGGCTTGCTCGACGTGCCGCCCACCGTTGACTTGAACGAGCTTTGTCGTGCGCTCAACGCGCTCCACGGGACTCTTTATCTAGAATTTCAAAGCGCGGGCTTGGAAACCGGCTGCACGTTGATCTTGATAGAAATTCCCGCTGACGGACCCGCCCTGTTGTTCCATGTCGGCGATTCCAGGGTTTACGCCATCAATCAAGAGCACGTCGAGTGCCTGACGGTCGATCATGTCCCGGCCACCCACCTCGCACTGCTTGGGCTGGTGGACAACGTCCAATGGCTCCAGCAAGTTCATGTCCGGCCGAACTCACAAATCAGTCAAGCGTTCATTCTCGGCAGCACCCTCGGCGTACCGACCTTGCAGGTGGACACGATCGGCGCTGAATTGTTCGAGTTGCACGACGGCAACTTGCCGCTCTTTTTACGGGGGTTGGGCGACCGCCGTCTTCTGACGCTGGAATCGGGCTGGGTTTATCTCTTGGCCAGCGACGGACTCTGGCATCTTCTCAAGCCGCAAGCTTTTATCCGGCGCTGGCCGTCCTTGCTGGGCAGTTCGCAACATTCCTTGGATTATCTGGTCGATAGGTTGTTGGACGAACTCGCCGACTTCATCCGGCAACAGCGGAGCCAACCGGACGACAATTGCACGGTGGTGCTGTTACGCAAATCCGCGCCGATCGAGCTTCCACCCGGCGGACCCTGAACCTGCAACCGGAGGGCGCCCCTTGAAAATCAGGCACCTTGTATTCGCGCTATCAGCCGTGCTGGCCATCGCCTTCATGCAACCCCTGGTCACCTTTCTGGGCGGTCTGGCCCTGCTGCTCGGAGTGGGTGGATGGATTTACCGGGATTTGCCGCCAGCGAGTCAGAATGCTCTGGAAGATCGTCTGCTCGGCTGGCTGCGCCGCGCTCGCACCGGCCCTTTCACACCGGCAAGCGAGGGACGGTTTCCCTCGTACCGGCCACCAGCGGCGGTGGCGGACCCGGCGGTGGCCGTCGAATCGCCCCGGCGCGGCCGCGCTAAATTGCCCGGCCGCCGGGCACCGGCCGGCGATGTTATCACCGACCCTTCGGACGAGTCTGGCCCGGCGCGCTCGGGTCAGCCCGAACCCCCAAGCGTTTAGGCCAACGCGCCGGTGCCGCTCATCTTACGCAGGAGGGTGTAAATCTCATCCTTCAGGTGCAAGCGCCTTTTCTTGAGAATCTCGGTGTAGGTGTCCGAAGGGGTTTCGATTTGCAGCTCAATGCGTTCGACTTCGTTGTTGACCGCATGATATTCCTCATAGAGCTTGGCAAATTGGGAATCGGCCGCCTTTAGTTCGGCAATACGCTCTTGGTATTCCGGCAGTTCGTGAAAAAGGTCGTGGTTTTCTCCGATCATCGGATGGCCTCAATTATGGTTTTATTACGGACAAATGAACCGTTCGCGTCCGTTTAGTATAACAATCCTCAAGAGCGGGCGTCATTGCGGCAGCAAGACCGCTGCTACCGGCACACGATCGGGCCGGCAGACATTTTTCCCAGCATCTGCTACGATCAGCATACCTTCCAAACCTTGAGGAGATCGAGGAATCATGAAGAAAAATCCCATCATCGTGGCTGTATTACTCGGCTTGTCGTTGCTGCTGGGCGGCACTTTGAGCGCCTGCAACACCGTCAAGGGTGCCGGGCAAGACATCAAATCCGCCGGTAAGGGTATCGAAAACAAAGCCGAGGAAGAGAAGAAATACTAAATCCGGTCGTTTGCTCGGCCGTCAGGGGGTGACGTCAGACCAGCCTGACCATCACCCCATTTTATTATAAACCTCAGGTCAAATTACGGCAGAACCGGATCAGTCCCAGCGTCGAAGCATCGTGCTTACCGGACGGTTGCCCTTCTTTCAATTCCGGCAGGATGGCGTTGGCCAATTGCTTGCCCAGTTCGACGCCCCACTGGTCGAAGGAATTGATGTCCCAAATCGCGCCCTGCACGAACACCTTATGCTCGTACAGCGCCAGCAGCGAACCTAAAACCCTCGGCGTCAGCCGGGTGTAGAACAAACTGGTGCTGGGCCGGTTGCCGGGGAAAATCTTGTACGGCAGCAGCTTCTCCAAGGCCTCTCCGCTCAAGCCCTGTTTCTCCAGTTCGGCGCGCGCCTGCGCCTCGGTCTTGCCGACCATCAGCGCCTCGGCTTGCGCCAGGCAATTCGCCAGCAGGATCGGGTGATGGTCGCCGATGGGATTTGGGCTTTGCGCCGGGGCGAGAAAATCCGCCGGCACCAAATGGGTGCCTTGGTGCAGCAACTGATAGAAAGCGTGCTGGCCGTTGTTGCCCAAACCGCCCCACAAAATCGGACCGGTCTTGATCTTGACCGCCTGACCCTCGCGATCGATCGATTTGCCGTTGCTTTCCATGTCCAACTGTTGCAAGTAGTCCGGCAGCGAACGTAAATAGTCGTCATAGACCAGGGTCACTTGGCTGTCGGCGCCGAAAAAGTCGATGTACCAAACCCCCAGTAGAGCCAGAATGACCGGCAGGTTTTCTTCCAGCGGCGCGGTGCGGAAATGCTCGTCCATCGCGTGCGCGCCGTCCAGCAATTCGATGAACTGATCCATGCCGATGTAAATGATGATCGGCAGACCGATGGCCGACCACAGCGAATAACGTCCGCCCACCCAGTCCCAGAAACCGAACATGTTGGCGGTGTCGATACCGAATTTGCTGACGCCTTCGGCGTTGGTGGACACCGCCACGAAATGCTTGGCCACCGCCGATTCATCGTTCAGTTCCTTGACCAGCCAAGCGCGGGCGGTATGGGCGTTGGTCATGGTCTCCTGGGTGGTGAAAGTCTTGGAAGCGACGATGAACAGCGTGCTCTCGGGATCGCACTCGGCCAGGACATGGCTGATGTGCGCGCCGTCCACGTTGGAGACGAAATGCATCCGCAACGTCGGATCGGCATAAGGCTCCAGCGCCTGACAGACCATCTTCGGACCCAGGTCCGAACCGCCGATGCCGATGTTGACCACATCGCGGATGCGCTTGCCGGTATGGCCGCGCCATTTACCGCGCCGGATCTGCTCGGCGAACTTGCGCATGTGCTCCAGCACCGCGTTGACCTCCGGCATCACATCCTGGTCCTTGACCCGGATCGGCCGGTTGCCGCGATTGCGCAGGGCGGCGTGCAACACGGCGCGCTTTTCAGTGTGGTTGATGATCTCGCCGTTGAACATTTTCTCCGCCCAAGCCGGCACTTGGGCCTGGCGGGCCAGCTCGATCAGCAGCCCGAGCGTTTCGTCGGTGATGCGGTGCTTGGAAAAATCGATCAGCAAATCCCCAAAGCGCCGGGAAAAACGGTTGAAGCGCTCGGGATCGGCCGCGAACAAGTCGCGCATGTGCTGGTCGGCGATGGCGGTATGATGGGTTTTCAGTTTTTGCCAGACCGGCAGGTTGCTGGGAACGGACATGGACAGCTTCCTTATTCAAGTTGTGGAAACGCTGGCGAAACCGGAGGAACGCGGGCCGATGGCATGGCGCGGCTGGCATGGCGCGCCAGCGCCGCGCGCGGCCCTGCAATCACTATAGTTTCCATCGGGGTAGCTGTCGAATCGCGCGGCGCGCTCTTGTCTGGCCATCTCGCCGCGCAAGTCATTTATTTCTGCTTTTCCATCCGTTCGAAGTGCGCCAGACTCCTCGCAAACGGTTAAAATCCGTCATACTCATACTAATGAGCAGGATTATTAACTTTATCATTGCAAGGTTTCATCCGTAGCGGCAGTTGTCCAGAACGCCCAGCAAATGAGCCGGCGGTCAATTTAGAAGATAAGCTTTTAGCACCGGCGTGCTGGGTCAATGTGGCTATAAAATTTTACGATCTAACCCGAGCGACGTGATGCCATGAACGACGCGACCGAATTCGAATCCTCCTTGACCGGGACCATCGATTTTTTCCAGAACCTGCGCCGAAAATTGGGCGCGTTGGAAACGGAAACCGGCGCGCAGCAAGAACTGTTACGCAGCGTCTCCGGCTCGATGGCCAAGCTCGAACAGCACCGTCAAACCGACCAGCAGGCGCTCGCCACGCTCGGCGGTCAGCTCGACCAGCAAATGGGGCAATTGGCCAAACTGCAAAACGATGTCCGGCTGCTGGACCAACAACTGAGCCAGATCGACACGCTGGCCGGCAACTTGGGTCAGGAACAGGCGCTGGCGCGACAAGCGCTGGCGTTGGCCATCGACGAATTACGGAATCAAAGTGCGACCCTGCGCGAGGAATTGGAGGCGAGTTTCGCGCAGCGGAGCGCGCCGCTGACTCGCGTTGCCGGCCTGGAGGAACAACTGGCCGGCAACGCGCGCGACATCGAAAGCCTGCTTTCGGGTTTTCAAAGCTCCGCGCAAGAGGCGAAGGCCGCGCGGGAACGCATGGCCGCGCTCGAATCCCAGTTCGAACAGCTCGATCAAAACATCCGTTCCACCACCCAAGCCCTGACTGATTTGCGCGCCACCGTCGAACGGCATGGCCAAACCCAGGATTCACTCGGCCAGATGCTCGAAGCCAGCCAAGCCCTGGCGCCGCAACTTCAGAACCAGCAAACCCGACTGGATGAACTGGCTGAATCCTCGACGACGCTCAAACAGGACATGCAGGGCTTGCGGCAGGATTTCTCACACCTGACAACCGAGCTGGAACACCAGCGCCAAGCCCAGACCGAGAACGTCCAGACCCGGCAAGACCTACAAAAGCAGCAGGATCGCCTGAGGTATCTGGAAACCCTGATTACCAAACTATCGACTGATACCAGTTCCGCCCGCCAGATTTTGAATGTCCTGCAATCCGACATGGCAGCCCAAAATGACGCGCTGCGGGAATTCGATCAGACCTGGCGAGAGGGATTGATTGGGTATCAAACCCGTTTGAGCGATCTGGAAAATGCCATCGCCAAAGCCGGCCAGCCGGCAGCGTCCGTTCATAAGCTACCTTCGAGCGCGCTTGCCCCACCGGAATCCCTATTGCTCGATGCATCGGCGGAATCACCCTTTCTCGATCCTCCGGCCGAATCGCCCTTTCTGGAATCGTCGGCGGAATCACCCTTTCTCGATCCTCCGGCCGAATCGCCCTTTCTGGAATCGTCGGCGGAGTCGCCCTTTCTCGATCCCCCGGCCGAATCGCCCTTTCTGGAATCGTCGGCGGAATCGCCCTTTCTCGATCCTCCGGCCGAATCGCCCTTTCTGACGGCTATTTCGGAAGGACCCACTCCAACTCAGCCCGTGAAACCGGGCATCGCGGCAACGGACCAACAGCTTGAAGAACTGATTGCCGCGCTCGCGTCCACGCGTGAGGACCAGCAAGCGTTGCGCGAGGGATTAGCCGCCTCGCTCGCCGCCGCCTCCGAGGACCAACGGGAACTGCGGCTCGACGTCAGCACCGTTCGGGATACCCTGGAAACCCAACACCAGTACTTAGGTAACCTGCGGGATATCATCGCCGAACAACTGCAAACCCAGCAGCACCGCCTCGGCCAACTGGAAACCACGCTGGAAATCCTGCAACTCAGCCCCCGCCAGGAAATCGGTCAAACCAATCTGCCCTCCGTAAGCGAGGTTATCGGCACGCAGGCGGAATTGCTGCAACAGCTCCAGTCCTCCGTGGAACAGCAACTGGACGCCCAGCGGCAGCACCTGGACGCTATCGACGCAGCGCTCGCCGCGCTGTCGCCACAGACCGCCGCCACGCTGGAAAGCGACCTTCAGCCTTTGCACGAAACGCTGGTGGAACACGCGGGCGCGCTGGACCTGCTGCGCCAGAACACCCAACAGCAGTTCGACAGCTTGGCGACCGCGTTCGATGGCCAGCGTTCGGAATTACAAGAAGCGGTAGAGCGCATCGGTTCGATCCAGCAAGACATCCAACACATCCAACAACAACAGAACCGATTTGAAGCGTTCGACCAACAACGGCACGGAGCGAGCGCCGAGAGCAGCGATGGACCTGAATTACGCCACCATTTCGCAACGCTGCAAGACTCCGTAAGCCGGCTGGAAAATCGCCTCTCCGGTCAGGCGCAAGCCTTTACCAGTAATTTCGAGCAATTTCAGGGCTTACATGCCGACGTGCAAGCAATCCAGCAGCATGTCGCCAACCTGGAACCCTCGCAACGGCTGAGTGTCCTCGAACAGGGATTTGCCGCTCAGGAACAGGAAATCGCCCAACTGACGGACGATCTTCACCAACTCAAACAGGCTTCCCCGTCAAACGAAGACGATGGTCAGAGCTCGAAAATCGCGACGCTGGAAGAAAAGCTCAACCGGCACCACCAGCAGTTGAGCGGTCTGTCGGCCGCGCTGGACACGATCCGCATCGACAGCCGGGCCACTCAGGAAAAAGTGTTGACCATGGCCGCCAACGTCGCCCAGCGGCTTCACGAATTCCAAAATCAATTGATTGCCTCCAAGACCGCTCAAGGCGAGCAATTGCAGGAGGTCGAACAAAAACTCATCCTGCTGCAAGCGACGGTCGAAACGCTGGAAAGCCAGCGTAAATCCCGCCGCTGGTTTAGTATGCCCGCCTCTTTTACGACTGTGGCGATCACCGTCGGAGCCGCGTTACTGGCCGTTGTGGCACAGGTGATTTGGACTATCGGCTCCAGCAGCTAAACGGGTTCGAACGGGCGCCGGATCGGTTGCAGCGACCTTTTAGCCTAGATCATGCCCATGCGTTCCGGCAGCGAGTCGAGCGGTAGCGGCTAGCCGACCCAATAGGGCATAGCCCCCTCCCGCCTCACGCTGTTTCAGGGAAAGCGCCGCCAAATTCGCTGCCCTCCGCCCGTCCGGCCCGGTTCCCGTCTTATTCAAAACCGTAGTGGATACGGTATAGTCGCACGAGCCGTCACCGCGCTTACGCCAAGGATCACCCCCGATGAACACACCCGATCTATCCAAGCAAACCCCGTTCGGCATGGACTTCAGCGTCGCGGAATTCGCCGACAATCCGGAACCCCGCTGCCCTTGCGTGCTGTTACTGGATAACTCGTGGTCGATGAACGGCCAGCCCATCGTCGAACTCAATGAAGGGCTTGCCAGCTTTAAAGAGGAGCTGTTGGCCGATAGTCTGGCCGCCAAGCGCGTCGAAATCGCCATCGTCAGCTTCGGCCCGGTCCAGGTGGTCAATTCCTTCCAGACCGCCGAACATTTCACCCCGCCGGAATTGACCGCGCAAAAGGATACGCCGATGGGGCTGGCGATCATGCAGGGGCTCGAACTGTTGAGCCAGCGCAAGGCGCTGTATCGGGAGCACGGCATTCCCTTCTTTCGTCCCTGGATCTTTCTGATCACCGACGGCACGCCGACCGACGACTGGAAAAGCGCCGCCGCCGAGGTGCGCAAAGGAGAGGAAAGCCGGGCGTTCGCCTTTTTCGCGGTCGGCGTCGAAGGCGCCAATTTGGACATTTTGCAACAGATTTCCATGCGCCAGCCGCTGCGCTTGCGCGGGCTGCGGTTCCGCGAGCTGTTTCAGTGGCTGTCCAACTCGATGCGCTCGGTCTCGCGTTCGGTGCCGGGCACCGAAGTGCCGCTGATCAATCCGACCAATCCCGACGGCTGGGCGTCGGTATGAGCGAAGCGGGCGACTGGCGGTACGTCTACGCTAGCGTCCCCGGCGTGGCGCATCAGGCCAGCGCCATCGAATGTCAGGATGCCTGCTCGGCTCAGCTACTGGGGGGGCCGGAAAACGCTCCACTATTGATTCTGGTCGCCGCCGACGGCGCCGGCAGCGCCGCGCGGCCGCGAGCAGGGGCCGAACTGGCCTGCCGGAGCCTGCTGGCGGAATTCGCAAACCGTTTGCGAGGGGTCGCGCCCACGGATTGGAGCCCGACCTTGGCTCAGCCCATCTTCGAAAGTGTCCGAGCCGCCCTGGCTCAACAAGCGGCGGACGCGGATTTACCGCGTAGAGAATTTGCCTGCACCTTGTTGGGCGCGGCCGTCGCGCCCGATCGTGCGTTTTTTCTGCAAATTGGCGACGGCGCTATCGTGATCGGGACCGGCGACCGTTATCGGCCCCTGTTCTGGCCGCAGACCGGTCAATATGCCAATGAAACCCGGTTCGTGACTGACTCCGACGCGACCGCCCACTTGGAATGCACCGTTCTGGCCGAATCCGTCGCCGAAATCGCGCTGCTGACCGATGGCTTGCAACTGCTGGCGCTACATTATCCGCGGCGACAAGCGCATGAGCCGTTCTTCCGGCCTTTATTCCAACACTTGCGCGCATTTCCAGAACCTGGTTGCCCGGAACCGCTGACGGCCGCGCTGGAACGCTTTCTGGATAGCCCAGCGGTCAACCAGCGCACGCACGACGACAAAACCCTGATACTGGCCACCCGCCTGCCACCGGCTGTCACGGGTGAATCGACTGAAGCCGAGACTGAGATCGAAACAGTCAGGTCATCCCCTGCGCAAGCCGGAATTATCGACCCTGCGGCCACAACCGCTACGGACACGGCTCCCGCCATCGACCTTCCATCACCTTGCGAACCCGCGAACTCTCTCGACCCTACCCGCGGCGACTCCGTTGCCGATTTCGATGGGCCTCACCCCAGCGCCGTCACGCGCGACCCCGCTGCCCCGAACTCCGAGGAGTTCAGCCGAGACCGACCCGGTGCCGAAATTCTGTAGCGGCGCCGGGCATTGGCTCGAACCCGGCAAGCTGTTGGGGCGAGGCGGTGAGGGCGCGGTCCACGAAATCGATGGCCGCCCCGGTTTTGTCGCCAAGGTCTATCACCAACCTGTCAGCCCCGATAAAGCCCTCAAACTGGAAAGCATGGCCCGGCAGGCCCACCCCGGCTTGCTGGAGATCGCGGCTTGGCCGGTGGATGTGCTCCGCGTGAGTCCAGACGGCCCGGTACAGGGTTTCGTCATGCCTCGCGTCAACGGCTATCACGAAATTCACAGCCTGTATGGCCCTTCGCACCGCAAACGGACCTTCCCGCACGCCGACTGGTCGTTCCTGGTCCACGCCACCCGCAACCTGGCCAGCGCCTTCGAAACTATCCACGCTCGGGGCAATGTGATCGGCGATGTCAATCCCGGCAACGTGGTGGTATCGGCCCAGGCCCTGGTGAAAATGATCGACTGTGATTCCTTTCAGATCGACACCGGCAGCCGGTTGTTTCTCTGCGAGGTCGGGGTGCCGCAATTCACCGCGCCCGAATTGCAGGGCCGACCTTTTCACGGTTTGCAACGCACGCCGAACCACGACGTCTTTGGCCTCGCCCTGCTCTGTTTCCATCTGCTGTTCATGGGCCGGCATCCCTTCGCCGGTCGTTACCGGGGCAAGGGCGACATGCCCATCGAGCGCGCCATCAAGGAATATCGTTTCGCGTTCGGCCGACAGGCGGCTGACCGTCTGATGGAACCGCCGCCGCATACCCTGCCGTTCGAGGCGCTGCCGCAACCGGTCGCGACGTTATTCGAGCGGGCGTTTGGAGTTTCCACGCCGAGCACCCCTCGACCCACCGCGCGGGAATGGCTGAACGCGCTGGAAAAGCTCAATCGCGAACTGCGGGCTTGCGGCCGAAATACGCTGCATAAATATCCCCCGACAGCGGCGGCTTGTCCGTGGTGTGCGTTGGAAAAGTCGAGCGGAACCGTATTTTTCGCCGCGCCTCACCCGATCGCGCCGGCCAGGCCGGTCGCCGATTCTCGCGACTTTCATTTCGAAACGGTCTGGAACCGGATTTTGGCGGTCGCGCCGCCCAAGACAGAAGCCATGCCGCGACCGGGCCCGCAAGCGCCGACCGTTCCGACGCCTTTGCCAGCGCCGCTCAAGCGGATTCAAGGCTTGAATTTACTGAAGACGGCGGCCATCGTCGGCATCGCCTCGATAACCACCCTAAACTGGCCCTATTTGATCTGGTTGTGGTTGCCGCTGGCCTTCGTCGCCTGGTCCTTGGTCCGCGATACGGCGGTTCGCCGCGAGCACCAGCGCCGCCGGCTGGCTCTGGTGGCAGCGCGCCGGGAACTGACCGATTTGCGGGCGGCGTGGCAGCAACGTGGCACGGATCGTGCCTTCATGCGTAAGCTGCACGAACTACACGTCCTGCGCGACCGTTACCATAACCTGTCAGCCGACTTTCAACGGGATTTACAGCATCTGGAAACCAACCAGCGCCAACAGCAATTGCAAGCCTACCTGGAAGGTTATTTTATCGATACCGCCCAGATCCCCGGCATCTACGCCACCGACCGAATGGCGTTGGCTTCCTATGGCGTTGAAACCGCCGCCGATGTGACGGCCGACGCGCTCGAAACGGTTCCCGGTTTCGGACAACATCGCGGCCGCCAGCGCGCGGCTGCTTTACTCGACTGGCGCCAATCGCTGGAACAACGTTTCCACTACACACCTCCGCGGGGTCCCGATCCAGCCGCTATTGCCACCCTGCAACAACAGTATGCCCACCAGCGGTCGCAGCTCGAAAAAGAACTGCTGGCAGGCCCTGAAGAACTGACTAAAATCAAAGCGGAACTGACCAAGCAGCGCGCCCAATTGAATATCGCTCTGATCCGTCAAGCGATGCAGGAGGCCCAAGCGCAAGCGGACCTGCGTGTTTTTTACCCCGGTCTGGCCGCTTTCTGGCGGCGTACTCGTAATTAAATAAAAGATCTAAAGCCTGTAGGAGGATTTTTATGGGAAGGCGCAACGAGCATACCCGAGATGAATTGCGCGAAATCTCGCTGCAAGCGGCCGAACAGTTGGTGGCGGCGCACGGTTTGGCCGGCCTCAGCGCCCGCAAGGTGGTAGCTTGCATCGGCTATACCGTCGGCAGTCTGTACATGGTCTTTCGCAATCTGGACGATCTGATCATCCAGATGAACGAGCGGACATTGGACCGATTGTACGGCGCGCTGGCGAGCGCGCTGGCCCACCGGCCACCGCCATCGACGGCGATTCGGGTGCTCGCTCAGGCTTATCTGGATTTTGCCTTGACCCAGACCAACGGTTGGCTGGCGCTGTACGAGCACCGAATGCCGGAAGAACAACCCATGCCCGATTCGTTTACCGAGCGTGTGGCCCGGATATTCGAGCTGGTGCAACAGAATCTGGCTCTGTTGTGCCCACAACGCTCGGGGCAAGACATCGCTCTGGCCGCTCGCGCTTTGTGGAGCGGCATTCATGGGGTGTGTATGCTCAACCTGGACCGCAAGCTGGAAAATATCGGCGGCCATCCGATGCAGGAGGTCGCGGACTCGCTGCTCGATAATTATTTAGCGGGCTTCGTGGCCTCAAAATGATTGGTTAGCGCTATCGCTCACCGTCAGAAATTCGAAGGTGGATCAGATAATTTTTCCAGCGCGCGATCATGCGTTTTTGCCAACAGCAGCAGCGCAAGGATCGCTCCCAAAAGCGCAAAACCCATATCCGATTGCGTGTCCCACACATAACCTTGAGTGCCTAAAAACGCTTCCGCCGCTTCTCCGCTGACGCTGGCCACGGCCCACTCGATCAATTCATAAAAAGCGCTAAAGCCCAGACAAAAACATACGATAAAGAAATGGGTCCATGACCGACCGTTGATGATGCCTTTCCGCAAGATAATTTCTCTGGCGATCATCGCTGGCACAAAACCTTGTGCGAAATGGCCCAGTTTGTCGTAATTGTTTCTTTCAAAGCCAAACGGTTCTTTCAACATGTCAAAAAGCGGTACTTCAGCATAAGTATAATGTCCGCCAACCATCAAGATGATGCAATGGACCAGAATCAAGAAGTAGACCAAACGCGTCAGCGAGAAACTCTTGTAGGTGACTCCCAGGACGATAGCGCCCACAATGGCGGGGGAAACCTCCAAAAACCAAGTAAGATAATCTTTTGGATGGATGCCCGACCCAATAAGAGCCAGGGCAAAAACACCGATCCACAGTGCCTTCATCTTCACGTCCACGCTTTTAGCCATCTCGTTTTGACGATGCTCCAAATACGCATTGCTCAACGGCTCCTCCAACTCATAAATCGACAGTCGAAACGAGCGATGCGGGTCGGTTGAAAGGTTTTCAGTCACAGAACAACCCAGTGCTTGCTGGCGCTGCTAATCCGGGCGGCCCGCGGGCTTGGTCGGTTCCTCCGCAAAGTCGAGCCCCCACTCGAACCAATCCTCTCCAAAGATTTCGGCCGGGTGTTGGGTGCGTTCCGATCCGTTCCCACACTGTAACGAATCAGCTGGGCAGTATTTGTCACAACCCCAGCAGATCCGCTCGGGATGCTTGGCAAGCTTGGGAAATTTTTTTGCCATTTCGGCCTCCGATCGCGCCGCCATCGAAGCTGCTGACGCGGCTAGCGTAGTCGAACACAACAGGCGAATCTGCTCCCATCGCCACTCCGTAACACCTTTACCCACCATGTTGATTTTGGCATAATCGGCTGGCGAGTTTGTAAAAATCGATCAAAATTTAGGCAAAAATAAGCCTGATCCCCGCGCGCCACCTTTAGTCAAAAAAACCCGCTTGCCGGACATCGGGGAAAATGATAGCGCTAGCCTGATTTCACCCGCCCCCATTGTTCTTCCAAGCGCTTCACGGACACCGGCGCAATCGTCTTCAACTCCTGCGCGAATTGCGAAACCCGCAATTCTTCCAGCAACCAGCGAAAGCGTAGTAATTCTGGGTCGTGTTTCTCGACCAAAGCGTTGCGTTCGGCCTGCCGCCGCCACAGCGCCGACAGTCGCACGATGTCACCACTGCGTTGACGGTCCTTGTCTGGCGCGTGCCGCAGTTTTTGCAAGCGCAACCCCACGGCCCGCAGATAGCGCGGCAGATGCGGCAACCATTCCGGCGGTGTAGCGCTGAGAAAGCCGGGATACACCAACCGCGCCAGTTGCTCGCGCACATCGGCCAGCGCCTCGGCCCAAACCGGCGATTCGTCCGCCGCCAACAGGCGGCGCGCCTCATGATGCGCGGCCAGAATGACGGCGGCGGTATCGCAAATCTCGACCTTGACGGCGGACAGTTTAGCCCTACCCCGCTCCAGCAGCGCCTCGAACGCCGGTCGGTCGCGCGGCAGCGCTTGCTCGCTCAGAAACGCTCGATCCAGCATCGCCGCCAGCAAATCCTCGCGCAACGCCTCCTGCGTCCCCAAACCAACGTAGTGCAGGGTCATCTGTTGGAACATCGGCAGATCGCGCGCCAGTTGCTTGTAGGCTGGTCCCAAGCGCCCGCCGATCAAGCGCCGCAAGCCGACGCGCGTCGCCGCTTCCGCCCGCGTCGGCGAATCGAGCAGGCGCAAGGCCAGCGTACCGTCGGTTTCAGCCACCAAGGCCGGATAGCCCCGCAACTGAATCCCGTTGCGCACGAAGTTCACTTCCTCGGTCAATTCCCCGAAATCCCAATCCCGCAAGTGCTCCCGCTCGAATTCCGGGGTCGGCAGCGCGGCGAACCGGTCGCGAGCTTCGCCGCGCAGTTCGGCCTGAATCGCGGCCCAGTCACGCCCGACCGCCAGCACCTGGCCATCCGCGTCCATCACTTGCACCCGCATTTGCAGATGAACCGGCACGGCGGCGGGACTCCAGTCCTGTTCGGGTATCCGCGCCCCCGTCATTGTCTCCAGACGCTCGGCCATCGCCTCAGTTAGCGACTGTCCGCCAGGTTCGATGATTTCCAACAAGGCTTGCACATAATTGGGTACCGGCACGAAATTACGCCGCACCGTTTTCGGCAGCGATTTCAGCAGCGCCGCCATCCGTTCCGCCCGTAAGCCCGGCACCAGCCAATCCAACCGCTTGGGATCGACTTGATTGACCGCCGCCAGCGGCACGGTCAAGGTCACACCGTCATCGTCCGCGCCGGGGCTAAAGCGATAAGTGAGCGGCAGGCGCAAACCGTCAAGATCGAGGTGGTCGGGAAAGCGTTCGCCGTCGGTCACCGGTCCCGCCTCCGCCAACAGCGCGGCACGGTCGAGAAACAGCAGGCGCGGACTCTCCCGTTCGGCCTGTTTGCGCCAGGTTTCAAATGCCGGTCCGCTGTAAATGCCTTCCGGGATGCGCTCGTCGTAGAAGCGATAAAGGGCTGCCTCATCCGCCGTCAGATCGCGACGAGCGCGGACTTCCAGTTCCTCCAGTTCAGCCAACAATGCCCGGTTATGCTGAAAAAATGGCGCTTGGCAATGAAAATCGCCGGCCACCAACGCATGGCGGATGAAAATGTCCCGCGCCAGCACTGGATCGAGCGGACCGTAATTGACCCGGCGATTGCTGATGATCGGCAGACCATACAGCGTGACCCGTTCCAGCGCCGCCACCTGTGCCGAACGCTTTTCCCAATGCGGTTCAGCGTAGCTGCGCTTGAGCAGATGCCCGGCCAAACCTTCCACCCATTCGGACTCAATGCGCGCGACGGTGCGGGCGTACAGGCGGCTGGTTTCGACCAGTTCCGCCGCCGCCACCCAGCGCGGCCGTTTCTTGAACAACCCGGAACCGGGGAACAGATAGAAATTGCGGCCCCGCGCGCCAAGATAGGCGTTCTCCTCCTGCTTCAAACCGAGATGGCCGAGCAGACCGGTCAGCAGCGCTTGATGCAGGTTGGCGTAAGCGGCGGGTTCCTCGTTGAGCCGCAGCCCCATTTCGGTGGTCAGCCCCAACAATTCGTGATGCAGGTCATGCCATTCCCGCAGCCGCACGAAGGACAGAAACTCGGCTTGACAGCGGTTGCGCAACTGGT
This sequence comes from Candidatus Competibacteraceae bacterium, assembly GCA_016713505.1. Taxonomy (NCBI): domain Bacteria; kingdom Pseudomonadati; phylum Pseudomonadota; class Gammaproteobacteria; family Candidatus Competibacteraceae; species Candidatus Competibacteraceae bacterium. The sequence goes on along the minus strand of JADJPA010000001.1, from coordinate 374,795 downwards.
TCTTGGACAGTTGCCGCGCCTGCTCGTGGTAGTACTCCCACAGTTTGATGAGCGCCAAGAAATCGGAGTGCTCGTCGCGAAAGCGGCGATGCTTCTCGTCGGCCGCTTGCTGTTTCTCCAGCGGCCGCTCGCGCGGGTCTTGCACCGCCAGCGCGGCGGCGACCACCAACACCTCGCGCAGACAACCTTCCCGCCGCGCCGCCAGCAGCATCCGGCCCAACCGGGGATCGAGCGGCAGCTTGGCCAGTTGCCGGCCTAGTTCGGTGATGCGCCGCTGCTCGTCCACCGCCTGCAACTCGAACAGCAGCCGAAACCCGTCGCTGATCTGGCGCGAATCCGGCGGCTCGACAAAAGGAAAGTCCTCCGGTCGACCCAGATTCAGCGCGCTCATCTGCAAAATCACCGCCGCCAGATGGGTACGCAGAATTTCGGGATCGGTGAACGGCGGGCGAGCCTGATAGTCCTCCTTGGCGTACAACCGGATACAAACGCCCGCCATCACCCGTCCGCAGCGGCCGGCCCGCTGGTTGGCGCTGGCTTGGGAAATCTTCTCGATCGGCAAGCGTTGAATCTTGCCGCGCGGGCTGTAGCGGCTGATCCGCGCCGTGCCGGGATCGATCACGTAGCGGATGCCCGGCACGGTCAACGAGGTTTCCGCTACGTTGGTCGCCAGCACGATGCGCGGCCGGCCGTGCGGCTGAAACACTCGGTTCTGTTCGGCGGCCGACAGTCGGGCGTACAGCGGCAGAATTTCGGTGTTGGGCGGATGATGCTTGCGCAGGCTTTCCGCCGTTTCCCGAATCTCCCGCTCGCCGGACAGGAAGATCAGAATATCGCCCGGCCCTTCCTTCCAGACCTCATCCACCGCGTCCAGAATCGCCTGTTGTAAATCACGGTCGCGCTCGTCCTCGTCCGTCGCCGCCAGCGGGCGATAGCGAACGTCCACCGGATAGGTGCGACCTGACACTTCGATAATCGGCGCATCGTTGAAATGGCGGGAGAAGCGTTCCGGGTCGATAGTCGCCGAGGTAATGATGAGCTTGAGATCAGGTCGGCGCGGTAGCAGCCGTTTCAGATAGCCCAGCAGAAAATCGATGTTCAGGCTGCGCTCGTGGGCCTCATCCAGAATGAGGACCTCGTACTGTTCCAGCAACCGGTCGCCCTGAGTTTCCGCTAGCAGGATGCCGTCGGTCATCAGCTTGATCGCGGCATTCGGCCCGGTGCGGTCGGCAAAACGCACCTTGTAGCCCACTTGGCCACCGACCGTCGTTTGCAATTCAGCGGCGATCCGCACCGCCACCGAACGAGCGGCGATCCGGCGCGGCTGGGTGTGGCCGATCAAGCCCGCCGCGCCCAACCCCAGCGAGAGGCAGATCTTGGGCAATTGGGTGGTTTTACCGGAACCGGTCTCACCGCAAATCACCACCACCTGATGATCGCGGATCGCAGCGGCGATGGTCTCGCGGTGGGCGTTGATCGGCAGGCTGTCGTCGAATTCCGGAACCGGCAGCACGGCGCGGCGCTCGGCCAGGCGCGCGGCGCTAGCCTCCAATTCGATGCTGAGTTGTTCCAATCCACGATCCACCGGCTTGCCTTCACGCGCGCGCTGGCGCAGCCCGCGCAAGCGCCGAGCCAGTCCGCTGCGATCGCGAATCGGACAATCGCTCAATCGCATTTGCAGAGAAAGAAAAAGCTGTTCCACGGATAAGCCAAAATTTTTGTTGGAGCGAACCTGCGCCGCGCCGGTCCTGAAACGGCGCGCATTTTTACATAAGCTTGTGCAAACGCACACAAAATTTGCTTGCGGAACGGCACGCTTTCACGTACTTTCCGCCGCGGGTGGAGGACGAGAAGAACCTCGAAATACCCAACGTCGGCTCTCGGCTGCCCACGTTCCCGTAAGCGTTGGCACAACCGGCGGCCCGGCAGAAATAAAATATTTTTGTCTTGAGGTTGTATTAATGCGTACTGGTACTGTGAAGTGGTTCGACGAAGCAAAGGGTTTTGGTTTCATCGCCCCCGAGGACGGCAGCAGCGACGTGTTCGTCCATTATTCAGTGATCGAGGGCAAGGGTTTCCGAACCTTGGCGGAGAACCAGAAAGTCGAGTTTGAAGTCAAAGTGGGACCCAAAGGCCCACAAGCCACGATGGTCAAGAAATTCGCGGCTGAAAAATAAAACACGTTTCCACCAACCAATCAGCCGAAGCCCCGCTCCGCGCGGGGCTTCGTCGTTTTGGCGGCTTCGCTATAATGCCTCCCCGCCTCACCCCGATAGAGCCGTCTCGTGATTGAAAAACTTCGCAACATCGCCATCATCGCCCACGTGGATCACGGTAAGACCACGCTGGTGGACAAACTGCTGCAACAGTCCGGCACGCTCGGCGACCGCGCCGCGCCGCCCGAACGGGTCATGGACTCCAACGCGCTGGAACGGGAGCGCGGCATCACCATCCTGGCCAAGAACACCGCGCTGTACTGGCGCGACTACCACATCAACATCGTGGACACGCCCGGCCACGCCGATTTCGGCGGCGAGGTCGAGCGGGTGCTATCGATGGTGGATTCGGTGCTGCTGTTGGTGGACGCGGTGGACGGCCCGATGCCGCAAACTCGCTTCGTCACCCAGAAAGCCTTCGCGATGGGCTTTCGGCCGATCGTGGTCATCAACAAGATCGACCGGCCCGGCGCGCGGCCGCATTGGGTGCTGGATCGCACCTTCGACCTGTTCGACCGCTTGGGCGCCAGCGACGAGCAACTCGACTTTCCGGTGATCTACGCCTCGGCGTTGCACGGCTACGCCGGACTTGAGGATACCGTGCGCGACGGTGACATGACCCCACTGTTCGAGACCATCATCGACCATGTTAGCCCACCGCAAGTCGATCCCACCGGGACGTTTCAACTGCAAGTCAGCTCGCTGGACTATAACAGCTACGTCGGGGTCATCGGCATCGGCCGCATCCGCCGGGGCAAGGTCAAGACCAACACCCCGGTCACGATCCTAGATCCGAACGGCAATCGCCGCAACGGCCGCATCCTGCAAATCCTGGGCTTTCAAGGCTTGGAGCGGATCGAATTTCCCGAAGCTTCGGCCGGCGACATCATCGCCTTCACCGGCATCGACGGGTTGGGGATTTCCGATGTGATCTGCGACCCGACCGCCGTCGAGCCGCTGCCGCCGCTCAAGGTGGACGAGCCGACCATGAGCATGACCTTTCAGGTCAACACCTCGCCGTTTGCCGGGCGCGAAGGGAAATACGTCACCAGCCGTCAAATCCGCGAGCGGTTGTACCGGGAATTGATTCACAACGTGGCGCTGCGAATCGAGGACACCGACGATCCCGACAAATTCAAGGTCTCTGGCCGAGGCGAGCTACATTTATCGATTCTGATCGAAAACATGCGCCGCGAAGGCTACGAGCTGGCGGTGTCGCGCCCGGAAGTCATCGTGCGCGACATCGACGGCGAGCCGCACGAGCCTTACGAGCAATTGACCGTCGATGTCGAGGAGCAACATCAGGGCGCGATCATGGAAAAACTCGGCGACCGACGCGGCGAGCTGCTCGACATGCAACCCGACGGCAAGGGCCGGGTCCGCTTGGATTATCTGATTCCGGCGCGCGGGCTCATCGGTTTTCAGACCGAGTTTTTGACCACCACCTCCGGCACCGGCCTGATCTATCATGTTTTCGACCGCTACGCGCCGGCCAAGAAAGGGGCCATCGGCGCGCGGATCAACGGCGTATTGATCGCCAACTCCACCGGTAAGGTTCTGGCTTATGCTTTGTTCAATCTTCAGGAGCGCGGCCGGCTGATGGTCGGCCCCGGCGATGAGGCTTACGAAGGCATGATCGTCGGCCTGCACTCCCGCGATAACGACCTGGTGGTCAACCCGCTCAAGGCCAAGCAGCTCACCAATATCCGCGCGGCCGGTTCGGACGAAAACATCCTGCTGACCCCGCCGGTGCGTTTGAGTTTGGAGCAGGCGCTGGAGTTTATCGACGACGACGAACTGGTAGAGGTGACGCCCAAATCGATCCGGCTACGCAAGAAATTATTGCTGGAAAACGAGCGGAAACGGGCTTCTCGCAAAGAAAGCAATTGAATTTTCGAGCAGTTTTTACTCCACATATACAGACGTTTAATTTCTTTCTTTTTCGCCATAATGTTAAAGTAATAGAAGCCGTATTCACTACACAAACCCCGCAAGGGGCAATCACAATGCGGCTCACCAAACTATGGGAGACTAAATCAAGATGTCAGAACAACAACCTCTCGGCAATCCGGCGGTGGTCGGCTTGGCCGGTTTCGGCCTGACGACTCTAGTCCTGCAATTTCACAATGTCGGCTGGATGCCCAGCATCGGTCCGGTCGTTTGGCTCGGTCTTTTCTTCGGCGGCATGGCTCAGTTGATCGCGGGCTTGCAGGAACAAAAGACCGGCAATAACTTCGGCTATTGCGCCTTCACCTCCTACGGCGCCTTCTGGATTGCGCTATGCGCCATGCTGCTCGGCAACAAATTCGACATCTTCAAGGCGGGCACTGAAGATGTCGGCTGGTTCCTGGTGGCGTGGACGCTGTTCACCGTCATTCTCTGGATCGGTTCGCTGCGCATTCACGGCGCGATGGCCTTTACCTTCACCACTTTGCTGATCGGCTTTATCCTGCTCGATCTGGCGCATTTCGGCTATCCCGGTCTGACCGTGGTCGCCGGCTACGAGCTGATGATCTGCGCGCTGGCCGCTTGGTATATGCTGGCAGGCATCATCCTAAACGGCCTTTACGGTCGGACCATTTTGTCCATGGGCAAGCCCTGGGCTTCCTAAAGCCGGCTTTCTCATCGCTCGCCATCAATTTTCTGGAGGATTGCAAAATGCAGAGAACAACGCTCGGTCTTGCCGGCTTAGCCCTGGCCTTGAGCGCCGCGCCGGTTTGGGTCGGCGCGGCCGACCCCAGCGCCGCCACGCCCGATGAGGTGGTGACCAAGGTTCATGAGGCCGTCCAGTACCTGAGGGAAAAGGGTCTGGCGGGCTTCTCGGATTTCAACAACAACAAGGACGCCCGCTGGGTGTGGAAGGACAGCTACGTGTTCGTGTATAGCTGCCGGGATAACGTGATGATCGCCCATCCGCTGCGTCCGGACATGGTGGGCAAGGCGATCCTGCAAATGAAGGACGACAAGGATCACCTGCTGTTTCAGGATATGTGCAAGGCCGGATCGAACAGCGACGGCGGCTGGGTCGAATACTGGTGGCCGAAGCCGGGCGAGGCCAAGTCGTCGCGCAAGATTTCCTACGTCCACAGCGCCGAGGTGTCCTTCAAGCCGGACATTCAGGTGGGCGCGGGCATTTACGATGACGCCACGACCGTCGATGCTCTGAACCAGCGCGTCGCTCAAATTAAACAACCCAAGAAAGACGCACCTTGAGCCGATGGCCTAACGAGCGCCTTTAAACTCCAGCCCCGGCTCCGGACCGGGGCGATTTTTTGAGCGGTCGGTTATTGATTGGGCGGCACCACGTTGGCGTTGGAGCGGTAAAGCTGGGTCTCGTAGGGCCGATTTTTAGGCGGCATGTCGGTGATCTGCTCGCGTCCCCGATCGTCCCGCCAGCGGTAGAGCGGCCCGGTATAGTCCGGCAAACCGGGTAGCGGCAACCATTTTCGCGCCCACCTCGGCACATCTTGCGGCGTCGTATACCAATACAAAACCAGCCCTCCCAACAGACCCAAGCCGAATAGCAGCCACAACGGCACTCGACCAAACTGCCTTTGCCGGGTCCTCACCAGCGTTCGCCGCCGCACCCCACCTAAAATCGTCTTGGATCGCATGACCTCTCCCTCATCGCCAATCTCCCCTTAACGCCGCCACCCGCTCGCGCAATAATTCCGAGGCCGCCCGCTCCGGCGGCACCGGCTCGCCGACGATCAATTCGACCCGCGACCAGAAGCGGCGCGGGAAACGCCCCATCGCCTTGCCGTGGCGGCGGCTGAAGAAACTGCCCCACAAGCCGCGCAAGGCCATCGGCACCACCGGAACCGGCGTCCGTTGGAGTATGCGCTCGATGCCGGACTTAAACGACCCGATCTCGCCGTCCGGCGTCAGCCGGCCTTCCGGAAAAATGCCCACCACTTCGCCTTGTTCCAGATATTCGGCCACCCGTTCGTAAGCTTGCTTCAAGATTTCGCGATCGGTGCGCGCCGAGGCGATGGGAATGGCCCCCGCGGTGCGAAACACGAAATTCAACCCCGGAGTTTTGAAAATCTGATGGTCCATGACGAACCGCACCGGCCGGCGGCAACAGCCGCCCACCACCAACGCATCCATCAAGCTGACGTGGTTGCACACCAGCAACGCCGGCCCTTGATCGGGGAGCTGCTCCAAGCCCTGGGTTCGCAAGCGATACACGATGTTCACCAGAATCCAGACGATGAAGCGCATCAGGAATTCGGGAACCAGGGTAAAAATGTAAATCGCCACCGCCGCGTTGAAAACCGCCATCACCAGCAACAGTTGCGGGATGGTCAGCCCCCGGTCCAGCAAGGCGACCGCGATCAGCGCCGCCGCAACCATGAACACCGCGTTGATGATGTTGTTGCCGGCGATCACCCGCGACAGGTGGGTCGGCTCGCTGCGCTGTTGCACCAGCGCGTACAGCGGCACGATGTAGATGCCGCCGAACACGCCGATCAACACGACGTCCAGCGCCACCCGCCAACTGCCGGGCCGCGCCAGGAAGGCCCAGACATCCAGCAACGCCTCTCCCGGCGCGGACGTCGCGGGCGTCGCGAAAAACAAATCGACGCCAAACAGCGTCAGCCCGATGGAGCCGAACGGCACCAGCCCGAGTTCCACCATCCGCCCGGACAGGCGCTCGCACAGCAGCGAGCCGATGCCGACGCCGACGGCGAACAACGTCAGCAACAAGGTCACCACCGACTCCCCGCCGCCGAGGTTGAGTTTGGTGAAGTTGGGCAACTGCGCGAGATAAACGCTGCCGACGAACCAGAACCAGGAAATGCCGAGCACCGACTGAAAAACGGTGAAGTTCTGATGGGTGAACTTGAGGATGCGCCAGGTTTCGGTGATGGGATTCCAGTTGATCCTCAAATCCGGCGCGGCGGGCGGAGCGATGGGTATCCAACGGCTGCTGAGATAGCCGAGCACGGCCAGAAAGATCACCGCGCCCGCGACCCAGTACGCCCCTTGATGTCGGGCGATCAAGACGCCGCCGAGCAGGGTCCCCAGCAAAATGGCGAGGTTGGTCGCCATCTCGATCCAGGCGTTGCCACCGACCAGTTCCTCCGGCTTTAAATGCTGCGGCAGAATGCTGTATTTGGCCGGCCCGAACAGCGTGGATTGCGCCCCCATCAAAAACAACAACCCGATCAGCAGCGGCGTGTTGCCGGTGACGAAGCCGAAGGCCGCGCCGGACATGATGGCGATTTCCAGCAGCTTGACTTGGCGGATGTAACTGGATTTTTCGTATTTATCCGACAGTTGGCCGGCGGTCGCCGAAAACAAAAAAAACGGCAGCACGAACAGGCCGGCGCTCAAGTTGGTCAGCAGATTGGAGCGCGCGGGATCGTTGCCCGCCACCTGAAACGCGATCATGATGATCAAGGCGTTTTTAAAAACGTTATCGTTGAACGCCCCCAGGAATTGGGTCACAAAGAAAGGCAGGAACCGCCGTTCCTTCATCAGCGTGAATTCGTTATCGTGCGCCATCCGGGGACATGCTCCAAGACTGGGAAAGTCCGGCTAAGTGTAAACGATGCCCGGCCAAACGACTTGACCGACCGAGGCAATCGACCCATCATCGCATGACGCATCTCATTTCTTGACCCCGGACGCATCCGCCCGCGATCCGCCGGGTCTCCCGCCGCGCGCCAAGCGACGGACTGACAAGTAGCTTACGGGCGGCGCAGACCCTGCGCGAAGTCCACGACCGCCGAGACGGTCCGATCAGGGTTCCAAAGGCCCCCGCCCCATCCAGTCCGAGGAATCCCTTTATGTTGATTCGAGTCGGTTACGACCTCATTTTCGACCATCCGGGGCCGACCCCCATCTTCGCCATGCTCTATCCGCATCCCTCAAGAGCGGGTTCGGTGCGCCGTGGCGATCATCTGTTGATGGAGCCGTCGGTTCCGGTCAGCGAATACACCGACGCCTACGGCAACCGCTGCGGCCGCTTGCTCGCTCCGCCGGGACCGATCCGCTTTTGGAACGACGCGGTGATCGAGGACAGCGGCCGCTCGGACGAGCAGAATCCCGCCGCCCCGCAGCACGAAATTCACGACTTGCCGGATGAGACGCTGACCTTTCTCATGCCGAGCCGCTATTGCGAAGTCGATCTGATGGTGAATCTAGCCTGGGAGTTGTTCGGCAACACGCCGACCGGCTGGGCGCGGGTGCAAACGATCTGCGATTTCGTGCACGACCGCATTCAATTCGATTACCTGCAAGCTCGGAAAACGCGCACCGCGCATGAAGCGTATCAGGAGAAAGTCGGGGTCTGCCGCGATTTCACCCATCTGGCGGTTACCTTCTGCCGCTGCATGAATATCCCGGCCCGATATTGCACCGGCTATCTCGGCGACATCGGCGTGCCGGCCGCGCCCGACCCGATGGATTTCAGCGCGTGGTTCGAGGCGTATGTGGGCGGGCGCTGGTACACCTTCGACCCGCGCCACAACGCGCCCCGCATCGGCCGCATCTTGATGGCCTACGGCCACGACGCCGCCGACGTGGCGCTGCTGACCTCCTTCGGTCCCAGCCGGCTGGATCGGTTTACGGTGTGGACGGATGAGGTCGGGGAAGACGCCTTGGCTTGAGGTTTCGGCGGGCAGATTCCTAAGTTTTGTTTGGCGCGAAAATCCGAAGCCGGACCTCCGGCTTCGGATTTTCTTGCTCTGCTTAATTCCGAGATAGCGTTGATCATGATTCTGACAGGGCAGCGAGCAGTTGCAGTTTGACTTCCAGTTCGGGTAGGCGCTCTTGGCTGGCGGCGTCACCTGGCAGATAGCCCGCTAACGCTTCCACGAATGACGCAGTTGCCAGCAAGGTTTGAAATCGCTCCGCTAAATATGCTTTAAGCTCAGGCGGGATATTGCGGCATTCCTCGGTCAAGCTGTCGCGACCATCGATCACAGCCAATAAATCGCCGAGATCGTGACTGAAGAGAAAGTCCGCATTACCGCGACCGTCGAACGCTTCCAGTTTGGTCGCTAGAAAAACCGGAGCGGCAATCAGTCGGATTTGGCATCCACTCGGTAATGCAATAGGAAATGCTGTTGCTAGAGCCAGCGGCGGATACCAGCGATTTGAGAAGCCGAGAATGGTTTCCAATGTCGGCATGACATCCACGGCGACTAATCCAACGCGCCAGCGACAAATAGGTGAGGCTGGCCGCATGTCTTGCTCGAATCCTTGCACTCGCAACGTTTGTTCGATCCGATGATAGTCCCTCAGCGTCACGGCCTCCACGATCAAATCCACGTCTTCAGTCGACCGAATCGAGGGCATTGCGGCGTCGGTGATCAACAGTCCAACCACAGCACCACCGACAAAAACCATTTCCTTACATAATATATCGCCTAAATGTTCGGCGACGATTTCCAGCAGAGCGATATTTGGATCGTTAGCATTCACGGTTTTAAGCGGACATCGAGCATTTCCAACGCGAGCGCGCGTTCGCGTGGGCTACCGCCGCGAACGGCATCGAACAACACCAGCAATTCGTGCGGAGCCGAGTTTCGCTCCGCTGCGTCTGGTACTGTGGGGTATAGCGGGTAAAAGGCAAATCCGCGCACCGTGCCGTTTTTATAAGGCCACACGGGGACAGGATCAGCGCTTTGCACGATCCGGTCTTTTAGAGGGGTTGCCGCATAGCTGGTCGGCATACCGCGCGTGAGGCTGCCGCGCGTGGCCGGGAAGCAGTAACGCGCACCGTGTTGGACAAACAAGCGAAGCGCTTCGCGCACGACCGAAGGTTTGCCATTACTGTCTTTGCGCGCCAGTTGAGCCGCTCGGCTCTCTCGACCGCCGCATGGGTTTCGGAGGCTGTCAGACCGAGATCGATGGCCAGCGCGGCGTAAGTTGTTGTTGAATCGGCATTAACATTTAGATGCAACAACACCACAAGGTCTTGTGGTCTCAGCACAATTTGCGGTTTGGATTTCGAGCGAGCCATCGCCACCGCCGTATATTCGCTATTCGCGAATATACGGCGGTGGCGATGTTTGTCAACATCTTAGGATTCTATATTCGTCTCAATAATGCTTTGATTTGACAAAAGACTCGGCAACAGAAAATCACGAGTTCAGTTGAAAGTTTAGATTTCTTTTTCAGAAAGCGCGATCCAGTGCATGACTTTGTTCTTTTCGATCTTTTTGAGTATTTTCAACGGGGCACGCGGCGCGGCCCATCGCCGCTCGCCATCGCAACAGTGTTCAGACCCTCGGCGGGAGCTTATAGTGTAATTTTGCTTTTGCGGAAAACACCATGCGCGCCGTCACTCACGATCTCCTAAGCCGCGAAGCGACCGACTGGCACCAGCAAGGTTTGATCGACCGCCCGCTGTTGGACTTGCTGTTGCAGCGCTACGCCCGACGCGGCGAATTCCTTGCCACGCTGCTGAAATGGTTGGGAATTTTCGCCATTTTGCAACTAGGCTTGGCGGTGCTGGCGTCCATCGCGTTCCTGCTCAATTCAGCATTCGTCGCGGCCGCGCTGTTGGGCGCGACCAGCGTTGGGCTGTGGTATGGCGGCGTGCGGTTGGCGACCGACCCGCGCCGGCTTTACCCGCATACCGGGGCGATCCTGGTGACCGCCAGCCTGGCGGGCGTGTTCGGCGCGTTGATCCTGGCGTATATCGCGTTGAGCGGTCAACCCGACGATCTCCCCATCCCGACGCTGATGCTGCTGACCTCCGTGCTCGGTGCGTTCACCGCCTACCGCTATCGGCTGCGCTGGCCGCTGCTGCTGGCGCTGCTGCTGTTCTTTCACGGCTTGGGCGCGTGGCACACCTACGGCGGACACGGGGCTTATTTCGCCGACATTCAGGAACCGCGCTTGATGGCCGCCGTCTCGCTCGGCGCGATCTTGCTCGGCCTCTGGCACGAGCGGCGGCTGGAGGTCGGAGCCTTGCGCCGCTGCGTCGGCTTCGGCGGTCTGTATCTGATTTTCGGATTGTTATATCTGAATTTGTCGCTGTGGTTTCTCACCCTGCCGCGCGGGCCGTTGGCTTGGGTGCTGGTCTTTACCGCCGCCGCCATCGCCCAGATCGTCGCCGGCGCGCGGCTGCGCGATGCCCGCTTGACCGGCTTCGGGATCGTGTTTCTGGCGATCAATTTCTATACCCGCTATTTCGAGCAGTTTTGGGATCAACTGTCGATTGGGATGTTTTTCGTGATCGGCGGCGCGCTGGCGCTGATTTTTGGCTATCTGTTCGAGCGCTGGGCGCAAGCCACCTACTCAGGGACAGGATGATGAACCCACAATCCCGCAACCGCCGCGTCCGCCGCGAACTGGACGAACTGCTGCGCGAGGGGCTGATCGACGAGGCGACGCACGCTCGATTGCGCCAGCGCTATCCAACCGCGGGGTGGGACTGGCGCTCGTTGGGGCGTTGGTTTCTGATCTTCGGGGCGATCAGCTTGATGGCCGGGTTGGGCATTCTCGGTCGGAAATGGTTCGACTTCACGCTGACTAAACTGGCAGTGGTTCAAACCCTCGGTTTGATCGCCAGTTTTGGCATCGCGCAGTGGGTCAAGCGCGTCCGACCGGCTTTAAGCTGGACCGCCGCCAGTTTGGAACTGCTGGGCGGATTGGGCTTGATCGGCCTGACGTTCAATTTGGGGGCGATTTTTTCGACCGGCTCCGGCAACTGGCCGGCGCTGCTGTTGATCGATTGGATCGCGCTGCTGGTTTTAAGCTACGCGCTGCGCAACCCGTTATTGCTAACGCTGACCGCCGTGGTGTTTTTCTGCTGGTTCGGCGGCTTTACCGGCTACGCCTCCGGCTGGGGCGCGTACTGGTTCGGCATGGGCTATCCGTTGCGGTTTTTGGCGGCGGCGGCGACGATCGTCGCCGTGGCCGTGATCCATCAGCAGAGCGAAAAAGGCCCGCTCGCGCCGTTTCGCGGCTTTTTCAAGATTTGGCTGTCCAGCGGCTTGTTCTTCGCCGAAATGGCGCTGTGGCTGCTGTCGCTGTTCGGCAATTTCAATCTAGAAAACCAAGGCTGGCATTGGGCCGGCGGCGGCGAACTTGTGCTGTTCAACAGTTTGTGGGCGATTTTGAATGTCGCCTTGATCGGAGCAGGCGCGCGGCTCATGATGCGGATGCTGACCGGTTACGGCGCGACCTTCCTGATCATTCAGATTTACACGCTGTTTTTCGCTCACCTGTCCGAGGATTTGGGGTTGCCGCTCAGCCTCTTGATCGCCGGCGGCGGCGCGCTGGCGCTGACGTTTTATCTGGAGCGACGGCGGCGGATCAATGCGTAAACCATTGAGAAAATAATTAGGGTTGGCCGACATGCGCCTGTTGCACACCGCCGACTGGCACCTCGGTCAGAGCCTGCACACCTTCGACCGGAGTTTCGAACACCAATGCTTTCTCGACTGGTTGCTGGACACGCTAGAAGCCGAACGCAGCGACGGGCTGCTGATCGCCGGCGATATCTTCGACAACACTAATCCCGCCGCCGCCGCCCAACGCCAGCTTTATCGTTTTCTCACCGCCGCCAAGCGCCGGCTACCCCGGCTCGATGTCGTCATCATCGCCGGCAATCACGATTCGGCGGGACGCCTGGAAGCGCCCGCCCCGCTGCTCGAAACCATTAATGTGACTGTCATCGGCCACACCACCCGCGACGCCCAAGGCAACCTCGAACTCGGCCGGTTGATAACGCCGTTGCGCGACGCCCACGGCGACATCGCCGCCTGGTGTCTGGCGGTTCCTTTTCTACGGCCTGGCGACGTGCCGCGCCTCGAAACCGATGACGACCCCTACTTGAAAGGCATCGAAGCGCTGTACCGCCAAACGCTGGACCTGGCGCTCGAACGCCGCGAAAACGGTCAAGCCATCGTCGCGCTCGGCCATTGCCACCTGCGGGGCGGCCAAACCTCGGACGATTCCGAGCGGCGCATCGTCATTGGCGGCATCGAGGCGCTGCCGGTCGAGACCTTCGATCCGGCCATCCGTTATGCCGCCTTGGGCCATTTGCATCGGGCGCAAATGATCGGCGGTCAGGCGCGAGTCCGTTATTCCGGCAGCCCGCTGCCGATGTCGTTTTCAGAACTCCACTACGCCCATCAAGTCGTCCGCGTCGATCTCGACGGCGATGCACTGGTGGCCGCCACGCCGATCCGGGTACCCCGCTTCGTCGAACTGTTGCGAGTGCCCGCCCAACCCGCGCCCTTGGATGAGGTGCTGGAACAACTGGCGGCGCTTGCATGTTCCGACGCGCCGCTGGAAGCGCAGCCCTATTTGGAAGCACGCATCCGGCTCAACGCCCCGGAACCCGGCTTGCGGGCCCGCGTCGAAGCCGTTTTGAGCGATAAACCGGTACGGTTGGCGCGTATCGACACTAGTTACGATCATGGTACCGAACGGGATGCCGACGCTGACCCGCAATCGCTGGACGAATTGGAACGGCTGCAACCGGACGACATCTTCAAAAAACTACACCTTCGCAAATACGGCGCGGAACCTTCCAGCGAGCTGCTGGCGGCATTCAGGGAGTTGCTGCTGGCTTCCGACGGAACGGGCGATTCATGAAAATTCTCGCCATTCGCGGCAAGAATCTCGCTTCGCTGGCCGGCGAGTTCGAACTGCGTTTTCATAAAGACCCGCTCGCCTCCGCTGGTCTGTTCGCCATCTGCGGACCGACCGGCGCGGGCAAAAGCACCCTGCTTGACGCTTTGTGTCTGGCGCTCTACAACAACACCCCCCGCTTGGCCAAAGCCAGCGCTCGCGGTGTCAATCTGCCGGATGTCGGGGCCGAAACCGTCACCCCGCGCGAGCCTGGCAACCTGCTGCGGCGCGGCACGGGCGAGGGTTACGCCGAAGTTGATTTCATCGGCAACGACGGCATCGACTACCGCGCCCGCTGGGCCGTGCGTCGGGCGCGCGGCAAGACCACCGGCAAGCTGCAAAATGTCGAAATGAGCCTGCAACGGCTGACCGACGCTCAAGCCTTCGGCGGCGGTCGCAGCGAAGTCCAACGGGAAATCGAACAACGGCTGGGGCTGTCGTTCGAACAGTTCACTCGCGCCGTGCTGCTGGCGCAAAACGAATTCGCCACCTTTTTGAAAGCGGACGACGACGAGCGCGCGGCCTTGCTGGAGACGCTGACCGGGCTGGGCGCGTACACCAGCCTCTCCATCCGCGCCCACGAACGCGCCAAAGCCGAACAGCAGGCGCTGGACGCCTTGCAACAGCAACTCGGCGACCAACGGCCGCTGCCCGCCGAACTCCGGGCCGAATGGGAGCAAACTTTGCGCACCGCTCGCGCTGAAGCCACGGCGCTGGAGCGATGCAAGGCCGAACTCGACCGGCATTGGCGCTGGCACGAACGCTGGCAGGAACTGACCCAGACCGAACAGCACGCCCAGGAGGCGGTGCAAAATGCCCGATCCACCCAACAAACCGCCGCTCCCCGACAACGCTATTTCGCCCAAGTCGAAGCCGTACAGAACGCCCGCCCTCTCACCGCCGAACTCGAACGCACCAGCCGCGACATCGCGGCCAACCGCCAAGCCCTATCTAGCGCCGAGCAACGAGCAGCAGAAACCCAACGCGCCCGCCGGCAAGCCGACGAAGCTCTGAACCACCTTTTACAGACCGTCGCCAGCGCCGAGCAGGCCAAAACGGCGGCCAATGTCGATCTCGACCGCGCCAAGGCGCTCGATACCGAAATCAGCCTGCTGGTTCCCGGTCACGCCGCCGCCGCCAAGGCCCGCGATGAGGCTTGCGCGGCTGAGCTGGCAGCCAAAGAACAGCTTGCAGACAAACAGGCCGAGCACGACCGCGCCAGCGGAGCGTGGCAAGTGGCGCGAGACTGGCTGACCGGGCACGAAAGCTTACGGCGCTTGGCCGAGGAATGGCCGCGTTGGAACGTGCTGTTCGAGCAAGCCGCCAAAATTCAAAGCGAGTCGCTCGACAACGACAAATCAATCGCCGGCTCCCGTCAGGACGAAGCAAACCGGCGGCAGGCGCGCGACCGAGCGAACGACTTGCTGACCGAGGCGGAGACCGCGCTCCAGGTCGCGGAAACCGAACTCCAGACCGCCGCGCAAACCCTCGCCCGGTTCGATCCCGAAACGCTGGCCTCGCGCCGCTCCCGCATCGATAGCTACCGCGAGCAACTGGCCAGCGCCGAGCAGTTATGGATTGCCTTGGCCGGCGCGTCGGCCCGGCGGCAGGAATTGGAGAGCGAAACGAGCAACGTGCGCGCCAAACTCGCCGGCGCGAACGGCGAACTCGCGCGAATCCTCGCCGCCAAACCGCCGGCGACCGCCCGCTTGGAACAGGCGGAACAGTCCCTGAAAATCGCTGAAGCCGCGTGCACCGAAAACGTCGAGACCTTGCGGGAGCATCTACAAACCGGCACGCCCTGCCCGGTCTGCGGCGCGATGGAGCACCCTTACGCCCTGGGCGACGCGCCTTCCCGCGTCCTGCTGGCGGGGTTGAACGCTCAAGTCGAGACCTGCCGCAACGCAGTCGTCGTTCTGGACCGACAAGAAGCGACGGCGCAAGCGTATCAGGAAAACAACCACCAGCGCTTGACTGCACTGGCCAGCGAACAGCAAGCGTTGGCCGCCGCCATCCAACAACACTCCGACGCTTGGAACGCCCATCCGCTGGCGGAAAAGCTCCACGCCATTTCGCCCGCCGAACGGCCGACCTGGTTCGTCGCCCGCAATCAAGCGATGCGCAAACATCTCGCCACGCTCGCGTCGGAAGAAAACGCTTGGCGGCAAGCGGAAAAAACCAGAGCGACGGCGCAAGAAACGCGAGACCAAGCCCAACGAAAACAATCGGCGGCGCGGGATGCGGCAACCGCCGCGCAAGCGAATCTCGACCGCACCCTCCAAAGCCTCCAGTCCGCAACGGCTCGCCAAAACGAAATAACCAGCCGCTTGAACCAAGCCCTTGAGGAGTTGAAGGCGGTTTGTGGCGACCAAAACTGGCAACAGAGCTGGCGCAGCGATCCGCTGGCTTACCATCGCAGCCAAGAGAAGCGGGCCACGCAATGGAACAGCCAGCAAAAAAACGTCGAACAACTGACCGCCCAGCTCGCCGGCCTCGATATCGAAATCACCAGCCGCGCCGGCGGCATCACGGAGAAAACTGCTCAGCTCCGCCGCGCCACCGAGGATTTTGCAAAAATCGCCCAGACACTGGAAAACCAGCGCCGACAACGAAAAACCTTGTTCGAGGGCCGCTCGGTGGCGGAAGTAGCCGCTGAATTGACCGAGTCGATCGAAGACGCCAAGACCCAACACCAGCGGCAAGACCGCATCAGACAAGACGCCAAGGCCGCACAGGCCAGCGCCGAAGCGCTGCTCGATCAGGCCAGACAAACCCTCTCAACCAGCCAACAAGCAGCGGAGCGCGCCAGCGCCGCGCTCGATGGCTGGCTCGCTCGGTTCAACGCCGACCCTTCCGTCGAAGTACTAGATGCCCGCCACCTGCAAACGCTGCTCGCCCACGACGGCGTTTGGCTCATCCAGGAGCGAGAGGCGTTGCGGCAACTGACCGACGCCGTGCGCGATGCGGAGACGACCCTCCGAGAACGTCAGTCGCGACGGGAAGCGCACGAACGCCAGCGCGCCAGCTCAGAGCCGGCGGAGGCGATCCAGGCCCAACAAACGAAAATCACCGCCGATTTGGAAAACGCCAAACAGCGCGCGACCGAAGCGGAACTGCGCTTGCGGCAGGACGACGAACGGCGCACGCGATCGTCCGCCTTGCAAGACGACATCGCCGCTCAAGACGCCAAGGCTGAAACCTGGAAGAAGCTGGATCAGTTGATCGGCTCCAGCGACGGTAAGAAATTCCGTAACTACGCCCAAGGCTTCACGCTCGACATCCTGCTCGGCTAC
This sequence comes from Candidatus Competibacteraceae bacterium, assembly GCA_016713505.1. Lineage (NCBI taxonomy): Bacteria > Pseudomonadati > Pseudomonadota > Gammaproteobacteria > Candidatus Competibacteraceae > Candidatus Competibacteraceae bacterium. The sequence continues at coordinate 357,685 of JADJPA010000001.1, read as the reverse complement.
GCCAACCGCCACCTGGGCCATCTCACCCGCCGCTACCGGCTGGAACGGGTCAAGGACAGCTTGGCCATGATGGTGGTCGATCAGGACATGGGCGACGAATACCGCTCGGTGCACTCCCTGTCCGGCGGCGAATCCTTCCTGGTGTCGCTGGCGTTGGCGCTCGGCCTGGCCTCGCTGTCCTCCAACCGGGTCCGGGTGGAATCGCTGTTCATCGACGAGGGTTTCGGCAGCCTCGACGCCGACACTCTACGGGTGGCGATGGATGCGCTGGATAACCTACAAGCCCAAGGCCGCAAGGTCGGCGTCATCTCCCACGTCCAGGAAATGACCGAGCGGATCGGCATTCAAGTTCAGGTGCGGCGGCAATCCGGCGGGCAAAGCCGGGTCGAGATCAAGCATTACTAGCGAGAGACCGGCGCACCAGCCGCCCAAGCGCCAGCCGCCCCGTCATGCCCCAAAAAACCGCTGAACTTGTCGCAAGTCTCGCGTGCGCGGCATCGGCGGCAGGCTGTCCAGAAAAACCCGCCCATAGGACTTGGTGGACACGCGCGGATCGCCCAGCACCAACACGCCACGGTCGCTGACATCGCGGATCAACCGGCCTGCCCCCTGCTTGAGCGCGATCACCGCCTGCGGGAGTTGATACTGCCGAAAGGGATCCTGGCCGTGCTGGCGCAAGGATTCGATGCGCGCCTGCAACACCGGATCGCCGGGCGCGGCAAAGGGCAAGCGGTCGATGATGACGCACGACAATGCCTCGCCGCGCACGTCCACCCCTTCCCAAAAGCTGGCCGTCCCCAGCAACACCGCATTGCCCAACTCCCGAAACTGGCGCAATAGCGCCCCTTTCGGCCGCTCGCCCTGCACCAGCAGCGGATAATCCAGCCGCCCTTCCAGCAGGCTCTTGGCCTCGCGCAAGGCCCGGTAGCTGGTGAACAGCAGGAAGGCTCGCCCCCGGCTGGCCGCCAACACCGGCAAGCTCGCCTCCACCAGCGCCACCGTATAATCTGGCGAAGCGGGATCGGGCAGTCCCGGCGGTTGATACAGCAACGTGTTGCGGGCGAAATCGAAAGGGCTGTCCAGGCGCAGCCGATCACAGTCCGGCAGCCCCAGACGCGCCGCGAAGTGCTCGAAGGTCTGGCCCACCGCCAGCGTCGCCGAGGTAAAAATCCAAGTGCCGGGCTTGTCTTCCATCCGGCCCCGAAACGCCGGGGCGATATCGAGCGGAGTCAAACTCAGGGTAAAGCCGGAGCCGCGCGTCTCGAACCAGCGCACGCTCTCTTGAGCGTTCTCGGCGCCGGTCAGCAAGGCCAGCCGTTGGGCCAAATCCTCGCCGCGCCGGCAGCAGCTTTCCAAGCCCTTGCCGCGCTGGGCCGCTTCTTGTAACGCCTGGCGCAACCCAGCGAGCGCTTCACCCAGCGCGTCGAGGCTTTCCCGCACGGCGGGTTGCCCGGCGACCTCGCGCCACGGCGCGCGCCGCTCCGCCGCACCCAAGGCTTCACGCAGCGCCGCCACCGCCGGGTCCAACCGGTTGGCGCGCTGGCGCAAGGCGGCGAAATCCCTGGCTTCCCGCGATTGTTCCACCACCGTATCCCGCGCCAGTTCCAGCAATTGTCGGCTGCTCAGCGATTTGCCGAAAAACTGGCTGGCCACCTCCGGCAGCTGGTGCGCTTCATCGAGAATGATGGCCTCCGCACCGGGCAGCAGTTCGGCGAAACCGGTTTCCTTCATCGCCATGTCGGCGCAAAACAGGTGATGGTTGATGATCAGCACATCCGCCGCCAGCGCCTCGCGGCGGGCTTTGGCGAGGAAACAATCGTTCAGGTACGGACATTGCTGGCCCAGGCAGTTGTCGACGGTGGAGGTGACGCGCGGCCAGATCATCGAGGCTTCCGGGACCTCGCTGACCTCGGCGATATCGCCGTGACGGGTGCGCCGCGCCCAGGCGCTAATGCGGCTCAGCTCGGCGACCTGCTCGCGCGAGCCCAAGCGCCCGCTGTCCTCGGTGGCTTGCCAGCGATAGTGACAGAGATAGTTACCGCGCCCTTTCAGCAGCGCGACCCGCACCGGTATTTCCAGTGCTTGGCGCACCACCGGCAAATCCCGCTGGAAAAGCTGGTCCTGCAAGTGACGGGTGCCGGTCGAAATGATAACCCGCAATCCGGCCAACAGCGCGGGCACCAAATAAGCGTAGGTCTTGCCGGTGCCGGTGCCGGCTTCGACGACCAAGGTGCCGCCGTCTTGCAAGACCGCGGCGACCGCCTGGGCCATTTGCTGCTGCGAACGACGCGGCGCGAACCCCGGAACCAGCCCGGCTAACGGCCCCTCTGGCCCCAACAGTTCGGCCGCGTTCAAAGCAGCATTCGCTAGCGGCTTCTCTAGTGGGACAGTTGCGAGGCGTGCGCCTCGGCTTCTTCAGCGCCGGCCGCATTACCGGTCGCCTTGCGCGCGGAGCCGATCAACTTCCAGTTGCGAGATTGCAGCGCTCGATTGCCACCGGCCAGATTGATGGATTTACTCGCCAGCGATTCCGCTTGCTGGTACTGGCCCTGGTGCAGCCGGATCTGAGCCAGATCGTGCCAGATCCCCGCGTTGCGCGGCTCGATGCGCAGCGCGCGCTCCAAGGCGGCGCCGGCCTTGTCCAACTGATTGCTCTTGACGTGCTTGTCGGCGCTTTCCAACAGCGCGACCACCGCCTGATTGCCGTCGCGGGAAATTTCCGCCGGCGGCAAATCCGCTTGTTTGGGCGCCGCCGCTGGTTGGGTCGGTCGGGGCGGCGGCGCGACCGCCGGCGGATTGGGGTCCAAATCCGGATCGGGCGGCGGCGCCATTGCAACCGTGGGATTGGCGGGCGCGGGCGTACCGGCCGCGGCCGCCGACGGGGGCGGCGACGGCGGTGGAACAGGGGGTTTCACGCGCGAGGTCGGCGGCACCACCGCCGGTTGCGGCTCGGGCAGAGCGCCCGGCGCCGTTCGTGACATCGACGGATGCGGGGTGGCCGCGCCCGGTGGATAAACCGGCGAGGGCGACGCCCCGCCCCCCGCTCCCGCCCTGGATGAGTAAGCCGCTGTCGGCGGTACATTGGCGTAACCGTTCGAAGCGTTCGGTCCGACAGCCGGCGGTACCGAACTGAGTTCGTAGGCGTCTACCGGAGCCGAGCCGGAAGGGTATTCTCTCGGCAGTAGCGGATCGTCCTGCGGCAACCGCCCCACAGTCGATTGCGACCCCGGCGACGATGGCGCGGGATAGGCCGGCTGGCGCGCGGTGCGGTCCACCACCGGCGCCCTGGCGACCGGCCTGGTGGGCTTTTGCCATAAATAGGGCGAAGAGGTCGAGCACGCCGTCAGGCTCAATGCCAGCACTAAACCACCCAGATGCGGCTTCAAAACTACTTTCATTGCTGTCCCCTTGTACTGGGCCAACGCGAACGATTACCCGAGAACCCCCACGAAAAGGGCCATCGATTGACTTTGACTTTTCACCGCTGAGCCCGCCAGCTCAACCCACGCGGCGCGGCTGACAACCGCCGCGACCGTCCGCGCCCCGGCGGCCAACCCTCATTCCATCAGGCGCTGGAAGAAATCGCTGATCCCTCCCCCGCCATCGCCATCGCCAGCAGCCGGTTGCTTCTTGGGGCCACTTGGACTGGAACGCACCACGCGGCGCACCGGAGGCGGACTGCCGCAGGAACCGAAACCCTGGGGCTCGGAACCGGCTAGAAACGGAATCCGTTGGCCGATCCGACACCCTTGGCTGAGGCGCAAACCCTTGCGCGGGTCCACCCAAACCTCTTCGACACCGTCGGGGGGTGGAGTATCCAGCGGCTCCAGTTTCAAGCCAGACATCAAATCCATCCAAATTCGCAGCGCACCGCTCGCGCCGCTGAGGCCGGTGGGCTTGTTATCGTCACGGCCGAGCCAGACCACGGCCAAGCGATCACCGCTGAATCCGGCGAACCAGCTATCGCGATAATCGTCGGTGGTGCCGGTCTTGCCCGCGATCTGCAAATCGGGCGACAGCTTGCTTTTCATGGCGCTGGCGGTGCCGGCCTTCACCACTTGCTGCATGGCGTTGGTGACCAGATAAACCGGCCCGGAATCGACCGCCTTCTCCACGGTCAGCGCGTAGTGCTGCAACGGTTTGCCTTCCGCGTTGGTCACTTCGCGAATGGCGCGCAGGGGAATGCGAAATCCTCCGCTGGCGATTCCTTCATAAATCTGCGTCATCTCGAACAGCGACAAATCGACTCCGCCCAACAACAGCGAGGGATAGGGTTTCAATTCCCGATCCAGGCCCAGCCGCTGGAGCATCTTGACCACGTTGATGACATCGACATCCAGCCCGACCCGCACCGCCGGAATGTTGTAGGAGCGCGCCAGCGCATCCCGCACCGTCACCCGGCCGTGGTAGCGCCGGTCGTAATTGGCCGGCCGCCAGCGATGGCCGCCGACGTTGTGCGCCAGCGGGCTGTCGTTGATTAGCGTGGTGAGGGTATAGCGGTCAGGTTGCTCCAAAGCGGTCAAATAAATCATCGGCTTGAGCAGGGAGCCGGCCAACCGGCTGGCGTCGAGTGCCCGGTTGAAACCGATTCTTTTCGGTTCCCGATCACCGACCACCGCCAGCACCTCGCCGCTCGGCGTATCGACGATGATGGCGGCGCCCTGTAACGGCCGCGCCTTCGGCTGGCTGCGTTCCAAGGGCCCCAAGCGGGTGGCCAGGGTATTCTCGGTAGTGGCCTGAATCCGCGGGTCGAGGGTGGTGAACACCCGCAGTCCTTCCACCACCAAATCCTCCGCCTTGTAGTATTGGTGCAACTGGCGCTGCACCAAATCCAAAAACGCCGGATAAGCGGTGATCCCGTTGGCGGTCTCGGGCGCGATGTCCAGGCCCAGCTCCATGGCGGTGGCCGCATCTTCAGCGGCGATCAGATTCTGTTCGACCATCACGTCGAGCACCAGGTCGCGCCGCTCCCGCGCCCGGTCAGGATGTTTGCGGGGGTCGTAAACGGAAGGCCCCTTGACGATGCCCACCAGCAGCGCCAGCTGGTGCAAATCCAGATCTTCCAGCGGGACGCCGAAGTAAAACTGACTGGCCAAGCCGAAGCCGTGGATGGCGCGGCTGCCGTCCTGACCGAGATAGACCGCGTTGGCGTAGGCTTCCAGAATTTCGTCCTTGCCGTAGCGCGAATCGATCAAGATGGCCATCAACACTTCATTGATCTTGCGCTTGATGGTCCGTTCGTTGCTCAAAAACAGGCTTTTCACCAACTGCTGGGTCAGCGTGCTGCCGCCCTGCACCGTTCGGCCCGCCCGCAAGTTGGCCAACAGCGCCCGGAAGATGCCCTTGGGGTTGACGCCGGCGTGTTCGAAAAACGCCCGATCTTCGACCGCCAGCAGGGTGTCCACCAGCACCGGCGGCAGATCCTTGCCCTTGAGCAGGATGCGATCTTCGTAGTGCGTGGGATAGATGCCGGCGATTTCCGGCGGATCGAGCCGCAGCAGGCCCGGCGCCTCCTGTTCGTCCGTACTGGCCAGATTGACCAGAATGTTGCCGGCGAACACCAAGCGCATCTTGCGCACCGGCTCCGCGCCGTCCCAAAACGTGAAATCGCGCGTGATGATTTCGAAGGTTTCCCCCCGGCGCGCGTAACTACCTGCTTTAGCTGGCGTTTCACCGCCGCCCGGCGGCGGCGCGCACCCTTGCGAGGGCGGCACTTTCGGCTTGCGTCGGAACGGTCGCTTGCTCGTATCGGCGGGCGGCGGCGGCGCGTCGGGGCAATTCACGTCGCGATAGCCCAACAGCTTGAGTTCTTGAGCTAACCCATCCGCGCTGAGCGCCATCCCTTCGAACAATTCGAGCGGGCGGGCGTAAACCTTGGCGGGCATGGCCCAGCGCTTTTGGCCGAATTCGGCGCGGATGACCGCATCCAGATACAGCATATAAACGCCCAACCCGAACGCGCCCAGCAGCAATCCGCCCAGTCCCAGCGACAAGAGCAGCGAGAACAGCGAGCGGATGCTTCGTTCCAGGCCCTTTTTGGAATTGCGGGGTGTTTTACCTGTAGCCATATCTGTTCCGGTCGATCCTCAAGCCGCTTGGCCTCTCTCGATCATTCTGCCTTATCCTTGGGTTTTCCTGAACTGGAATCGAGCATTTGCAGATTCACATCTCACACATCCTGCTTGCGGGCGACTTCGCTTACAAGATCGAGAAACCCGTGAATTTGGGTTTCCTGGATTTTACCAGTCTGGAACGGCGGAAAGACTTTTGTGAAAAAGAATTGCGTCTGAACGGCCGGCTGGCCCCGGAACTGTATCTCAAATGCGTGACGATCACCGACCAACCCACCGGCGCTGGCTCGGGCGGAACGCTCGGTTCTATTGATCGCTCACGGTGCCTCCGGTTCCGGTAAATCGTACCGGACCGGACAGTTGTTGGAAATATTTCCAGGCTTCATCCACATCCGCTCCGATGTGGAACGCAAGCGGCTGTTCGGACTCGGCCCGCTGGACGACAGCCGTTCCACGCCCGGCGGACAACTCTACACCGCGGACGCCAGCGCCCGTACCTACCAGCGCTTGCACGACCTCGCGCATGGTCTGCTCGCCGCCGGTCGTGCGGTACGGGTGACGCTGCCTTCATGCAATCCGCTCACCGGCAATCCTTCCGCGCGTTGGCCGGCCGGCATGGCGCGCCGTTTTTCTTGCTCGACTGCGCCGCCGACCCTACCCCGTTGCGGGCGCGGGTCGCAAGCCGACGAGAATCCCCTAAAAGCCCCCGACCATGGCGATCTGGAACCGTTGCGAGCGGCGCTCCTGGCGGCGATCCTCGTATAATTGATTTTTTATCGCTCGATGGTGGGGGAATGATGGCCAAATATGATGTTTACGGAATCGGCAACGCGCTGGTCGATATGGAATATGAGGTGGAGCTTGCCGATCTGACGGCGCTCGGCCTCGATAAAGGTGTGATGACGCTGGTGGACGACGAGCAGCAGCTGCGGATAATGAACCGCTTGGCCGCTCACCCCCACCAGCGCGGTTCGGGCGGCTCGGCGGCCAATTCGATGATCGCGGTCAGCCAGTTTGGCGGCGCCAGCTTCTATTCCTGTAAGGTGGCGAGCGACGAACTCGGCCACTTCTATATGAAAGACTTGCTCGACGGCGGCGTGGCCACCAACCACCACACCGAGAAAGAACCCGGTCATACCGGTCGTTGCGTGGTCCTGGTCACCCCGGACAGCGACCGCACCCTCTGCACTTTCCTCGGCATCAGCGGTGGGCTCTCCCACAAAGAAGTGGTTGAAGAGACCCTACGCGATTCGGGCTATTTTTACATGGAAGGCTACCTGGTCACCTCCGACACCGCGCGCGAAGCCTGCATCAACGCCAAACGCCTCGCCGAGGCGGCCGGCGTCAAGACCGCCATCTCCCTGTCCGATCCCAACATGGTGCGGTTTTTCAAAGCCGGCTTGCTCGATATGATCGGCGGGGGCGTGGACCTGCTGTTTGCCAACGAAGACGAGGCCAAGGGCATGGCGGGCCGCGCGGAGATCGCCGGCGCGGTCGAGTATCTGAAAACGCTCGGCAAGGAGTTTGTGATTACCCGAGGCTCCAAAGGCGCGCTGGTTTGGGATGGCCGGAGCTTGCTCGATATCGCTCCGGTACCCGTGAAAGCGGTGGATACCGTCGGCGCGGGGGATCTGTTCGCCGGGGCGTTTCTCTACGGTCGCGGCCAAGGCTGGGACCATCGACGGGCGGGCGCGCTGGCTTCGGCGGCTTCCGCCAAACTGGTGACCCAACGGGGTCCGCGCCTGACGGCAACCGAAACCAAGGCCATCCTGCAACGCTGTCCGTAGGGTCCGCTGAAGCGATCTCTCCTCATTCCGGCTCCCGCCTCGCCCGATAAAGCTCGCGGGTTTTCAATACCCGCCCGCGCAACTGCTGGGCCAGCGCGGCACGGATCAAGCGTTTGATTTCCTTCAGCACGGCCGGGTCGGCCGGGATGCCGTCGCGCAAGGCCAGCAAGCTCCGACCGGAGATCGGGACGCCGGTCTCCGCCTGACTGGCGAGCAGCGGTCCCCGGTCCAGCACATAGCGATAATGCTGCTCGGCGATGATCGGCCCGCCGCCGACGGCTTCGCGATCCAAGCTAAGACCGTAGCCCAGCTCTTGCAGCAGCGTCTTCTCGAAACGCCGTAACGGAGGCTCCGCGTCGGGCGCCGTGACCAACTCGCTCAGCAGGGTTTTATAGGCGAGGAACGAGCCCGGCTGAGGATCGTGCCGGGGTAACAGCCGCACCAGCAACTCGTTGGCGTAAAGACCGGCCCGCACCCGCTCCGCCGGCAATGGCGTGGGACGCCCCGCCTCTTCGGCGGCCGTCAGCGTCGCCAGCTCCCCAGCACCGCTCCAAGACAACAACAGCGGTGCAAACGGCTGCAATAGCCCCTTCAGGCGCGAGCGGGCGGACATGGCGCCGCGCGCCACCAGCCCCAAGCGACCGTGCTCGCGACTGAGCGCTTCCAGCAGCAAACTGCTGTTGAGATAGAGACGACGGTGCAGGATGAAGGCCGGCTGGAGAGACACGCGCATGGAGCGAAATCCGGCGGCGGCTCAAGTCGCCCCTGGATCGCCGTAGCCCAGACTGCGCAAGGCGCGCTCGTCGTCGGACCAGCCTTCGCGCACCTTGACCCAGGTTTGCAGGAACACCTTACGGTCGAGCAGGCGCTCTAACGCCTCGCGAGCCTGCTTGCCGGCCTCGCGCAGCGTCGCCCCACCCTGCCCAATCACGATGCCCTTTTGCGTCTCGCGCTCCACCCAGATCACCGCGCTGATGCGCGTCAGCCGCCCTTCTTCGACGAAGCGCTCGATGTCCACCGTCAGGGCGTACGGCAATTCTTCGCGCAGCAACCGAGTCAGTTTTTCACGGACCAGCTCGGCCGCCAGAAAGCGTTCGCTGACGGTCGTGACCTGATCTTCCGGAAACAGCCGTTCACCAACGGGTAACAGGCCGGCGATGGCTCGCTCCAACGCCGCCACGTTGTCGCCTTGCAGCGCCGCCAGCGGCACCACCTCGGCAAACGCTCGCTTGCGCGCCATTTCCTCAAGAAACGGCAGCAGCCGGGTTTTATCGGCGATCCGATCCACCTTGTTGACCGCCAGCACCACCGGTCCCGGAAAGTCCACCAGCCGCGTCAGGACGTCTTCATCTTCCTCCAGCCAGCGCAGCGCCTCAATCAGCAATACCGCGACATCGACATAACCCAACACGCTCGCCGCCGCCCGGTTCAGATAGCGGTTCATCGCCCGTTTTTCCTGGCGGTGCAAGCCTGGGGTGTCGACATAAACGATCTGCGCCTCCGGCAAGGTCTGGATGCCGAGGATCACATGCCGGGTGGTTTGCGGTTTCGGAGAGGTGATGCTGATTTTTTGGCCGATCAATCGGTTCAGCAGAGTCGATTTGCCGACGTTGGGACGTCCTAGGAGCGCGGCGTAGCCGGCGCGACCCGCCGCCGTCATCGGATCAGCTCCAGCATTTGCCGGGCCGCTTCCTGTTCCGCCTTACGCCGGCTGCTGCCCGTCGCCACCGCGTGTGCTTCGGCCACCAAGCACTCCACCGTAAAACTTTGCGCGTGCGGCTCTCCGCGAATTTCCAGCACGTTGTAGACCGGCAGCGGGTGCTGGCGAGCTTGGAGATGCTCTTGCAAGCGGGTTTTGGGGTCTTTCAATTCGCCGGCGCTGGTCAGCCGCGCCAAACGATCTTCATAAAGCCTCAAAATCAACGGGCGACACGCCGCCAACCCCCCATCCAGATACACCGCCCCAAAGACCGCTTCCAAGGTATCCGACAAAATCGATTCCCGCCGGAACCCGCCGCTTTTGAGCTCTCCCGCGCCAAGCCGCAGCCAATCCCCCAACTTCAGGCCGCGCGCCAGCTCCGCCAGCGTTTCACCCTTCACCAAACTGGCCCGCAGCCGGCTCAGCTCGCCTTCGCTGGCTTTGGCGTAGTGCTCGAAAAGATACTCGGCGATGACCATGCTCAATAAGGCATCGCCCAGAAATTCCAGCCGCTCGTTGTTGCGCGCCGAAGCACTGCGGTGGGTGAGCGCTGCTTCCAGCAACTCCGGCTGCTGGAAGCGATAGCCCAAACTGGCGCACAAGAGGGAAACAGGGGGGCTCACGGATTCAACGGAATCGCTTCGCTGACCTTGAGCACGACAAATAATTTGTAAAACAGCTCGCGCTCGTCGTTGTACACCAGATCGATCACCCGGCCGCCGCGGTCGTTGCGGATCTTGAGATCGCGCGCCTGGACATTTTCGACGTAGCCGATATCGAAGCGTTTTTGAATGGCGTTTTGGATATCCGGAACGCTCATCTGCGCCAGTTGCGGTTCCTTGCGGATGCTCTCGATGGTCGATTTGATGGAATAATATTGAATGTACATCGGAATCACCTTCATGCCGACCAGCGCGACGAAGGCGATCGCGATCATCAATAACAACATACCGATCACGGTCATGCCGCGCTGCCGGTCCGCTCGTTCGCGCTCGCTCAACTGATTCGCCCTTAACATCTTAAAATCCCCCTCATTCAATTATTTAATACTATTCCCGATCCGACTAAACCGAAAGGTCCAAGTCCAGGGTTGCCACCAGACTCCATCCCAATTCATCCAGATGAAAAAAGCCTTGCCGATCAGATTCTGTTCGGGCAACACGCCCCAGAACCGGCTGTCGGCGCTGTTGTCGCGGTTGTCGCCCATGACAAAATAGTGGCTGGCTGGCACTTGAAAGGTCCAGGAGACCGTCCCATCGGGTTCCCGGTGGAATTGCAGCCCGGACCAGTAACCCGGCGCCCCCCAACGACTGTTGGCCAGCATCTGAACCCGATGCGCGGCCGCGCCCAACTGTTCGGTGAACTGGCGGTAACCCGGTTCGGCGGGATCTTCGGGTTGCGGGTTCAACAGCGCCGGCTGGCCGTTGATGAAAAGCTGGTTGCCGCGATAGTCCAACCGATCGCCGGGCAATCCGACCACTCGCTTGATATAGGCCACGGACGGTTCGAGCGGGTAACGGAAAACCACCACGTCGCCGCGCGCCGGTTGGCCGTTGCCGGCCACCTTGGTGTTGAGCACCGGCAACCGCAAACCATAAGCGAATTTGTTGACCATAATAAAATCGCCGGTGAGCAAGGTCGGCACCATCGATTCGGAAGGAATCCGAAACGGTTCCACCAAAAACGACCGTAAAATCAGCACCGCCAGGATAACCGGGAAAAACGACTTCGATAAATCCACGTACCACGGCAACGCGTGCGAATCCGACGGCGCAGCGGCCGTCTCCGTGGCCTCTCCGGCGCGAACGCGGCGCGGCGCCAACACCAGGGCGTCCAGCAACCAAATGCCGCCGGTGAGTAAGGTCAGCACCACCAAAACGGCGGCAAAATCAATATTCATAGCTGTAATGATCCAATGACAAGACTCGAAATCTTTAAGAGTTTTTTTCCATCTGCAGCACGGCCAGAAACGCATCTTGCGGGATTTCCACCTTGCCGACCTGCTTCATGCGCTTCTTGCCCGCCTTCTGCTTTTCCAACAGCTTGCGCTTGCGGCTCACGTCACCGCCGTAGCACTTGGCCAACACGTTCTTGCGCAGCGCCTTGACGGTGGTGCGAGCGATGATCTGGCTGCCGATGGCGGCCTGGATGGCGACCTCGAACATCTGCTGCGGGATCAGCTGCTTGAGCTTGACCGCCAAGTCGTGGCCCCGGCGCTGCGCCTGCTCGCGGTGTACGATGGCCGACAGCGAATCCACCCGCTCGCCGTTGATCAACACATCCAGCTTGACCAGGGGCGCGGCTTGAAAGCGCTCGAAGCTGTATTCGAACGAAGCAAAGCCGCGACTGACCGATTTCAGACGGTCGAAGAAATCCATGACCACCTCGCTCATCGGCAGCTCGAAACTCAACTGCACCTGCCCGCCCGCATAATGGATATTCCGCTGCGCGCCCCGCTTTTCGATGCACAACGTGATGATCGCGCCGAGATAATCCTGCGGGGTGAGGATGTGCGCGACGATGATCGGTTCGCGGATTTCGGCGATTTCATTGGCCGGCGGCAACTTGGCCGGATTGTCGATCTTGAACACCTCATCCCCGGTGGTCAACACCTCGTACACCACGGTCGGCGCGGTGGTCACCAGATCGAGATTGTATTCCCGCTCCAGCCGCTCCTGAACGATTTCCATGTGCAGCAAGCCCAGAAAACCGCAGCGGAAACCGAAACCCATCGCTTGCGAGGTTTCCGGTTCGAAGTGCAATGAAGAATCGTTCAAGCGAAGTTTTTGCAACGCTTCCCGCAAATCGCCGAAATCGTCCGAGTCGACCGGGAACAAGCCGGCGAACACCCGCGGCTGCACCTTCTGAAAGCCCGGCAGCGCCGCCGCCGCCGGCCGGTCCGCGCCGGTGAAGGTATCGCCCACCGGCGCGCCGTCGATGTCCTTGATTCCGGCGATGACATAGCCGACCTCACCGGCGTTCAGACCGGATTGCTCGGTTCGTTTGGGGGTAAAAATCCCGACCGATTCCACTTGAAACACCCGGCCGGTGGACATCACCTGAATCTTCTGTTTGGGCGCGATCCGCCCATCCACCAGTCGGACCAGGGAAATCACCCCGACGAAGTTGTCGAACCAGGAATCGACGATCAGAGCCTTGAGCGATCCGCTTGGATCGCCGACGGGCGCCGGAATGCGTTGGACGATCTCCTCCATCAGTTCCACGACCCCGAGCCCGCTCTTGGCGCTGACCCGCAGGGCGTGGCTGGCGTCTAGCCCGATAATGTCGCCGATCTCGTGGGCCACTCGCTCCGGGTCGGCCGCTGGCAAGTCGATCTTGTTGAGCACCGGCAGCACTTCCAAGCCCTGCTCGATCGCGGTGTAGCAGTTGGCGACGCTCTGCGCCTCGACGCCCTGGGCGGCGTCCACCACTAGCAGCGCGCCCTCGCAGGCCGCCAGCGACCGGGATACTTCATAGGAAAAATCCACGTGCCCCGGCGTGTCGATGATGTTGAACTGGTACAGGCGACCGTTGCGGGCGGCGTAGCGCAACGACACGCTCTGCGCCTTGATGGTGATGCCCCGTTCCCGCTCCAGATCCATCGAATCGAGCACTTGCTCGGCCATTTCCCGCTCGCTCAAGCCGCCGCAGCTTTGAATGAAGCGGTCGGCGAGGGTGGATTTGCCGTGGTCGATGTGTGCGATGATCGAAAAATTACGAATGTGATCCATGAATTCCACAGGCATCTCGGTCGCTGGGCCGGCTGGCGCCACCGCCCCGGTGCGCGTCAAATGAGCAAAGCCTCCGCTGCCACTCGGGCGCGGAGGCTCGCGATACGTGTTAAAACCGCAGGGGATTATAACGTCATCAAGACGAAGAAATCACACAAGCCTCCATGGCGGTTGCACTCATACGACGCAATACCACCGGCTGGTAGCGGGGATCGTCTCGAAAGCGTCGCGCCAGCGCCCGCACCACCAGAAACCCCAGCCCCAGCCCCAGCAGGCCGGACAACACCACCGGCTCCTCGCCCGCCGCGGCGAAGGCGGCTTGGCCCAGGAGGGCTCCGACCAGCAACAAAACAACCGGCAGTAAATAAGCCAGCAAGGCGCCGCGCAGCAACACCCCGTCGGCCATGCCGACCACCACTTCATCGCCGGGCTGTAGCGACAGTTCGGACAGCGCCCGCACCCGCAGTCGCTTGCCGCTCCAGAGCTTCGCCAGCGTCGCCGTCCCGCAACCGCCACCGGCCTCACAGCCGCCGCACGCCGTGCGGCGCTGGATGTCCAACCAAGCGTAACCGCGCCCGGTTTCCGCCACGACCGCGCGCTCTTCGATCACGGCTTACCCTCTGCCCCGGCCGGTTGCCCGGCGGGCTTAGGAGCGTATGAAATCGAGGCCGCGATGGTTTGGACGGTCGTGGCCGGCACTTCGCCCACCACGACCACTTGGTAATCGTCCAGGCGGCTCCCGAAGGCGTTCATCGAGCCGAGCCGAGAATTCCCCTCCAATAAGGGCGCAGCGCCGTCCAATCGTTCCACGAACACCGAAACCGTCGCCAATCCGTCGGCGAAAACCATATGCTCGGTCGGATGCCGGCCCGAGCTTTCCGTAAAGCGGTTGTGCAGAATCTTGCTAAAGCCATCCGGCAAGCGCGCCACGGTCCAGGCCGATTGAGTGACCGGCACTCCCGAGGACGGTTCTGGCGCGCTGTCAACGACCGAAGTCACCAGCGGTTGTTTGGCGTTGTCCGCCGCCACCGGCGGCTTGAAGATCGCTTCATCCATCTGCTGTTTGAACTGCAAATCGGTGAACATCAGCTGTTCGATCGGATAGCCGTTCTCATCCAGCAGCGCGGAGCGCAACAACATGCCGTTGCGTTGGTCCAGCCACAGCCGGTAACCGTACCGCAAGCTATCCCGCGGCTTGATCGCCACCACCTGCGTTTCGACCCCGGCCGTGCGGTCCTGACCCTCGATCACCAAATCGTACTGGTTTTCCAACCGGCCGAGTTCGCGAGGGATGGAGATGGGAAACCGGGCGTGCTGGTAATCACTCCCTGAAAAAGTCGTCTGCCGCTTCGGCAGCAACGAGATGACCCCATCGTTGCTGACCAGTATCTCTCGGGTCGGACCGGTCAAGGACACCAGCCGCTGCCGTTCGCCGCCCTCACCACCGCCGTGAGCGATCCGCATGGCTTCGATATGCGGTCCCTGCACGTAGATGAACGTACCCTCGTAATTCAAATTCTGCGTGGCTTGAAGCATCCGTTCCAGCCAGCGTTTGGCCTCCTCGTCAACCGGCGGGGCGCCGCTGGCGGGCAGGGCGGCGCCGCCAGCGGCGAACGCCAGTAGCGCGCAGTGAAATAACGACCGCTTCATTCGAAACCTTAACGATCGGCCTGATAGCCGACCATGCGCACGTAAGGCAACATGCCGTTCATGCCGTTCAAGGACGCATAGTTATTATGATTGACCAGGTAATTGTTCAAGCGGGTATCGACCAACCCGCCGTTCTTGCCGGCCGGTTGGTTGTCCGGCTTGGCGGCGAGCATGAGGGAGGTCATACGGGCCGGCGGGCCGGCGCTGGCGGGCGGTTGGGAAGTGAGGAGAGCGGATGAAGTCGGGCCGGTTTGGGTCAGTTGGAGACCGAACAGCCCGACCAGCACCACGGAGGCGGCCAGCCCAAAGCCGGTAACGGGTTTATACCAGGTCGAAAGCGGCTTGACCGAGGATCGCAACGGCGGTTCGGCCTCGATCACTTGCCGGATGCGCGTCGCGAATCCCGCGTCGAACGCATCCGGCAAGTGACCCTGCATGACATCGCTGATCAAGTGAAAGCGCTCCCAGCGCGTCTTCGCCTCCTGCTCCCGCAGCAAGCGTCGCAAAAACAAGTCGATTTCCCGATCCGCCAGCTCGCCGTCGACCAGCGCCGAAAGCTGGCTGGCCGCACTACTGGGCTCGTCTTCGACCGGCGTCGGCCGTTCTTGAGTCATTTTTTCAGCCATGACTTTCAATCTCAAAGCTAATGTAAAAGTGGATGTAATTTGGCGTCGATCGATTCCCGAGCCCGAAAAATACGGGAACGCACCGTGCCGATCGGACACCCCATGGTCTGGGCGATTTCTTCGTAGCTCATACCCTCCAGCTCGCGCAGGGTAATCGCCGTGCGTAAATCTTCCGGCAACTCTTCAATCGCGCGAAACACCGTTGCCGCAATCTCATCCTTGAGCAGTAGGCGCTCGGGCGTTTCATATTCCTTGAGAGAGGAAGGACCGTCGTATTGTTCCGCTTCTTGCGCATCGATATCGGAACCTGGAGGACGTCGGCCTTGCGCGACCAGATAGTTCTTGGCCGTATTGATGGCGATGCGATAGAGCCAGGTATAAAACGCGCTGTCCCCGCGAAAGCCCGGCAGCGCCCGGTAGGCCTTGAGAAAGGCTTCCTGGGAGACGTCAAGCGCTTCACTGGGATCGTGCACATAGCGGGAAATCAGCTTGATGATCTTGTGCTGGTACTTGCGCACCAAGAGATCGAACGCATTTTTATCGCCTTTTTGCACCTTTTGGACCAGATCGCGATCCAAATGAACTTCGCCCATTTGGGCCGGCCCCTTTCGACTCAATGGCAATCTCCATGCGATCAAAACGGTAGACCTACACGCTCGCCGTTAGTTCGCAGTCCTGCCGGGATATGGTTATAGTGTGGGAGTAAGGTGGCGGGATAAAATGGCAGTCCCGGCTCGAACCTCCGGTGACGACTGTTCACGCAACGATACCCCATTTCAGGAGTCGCTCACAAGTCATGGCCACGTCCTCTGTCTGCACGGATCTCCTGATTATCGGCTGCGGCGCGGCCGGTTTGAGTCTGGCGCTGCGACTGGCCGATACTGCCCGCGTGATCGGCCTAGCCAAGGGGCCGCTGCATGAAGGTAGCACTTATTACGCTCAAGGCGGCGTCTCCGCGGTGCTGGATGCCGGGGATTCCATCGAATCGCACGTGCAGGACACCTTGGTCGCCGGAGCGGGCTTGTGCCACGCCGACGCCGTGCGCTTCACCGTCGAAAACGGTCCGGCCGTGATCCAGTGGCTGAGCGAGCAGGGGGTTCCGTTCACCATGGAGCCCAATACCGAAGGCAGCGCCGATTATCACTTGCACCGCGAGGGCGGACACAGCCACCGGCGCATCGTCCACGCCGCCGACGCCACCGGCCGCGCCATCCAGACCACGCTGGAGCAACGCGCCCGCGCCCATCCAAACATCACCCTGCACGATCATTATAGCGTCGTCGATCTGATCGTCGGCCGCAAGCTGGGCCTGGGCGGCAACCGCTGCCTGGGCGCCTATGTGTTGAACCGAGAGAGCGGCCACGTCGAAGTGATCGCCGCGCGGGTCGTGGTCCTGGCCACCGGCGGAGCCAGCCGGGTTTATCTGTACTCCAGCAACCCGGACGGTTCCACCGGCGACGGCATCGCCATGGCGTGGCGGGCCGGTTGCCGGGTGGCGAACATGGAATTCATGCAGTTCCATCCCACCTGCCTCTATCACCCGCAAGCGAAGTCGTTTCTGATTTCCGAGGCGGTGCGCGGCGAAGGCGGCGTGCTGCTGCTGCCCGACGGCAGCCGGTTCATGCAGAACTTCGACCCGCGTCAGGAGCTGGCGCCGCGCGATATCGTCGCCCGCGCCATCGACCACGAAATGAAGCGGCTGGGCGCCGATTGCCTGTATCTCGATATCAGTCACAAGCCGGCCGAATTCATTCGCTCGCATTTCCCCAACATCGACGCGAAATGCCGGGAATACGGTTTCGACATGACCCAGCAGCCGCTGCCGGTGGTGCCGGCGGCGCATTACACCTGTGGCGGCGTGTTGACCGATCTGGCCGGCCGCAGCGATGTGGAAGGGTTGTACGCCGTCGGCGAAGTCGCTTTCACCGGCTTGCACGGCGCCAATCGAATGGCCAGCAACTCCTTGCTGGAATGCTTGGTGTTCGCCGCCGCCGCCGCCGCCGACATCCGTCCCCAGTTGCCCGGCATCCCCGCGCCGCCCGCGTTGCCGGAATGGGACGAAAGCCGGGTCACCGATTCCGACGAGGAAGTGGTGGTCGCGCACAACTGGCAGGAATTGCGCCGGTTCATGTGGGATTATGTCGGGATCGTCCGCACCGACAAGCGCTTGCAGCGCGCCAAACACCGGGTGGAGTTGTTGTTGCGGGAAATCGCCGAATATTACGGCAACTTTCGCATCAATAACGACCTGATCGAGCTACGCAATTTGGCCCTGGTCGCGGATTTGATCATTTGTTCGGCGCTGGAGCGTAAGGAAAGTCGGGGCTTGCATTACACCTTGGATTACCCCATGACGAATGACAGCTTGCCGCCGCGCGACACCATTCTGGTGCCCGACAATTTCGCCGGCAAGAAATGGAGCCCGCGCTGGGAACTCCTCACTTGAAGCACGGTTCTCAAGTGGAGGTATCGGCGGGGTCGGTATCCCGCCAGATTCGTAGCCAGACCCGCAACCGACGCAAACTTTCCGCATCGGCCGAGTCCGGCAACAGCGCTAGCGACCGGCGCCGGCCATTCTCCAGGCGGAAGTTCAGAATGACGATGCCGGGGTGGGCGTAGCCGCCGCTCAAGTCGGCGCGGTAGGCGGCGCCAGCCCTGGTTTCCAACCGCCAGCGTCCATCCAAAAGCTCGACGCGCGCGATGAAGTCGCGACCGCGATTCCATCCGTGGCGAAATCCCGCCCACGCGAGCGACGAACCGACCGCCGCGCTCGATCCCAGCCGGACCCAGACCGGCACGTCGGCCAGGAAAACCGCAACGCCGGCCGCCACGTGGGCGATCCCGAGCGCGACCGCAAGCAACCGCGAGGGTCGCAGCTCCACGGTGACGTTCGGCAAGCGCTTCATTGTTCGGCCTTATGGAGAGCGCCGTTGCTGGGGTAGGCGGAATCATAAGCCACCCCAGCGGGCTCGGGGGCGCAACCGAGGGTAAAACACCGCGATAGATTCGCCATCGGCGGCGGGGTCTGGTATCTTGTAGCGTCTTTTGGCTACCCCCCATCCCGGCATGACCCGATTCATTTTCATCACCGGCGGCGTGGTGTCTTCCCTGGGCAAGGGCATCGCCGCCGCCTCGCTGGCGGCGGTGTTGGAAGCTCGGGGTCTCAAGGTCACCCTGATCAAGCTCGACCCTTATATCAACGTCGATCCCGGCACCATGAGCCCCTTCCAGCACGGCGAGGTGTTCGTCACCAGCGACGGCGCGGAAACCGACCTCGATCTCGGTTATTACGAGCGCTTCGTGGCGATGACCGCCACCCGGCGCAACAACTTCACCACCGGGCGCATCTACGAAAACGTGATCCGCAAGGAGCGGCGCGGCGATTATCTCGGCGGCACCGTGCAAGTGATCCCCCACATCACCGACGAAATCAAGCGCTGCATCCGGCTGGGCGCGGGCGAAGCCGACATCGCCATGGTCGAAATCGGCGGCACGGTCGGCGACATCGAATCGCAACCCTTTCTGGAAGCGATCCGCCAGATGGGCGTGGAGTTGGGCCACGAGCTGTGCTTGTTCATCCACCTGACGCTAGTGCCCTACATCCAATCCTCCGGCGAATTGAAGACCAAACCGACCCAGCATTCGGTCAAGGAATTGCGTTCCATCGGCATTCAGCCCGATATCCTGTTGTGCCGTTCGGATCGGGAAGTACCGGCCGAGGAGCGCCGCAAGATCGCGTTGTTCACCAACGTCGAGGCCAAGGCGGTCATCAACGTTCCGGACGCCGATACGATCTATCGAATTCCGCTGCTGCTGCACGTTCAGGGCGTCGATGGCATCGTCGCCCGCAAGCTGCATTTGGATAACCTGCCGCCCGCCGATTTGGCCGATTGGGAGCGGGTGGTGCGCGCCATCGAATCGCCCATCGGCGAGCTGGACATCGCGATGGTCGGCAAGTATGTGGAGCTCACCGACGCTTATAAATCCTTGAACGAGGCGCTGCTGCACGGCGGCATCCACACCCGGACCAAAGTCAACATCCACTATATCGACTCCGAGCAGATCGAAGCCCACGGCACCGCTTGCCTGGAAGCCATGGACGCCATTCTGGTGCCGGGCGGCTTCGGCGAGCGCGGCATCGAAGGCAAGATCGCCGCCGTGCGCCACGCCCGCGAACGGCGGATTCCTTATCTCGGCATCTGCTTGGGGATGCAGGTGGCGGTGATCGAGTTCGCCCGTCACGTCGCCGGGCTGGAAGACGCCCACAGCACCGAATTTCGCAAGGACACCCCGCATCCGGTCATCGCGCTGGTCACCGAGTGGACCGACGAGGACGGCGCCCTGCAACGACGCCAGGAAGGCGGTGACTTCGGCGGCAGCATGCGCCTGGGCGCGCAACCCTGCTGGCTGGTCCCCGACAGTCTGGCGCGGGCCACCTACGGCAAGGATGTGGTCACCGAGCGCCACCGCCACCGCTACGAATTCAACAACCGCTTTCGCGAGCCGCTGCGCGCCGCCGGGCTGATCTGTTCCGGCCATTCGCTGGACGGCCGGCTGGTGGAAATGATCGAACTGCCCGGCCATCCCTGGTTTATCGGCTGCCAGTTCCATCCCGAATTCACCTCTACCCCGCGCGCCGGCCACCCGCTGTTCAAGGGCTTCATTGAGGCCGCGCTGCGCCAGCGTCGCGAACAGCGCGGCGAGGCGGTCGCGGCATGATGCAACTGTGTGGCTTCGAGGTCGGACTGGATCGGCCTTTGTTTCTGATCGCCGGCCCCTGCGTGATCGAATCCGAACAACTGGCGCTGGATACCGCCGGCCGGCTTAAGGAGCTGACCGGGCGGCTCGGCATCCCGTTCATCTACAAATCCTCCTTCGACAAGGCCAATCGTTCCTCGGGCCAGAGCTTTCGCGGTCCCGGCCTCGAACAAGGCTTGAAGATTCTGGAAACCGTCAAACGCAAAATCGGCGTTCCGGTGCTGACCGACGTACACGAATACACACCGTTGGCGGAAGTCGCCGCCGTGGTCGATGTGCTGCAAACCCCGGCCTTTCTGTGCCGGCAAACCGATTTTATCCAGAACGTCGCCCGTCAAAACCGGCCGGTGAATATCAAGAAAGGCCAGTTTCTCGCCCCTTCCGACATGAGCAATGTGGTCGCCAAGGCGCGGGCCGCCGGTAACGACCGGATCATGGTCTGCGAACGCGGCGCGTCTTTTGGCTACAATAATCTGGTGTCCGACATGCGCGCCCTGATGGTGATGCGCGCCACCGGCTGTCCGGTGGTGTTCGACGCCACCCACTCGGTGCAATTGCCGGGCGGCCAAGGTCATGCGTCCGGCGGCCAGCGTGAATTCGTGCCGGTGCTGGCGCGGGCGGCGGTGGCGGCGGGCGTCGCCGGTTTGTTCATGGAAACCCATCCCGACCCCGAAAAAGCGTTAAGCGACGGCCCCAACGCTTGGCCGCTGGATCGGCTGGAACCCCTGCTCGCCGCGCTCAAGGCGCTGGATGAGACGATCAAACAGCGCGGTTTTCTGGAAACCGAATTAGAATAAGCGTTTTATCCCCCAAGAGCACAACACCCAGAGGAGTTGGCAGAATGTCAAAAATCAAAGAAGTCATCGGTCGTGAAATCATGGATTCGCGCGGCAATCCGACCGTCGGCGTCGACGTGATCCTGGAATCCGGCGCCAAGGGCACCGCCGGCGTACCTTCGGGCGCGTCCACCGGCAGCCGCGAGGCCCTGGAACTGCGCGACGGCGACAAGAAGCGCTATCTCGGCAAGGGCGTGTTGAAAGCGGTCGGCAACGTCAACAGCGAGCTGAAAAAGGCGGTGATCGGCATGGAGGCGGTCGACAATCAGGCCGCCATCGACCAGAAAATGATCGATCTGGACGGCACCCCCACCAAGAGCCGCCTGGGCGCGAACGCGCTGCTGGGCGTGTCGATGGCCGCCGCTCACGCCGCCGCCGCTGAGAAGAAAGTCCCGCTGTACAAATACCTGAACCCCACCGGCCCCTATCATCTGCCGGTGCCGATGATGAACATTCTCAACGGCGGCGCGCACGCCGACAACAGCGTCGACATGCAGGAATTCATGATCATGCCGGTCGGCGCGCCGAGCTTCCACGAAGCGCTGCGCTGGGGCGCGGAAGTGTTCCACGCGCTGAAAGCCGTATTGAAGAAGCAGGGCATGAACACGGCGGTCGGCGACGAAGGCGGCTTCGCGCCCAACTTGTCGTCCAACGAAGCGGCGCTGGAAGTGGTGATGGAAGCCATCAAGAACGCCGGCTACACGCCGGGCAAGGACATTTATATCGCGCTGGATTGCGCCAGTTCCGAGTTCTACAAGGACGGCAAGTACACCCTGGAAGCCGAAGGCAAATCCTTCACCTCCAACGAGATGGCCGACAAGCTGGCCGATTGGGTCAGCCGCTATCCCATCGTCTCCATCGAAGACGGTTTGGACGAGAGCGATTGGGACGGCTGGGCTTATCTGACCAAGGTGCTGGGCAAGAAAATCCAATTGGTCGGCGACGATCTGTTCGTCACCAACACCTCGATCCTCAAGCGCGGCATCGATCAAGGCATCGCCAACTCGATCCTGATCAAGGTCAACCAGATCGGCACGCTGACCGAAACCTTGGCCGCGATCAAGATGGCCGCCGACGCCGGTTATACCTCGATCTCCTCGCATCGCTCCGGCGAGACCGAGGACACCACCATCGCCGATCTGGCCGTCGCCACCGCCGCCAGCCAGATCAAGACCGGCTCGCTCAGCCGCTCGGATCGCATCGCCAAATACAACCGCTTGCTGGTGATCGAGGGCGAACTGGGTTCCGCCGCAGTGTATCCAGGCAAAAAAGCGTTCCACGTTTTCCCGAGCTGAGCAGTCAGCGACTCGAACCGCATTTGGGTCTTGCACCTGACGCGAACCGAAACCTGCCTGAACGCCTCCAAGCCTTTTCTCAATGCCGAGCGCGGGCTTGGAGGCACCACTCAACCTTATCTAACGAGCCGCTGTGATTCCAAACTCGCAGTCCGCCAGATCAGCCAATCCATGCAGATTTTGGTCGCGGTTCTGATCGCCGCGTTGGTCGCGTTGCAATACTTGCTTTGGATCGACGAGGACGGCGTCAGGCAAAGCTATGCCTTGCGCATCTCCGTGCAGGCGCAAACCGAGCAAAACGTGGCGCTGAACGAGCGCAATCGCGCGCTGGAAGCCGACATCAAGGACTTGAAAACCGGACTGACGGCCATTGAGGAACGGGCGCGCTCCGAAATGGGCATGATCCGCCAAGATGAAACCTTCTATCGCCTACTGGAGCGGCCCATTCCTCCCCCGACCGCGCCCAAGGCTCCAGCCCAACCGACCCAGTGACCGCCCGTACTTCTCAAGCGATGCACACCGCCCGCCATTGGGTCCTGGTGCCCGCCGCTGGCGCCGGCA
The DNA here is from genome assembly GCA_016713505.1 of Candidatus Competibacteraceae bacterium. Taxonomy (NCBI): domain Bacteria; kingdom Pseudomonadati; phylum Pseudomonadota; class Gammaproteobacteria; family Candidatus Competibacteraceae; species Candidatus Competibacteraceae bacterium. Next base: position 334,671 of record JADJPA010000001.1, on the reverse strand, counting down.
AACGACTGGGCGCGAGCATCCCCAAGCAGTATTTAACGTTGCTCGGCCGACCGGTCATCGCCCACACCCTGACCACCCTGCTGGAGCACCCTTGCATCGCCGGCGCGGTGGTCGCCGTGGACGCCGCGGATCGCTGGTGGCCGGGCATCGCCGCCGCACTCGCAACCGCCAAACCCGTACTGACTGCAACCGGTGGCGCGGAACGTTGTCACTCGGTTCTGAACGGCTTGAAGGTCTTGCGAGGACAGGCTTTACCGCAGGATTGGGTTTTGGTGCACGACGCCGCTCGGCCCTGCTTGCGGGAAACAGACTTGGATCGACTGCTGGGCGAGCTATCCGACGATCCCATTGGCGGACTGCTGGCGGCGCCGGTTCGCGATACCTTGAAACAGGCTGACACCACCGGCCGGAGCGAGACGACGGTGGACCGATCGCGGCTCTGGCACGCCCTGACCCCGCAGATGTTCCGCTTGCAGCCGCTGCACGATGCCCTGCGCTCGGCGCTGGCGCGCGGGCTGTTGGTCACCGACGAGGCGGCAGCGATGGAAGCAGCGGGCTTTTCACCGCGGTTGGTCGAAGGTCGGGCCGACAATCTCAAAATCACTCGCCCGGAAGATTTGGCCTTGGCGGAGTTTTTTCTGAGTCGCGCCGCCGCCACTCGCTAGCGAAGCTCTCCGAACAAAGGTCGTATGCGCATCGGTCACGGTTTTGACGTACACGCCTTCGGTGAAGGCGATTTCATCACCTTGGGGGGAGTTCGCATCCCGCACTCGCGCGGGTTGATCGCGCATTCCGACGGCGACGTGCTGCTGCACGCCCTATGCGATGCCTTGTTGGGCGCGGCCGGCTTGGGCGACATCGGCCGGCATTTCCCCGACAGCAGCGCGGAATTCAAGGGAATTGACAGCCGGCTTCTGCTGCGCCGGGTCGTGGCGCTGCTCTCAGGCCAACGACTGGCGGTCGGCAACGTGGACGCCACCATCATCGCCCAAAGCCCGCGCATGGCCCCGCATATTTCCGCCATGCAAGCGCACATCGCCTCCGATCTGAAAATCGCTCCAAACCAGGTCAACATCAAGGCGACCACCACCGAACGGCTGGGCTACATCGGACGCGGCGAAGGGATCGCCGTTCACGCCATCACCCTGTTGCTGTGACCGACGTTCGACCGACACGGGAGGCGGCCGCTTGCGAGCAATCCGCGGGATTTAAAGCCGGCGAGCGCTCTTGGGCTCCCGAGGCTTGTTTCGACTTTTGCCTTTCCGTTGCATTTTATCCTGATACATCGCGTGATCCGCCCGCCGTAAAGAATCTTCCAGCTCGGTGTGATTGTTGGCGATACCGGCGCCCAACGATAGGGAAACAGGCAGAGTTTGGTTGCGCTGGTTATAAGCATCCACCGCTTGGCGGATTCGGGCCATAATCGTCTCGGCGGTCGCGAAGTCGGTACCGTATAAAATAACGGCGAATTCATCGCCCCCGATTCGTGCCACTACGTCTTCAGTGCGCACCCCGTGCTCCAGCACGCGGGCAGCCCTTTGAATCAGCAGATCGCCGACCTGATGGCCGTAAGTATCGTTGACGGGTTTGAGTCCGTCCAAGTCGGCGATCACGAAGCAATTCGGATAATTCCGCATCGAGCGCAACCGTTCGAGCTCTTCGTTGAAGTAGGTCCGGTTAAAAAGCCCGGTCAGCGCATCGTGCAGGCTCAGATGGCGCACCTTTTCCTCGGCGATGCGTTTTTCCCGAAGACCCTGAATCATCTGATTGAAAGCGACGGAAAACTCCCCCAGATAATCCACGTGCTGGTCGAGGCTGCCCGCGGCGATTTGCTGGGTTTGCCAGGTCAAATGGCGCAGGTTGGATTGCAGTTGCTTGAGCGGGTCGAGCAGATGGTTGCGCGGCGGTGCCTCGTAGCTCAGATCTCCACTGGCGAGCGTGATGGTAAAACGCCGCAAGACTTCCATGTGCTCCAACAGGTTGTCAAAACTCTCAGCAAATGCCTGAAGGTCTGGAGACAGCGCGCCGGCGCGCAGCGGCGTCGCGCTGCGCGCGCCTAGCAACCTCTTGATCCTGTCGGCCGCCGCGGCCAAATAACGGCGATCCTGCTCGTTCACGCAACCTTTAAATCCGGCTTGATATCAAAACGACACGTTCGATCACCGGTCGCCCAGCAATCCACTTCCTTGGCGGAAAACGGTTTCCCCGTATAAGTGTAGAGCAGGCCGGCGATGAAGCCTTCATCATAATCGCAAACCGTGGTACCCGAAAGTGGCAATCCAGAGCAGTCCAAATCCTCCGAAACAGTCATGGTGAACAACAGATTGTCCAGGTTGGCCTTTTCGACGCGCAGCACGCCGATACCCAGCTCCCTGAGCTTGTCCTGCACTTCCATGATAAACGTGCTAAACGATTGATGGCGATCCAGCAAGTTCAAGCAAAACTCTCGACCCGCGATCCAGCCGGCGTCTTGCAGCATCTCCGCCGCTGCTGCATCGCCGTAGCGTTGGGCCAGGACTTCCCGCATCGTGTATTGCGCCAAGCGATAAACCACGACGGGCACACTTTGGCCCAAATTGGGGCGACCCAGTTCGATATCGCCGAGATCATCCCACTGAAAACTATAATTTTCACCAAAGCTTGGAATCATAATAGTAGCCCGTCGAAGGTAATTGATGTTAATGGATTGAGAAGCGCTATTCAGTAACTGATTACGAGCTACTGATCTAAGTTTTATACAGTTTAATGCTATAATTAGCAAAGCAAATATTATACCTATATTAAAATTAAAAGCTTTATGAATGAAAAATATTACATATATTGCGGCTGTCCTGCTCGCACTGGACAATAATGCTGCCCATGAACCTCGATCAGTCTCTACAGTCCGCAGCGAGCATGACCTCTTTTGAGGCTTTTGAACCGCTGGCCGCCTTAGCGGACTTCATCGAGCGCCATCGACCCCTGTTCGTTCTGACGGGCGCTGGGTGCAGCACCGATTCTGGCATTCCCGACTACCGGGACGCCAACGGCGACTGGAAACGCCAACAACCGATTCGCTACCAGGAGTTCGTCAACAGCGAACAAAGCCGACGGCGGTACTGGGCGCGCAGCCTGTTGGGCTGGCCGATGTTCGCCCGCGCCCGGCCCAACGTCGCCCATCTGGCGCTGGCTCGGTTGGAAACCGACGGCTTTATCCATCAATTGGTGACGCAGAACGTAGATGGACTGCACCAAGCAGCCGGCAGCCGGCGCGTGATCGACCTGCACGGCCGGCTCGATGCGGTCGTTTGTCTGAGTTGCCGCTACCGGGGCCCGCGCGAGGTGTTCCAACAGAACTTGGCGAAACGCAATCCCGCGTTCGTCATGCGGGTGTCTGCCATCGCCCCCGATGGCGATGCCGATTTAGAGGCGATGGATTTCAGCAGCTTCCAAATACTCGACTGTCCTGAGTGTGGCGGGATACTCAAACCGGCGGTGGTGTTTTTTGGCGAAACCGTGCCGACGCCGCGGGTCGAACGCGCCTGCCAGCGACTGGCTGAAGCCGGCGCCTTGCTGGTGGTCGGTTCGTCGCTGAGCGTTTTTTCGGGGTACCGCTTCTGCAAGCTGGCCACCGCTCGGGGCCAACCGATCGCCGCTGTCAATCTCGGCCGTACCCGCGCCGACGATGAATTGACGCTCAAGCTCGACGGGTCCTGCGGCCCTGCTCTGAGCGGTCTGCTGGAGCGGTTGGGCATGACGCCAACGGCTCTCGCTTCGCCCCCGGCCGTCCCGTGACGGCAACTCCGCCGATCGGTTCGGTCCGTCGCCTTGTGGCCTGTCTGCGCCAGTTCGGGAGCGCCGCTCTCGGCTCGGCGGTGCTGGTTCTAGCGGTCGGATTTGTGCTGCTGGTCGTGGATCGCTGGATGCCGCCGCCGTCGGAGCGCGGCCGTCAGACCTCCGCGTTGGTGCTGGATGCGCGGGGCCGCCTGTTGCGGGGTTTCACGGTCGCCGCCGGCAACTGGCGGCTGCCGGCGCGGCCCGAGGAGGTTGACCCCCTGTATTTGCGGATGTTGCTGGCCTACGAAGACCAGCGTTTCGCCAGCCATTTCGGTCTCGATCCGCTGGCGGTAGCGCGGGCGCTGGGCCAATGGCTGCGGCAGGGCCGGGTGGTGTCAGGCGCTTCGACCCTGACCATGCAAACCGCCCGTTTGCTGGAACCGCATTCGCGCGATGTGTTGGGCAAGATCGGCGAAATGGCGCGCGCCCTGCAACTGGAATGGCGTCATGACAAGACTGAAATTCTCGGCTTCTATCTGACGCTAGCGCCCTTCGGCGGCAATCTGGAAGGGGTGCGGGCCGCGTCCCTGGCCTGGTTTGGCAAGGAGCCCACACGATTGACGGCGGCGGAGGCGGCGCTGCTGGTGGTGCTGCCGCAAGCACCGTCGCGATTGCGCCCGGACCGATTTCCCGAACGGGCGCGGGCGGCGCGCGACAAAGTGCTGCTACGCATGGGGCAGCTTGGCGTGCTCGACGCGCGGGAGGTGTCGGAATCCCGTCAGGAGCCGTTACCTATCCGACGCCGCCTGACGCCGTTGCTGGCTCCGCACCTCGCCGGCCGGCTCCGGGCCACGCGCCCGCAAGCGGTGGCACATTTCACCTTCATCAACCAGGACTTACAGCAAACGCTGGAAGCGCTGGCCAAACAGCGACAAAGCCAGTTGGAACCGCAAGCCAGCATAGCGCTGTTGGTGGTGGAAAATCGCAGCCGGCGGGTGCGGGCCTATGTCGGCGCCAGCGATTTTTTCGATACGCGACGAGCCGGTCAGGTCGATATGGTCCGGGCGATACGTTCGCCGGGTTCGACGCTCAAGCCTTTGGTATACGGCTTGGCTTTCGACGAGTTGCTGATCCATCCCGAAACGCTGCTTGAAGATGTTCCCACCCGTTTCGGCGGTTACGCGCCCGCCAATTTCCACAATACTTACGCCGGACAATTGACGGTGCGCGAGGCCCTGCAACAATCGCTGAACGTTCCAGCGGTAGCGGTGCTGGAACACGTCGGACCGGCGCGAGTGGCGGCGCGGCTGCGCGAGGTCGGCCTGCCACCGCACTGGAATGCGGCTTATCCCCAACCGGGACTGCCGTTGGTGTTGGGGGGCGTGGGGATGTCGCTGGAACAATTGGTGACGCTGTACGCCGGTTTTGCCAACGGCGGTCTGATCGCGCCCTTACGCTTCAGCGAGGCTGACCCGGCAACATCCGGCCAGCCTCTACTGACGGAAGCAGCGTGCTGGTATCTGACCGATATCCTAGGTAGCGCGCCGCCGCCCGGCAGCCTCCTTTCTCCGAGCAGCGTGGCCCGTCCGCGCTCCATCGCCTATAAAACCGGCACCTCCTACGGCTTCCGCGACGCCTGGGCGTTTGGCTACGACGCCGATCATACCGTGGGCGTCTGGGTCGGCCGGCCGGACGGTTCGCCCAGTCCCGGTCATTACGGCCGCAATACCGCCGCACCACTGTTGTTTCGGGTGTTCGACCTGTTGCCGGAAGCCCAATCTCGACCCGTCGCGCCCCCTGCCGGCGTGCTGCAAGTCGGCCGCGAGCAACTGCCGGAACGGCTCCGCTATTTTCGGACCCGGCCGGCGGCGGCCACCGTCGATGCGCCACCGCTGGGCATCACTTTTCCGATAGCCGGCTCGACGGTGGAGCTCAGCGGTCGCGACGGCACGCTCGTCGAGCTGCCACTGGCCGCCAAAGGCGGCGTCAAACCGTTGCATTGGTTGGTCAACGGTCGGCCGCTCGGCGAAATGTCCTGGCGGCAGGAAGCCTTCTGGAAACCGGACGGTGAGGGTTTGGCGCGAATCGTCGTGCTGGATCAAGCCGGCCAGACCGCCACCGTCGAGGTGTGGATCAGCCGGAGCCCCTAGGGCGCTTTGGTCGCCAGACGACAAGATCGTCTTGCCATCAAGGCGTCGCCTTCAGCGCCGTACTTCCCCAAGGCATGATCGGAACCGCCGTGATCGAGTTTTTCGGCGAACCTTCGATCACGCGGTCGCTATAGACGATATAAACCAGCGTGTTGCGAGCCTCGTCCATAAATCGCACCACCTGCATTTTCTTGAAAATCAGCGAACGCCGTTCGCTGAACACTTCTTCGCCATCCTTGAATTTTTCCTTCATAGTAATCGGCCCGACTTGCCGGCAGGCGATGGACGCATCGGACGTGTCCTCGGCCAATCCCAAGCCGCCCTTGATGCCGCCGGTCTTGGAGCGGCTGACGTAGCAGGTTACGCCCTCGACCTTGGGATCGTCGAAGGCCTCGATCACGATCTTGTTATCGGGTCCCAACCATTTGAAAACGGTATCGACGCTGCCGATTTCCTCAGCGTGCGCCGCCAGCGCCAGCGCGCCATAGAGCAAGCTCCCCAACATAAGACGCTTCATGAACGATCTCCACGGATTGACAAGGTGGTTGGTGAGGATACCGTAACTTCAGGCATTCAGGGGATCATAAAAGCGTTGCCGCCGGCTTGAAGTCAGTAGGCGCTCACCCACTTCGACCCGTCACTGATACTCCCGCCAATATTCCGGTTGTGGGTCGCGACAGCCGTGGGTGGCGCGCTGGTAGCGATTGACGAACACGTCGCGCTGGATGAGATCGCCTTCTTGAGTGATGGCGAGATTCTCGCGCTGGGTTTCCTCGGTGTAATAGAACAGCGCCCGTTTGAGCTTGCAAAGTAGACTGTTATCGAGGTGGTAGCCCAGTTCAACCAAGGCGCGCTCGACGCCTTCCAAGGTGACGCAGCGCAGATCGTAGACCACCGCCAGCGTCTGTTCTGACAATAGACCGACGGTTTGAATGCCGGCCACGCCTTGCAACCAGCGCGCCGCCGAGCCCACCTGATCGGGGTCGGGGTGAAACCGGCAGAATTGGATGAGGCGGTGTTTGTACAGCTCGTCGGCATCGGCGTGCATCACGCCCTCCTCCAAGGCTGTTGAATCGCGGGCACCGTCCTTAGCAAAAACTCCACCTTAACCGTATACCTCAACCAGCCGGTTTTCAACCCGGCCAACGCCCGCAAGCGCAGCGGCTTACACCAGCGGTGTCCCGATGATCGGCAATTTCAACAAAACCGCGTCGTCGCAGCAGCGCAGGCACCGTTTCGCCTTGATCGTAGCCGTGCTCCAGCAGCAACCACCCGGCCGGCGCCAGATGATCGGGTGCCTGAGCGACGATAGCGCGGAGAGCGCTCAATCCATCCTCACCGGAGACTAGGGCTTGAGGCGGCTCGAAGCGCAACTCGCCCGCGCGCCAGCGGGGATCGCTGGCGGCGACATACGGCGGATTGGCGACGATCGAATCGAAGCGATCCCCGGCCAGCGGCGCGCACCAATCGCCTTCGCGGAATTGAATATGGCTGATGCCCAGCCGACTGGCATTACTGCGGGCGACGGCCAGGGCCGCCGGACTGCAATCGGTGGCGACGATCCGCGCCAGAGGACGTTCGACCGCCAGCGCCAACGCAATCGCGCCGCTGCCGGTGCCGAGATCGGCGATGAGTACCGGCCGACCCACCGGCAAATGGGCCAGCGCCAGTTCCACCAGCAGCTCGGTTTCCGGCCGAGGAATCAAGGTATCCGGTGTGACCTCCAGCTCCAGCGACCAGAATTCTCGCCGGCCGAGCAGATAAGCGACCGGTTCGCCGGCGAGCCGCCGCTCCAGCCAAGCCTTGAAACGAGCCGCTTGCGCCGAGGTCGGGACCTGCTCCGGCCACGCCAGCAGATAGGCGCGGGAGCGCTCCAATGTCGCCGCGAGCAGAACTTCCGCATCCAGGCGCGGCGCGGCGCTGGCCTGCGCCAAGCAGCGGGTCGCGCCGGCTAGCAATCCGGCCAGCGTCGCCCCATTCACTCGGCCAGCGCCGCCAGTTGATCGGCCTGATATTCCTGAATCAGCGGCTCGATGACTGCATCGAGATGCCCCTCCAGAACATCGCCGAGCTTGTACAGCGTCAGATTGATCCGGTGGTCGGTCACCCGTCCCTGGGGAAAATTGTAGGTGCGGATGCGTTCGGAACGGTCGCCGCTGCCGACCAGCAATTTCCGAGTCCGCGCCTGGGCGCTGGTCTGCTTCTCCCGCTCCGCCGCCAGCAGTTTCGCTTGCAGCAACGACATCGCCCGCGATCGGTTCTTGTGCTGGGAGCGTTCGTCCTGACATTCCACCACGATGCCGCTCGGCAAATGGGTGATGCGGATGGCCGAATCGGTCTTGTTGACGTGCTGGCCGCCCGCCCCGGAGGCGCGAAAGGTGTCAACGCGCAAGTCGCTGGAATTGATCTCGATTTCCTCGACTTCCGCCAGTTCCGGCAGCACCGCCACCGTGGCGGCGGAGGTGTGGATGCGGCCTTGCGCCTCGGTTTCCGGCACCCGTTGCACCCGATGCGCGCCAGATTCGAACTTGAGCCGCGAATAGGCCCCTTGGCCGCTGATGCGGCTGATAACTTCCTTGTAACCCCCGTGCTCGCCGGGACTGTCGTTCAGCAATTCCAACTTCCAGCCGCGCAGTTCGGCGTAGCGGACGTACATCCTCAACAGATCGCCGGCGAACAACGCCGCCTCGTCGCCGCCGGTGCCGGCGCGGATTTCCAGAAACACATTGCCAGCATCGTGCGGGTCGCGCGGCAACATCAACACTTGCAGCGCCCGCTCCTGTTCGGCGCGCCGCGCTTCGACGTCCAGCAATTCATCCTGCGCCAACGCCCGCAAATCGGGATCGCTGTCGGTCGTCATGTCGCGCGCCGAGCTCAGATCGTCCAACACGCGGCGGTAACCGTGAAAACCCTCCACTACCGGTTCCAGTTGGGCATACTCCACCGACAAGGCGCGAAAGCGGTCGTTGTCGTTGATGATGTCAGGTTCGGCCAGCAACGCGCTCACCTCCTCATGACGGGCCGCCAACTGCTCCAGTTTGGCCAACATCGACGGATTCATCAGCGGGAATTTCCATCGTTCAGCCGGTACAGGCTCTTGATCAAATTCAGCATTTCGGCATCGCCTCGGGCGGCGGCCTCGCGCAGGCCGGCGCAGGGCGGATGAATGAGTTTGTTGGTCAAGGCATCGGCCAGAAGGTGTAACGCCTCGGCGGGATTTTTGCCGTGCTCGATCTGGCGCAGCGCGCGCGCCAGGGCTTCGTCGCGCACCGCTTCAGCCCGCTGGCGCAGCGCGTTGATGCTGGCGACGCTGTCCTGAGCGCGCACCCAAGCCATGAAGTGTTCGACCTGATGGTCGATGATTTCCTCGGCCTGCGCGGCAGCGGCCTGTCGCGAGCGCAAATTTTCCTGAATGATGTCCTTGAGATCGTCCACCGTGTACAGATAGACGTCGTTCAACTCCGCCACGGCTGGCTCGATATCGCGCGGCACCGCCAAATCCAGCATGAAAATCGGCCGGCGCCGCCGCTGTTTCAAGCAAGCGCGCACTTGGGCCGCCGTCAGCATCAAACCGGGGCTGGCGGTGGCGGCGATGACGATATCGGCCTCACCGAGATGGGCGGGAATCTCATCCAACGCGATGGCGTAACCGGAAAAAGCCGCTGCCAGGATGTGCGCCCGCTCCAACGTGCGATTGGCGACCACCAGTCGGCCGATGCCGTTTTCGTGCAAATGGCGGACGACCAGTTCGGTGGTGTCGCCCGCGCCGATCAGCAGTGCGGTGCGCTTGGGCAGGTCGGCGAAAATCTGCTTGGCCAGTCCGACCGCCGCGAAGGCCACCGAGACCGGGCTGGCGCCGATGCGGGTGTCGGTGCGCACCTGCTTGGCGACCGCGAAAGTGTGCTGGAACAGTCGGTCCAGCAGCGAACCCAGAGTGCCAGCGCTGTTGGCGGTTTGATAGGCGGCCTTGACCTGACCGAGAATCTGCGGCTCGCCTAGCACCATCGAATCCAAGCCGGCGGCTACCCGCAAGATGTGGCGCACGGCGCACGGGCCAGAATGCTGGTACAGGTACGGTTGCAAATCCACCGCCCGCAGCAGGTGATAATCGCCCAACCATTGCACCACTTGGCGATCGTCGGCTTCTTTCAGACCGCAATAAAGTTCCGTACGATTACAGGTCGATAGAATGGCCGCCTCGCGAGCGCCGCCGTGGTCGAGCAAGTCCCGCAAGGCGGTATCGAGCCGCTCGGGCGCGAACGCCACCCGTTCGCGGACATCGACGGGCGCGGTCCGGTGGTTGAGGCCAAGCGCCAGCAGAGACATAAGGCTTTATGGGATCGGTCGGAAATATAATGGAATTCTGCGGGATAAAACCGTCCAATGACAAGGTCGTATTGCTAGAGCATGATGCAAACGGCCCGCCCCTCACGCTGCGAGGCCCTCGCGGTGACTGAGTAATCCGCTAGACCGCTGGTACAACCCGTTTCGGGCGTGGTTTCAGACGCCGGCGCCGAACGAGAGACATCGCTGACTGATGAACAGATTCTTGAAGCTATTGAGCCTCGGCGGCCTGCTGCTGCTGAGCGGTTGCGCCACGGTGGTGGACGCGCAAGCGCCGGAACAACCGGCGGACGCGCAAGCGCCGGAACAACCGACGCCGGAGTTTGAGATCCGCCCGCCGTTGCAACCCAGCCCCCGCGCGGAACTGACCTATCAAATCCTGGCGGCCGAGCTGGCCGGCAAACGCGACCAGCTCGCTGTCGCGCTGGCCAATTATCGTCAGGCGGCGACATCCACTCAAGACCCGCAAATCGCCGAGCGCGCGACCATGTTGGCCCTGCTGATGAAAGACAGCGCGGCCTCTCTGGAACTGGCGAAACGCTGGCAAACGCTCGCCCCCGATAACGATCAAGCCCGGCAGGCGCTGGCGCTGGCGCTGTTGCGCAACGGCCAAGTGGATGAAGCTACCGAGTATCTGGAAACGGTCCGACGGCTCGCCAGCGCCAAGGACAAGCAGCAGGGCTATGCGACTCTCGCTTCGCTGCTGAGTCAGGCGGACGACAAACCAGCGGCCCTGCGGGTGATGAAACATTTCCGCGACCGCAATCCCGGTTCGGCTTTCGCTCAATATTACTTCGCCTTGTTGGCGGCGGCTTCCGGCGACCGCGATCAGGCGCTGGCCAGTTTGGATCGGGCCTTGGCGCGCGATCCAAAACTGGCCTCCGCCCATCAGTTACGAACCCATATCCTGCTGGACCGGGGCGCCAACGACGCGGCGCTGGCGGGATTGACCAAGGCGGTTGGCAATTTGCCTCGCGACCGCAACCTGAGAATGAACTACGCTCGCTTGCTGATCGAGGCCGGCCAACTGGACAAGGCGCGCCGCGAGTTTTCGATCCTGCTCAATCAAAACCCCAAGGATACCGAATCCATCTACGCGCTTGGCCTGCTGGCGGCGGAAACCCGTCAGTTCGACTTGGCGCAAAGCTATTTTCTGGATTTGATCAAGCGCAATGCTCGGCTGGCGGATGCCTATTATGAACTGGGTCGGATCGAGGAACAGCGCGGGGCTTACGCCAAGGCGCGCGAATGGTATGGCAAGGTCAAGAACGAGGAGCGTTACTTGAACGCGCAGATGCGCCTGGGCGTGGTATTAGCCAAACTGGAAAATACCGATACGGTCGTCCAGCATTTCGATTCCCTACGCCGCGGCAACCCGCAAAGCAGCATCAATCTCTACCTCGCCGAATCGGAGGCGCTGCGGGAAGCGGACCACAATCAGGAGGCGTTCGACACGCTCGATCGGGCGCTGGCGCTCCATCCCAACGACAAGGATCTGCTCTACGCGCGCGCGCTGATGGCCGAGCGGCTCAGCCGACTGGACGTTCTGGAGCGCGATCTGCGCGCCATTCTGGTCATCGACCCCAAGAACGGCCAAGCGCTGAATGCGCTCGGTTATACCTTGGCCGATCGCACCGACCGCCATCAGGAAGCGTTGGGTTACATCGAACAGGCCCTGACGCTATTACCCGAGGACGCCGCCGTGCTCGACAGCATGGGTTGGATCCAATATCGCTTGGGCAATCCAGTCAAGTCTCTGGAGTTCTTGCGCCGGGCCTACCGCATCAATCCAGACGCCGAGATCGCCGCCCATCTCAGCGAGGTCTTGTGGGTCAGCGGCCAGCGCGAGGAAGCCAGACGGATCTGGCGATCGGGGTTAAGCAAGCAGCCCGACAGCCGCCACCTGCGCGAACTTCAGAAGCGGTTTGGGTGGTAGAATCTGGCGATGCGTTCACCGTTGGATCGTTGCTTCCCCCTCTCCTCCCCAGCCAGACCGGCGACCCGCTACGTCGTTCGTTGGCTCGCCGTGCTGGCCATCGGGTGGCTGACAGGCTGCGCCATTTCACCGCCGACACCTTCCGGCGACCAAAACGCCTGGACCGCCCGCCAGAAGGAGCTGGCGCGCCTGAACCACTGGCAGGCGGTCGGCCGCATCGGCGTGGTGAACGGTCAGGACGGCTGGCACGCCCATTTTCAATGGACTCAGGAAGAACCGGACTACCGCATCGACCTGATCGGCCCGCTCGGCCAGGGTCGGGTGCTGATCCAGGGCGGCGGGCGGCAGGTCAGCCTGCAAACCCAGGACGGTCAAAACCAGACCGCTCCAGACCCCGATACCCTGCTGGAGCGATCCCTCGGCGTGCGCCTTCCGGTCGATGGCCTGCGTTACTGGATTCGCGGCCTGCCGGGACCCGGCCCCATCACCGCACTGCAAGTTGATGGGAGCGGCCGTTTGACTCATCTGGAACAGCAGGGCTGGACCATCGACTATCCAGCCTACGCGCCGGCCCCCTCCCGCGAGTTACCCGCCCGCATCACGGCCCGCCGCCAGGAATTGAGCGTCAAGCTGGCGATCGAGCAATGGACTCTCTAACTCTGGAGCCCGCCGCCTGGCCCGCGCCGGCCAAGCTCAACCTGATGCTGCGAATCGTCGGGCGACGAGCGGACGGTTATCACTTGTTACAGACCGTCTTCCAGTTTTTGGACTGCTGCGACTGGTTGTGGTTTTCTCCGCGAGAGGACGGCCGCATCGAGCGGGTGGGCGAGGTGGCTGGCGTACCCCCGGACGCTGATTTGACCGTCCGCGCCGCCCGCCTTTTGCAGCAAGCGACAGCCCAGCGCGCGGGCGCGACCATCCGCATCGCCAAGCAGTTGCCACTCGGCGGCGGCCTCGGCGGCGGCAGCTCCGACGCCGCCACCACGCTGGTGGCGTTGAATCACGTTTGGCAAACGGGCTTGACGCTGGCTGAACTGGCCGAATTGGGCTTGCGGCTGGGCGCTGACGTGCCGGTATTCGTGCGCGGTCGGGCCGCTTGGGCGGAAGGGGTCGGGGAACAACTGACCGCCATCGATCTCGACGAACCGTGGTTCCTGGTGCTGACGCCGGGCTGCCACGTCGCCACCGACGCTATCTTTGCCGACTCGGAATTGACAAGAAACTCACCCCCCATCAGAATATCCGACTTCTTACAGGGCGCCGGCGGCAACGATTGCGAGACAGTCGTTTACCGTCGCCATCCGGAAGTCGCCGCCGCCGCGGCCTGGTTGTCACGGCATGGACCGGCGCGCTTGACCGGTACCGGGGCGTGCGTTTTTGCCGCCTTTTCCGATCAGGCCAGTGCCGGGCGGGTTTTGAGCCAGTTGCCGCCGGGGTTGACTGGATTCATCACCCGAGGACGCAACCGTTCGCCGTTGCACGCGCGCTTGCCGCGGGAGCGTGATGTACCCACCTGAAGCGCTACGGAATTCTTGGGCCGTCGCCAAGCGGTAAGGCACCGGATTTTGGATCCGGCATTCCCAGGTTCGAATCCTGGCGGCCCAGCCACCCTCCCAAAGCCAACTGACAGCGGGGCAAACTCGTCGTGTACGAAGGTCGCATGATGGTATTCGCGGGCAACGCCCATCCAAAACTGGCCCGCGATATCGTCCATCATCTCCAACTGCCGCTCGGTCAGGCGGTGGTCGGCCGCTTCAGCGATGGTGAAGTCATGGTCGAGCTGATGGAGAACGTGCGCGGCAAGGATGTCTTCATCGTCCAGCCCACCTGCTATCCCACCAACGACAACATCATGGAATTGCTGGTGATGGCCGATGCGCTGCGGCGCTCCTCGGCGGTGCGGGTCACGGCGGTCATCCCCTACTTCGGCTATTCCCGGCAGGATCGCCGGCCGCGTTCGGCGCGGGTGCCGATTTCCGCCAAGGTGGTCGCCAACATGATCACCAGCGTGGGCGTGGACCGGGTGCTGACGGTGGACTTACACGCCGATCAGATCCAAGGTTTCTTCGATCTGCCGGTGGACAATATCTATGCCACGCCGATGGTGTTGAGCGATATCCGCGACCAGCAGCTCGGCGATCTGATGGTGGTGTCGCCGGACGTCGGCGGCGTGGTGCGCGCCCGCGCCCTCGCCAAGCGCTTGGACGATTCCGAGCTGGCGATCATCGACAAGCGCCGACCGGCGCCGAATCAGGCACAAGTCATGCACGTCATCGGCGATGTCGAAGGCCAGCATTGCATCGTGGTGGACGACATGGTGGACACCGCCGGCACCTTGTGCCTGGCCGCCAAGGCGTTGAAGGAATGGGGCGCCGCCTCGGTGCGCGCTTACTGCACCCACGCGGTGCTGTCCGGTTCGGCGGTCACCAATATCCGCACCTCGATGCTGGACGAACTGGTCATCACCGATACCATCCCGCTGCGACCTGAAGCGCTCGCTTGTCCGAACATTCGCCAGATCAGCGTGGCCGGGCTGTTGGCCGAAACCATGCGCCGCATTCATCTTGAGGAATCCGTCAGCTCCCTGTTCATGTAGGCTGTATCCCGCGTCACTCGACCGAGTGGGCGGCTCACCCAAACGACGTGCCTGGTCGCGGGCGCGTCGTGTTTTTTTAACCCGATGGAGTGATTTCGATGAGCGTTACCTTTGAATTGAAAGCCGAACCGCGCGGTGATTTGGGGAAAGGTGCGAGCCGCCGCCTGCGCCGCGCCGGTAAGGTGCCGGCCATTGTGTACGGCGGCGGGCAGGACCCGCAACCGTTGGTCCTGAATCATCTGGACGTGCTCAACCAATTGAAAAATGAGGCCGTCTACTCGCATGTCCTGACTCTAAATTTCGGCGAGCGCAGCGAAAGCGTCGTGCTGCGCGACATGCAGCGTCATCCTTTCAAGCCGACGATCCTGCATATCGACTTTTTGCGGGTCAGCGCCGACCGTAAGCTGCGGGTACATGTACCGCTACACTTTCTCAACGAGGAAACAGCGCGCGGCGTCAAGCAACAGGGCGGCATCGTCAGCCGCGCGTTGATCGATGTCGAAATCACCTGTTTGCCCAAGGATCTCCCAGAATTCATTGAGGTCGATATCCTCGAATTGGGGATCGGTGACGCCCTGCATCTTTCGCAGATTTCGTTGCCGGCCGGCGTGGCGTTGGCCACCCAAATCGAAGCCGGCTCCGAACAGGATATCGTCGTGGTCAGCATCCATCATGCGAAAGGCGGCGAAGAAGAGCCGGGCGCGGATGCCGCGGCGGCGACGCCCGAGGCTTGAGCTGGGAGCATCCCTTGTCCGTTCCTTTGCCCACGTCCAATACAACCTTCGCGCGAGGCGAAAGCAACGAACGATTATCGCCGCTTCGGTTGGTCGTGGGCTTGGGTAATCCGGGTCCACAATACGCCGAAACCCGCCATAACGCGGGTTTTTGGCTGGCCGACGCACTGGTCCGCCAGCAGTCCGGACACTTTCGTCCCGAAGCCAAATATCACGGCGACGCTTGCCGCATCGTGCTGGACGGACGGGAGGTGTGGCTGCTCAAACCGATGACCTTTATGAACCGCAGCGGTCAGGCGGTCGCGGCGCTGGCCCGTTTTCACCGCATCGCGTTGCCCGAAATTCTGGTGGTGCACGACGATCTGGACTTACCGGTGGGCACGGCGCGCTTGAAGCGGGCCGGCGGGCACGGCGGGCACAACGGCTTGCGCGATCTGATCGCGCAGCTGGGCGGCAACGACTTCGCGCGCCTGCGGCTCGGTATCGGCCATCCCGGCGACAGCCGCGACGTTTTGGACTACGTGCTGCGCCGCGCGCCGCAGGCGGAACGGGTGCTGGTCGAGGACGCCATCGCCGATTCGCTGCGCGAGTTGCCGCGCATCGCCGCCGGCGATTGGGCTAAAGCCATGCAAGTCTTGCACAGCCGGCGCGTCGAACCCTCCCCCGCTCCGGCGGCTCCTTCCGCAACCTGAGTCACAAACTCCATCATGGGCATCCAATGCGGCATCGTCGGCCTGCCGAACGTCGGCAAATCCACTTTGTTCAACGCGCTGACCAAGGCCGGCATTCAAGCCGAGAATTATCCATTCTGCACCATCGACCCCAACGTCGGCGTGGTGGCGGTGCCCGACCCGCGCTTGCAGGCGCTGGCCACCATCGTCAAACCGCAGAAAATCGTGCCGACCACGGTGGAATTCGTCGATATCGCCGGCTTGGTGGCGGGCGCGTCCAAGGGCGAAGGATTGGGCAATCAATTCCTGGGCCACATCCGCGAAACCGACGCTATCGCGCAGGTCGTGCGCTGCTTCGCGAACGATGATGTGATTCACGTCTCCGGCAAGGTCAACCCGCGCTCCGATATCGAAACGATCAATACCGAACTGGCGCTGGCCGACTTGGCGACGGTCGAAAAAGCGCTGTTGCGCGCCGAGAAAGCGGCCAAGGCCGGCGGCCGGGAAGCGCTGGAACGCAAGGCGGTTTTGGAGCGGGTGCAAGCGCATTTGGACACCGGCGTGCCGTTGCGCACCTTGGCGCTCGCCGCCGAAGAACGCGAACCGTTGCGCGAATTGTTTTTACTGACCGGCAAACCGGTGCTTTATGTGGCCAACGTCGCCGAAGACGGCTTTGAGAACAACCCGCTTTTGGATCAGGTGCGAGAAATCGCCCGCTTGGAAGGCGCTGGCGTGGTGCCGGTGTGCGCGGCCATCGAAGCTGAACTGGCCGAATTGGATGATGCGGATAAAACGGAATTTCTGGCCGATTACGGCTTGACCGAACCCGGTTTGGATCGGGTGATTCACGCGGCCTACGCGCTGTTGGGCTTGGAAACGTATTTCACGGCCGGACCCAAGGAGGTCCGAGCTTGGACGGTGCGGGCCGGCTCCACCGCGCCGCAAGCGGCCGGCGTGATTCATACCGATTTCGAGCGGGGTTTCATTCGGGCCGAGGTGATCGCTTACGCTGATTACATCGCCTATCACGGCGAAGCCGGCGCTCGCGAGGCCGGTAAATGGCGGCTAGAAGGCAAGGAGTATGTCGTGCAGGAAGGCGATGTGATGCACTTCCGGTTCAACGTTTGAGATTATCAGGATCTTTGTTCTTGACGCTGATCGGTGTCGCGCCGATAATTATGGGCTCTTTGCAAGCCCCTCCTCTGTATGGCTACGTAGCTCAGGTGGTTAGAGCACGGCACTCATAATGCCGGTGTCGGTGGTTCAAGTCCACCCGTAGCCACCAAAATCAGCTCTCCCTTTCGACTCAACCGACGATCTGATATCCGCCATACAATGGCTCAGCATCGGATATCCGCGAGTTCAATCCGTTTTTGCGGTAGGCTATCCCCGCATCCATGCGGGATCAAGCACAGTTATTGAGCTTTACTTCTCCAATAATATCCGCAACATCCTTCTCAGCGGCTCCGCCGCGCCCCACAGCAACTGATCGCCGCAGGTGAACGCGCCGAGATAGGTCGGCCCCATGTTGAGCTTGCGCAGCCGGCCCACTGGGACGCCGAGCGTGCCGGTGACAGCGGCCGGCGTCAGTTCGCGGATCGAACGCTCTCGTTCGTTGGGGATCACTTTCACCCAATCATTGGCCGTGCCGATCATGTCTACGAGTTCATCCAGCGGTGCGTCCTTGGTCAGTTTGATGGTCAACGCTTGACTGTGGCAGCGCATCGCGCCGATGCGCACGCAAAGTCCATCAATGGGAATCGGCCGGTCAGAGCGGCCTAGAATCTTGTTGGTTTCGGCCTGACCTTTCCATTCTTCCTTGCTCTGGCCGTTCTCCACCTGTTTGTCGATCCAGGGAATCAGGCTGCCCGCCAGCGGTACGCCGAAATGTTCGGTCGGCAGCGCGCTGGAGCGGATGGTTTCCGCCACCGTGCGGTCGATTTCCAGAATCGCCGAGGCCGGTTCGCCCAACCGATTGGCCACTGAACCGTGAATGACCCCCATCTGCTGGATCAGCTCGCGCATGTTCTGCGCGCCCGCGCCGGATGCCGCCTGATAAGTCATCGCGCTCATCCACTCCACTAGCCCGTGCGCGAACAGACCACCCAAGCCCATCAACATCAGGCTGACCGTGCAGTTGCCGCCGATGTAATCCTTCACACCCCGCGCCAGCGCCTCGTCGATCACCTTCCGATTCACCGGGTCGAGGATGATGACGGCATCGTCTTTCATCCGCAGCGCCGAGGCAGCGTCGATCCAGTAGCCTTTCCAACCGGCGGCGCGCAGTTGCGGGTAAATCTCGTTGCTGTAATCGCCACCCTGGCAGGTGATGATGGCATCCATCGCTTTCAGTTCGGCGACGGATTTGGCGTCTTTCAAGGTCGACGTGTCCTTGCCGATCGCCGGGCCGCGCCCGCCGACGTTCGATGTGGTGAAAAATACCGGATCAATGTGGGCGAAATCATTTTCCGCCAGCATTCGATCCATCAGCACGGAACCCACCATGCCGCGCCAACCCACCAAACCGACTCGCATCATCAACTTACCCTCAATTCAGAAATGTAATGTGGAAGCTTTTCAATAAAGTTTCACATCAGCCTTGATTTATTGATTCATCGCCAAAGATGTACTGCAAATCGATCTCAGTTTCCGCAAAGGGAGCTATGGGTGCTTTGTGAATATGTTTATCAACACCGTATTCGACGGAAAAGGTCACATGATACTTTTCATTTTCTAGCTCGTAGGCAATGAGTGTTTTGTCTTCCGGGGAAATCACCCAGTAGTAAGGTGTCTTGCTCCGTTGCAACAGCATAAAATGATGAAATAAATCTTTTCTTTTGTAACCGGGAGAGGTGATTTCACAAACCCAATCAGGAATGATCGTCATCATTCCCGAAGGTCTACGCGGCACCCGCTCTTTCCGCCATCCAGCGAGATCGTGATTCGGGCATTGATGCTCGCTGCACTGAAGGCTGATCTCCGTCATGATCCACCAACCGCCGAAGCCATCTTTCCGCTTGAACAGCGAAATTTCATCAGAAATATTCGACTGGATAAGGGTGTGCTCGGAACGCGCCATGGGGCGCTTGATGATTTCACCGTTGATTAACTCAATCCGTTCTTCAGCAGATTGCAGCAAATCACTCAAAGTCTTCAGTTTATTTATCTTCAAAACGTTTTTATTTTAAAATCTAGTTCCTAATTAATTAGACCAAATTAAAGACTTCCTAAATCTTTCAATGGGATGAAAGGCATTTCGGAAGAGAACTAGCTGGAGCTAGCTTGTAAGTTGGCCGTTCCACTAAACCTTTATCAGCAAATTTCTCAAACTTCTGATGTAATTCTTCAATACGTAATCTTCGATGCACAGGTATTTTAGCTTGTACTTCTTCAAGAATATTTTCTAACTTCTTCTTGTCGGACATGATCTTATCTCCTACAGCTGTGCATAAAGAAAGGAGCTTCTTGTTTTTCAACGTATTCCATGAGCAACTCACTGTACATTCTTATAATCCTTCTCAGTTCTTTTTCATAAGTGAAATCTTCAATTTCAAGCTTAAGTGTTTCCTGTAAGGTTTTGATGCCAATCATTCGCCCATGAGAGTGCCAAATCTTATTATCACTCAATAGCTTTGCAATTTTCTCGGCTCGTTGTTGTTTCTGTTTATCTGTAACTGGCGTTCCAGGCTTTGTTGTTCTATGATTTTTCCAATCCTTAAATTTATATTTAACCAACCACATCTTTAATAAAGATATTGATAGCTCCCTGGCCTGTTCATATCTACTTAGCATGGCCAAATCTAAGCTTTTTAGCATAATTAGCTCAGCATCTGTTAGCCCTTCTTTGGATTGAGATTTTCTTATAAATTCATTAACTTTATCTATATAACCAAGTGCAGGAACCAATCTTCCATCATATGTTTGAACTTGTGGATCAATAGGCCCAAGAGACGATGCATAATCCATATAAATCTTATCGCCTGACATACAGAAAATAGTTCCAGCCGACATAGCCGCATTGGGAACAATAAAATAAACTTCCTCATAGTGATGACGAATAATTTCTACCATTTTCTCAACTGCTTCCGCCACTCCTCCTGGAGTACTTAATACTAATACCAATCGTTTTTTATGAAGTTGATTCTCAGATTTAATTTCAATTAGAGTTTCGACAAATTCTAAAAAATCTTGTAGAAATACTGGATGTATTTGACCCACATATGCAATAACATCACATTGAAAATGTTCTTCAAGTAAACTACCATAATGTCCCAATGCATGACTAACATGGCTGTCAAGAGTTCTCATTAATTTAATCTTCTTCTAAAATATACAAAGATTTTTATAAACTACGTACATAAACATTTTTTGCTTGTCCTACATTATAGAATGATTGCTGAAATAAGCATTCATCACATCGGAAAATGGAATATTTAGAACTTTTATATAAACCAATAATTTATCTTGCATCAATCCCCTACCAACGCCGCCACCACCGCATCGCCCATCGCCTGCGTTCCAACCGGCGTCATCCCTTCGGCCATAATATCCAGTGTCCGCAAACCTTGATCCAGCACCTGACTGACAGCGTGTTCCACCCGCGCGGCGTGTTCCGGCTCATTCAAGCTATGGCGCAACAGCATCGCCGCCGACAAAATGCTCGCCAACGGATTGGCTGCGCCTTTGCCCGCAATGTCAGGTGCGGAGCCGTGAATCGGTTCATATAGCCCCTTGCCCTTCGCATCCAGTGAGGCCGAGGGCAACATGCCGATGGAGCCGGTCAGCATCGCGGCGCAGTCGGACAGAATGTCGCCGAACAGATTGCCGGTCACAATCACGTCGAACTGCTTGGGCGCGCGGACCAGCTGCATCGCGGCGTTATCCACATACTGATGAGACAGCGCCACATCCGGATAATCCCGCGCTACTCGCTCGACCGTTTCCCGCCATAGTTCGGACGTTTCCAATACGTTGGCCTTATCTACCGAACAGAGCTTGCGGTGACGTTTGCGCGCGGCCTCAAACGCCACCCGTGCAATCCGCTCGACTTCGGATTCGCGGTAGAGCATGGTGTTGAAACCTTCCCGCTCGCCGCTTTCCAAGGTACGGATGCCGCGCGGCTGGCCAAAATAAATGTCGCCGTTCAACTCGCGCACGATCAGCACATCCAGGCCGGCCACTAATTCCGGCTTGAGCGAGGATGCCGCCGCCAGTTGCGGAAATAGCGCCGCCGGGCGCAGATTGGCGAACAGTTCCAGATCGCTACGAATTGCCAGCAAGCCACGTTCGGGGCGCAACGGCCGCTCCAGCGTGTTCCACTGCGGGCCACCGACCGCGCCAAGCAGAATGGCGTCGGCCTCATGCGCTTGACGGCGAGTTTCCGCCGGGTACGGCTCGCCCAACACATCCACCGCGCAGCCACCGAGCAAGCCGTACTCCAGCGTAATATCCAGCCCATATTCCTGTTGCAAGCATTGCAGGATTTTCGCCCCTTCCGGGGCGATTTCCGGGCCGATGCCATCGCCGGGCAGCACCAACACTTTATGCGTCATCTCATTTCCTGCAAGTCGTTGAAGATAGTGCCATCAACCCCGTAGGGGCGACCGGCCGGGCAGGGACGGCCAACCGGGTAGGGGCGACCGGCCGGTCGCCCCTACTCAGGCAAACAACCACGGCGCGTCCTGCCGCCGCCGGTTCTCGTAAGCGCGAATCTCATCGGCGTGGCGCAAGGTCAGGCCGATGTCGTCCCAGCCGTTCAACAGGCATTCCTTGCGGAACGGATCGACCTCAAAGCCGAAAGTCTCGCCGCCCGGCGTTTTTACCGTCTGCGCCGCCAAATCCACGGTCAGCCGATAACCCGGCGTCGCTTCGACCTCGCGGAACAAGCGCTCCACGAAATCGGCATCCAACTTGATCGGCAACAAGCCCGATTTGAAGCTGTTGGAGAAGAAAATATCGGCGAAACTGGGCGCGATCATGCAGCGAATGCCGTACTCCTCCAGCGCCCACACCGCGTGTTCACGCGAAGAGCCGCAGCCGAAATTCTCCCGCGCCAGCAGGATGGTTGCGCCCCGATAGCGTTCCTGATTCAGACTGAATTCGGTGCGACGCGGCCGATGGGTGCAATCCATGCCTGGCTCACCGTGGTCGTGATAACGCCATTCGTCGAACAGAAAATCACCGAAGCCGGTGCGCTTGATCGACTTCAAAAACTGCTTGGGGATGATGGCGTCGGTATCGACATTGGCCCGATCCACCGACACCACCAAGCCATCCAATTGGGTAAAGGATTTCATGCATCAAGCTCCCAGCCGCGTTTAGCGGCCCATTTCAAATGGTTCCAGCACTTCGGTTTCTTGCTCGGCGGCGGCGATCCACGCTTTGAGATGCGGATCGGCCATGAAATTGGCTACGTAGTCATCGACCACGCCGGGCCGATTGACGCCATAAGGCACGAAGCGCAGCACCACCGGCCCGAACATGGCGTCGGCGATGGAAAACGCGCCAAACAACCACGGCCCGCCCGTGCCAAAGCGTTGACGACAATCCGTCCAGATGGCGGCGATGCGGTCGATGTCAGCGGCGATTTCTGGCGTCACCGGCACGTTGCGACCACGGGCGCGAGCGTTCATGGTCATGCTGGTGCGCAAGGCGGTAAATCCGGCGTGCATTTCGGTGCTGATCGAACGCGCCACTGCCCGTGCTTTGGGATCGGACGGCCATAGCGTCGGCACCTGCTCCGCCAGATATTCACAAATCGCCAGCGATTCCCACACCACGAACTCGCCTTCGCGCCAGGCTGGCACCTTGCCGGATGGCGAGTAGTGGCGGATTTGCGCTACTGAATCCGGCGTATACAGCGGAATGCGGATTTCCTCGAAGTCGATTCCGCCATGCCGCGCCGCCAGCCACGGCCGCAACGACCAGGAAGAATAGGCTTTATTACCAATCACTAATTGCGGACGCATCACGCTGGCTCCTAAAAGTGGCGGACATCGACGAAATGCCCGGCCAGCGCCGCCGCCGCCGCCATCGCCGGACTCACCAGATGAGTGCGACCGCCCACACCCTGCCGACCCTCGAAATTGCGATTCGAGGTCGAGGCGCAATGCTCGCCCGCCAACAAGCGGTCGGCGTTCATCGCCAGACACATTGAGCAACCCTGCTCGCGCCATTCAAACCCGGCGGCGGTGAAAATCTGATCCAGCCCTTCAGCTTCCGCTTGCTGCTTCACCAAACCGGAACCCGGCACCACCAAGGCTTGTTTCAAGGTCGATGCGACTTTGCGACCTTTGATGACCGCCGCCGCCGCCCGTAAATCCTCGATGCGGCCGTTGGTGCAGGAACCGATAAACACCCGATCCAGCTTGATTTGTGTCATCGGTGTATTCGGCTGTAACCCCATATACCGCAAGGCTTGTTCGATGCTCTGGCGCTTGACCGGATCGGCTTCACGGCTCGGATCGGGCACCGCGCCATCAACCGAGGTCACCATTTCCGGCGAAGTGCCCCAAGTTACTTGCGGTTGCAGCGTCGCTGCGTCGAGCGGGATAACTTTATCGAAATGAGCGTCGGCGTCGCTATGTAACTCGCGCCAGGCGGCAACCGCCCGTTCCCACACCTCACCTTGCGGCGCAAACGGCCGACCTTTGATGTAGTCGATGGTTTTCTCGTCCACCGCCACCATGCCCGCCCGCGCCCCGGCTTCAATCGCCATGTTGCAGATGGTCATGCGGCCTTCCATGCTCAGCGCCTGAATCGCCGAGCCGCCGAATTCGACCGCGTAGCCGGTGCCGCCCGCTGTGCCGATTTGGCCGATGATCGCCAGAATAATGTCCTTGGCAGTCACGCCCGGCCCCAATTGACCATCGACCCGTACCAGCATCGACTTAGCTTTTTTCTGGATCAGGCATTGGGTCGCCATCACATGCTCGACTTCAGAGGTGCCGATACCGAAAGCCAGCGCCGCAAATGCGCCATGGGTCGAGGTGTGCGAATCGCCACAGACGATGGTCATACCGGGCAAGGTCGCGCCCTGCTCCGGGCCGACCACATGGACGATGCCGCGCCGTTGATCCCCAATCGGGAAATAGCGCAAATTCAGATTGCGCGCGTTGGCGTCCAGGGTTTCGACCTGGAGCCGCGACACCGGATCGGCGATGGTGGTGAAACCGGGATCGGTCGGGGTGTTGTGATCCGCCATCGCCACCATCGATTCCCGCCGCCACGGCTGACGGCCGGTCAGCTTCAAACTCTCAAACGCCTGCGGTGAGGTGACCTCATGCACCAAGTGGCGGTCGATATAGAGCAGCGTGGTGCCATCGGGATCAGCGTGCACCACATGCGCGTCCCAGAGTTTGTCATACAGGGTTTTACCGGCCATTGTTTCGTTCCTCATTCAAGATATTACTAAGCTTAAAGCGCCCTTATTGATAAAACAAATTCATATTTTTTATCGATCCTATAAAATAATGGCATTATTAACCGGATGCCAAACACCGACTGATGGACATCGCCAGCCTGCACGCTTTTGTCACTATCGCCGACCACGGTTCGTTTTCATCTGCCGCCAACCGCTTGCATGTCACGCAACCGGCCGTCAGCAAACGGATCGCCACGCTGGAAGAAGAATTGAACGTCCGCCTGTTCGACCGCTTGGGCCGGACGGTGCGTCTGACTGAGGCAGGAACGCTGTTACTGCCGCGGGCGCGGCGGATTCTGGCCGAAGTGGATGACAGCCGCCGGGCGCTGCGCAATCTCTCTGGCCTCGTCACCGGCACCCTGACGCTCGCCACCAGCCACCACATCGGCCTGCACCGTTTGCCACCGGTATTGCGAATCTTTACCGCCCGCTACCCGCGAGTGCGATTGGATATGCGCTTCATGGATTCGGAAGTCGCTTGCGCGGTGATGCTGCGCGGTGAGACGGAGCTGGCGATCATCACGCTACCACCCGACGTCGAAGCGCCGTTAGAGACTTTGCCCTTATGGCCCGATCCGCTAGTCATCGTTGCGTCGCGCACTCACCCGCTCGCGCGCTCGCCCGTCACCGATCTGAAGCAGTTAGCCGAACATCCCGCTATTCTGCCGAGCGAGGCCACGTTCACCCGGCGCATCTTCGAGCAGGAACTAGCGCGCCTTGATGCGAGTATTTCGATCGCCTTCGCCACTAATTACCTGGAAACCATCAAGATGATGGTCGCGGTCGGCCTAGGCTGGAGCGTGTTGCCACGCACCATGCTAGATGGTGATTTGGTGGAAATCCCGATTGCTGGCTTAAGCCTGGAGCGAATGTTAGGGGTAGTAAGGCACACCGGCCACACCCTATCGAATGCGGCAAAAGCATTGCTAAATATTTTGCAAGACCCATCGATGTTTGAAGAGATTAAAAATGATTTCAGAACGTGTGCTACAGACATTTCAGGCAGCGTTCAACCTATTGACCCCTAATCATAATCTGGCAAACAACGCCAGCGTTTAACCCCTATAAACCTCGTCTTGTGGATTATGTATACCAACAGCCATCAACGCTGTTCGAGCAAAGCTTTTCAAAGATTTTGATAATCGATCAAAACAAAAATCATTGAAAAGCGCCCGCCACTCATCTTGAAAGGATTGGAGATAATCCCCATGATTAGCATTAAAACGCGCCCGTTCGGAACACCAAGTAGAAATGCATTTATTTAATAAAATCTTAGCTTCTTTATCTTGTTCAGTTTCACATAATAGCCTATAGCTATAAATACCCATGTTTAATACTGTCGATTTATTATGAGCGTTCGTTATATTGCCCTCATGCAACCTTCGGAGCTGTCCGACATAATTATTGATCCCCACTTGGGTGAAACGGGCTAATTTATAATAAAAATAAAAATCTACACTAGCTGTCAGATTTTCATTAAACCCCTTTTCGTATTTCAGCATCGAGCGCCTTATCATCAGAGTACCCATAATACCAAAATTTTCTTTGGCAAGGACCCTGCACGGGGTTTGCAAAATCATTTCTTCCTTATTACTAAGGGTATGCCAGAATTCAGGGCAGGATTGAAAATGAGGGGTTCTATAAAATTTATCCTTCGCAAAATTTATATAATTACAAAAAACCATGCCAGCATCAGGATGTCTCTCTAAAAAATCAACTTGTTTTGAAAGGCAGCCCTGAACCATCAGATCATCACTATCAAAAAAACACAGGTAGTCGCCATGACTGTGCGCCAGCCCAACATTCCTGGGAGTCGCCGGCCCGCCACTGGCATTCTGATGGAAATAACGTATACGAGGCTGATACTTGTGAGCGATTTCAGCGGTTTTATCCGTAGAACCATCATCCACAACAATAATTTCAATACTTTGGTACGTCTGGGATAAAATGCTTTCCAGGCATTCCACAAGAAAGTCTTCTGCATTATGCGCAGGTATAATCAATGAAATGAGGGGTGCGGTCTGCATGTTTATCGCCTGCCTATTACAGAATCACTCACTATTCTTCGACTCAGTAGCTATAAATTAGGATTTCCAAAGCCAAAGCTCCTTTTGAATGCCCCAGCACAGAGACAAGCGTTCTATATCCAGGGTCAACGACAACCCTATAAACTTGCCAGCTGTCTCATTTAACTGAGCGCCAAACCCATTAACAGCAGGCAAAATTTACACCAAATAGAGCGGCCGACATCAATTCCGGTCGGATCGTGCAAAACCTCAAATAACCTTTCTTATTACCTTGACTTTATATCATTCATGCAATTTTCTCGATGATTCCCGCTGATGGCCTAACCGAATCCTGTGCTCGAATGTGGCCCTCCGTTCGAAGGGCTCAAGATTTGCTAAGCTATCGTTCAACCCACCCTCATGCCGTCTCCATTCTAGAACCATGGAACCTACATCTTTATCCCTGCCAAATCACGTCGCGCTGATCACCGGCGGCGGTCGGGGCATCGGCGCCGCCACCGCCGAAGCGCTGGCGCGCAAGGGCGCTCGCGTCATTGTGGCCAGCCGAACTGAATCCGAGCTGACCGCCACGGTCGCGCGACTGCGCGCCGCCGGCCTCAATGCGGCGTATCAAGTGCTGGATGTTGCTGACGATGCGGCGGTGCAAACGGTCTTTGAAGGAATCGCTGTCGAATTTGGCCGGCTCGATATCCTGATCAACAACGCCGCCATTCTGCTGAGTGGCGCGTTTGCGGAGCTGGAGCTGGCCGACTGGGACCAGTTGATGGCCGTGAACCTGCGCGGCGCAATGCTGTGCGCGCGACAAGCGTTTCGGTTGATGCAAGATCGCGGCGGTAGCATCGTCAATGTATCCTCGCTAGGAGGGGTGCAAAATACCGAGAAATTTCCTGGATACGCCGCCTACACAGTCAGCAAATTCGCCTTGACCGGCCTGACCGAGGCACTGGCGGCCGAAGGCCAAGACCGCAATATTCGGGTCAACGGCGTCGCGCCGGGCGCGGTGGACACGGTCATGCTGCGCAATGCCGCGCCACATCTGCGCACTCGCACCACCCCCGCCGACGTGGCCAAGGTCATTGCGTTTCTGTGTGATCCCACCGAATCGGGTTGCATGACCGGTGCGACTCTGACCATCAACAGCAACCTGTAAATACCTCAGCGCCAATGCTCGCCGCCATCCGCTCAAGACCGTTCGCCAGAGCGAGCGGGTAGAAACAAATCCCGTACATGGCGTGCCCGACAGGTGCGTGACAACAAGAAAGCCAGGGTAATCACATTGCCGAGCACGAACAGCGCAATGATCCAGACCACCGCCCGCCGGGGGACGGGTTCGACCAAGGCTATCCAAACCGCAACGAACAGCAGTCCCACACCGAGATCCAACAAGGCAACGATCCCCCAGGGATCAGCGGCCACATATCGGAAGCCGCCCAGCACACTACCCTGATTGCCAGCAATCAGAATTACCGTCACCAACAAGCCAAGCAGCAGTCCGCAGACGATGACAGCAACGCGTAACATGGAAATTCTCCAGGCGCTCAATTAACTTATCCTTCAAGACCGCGCCAGGGCTAAGAAGTGCGCTTAGCGGCCTGCAATCATCCTGACCTGGCGACCCTTTACCGGCAAACGATCGAGAAGATTTTGAAGGATCACGCCCAATGCTGAAAAACGCCAGCGCCTTCATGGAGTCTGGTTACCTGCCAGATTGGCTGATCCGAATCGGTGTCCGTCGGCTGTGGGTCGACCGCGCGAACCCTCCTTTCGTCACCCTCCAAACCCAATTCGCCAACATCGAGCACGCCGAGCTTCCCGTCGGTTTTTTTCAGAATGTGCTGGGCCCCAGATTGCACTACAGCGCCGGTTGGTGGCCAGACGAGGCGCGCGATCTGGAAACCGCCGAAGCCGCCATGCTGGCGCTGATCTGCGAGCGGGCCGAACTCGGTTTCGATCAGGACATTCTGGAATTGGGCTGCGGCTGGGGTTCGCTGACCTTGTGGCTGGCCGAGTTTTATCCCGACTCAAGATTCGTGGCGGTCTCGACTTCCCGGTCCCAACGGGACTTCATCGAAGCGCGCTGCCGAGAACGCGGTTTCACCAACGTTCGAGCGACCGTCGGCCCGAACGACTTGGCCGCCGACCGCCGCTTCGACCGGGTGCTGTCGGTGGCAACGTTCGAGCGCCGACCTCATGACCCTGGAGGGCTGCACCCGCTTCATGGCCGGCTCAAACTCGGTGGCAAGTTGTTCGTCCAAACCGACGGCTTGCAACCCGGGGGCGATCTGCCCTCACGCTTTCAGCACGGTTTGAAACTGGAAGACCAGTGGCCCTGCAACGGCCGTCATTACCAGCGTACCCTGGAAGCTTGGCTGGCGAATCTGGACCAACAACGTGACACCATCCTGGCGCTGTTCCGGCCATGCTACGGGCCGGATCAGGCGGAACGCTGGTTGCAGCGCTGGCGCATCTTGTTCATGGCCCGCGCCGAACGGTTCGGGCGGCGCGCGGGCGAGCGCTGGGGCGTCTCCCACTATCGCTTCAGCAGCACCTGAAGCGCGCTTTCATCCCCGCCTGAACGGCAACATTCGATTCAAAAACCGATCCCGGTCGAACAGGTGGTGCTTGAGGCCGAGTCCGACATGCCAGGCGATGACCACCACGGCGGCATAACCGACGACGATATGAACGACCCGCGCCAGCGTGGCCAGCAACTCGTGCTTGCCGACGGGGTTCGCCAGCTCGTGCAGTCCGAACAGCTTGACTCCGAAACCGCCCGCCATGACGAACAGATAGCCGCTGATGGGCAACAGAAACATGCAGCCGTACAGCAAGTCTTCATTGCGGTGCGAGATCGCCCGCTCCGCCGCCGACAGCGTCGGCGCCCACTCCGGCAGCGGTGTCAGTTTACGCCATAGCCAGCGCACCAGCGCCAGACCGAGCAGCAACAAACCGATGGATTTGTGCCAGTCGTAATAATTGCTTTGAGTCAAGCCGAGCACCAGCTGGTCCCGCGCGAGACGGGTCATGATGTTGGCGCTGAGGTACTGATAGACGAACAGCAGGAACACCGACCAGTGTAAGAATCGAGTGACTGCACCGTAGTGTGTGGCGGAATTTTTCAGCATAAAACCTTCTCACCCGGTTGGTAGCCCCTCAAGTGCAACCCTCCGCGCAACGCGAGGAAACACTGGCCGGTGGCGCAACTCAGTCGTGGTCGTCGCGGATCGGCTTGTCGGTGAAGAGATAGCCTTTCAATTCTTCATCGAACTTCGGGTCTTTGCGGCGAATCCATTCCAAAAGCATGGACGCATGTTCTTTTTCCTCATCTCGATTGTGCGCGAGAATCGCTTTCAAGGATTTATCCTTGCAGGCATCGACCCGCTGGTTATACCAATCCACCGCCTCCAATTCTTCCATCAAGGAAACGATGGCCCGGTGCATGTCGCGGGTTTGCACGGACAGTTCGTCGATGGGTTCGTGATAACCTTCGCTCGCCATTTTGCTCTCCTCGTCAGCTACTCATTACAGAACGTCAGCGCACAACGCCAAGCCAATAGATTTAGACTGGCGCGGCGCGGACAGTTTGGCTGGCCATGACAATGCCACGCTCACGGCCTGCGCCGCAACAGCACATAGATCGCGCCGGTTCCGCCATCGACCGCGCGGGCCGAACAAAAAGCCAAGATCTCGTCGCGCTGGCGCAACCAATGGTTGATCTTTTGCTTGAGCACGGGTCCTCGGTGGCGGGAACCGTTGCCCTTGCCGTGGATGATGCGCACGCAATGCAGGTTGTCGCGGCGGGCACGTTGCAGAAAAACGGCCAGCACTTCCCGAGCGGCGGCGACGGTCATGCCGTGCAGGTCCAGCACCGCGCCGACCTGAAACTGGCCGCGCCGCAACTTGCGCAGCACGGCCTGCTGCACGCCCTCGCGGCGGTAGTACAATTCCTCGCCGGTCTCCAAGTCCGCCGGCTCGAAATAGTCCGAGACCATGTCGGCCAACACTTGCCGCTCGTCGGCCAAACTGAAGCGCGGGATCGGAGTCGCTCGAAGCGTGACGGGATCGATCCGGTCACAGCGCAACGGCCTGACCGCGCCGACGGTTCGTTGAAACAGCTCCCGATCTTGGGGATCGAGCACGAACGGCTTGCTCATGGGGCAACTCGCTGAAACGGCCGGACACGGCGCGGGCCGACCAACGACGGTCATTCTAACGTCAGTCCGGCCAGATATCCTAGACTCGCTTAGTCCGCCACGCCGGAGAACCCTCTCATCATGCGCATCCTGATCAGCAACGACGACGGCTATCAATCGCCGGGCCTGCTCCGCCTGGCCGCCGCCTTGAGCGAACTGGCCGAGATTACCGTGGTGGCGCCCGACCGCGACCGCAGCGGCGCCAGCAACTCGCTCAGCCTCAAAAATCCGCTCTACGTCGCCCGCCATGACAACGGTTTTTACAGCGTCGAAGGCACGCCGACCGACTGCGTCCACGTCGCTATCACCGGCTTGCTGGAACAGGAGCCGGACATGGTGGTCTCGGGCATCAACCACGGTCCCAACCTCGGCGATGATGTCATCTATTCCGGCACGGTGGCGGCGGCGATGCAAGGCCGCTTTCTCGGCTTGCCAGCCATCGCCATTTCGCAAGCCGCCTACCAACCCGAACATCTCGATACCGCCGCCAGGGCCGCGCTCTGGCTGGTGAAACGCCTGCCCGAGCGAACCCTGCCGCCCGATATCATTCTCAACGTCAACGTGCCGGATTTACCGTGGGAGCAATTGGCCGGCTTTCAAGCCACTCGGCTCGGCCACCGCCACAAGGCCGAACCGGTCATCAAGAGCGCCGATCCGCGCGGCCGCCCGATTTACTGGGTGGGTCCGTCCGGCCCCGAACAGGACGCCGGACCGGGTACGGATTTCCATGCCGTGCGGGAACGCTTCATCTCGATCACCCCCTTGCAAGTCGACCTGACCCGTCATGCGGCGCTGCCGGCCCTGAAGGGTTGGCTGGACGGTCCGACGCCCTGACACCCCCCGATCAGGAACAATGCTGCACCTTGCAGCCTCGATTACAAACTAGTGGACTCCTCCGCCACGGAC
This sequence comes from Candidatus Competibacteraceae bacterium, assembly GCA_016713505.1. Classification (NCBI taxonomy): domain Bacteria; kingdom Pseudomonadati; phylum Pseudomonadota; class Gammaproteobacteria; family Candidatus Competibacteraceae; species Candidatus Competibacteraceae bacterium. The sequence continues at coordinate 302,936 of JADJPA010000001.1, read as the reverse complement.
AGCTTATCATCAGCCCTCGCCGGGAATCAGGAGCCAATAGAGGGCCTTACGGCCCTCGACTGTTTCAGGCGACGGTCAAGAGCGCAACCGTGCCACGGCGGGCGCGGCGCGCCACACCGCTTCAGGCAAATTTATAAGTATAAATGACGCGGCAAGCATCTCCTGCCCCAGCGCCAATACAACAATTCCACCAAGCGAAGCAGGTCGAGGAGGTTACCCAATGTCCCGACGGATGAACGCCTCTCTGGAGGTCGTTGCGTGCGACGACGAGTTGCATTTGGAAGAGTCCTTATTGGACGAAGACAAGCTGGAAGAGGATGTCGAGGACGAAGCGATTGTCGAGGAAGAGGATCTGGAAATGGAAGTACCGTGGCCGGCGCCCGCCGCAGCCAGCCGGGAAATCACTCTGGAGGAATTGGACGCCACCCGCATGTATCTGAGCGAAATCGGTTTCTCACCGTTGCTCACCGCTCAGGAAGAAGTCTACTACGCCCGCCGAGTCTTACAGGGCGACGCCAGCGCCCGCAACCGCATGGTCGAAAGCAACCTGCGCCTGGTGGTCAAAATCGCCCGCCGCTACATGAATCGGGGGCTCAGCCTGCTCGATCTGATCGAGGAAGGCAATCTGGGCTTGATCCACGCCGTTGAAAAATTCGATCCCGAACGCGGTTTCCGATTCTCGACCTACGCCACCTGGTGGATCCGCCAGACCATCGAACGGGCGTTGATGAACCAAACCCGCACGATCCGGCTACCGATCCACATCATCAAGGAAATCAACGGTTATTTGCGCTCCGCACGGCACTTGGCGCAAACGCTGGACCACGAACCCACCGCCGAGGATATCGCCCAGGCGCTGGGCTGCTCGGCCGCCGAAGTGAAACGAATGTTGCAGCTCAACGAACGGGTCGCTTCGGTGGATACCCCCATCGGCAAGGATGAAGACCGCTCGCTGCTGGATGCCATCCCCGACGATAACAATCCAGATCCCTCGCAATTGCTGCAAGATTCCGACCTCAACGAAAAGCTGGACTTGTGGCTGGATCAGTTGAACGACAAGCAGCGAATCGTGGTGAAACGGCGCTTCGGTCTCGGCGGCCAGGAAAAAGCCACCCTGGAACAAGTCGGCAACGAAATCGGCGTCACCCGCGAGCGAGTGCGGCAAATTCAGATCGATGCGCTGCGCCGGTTGCGCAAGATTCTGGAAACCGAAGGTTTTTCGCAGGACTTCCTCTAACGGCGGCTTGACGCCGCCGCTCTCGCCGGCTCGACCCGCCACGATCGGGCGAGCCGCCCCCAACTTTGGAGCGCGGGGATCACTGCTCGATCATCAACAAGGCCGCCGCTATCCGGCGGCCTTCCAGCATGATGACGTTATAGGTCCGACAAGCCGCCGCCGTATCCATGATTTCCACGCCGATACCCCGAGCCAACAACGGCCGCAGCTGCGGCGGCGGCGGAAAGTGCTGGCGCGCGCCGGTCCCCACGATCACGATTTCGGGCTCCAACCGCGCGACGGCCGCGAAGTGGGCCTCCTCCAAGTCAGCGAAGGTCTGGGGCGGCCAATCGGCGATCAATTGCTCCGCCGTGACGACCACGCTGTGTCGGATTTCCGTTTCGTTGATCTTGACCCAACCCGGACCATAGCTTTTGATAAAGTGATGGTGGGCATCTATTTCAAGATTGAAGCGCACGCGCAACCTCTCCGCATAGCTGATAACCGGCCGCGGGCGCCAACCAGCCCGCCCAAAATCGACCGTACTCCAGATCCCGCCGACCAACCCCCGCCGCCACGTTGCCTGTAACCGGGAGCACCCATCATGACCACTACCCCTTACACCCTGCACGCCCTGGAACTGGGCCGGATGAACAATTTTATCTACGTGATCCACGACCGCGCCAGCGACCGCGCGGCGGTAGTCGATCCCGCTTGGGACGTGCCGAGCATTATCGCCCTGACCGAACGGCAGGGGTTGAAAATTACCGATATCTTACTCACTCACAGTCATTTCGATCATATCAACGGGGTCGAGGCTCTGTTGGAGCACAGCGACGCTCAACTGCACCTGCTCAAGGCCGAGGCGGCGTTTTGGAATCGCTATCTCGACCTGCCGACCCTGCACGAAGGCGGCGATCGCATCGCGCTGGGCGAAACCGCCATCGAAATCCTGCACACGCCCGGCCACACCCCAGGATCGGCCTGTTATCGGCTGAACGATCAGGTCTTGACCGGCGATACCTTGTTCGTGTTCGGTTGCGGGCGCTGCGATCTGCGCGGCGGCGATCCCGAACAGATGTATCACAGCTTGCGTCGCTTGGGCGAGCGCCTGCCGGGCGGCACCGTGATTCGGCCCGGCCACAATTACGGCATCACCCCGACCTCGACCATGCTAGACCAGAGCGATGGCAACCCGTTCCTGCATTTCGACGACTGCCCGCGTTTCGTCGAATACCGGATGCACCTGCACGACCGCGAGGAGCCGTACCGGCCGGAACCGCGACCGCACCGCCGCCCGCATTGAGGCCAGGGCGATGATCGTCAATTGCACCGCCTACATTGCTGGCCGCAAGCTCGACAACATCGCCCTGGAAGAGATTCCAGCGATCCGGCAGCAGCCGGACACCTTCGTTTGGCTAGGGCTGTTCGAACCCGACGAAGCCCTGATGACGCGAGTCCAGCAATTGTTCGGCTTGCATGAACTCGCCGCCGAGGACGCCCACCACGCCCACCAGCGGCCCAAGGTGGAACTGTACGGCGATTGTTTGTTCATCGTATTGCGTACCGCGCAAGCCACCGAGGACAAGCTCGATTTCGGCGAAACCCACATCTTCGTCGGCCCGCACTATCTGGTGACGGTACGGCATGGGGCTTCGCTGGCTTACGCGCCGGTGCGCGCCCGCTGCGAAAAGGCTCCGAACCTGTTGCGCAAGGGGCCGGGTTTCGCCCTATACGCCATTCTCGATTTCGTGGTGGATCAGTATTTCCCGATTCTCAGCGGTATCGAAGACGCGGTGGAAGACCTGGAGGAACGGTTCTTTAAGGGCGATTTCGATGAAGGCGACATCAGCCGCTTGTACGAATTCAAACGCGATCTGGTCGGGTTGCGCCGCGCCATCGCGCCGCTGGTCGAAGTGTGCAATTATCTGCTGACCGACGTGTTCAACGACTATATTTCCGACGATATTCGCCCCTATTTTCGGGATGTCTACGACCACACGCTGCGCATCAACGAAACCATAGACGCCACTCGCGAAACGCTGGCGCTCGCCCTGCAAATCAGCTTGTCGCTGGCCGGGGCCCGCCAGAACGACGCCACCAAGCGACTGGCCGGCTGGGGCGCGCTGCTGGCGGCGCCGACCATGATCTTCAGCATTTACGGCATGAACTTCAAAGGCTGGTTTCCCGAGCTGGAATGGCAGTACGGCTATCCCATGGTGATGGGCAGCGTCACCGTCGCCTGCCTGCTGCTGTACTGGAAACTGAAGAAATCAGGATGGCTGTAGATGGTTCATCTGGCTCCTATCGGCGTCGTCCGCTCCTGCTTTCGCCAGAAGTTCGGCATACCCCGCCAACCGGGGCTGGCTCCAGCGGCGCGGGCGACGCTGGAGCTGCTGCCGCCGTACAACCAGCCGGCGGCGGTGCGGGGCCTGGAAGGTTTCTCCCACGTCTGGCTGGTGTTCGTGTTTCACGGCATTCCGGCCGGGCGCTGGCAACCGACCGTGCGACCGCCGCGCCTGGGCGGCAACCGGCGCTTGGGGGTTTTCGCCACTCGTTCCACCTTCCGACCCAATCCCCTCGGTCTGTCGGCGGTGCGGCTGGAGCGCGTGACCATCGAGCGGGGCAGCGTCATCTTGCATCTGGCGGGTATCGATCTACTGGATGGCACGCCGGTGCTGGACCTCAAACCTTATGTGCCCTACGCCGATTGCATTCCGACCGCGACCGGCGGTTTTGCGAGCGATGCGCCGCCCTCGGCAGTGGCGGTAGAGTTCAGCCCGGCGGCGCTGGCGGTCTGTGCGACTTGGCGGGAGGGTGATTTGAGAGAGCTGATCGCGCAACTACTGAGTCAAGACCCGCGACCGGCCTACGAGGGAATCGATCCCGCACCCCGACCTTACGGCATGAAGCTGTTGGACTTCGACGTGCGCTGGGAAATGCGCGGCGCGATGGCTTATGTGACGGAGATCGCACCGACGCTCACCCCGCCGCCTACGCCAGCAACCGGACCGCCTCCCCCAGCGGACAGGCTCGGATCGCCTCATCCAACAGATCGATGACGCGATGGCGCGGGAAGCTCTTGCGCCAGGCCAGCGCCACGACCCGCGTCGGCGGCGGCGGCGCGAACGGCCGCACGCCGAGCAGATCGCTGACTTGCGCATAACCGCTGACCGAGGTGTAAGGCAGGACGGTGACCCCCATGCCGGTCGCCACCATCAGCCGAATGGTCTCCAGCGAACTGCCTTCCAAGGTCCGCTGCATGTTGTCCGAACCGACGCCCAACCGGTTACATTCCGGGCAAAACCGCAAGACCTGATCCCGGAAACAGTGACCGGGCCCCAGCAACAACAAATCCTGTTGAGCCAGCAGCGTTGCGTCGATCTGCTCCGCCTGCTCCAAAGGATGGCCGGTCGGCACCAGCACCACGAACGGTTCTTCGTAGACCGATTGAGTCGCCACTCCCGGCTCGTCGAAAGGCAACGACAGGATCAAGACATCCAGCTCGCCGTCTTTGAGCCGCTCGTTCAGCACCGCCGTATAGTTTTCTTCGATCTGCAACGGCATGTTGGGTGCCCGGCGGCGCAAGCGTGGAATCAGATGCGGCAGCAGATAAGGGCCGATGGTGTAGATCACCCCCAGCCGCAACCTGCCGGTCAGCTCGTCCTGCCCTTGACTGGCGAGCTGTTTGACGGCGGCGGCGGCTTCCAGCACCCGTTGCGCTTGCTCGACGATGCGCCGGCCGACCAAGGTGACGGTCACCTCGCCGGGCGCGCGTTCGAACAGGGTCACCCCCAATTCATCTTCCAGCTTGCGCACCGCCACGCTCAGCGTGGGTTGGCTGATGTGGCAGGCTTCGGCGGCGCGGCCGAAATGCCGCTCGCGGGCGACGGCGACGATGTAGCGTAATTCGTTTAGAGTCATAAAGATAATATCGAATGGTGCGCTATCGAACGGCGAGCGGCCCGGCCGGTCAACGTGGACAGCGGCCGCGTTTGCGTGTAGGTTATTTAGGTTTTTTCCGCGTTTGACCGCAGCATCTTCAAGCACGCGCGCACTTCAAGCAATCCTGTGGAAATCCATTAGCGTCTGGAGGCTTCATGGCGTACAAGCATATCCGCATCCCCACCAGCGGCGAGAAAATTTCGATCAAAGACGGCAAGCTGCAAGTCCCGGATCAACCTATCCTCGGCTATGTCGAGGGCGACGGCATCGGTCCTGACATCACCAAGGCGTCTTTGCGCGTTTGGGACGCGGCGGTCGAGGAAGCCTACGGCGGCCAGCGCAAGATCCACTGGTGCGAAATCTATCTGGGCGAGAAAGCGGCCGGGCTTTACGATGGCAATTATTTCCCTGACGAAACCCTGGAAGCCATCAAGGAACTGGTCGTCGCCATCAAGGGTCCCCTGACCACTCCGATCGGCGGTGGGTTCCGCTCGCTGAACGTCGCGCTGCGCCAGGATCTGGATCTGTACGCTTGCGTGCGGCCGGTGCGCTACTACGCCGGCGTACCCTCCCCCATGCGCCACCCCGAGAAGGTGGACGTGGTGATCTTCCGCGAAAACACCGAAGACGTCTACGCCGGCATCGAGTACAAATCCGGCACGCCGGAAAACGCCAAGCTGGCCAAGTTCCTGCGCGAGGAAATGGGTGCCGAGTTCTTCGACGACGCCGGTCTCGGCATCAAACCGATTTCGGCGTTTGGCTCCAAGCGGCTGGTGCGCAAAGCCATTCAGTACGCCATCGACCACGGCCGCGACAGCGTGACCCTGGTCCACAAGGGCAACATCATGAAGTTCACGGAAGGCGCCTTCCGAAACTGGGGTTATGAAATCGCTCGCGACGAATTTCCCGATCACACCATCACCGAGGACGAGTTATACAGCGTGTACGGCGGCAAGCAGCCGGCCGGCAAGGTGGTCATCAAGGACCGTATCGCCGACATCATCTTTCAGTTGCTGCAATTGCGGCCGGAAGAATTCTCGGTGTTGGCCACCATGAATCTCAACGGCGACTACTTGTCCGACGCGGTGGCGGCGGAAGTGGGTGGCATCGGTATCGCGCCGGGCGCCAACATGGCCGACCACGTGGCCGTGTTCGAAGCCACTCACGGCACCGCGCCCAAGTACGCCAATCAAGACAAGGTGAACCCCGGCTCGCTGATGCTGTCGGGCGTCATGATGCTGCAATACATGGGTTGGACCGAGGCCGCCGAACTGATCGAGTCGGCGCTGGCGCGGGTGATCGCCGACAAAACCGTCACTTACGACTTCGCCCGGCAGATGACTGGCGCCACTGAAGTGCCGACCAGTAAGTTCGGCGACCTGTTGATCGTCAAGATGCGGGAGCAAGGGCCGATCCTGCGCAAGGAAATCGAGCACCGCCGCCAGCACCAGGAAGAATCGCGTCGGGTCTTGGAAGCCGCCCGCGTGGCCGATCCCGTCCAAGCGATGATCGCCTCCGGCCACATGCCGACCACCATCGGCAATATTATGTCGTCGGTGGTGACGGTGAAGAACGACGCGCTGGTCAGCGCCGCGATGCACACCATGGTCGAGCAAGGGGTGGACGCGGTGATGGTCGAGCCGGACGCCAGCGGTCAATGGGGCATCATGACCGATCGTGACGTGCTGAAGAAGATCATCAGCGTAAACCGTTCGCCGGCGCAGGTCAGAGTAAGCGAAGTCACCACGCGGCCTCTGGTGACGGCCAAACGGGAAATGTCGCTGTCCGGCGCGGCCAAGCGGATGGCTGAGGCCAATGTCCGCCGGGTCGTGGTCGAAGTGGACGGCACGCCGGTTGGCATGGTGACCGAAAACGATCTGTTCCGCACGGTGGAAGTCTTTGGCTGGGGAGCGGACGCTTGATCCAAACCCGCTGATGCCGCAACGACAGCGGCGCTCTCAGCGCAGCCCGCGGGCTGACTGGGAGCGCCGCTCCAGCGCCCTACTCAGAGGAACGTCAGCACCGAACATCATGGACCGCCGCGCTGCCCGCCTCTACCGGCCCAGCCAGCAACGGCTCCGAACCCCGGCAGCCGCTGGTGCAGCAGCGTCCGGGCTGGCGGCCGAACCAGCGAGGATCGCTAGCGTCATGATGAACGCCCCGGTCGAGCAGCCGCTCCACCAGCGCCACCCGCTCCTCGATGGGATAGCGCCGGTAAATCTCCCGTTTCATCGCCTCCGGCGAACCGCCGCCGTGCAGGCTGATCACCGAATACCAGCCGCCCTGATACGAAGCCGTCAGGTCTTCGATGAAGCGAGCCACCTCGATCCGCCGCGCGTAGGGAATGTCGGAGCGGACGGTCAGCACTTCCGAAATGCGGCCGGCGGTAGCCGGATTGTGGTCTTCATCAGGACCCGGCAACGCGACCACCAAGCCGCCCGACACCTGGTGGGCCAGGCGATGCATGTCGTAAATCTGGGTCGCCAACAGGAGCTTACCGATGTTGGCGAACACCGGTTCGGGCAGCGCGACGCCAGACCCATCCACTTCGGCGTACACCGACGCGGCCACGCCGCAAGCGTAGAAGCCTTCGACCAGTTTGATCAGCTCTACCATCGACTCGCGCAGCGCTGGGGCGCGTTCTGGGTCGAGACCGTTGGCTTCGATCATCAGCGCGCCGGCCCCGATCAATAAATCCCCGAAACCGGCCCGCGCGCCGATGCACGTATGGCGGTGCTGGGTGGCGTAGCAGTAAGTAAACTGCTCCGAATGCTGCCATTCGCCGGCCAGGAAAACCCGCTGCCACGGTACCAACACCCGATCGAACAGACAAACGCCGGTCGATTGGCCGTACTTGGCGCTGAACTTGGCGGCGGCCTCACCGGGCCGACCGGCGGGACGGGCGATGATGGTCAGCCCGGCCGCATCCACCGGCACGGCGCAGCACACCGCGAAATCCCGATCCGCTTCGGTCATGGCCCGACCTGGCATCACCAACAATTCGTGAACGTAAGGCGCGCCGGTGACGATGGCCTTGACCCCAGAGATGCGGATTCCCTCGGCGTCCCGCCCGACGATCCGAAGGTAAGCATCCTGATTCGGCTGGGCGTGCGGCCGCAGCGAGCGGTCGCCCTTGGCGTCAGTCATCGCCAACCCGAGGGTCAGATCGTGCTCTTGGACATGGCGCAGATACTCCAGCAGCCGCGCGTGATACTCACCGCCGGTTTCGGCATCGAGTTGCCGGGTCGCTTGCTGGATCGCCGCCAGCCCGTCGCCGCCCAGATAACGTTGGGCGCAACCTGTTTCCCGACAAACCAGCCGCACCGCCTCCAGTTTGTCCAGTAAATCCCGCGTGTCGCGCGGAATGGCGATCATGCGGTTCACCGTGCCGCCTCCGATGGCGGGCGCTCGCAGCCAGGGCGCCAATTCCTCGCGCAGCGCGAAATCGTAGGTGACCGCCACGCCCGCGATGCCGGGCGCCAACAGCGGCTCATCGGCGACCGATTCGACCCGGCGGCCGCTCACAAAAACAGTGGGCTGATAGCGCCGCAGCGATTCCCGATACTCAAGACCCGATAGGTGCATCTCGCTCTCCCGATTTAGGACGCTTCGTGGAAACCTGAGTTCTAAGGTAGTATGTGGCGCGATTCGATGACCCGTTCCACAACCACCGCCACCGACTCCGTTCGACCGATGCCCGCCATTCCTAGATTCTCGCCCCACCCTTTTACCGCGTTCATCATCCTGCTGATGCTGTTGGCCGCTTCGCTGGTTGCGGGCTGCGCGCTCAAAAAGGAGACCAAACCTGCCGCTCCGCCGGCCGGCACGCGCCAGAATGGCGTGTTGGTGGTGCAACGCGCCGACGACAACCGAACCGCCGAGTTGCGAATCGGCGAACGTCTCAAGGTGATGTTGCCGGAGAACCCCAGCACCGGTTACACCTGGGCCATCGACGAAACCGACCGGCGTCTGCTGGCGCTGGACGGAACCGCCTATGACGAACCAGCCGATGGCTTCATCGGTGCTCGTGGCCGGCGAATCTTTACTTTTATCACCCAGCAACCCGGCGAGGTTACCCTGAAGCTGAAATACTGGCGCTTCTGGGACGGCGATGGGTCGACCACCGAACGCTATGCCTTCGTTCTAAAGATAATACCTTGAAAAAACGCTGAAACCTCCGTCGCCGTAGCGTATGATCGAGCCGCTCCAACCTACAATTTGGCAAAAAGCGCGCTGCGATAATAGCTGTCCTTGATCCTGAGATTCTTCAATACAAACCAATAACCTGGGATTGATCAATATGAAAAAACCTTTCTTTGCGGCTTTGGGCGTGTTGGGCGTCATGCTGGCGAGCGGTTGCGCGATGGCGCCCTCCCAACAACGGACCCAAACCATCGCGACGCCGGCCTACGCGCAACCGGAACTCCGTGATAAGAAAACGGGTACGGGTTTCGTGCAAGCGCTCGATCTTGAAAGGCGGGAACTCGTATTGAAGGGCCAGGGCGACAAACTTCGCACCATTAAAGTCGATGCGGAAGTCCGCAACCTAGCGCAAATCAAGGCTGGTACTCCGGTGGAGCTGACGTATTACGAGGCGTTGGCGGTCAAGCTCGAAAAACCGGCGGCGAGCGGTCTACCGGGCCAGAAACCAGCGAGCATGATGCGCGGCGATGCCGAGATCATCGGCAAGGTCACTGCCGTGGATCAAAAAAACCGCCGCATCACGCTGCAAAGCACGCAAGACGCGGTGACGATGAAAGTTCCCGACGATATCGATATCAGCACGCTCAAGGTCGGAGATCTCTTGAGGGCCAGTTACGTCCAGGCCTTGGCCACTTCCGTGGAGCCGGTGCAGCTACACCGGAAAAGAAGACGCTAAGCGGCTGACGGCAAATCCCGCGCTCGTCCGTCGGAGAGGGCATCCTCTCGCTAACCCTTCAAACGCTTCCCGGAAAGCGATCCGTTCGCCGCAGTGCCGGGAAGCGCCACATCCACGCGGCGGTCACCACCAGCGTCGCAACTCCACCCAACACGACGGCCGGCACCAGACCGAACCAGGCGGCGGTCACCCCCGATTCGAATTCCCCCAATTCGTTGGAGGCGCCGATGAACACCGCGTTGACCGCGCTGACCCGGCCCCGAATCGCATCCGGCGTTTCCAGTTGCACCAGCAAATGGCGGACGTAGACGCTGATCATGTCGCTGGCGCCGAGCACGAACAGCGCCAGCAGCGACAGCCAGAAGCGTTCCGACAGCCCGAACACGATGGTGGCCACGCCGAACAGGCCAACACCGCCGAACATCCAATAGCCGACCCGGCTCGACATCGGCTTGAAGGCCAACAGGATGGAAATCACCGCTGCCCCGACGCCCGGCGCCGTGCGCAGCAAACCCAAACCTTGCGGGCCGACCTGGAGGATATCGCTGGCATAAGCCGGCAACAGCGCCGTCGCACCGCCGAACAACACGGCGAACAGATCCAGCGAAATCGCGCCTAGCACCACCGGCCGCGACCCCACGAAGCGCAAGCCTTCCAGCAAGGTGTTCCAGTTCGGGGTTTCCTTCCGAACCGCCGGTTGCGCGATGCGCGCCAGGCTCATCAGCAGCAACGCCAGCAGAAACAGCAGCGCCGCCGCGCCGTACACCACGGCTGGCCCGAACAGATACAGCAGACCGCCCACGGTCGGCCCCACGATCACCGCGACATGAAAGGTGGAAGAACTGATCGCCACCGCGTTGCCAAAATTTTGCAGCGGCACCAGATTCATCAGAATCGCCTGGCTGGTCGGCATCCGAAACGCGCGGGCCGCACCGAACAGCACCAGCGACGCGAATACCGGCCACAGCGATCGATAACCGCTCAACGTAAACAGCAACAGACTCAGCGCGCAGCTCAGCTCGACGGCATGACACACCATGATGATGGCGCGGCGGTTGAACTGATCGGCGGCCTGACCGGCTACCAGCACCAAGAGAAAAAAAGGCGCGAACTGCGCCAGACCGATGAAACCCAGATCGAGCGCGTTGCCGGTGATGGCGTACACCTGCCAGCCCACCGCCACGTTTTGCATCTGTACGGCGATGGTGCCGAGCAAGCGGGCGGAGAGGTAACAGGCGAAATTTCGATGGCGCAGCGCGCTGAAGCCGTTTGGGGTGGATAAGGTCATCACTTGATGCGTCTAAAGCAGCTCAGGAGCAAAAGACGAACTGATGTCCCATCCGATCGCCGGGCAGCGCGGTCTCGAACCAACCCACCCAGGCCGGCGCCCACGGGTCACCCTCGGGCGGCGCCCAGGCCGCGAAATCCTTGTCCTCGACCGGTGAATACGGTCCGGGTTTGACCTCGAACATGAGGGTGCCGGGTGCAAGACTCACCACGCAGTGCCAAGCGCGGGCCGGAACTTCCACCGCACAAGCGCCCTCATTGGCGCGCAGGTCAACGCGTGTCAGAATCCGGCCCGCATCGTCGAAAAAAAGCACGGCGAACGCACCCCGCACCACCACCATCAACTCCCAACCGCTATCGCGCGCGTGGCGATGCGGGCGGGCATAAGTACCAGGCTCCAACGCATTGAACAAACGTTGGATGGGGTCTTCCAACCCCGGATGCACGTTCAAATTCTTGCGCAGACGCGGCAAACGAGCCGCCTCCGCGCTTAGGGCGTCTAATGTCGCGGCGCTGTAGAGCTTTATAGCATCGGGCATGACCATATTGTCAGTGTGGGTTCGCCACGCAAAAACAACGCCCGGTTTCCCGAGCGTCGTCTTACGGCAAACCCCGTCAAAGGCAGTTCAATCCATCGCTTCATACAGCGGCAGGGTCAGGAACTCCGGATAGTTCGGATCGAGTGACATCTTCTCGAAAATGCCGGCGGCCTGCTCGTAGGTCGCGGTAGCCTCGCCCTGCGCGCTGACCGTCTTCTTGACCTTCGCCAACTCCTCGGGAATCAGTCCGCGCACCAGTTCGGCGGTGACCTTGCGGCCGTCGTCCAGCGTACCCTTGGGACTGACCACCCATTGCCAGACCTGCGAGCGGGAGATTTCGGCGGTGGCGGCGTCTTCCATCAAGTTGTGAATCGGCACGCAGCCGTTACCCGCCAGCCACGAACCCAAATAGTGGATGCCGACGTTGATGTTGTTGCGAAGACCGGCCTCGGTGATCGGCGTTTCGGGATTGAAGTTCAGAAAATCCTTGGCGGCGAACACTTCGTCGCGCTGCTTTTGCCATTGATTCGGCTTGTCGCCCAGCACCTTAACGAATTCCTCGTGGGCGATAGGCACCAGGCCGGGATGGGCCACCCAACCGCCGTCGAAACCGTCGTTGGCGTCGCGGGTCTTGTCGTGACGGATGCCGGCCAGCGCCTTTTCGTTGGCGACCGGATCATCCTTGATCGGAATCAGCGCCGACATCCCGCCCATCGCCGGCGCGCCGCGCTTGTGGCAGATCTTGACCAGTTGCAACGCGTAGGAGCGCATGAACGGTACTTCCATGGTGATCGCGCCGCGATTGGCCAGACAGAAGTTTTTATTCTTCTTAAATTTCTTGATGCAGCTAAAAATGTAATCCCAACGCCCGGCGTTAAGGCCGGCGCTGTGCTCGCGCAGTTCGTACAGAATCTCTTCCATTTCAAAGGTCGCGAGGATGGTCTCGACCAGCACGGTCGCCTTGATGGTGCCGCGCGGGATCCCCAGTTCGTCCTGCGCCAGGCAGAAAATGTCGTTCCACAGCCGCGCTTCCAGATGGCTTTCCATCTTCGGCAGGTAGTAGAACGGTCCCGCGCCACGGGCGATCTGCTCCTTGGCGTTGTGGAAGAACACCAGCCCGAAATCGAAGATGCCGCCGGAGACGCGCTGGCCGTCCACCAGCATGTGCTTCTCGTCCAGATGCCAGCCGCGCGGGCGAATTTGCAGCGTGGCGATGGTGTCGTTGAGTTTGTATTCCTTACCGGCTTCATTGACGAAACTGAGATTGCGGCGGATGGCGTCGACCAGATTCACCTGGCCCTGAATCTGGTTGTACCAGTTGGGGCTGTTGGAATCCTCGAAGTCGGTCATGTAGGAATCAGCGCCGGAGTTGTAGGCGTTGATGATCATTTTGCGCTCGACCGGACCGGTGATTTCAGTGCGGCGGCGCTCCAACGCCTTCGGCAGCGGCGCGATCTTCCAATCGCCTTGACGAATGTGCTGGGTCTCGGGCAGAAAATCGGGCATCTCGCCGGCGTCGATGCGAGCTTGACGCTCGATGCGCTTTTTCAACAATTCCTGACGGCGCGGTTCGAAAGCTCGGTGCAGCTTGGCGACCAAGGCGAGCGCGTCGTGCGTCAGAATTTCGTCGAAACGGGGATGAAGCGGGGCGTTCACTTGCACGCCAGCAGGTAGGTTGAGGCTCACGGATCGCTCCTCGAAGGAATGGGGGTACAAGGAATGATTATAAGGAAATACGGCCTTTGCATTGAAAAAGACTGGCGTCCCAACGCGAAAAACCCGGAGAGAGACCTCTCCGGGCAATGAGTCAGACGCAACCTCCGCCATCGGCCTCACCAGCGGCGGACGGCGGCTACAACGCTCAGTGGAACTGCTCTTCTTCCGTGGAACCGGTCAGCGCGGTCACCGAGGATACGCCGCCCTGAATGACGGTGGTCACGTCGTCGAAGTAGCCGGTACCGACTTCTTGCTGGTGGCTGACGAAGGTGTAGCCCCGGTCGCGAGCCGCAAATTCCGGCTCTTGCACCTTTTCGACATAGGCCGACATCCCGCGCTTCACATAATCTTGGGATAGATCGAACATGTTGTACCACATATTGTGGATACCGGCCAAAGTGATAAATTGGTATTTGTAGCCCATCGCGCCTAGCTCGCGCTGGAACTTGGCGATGGTGGCGTCGTCCAGATTCTTCTTCCAGTTGAAGGACGGCGAGCAGTTGTAGGCCAGCATCTTGCCCGGATTCTTGGCCTGGATGGCTTCGGCGAATTTCTTGGCGAAGTTGAGATCGGGCGTGCCGGTCTCGCACCACACCATGTCGGCGTAGGGTGCGTAGGCCAGGCCGCGCGAAATCGCCTGATCCAGACCTTTCTTGGTCTTGTAGAAGCCTTCGACGGTGCGTTCGCCAGTGCAAAACGGCTTGTCGTTCTCGTCGCAGTCGCTGGTCAACAGGTCGGCCGCTTCGGCGTCGGTGCGGGCCAACAGGACCGTCGGAACCCCGTAAACATCCGCCGCCAAGCGGGCGGCGATCAATTTCTGTACCGCTTCCTGGCTCGGCACCAGCACCTTGCCGCCCATGTGGCCGCACTTCTTGACCGAGGCCAGTTGATCCTCGAAATGGACGCCCGCCGCCCCGGCGCGAATCATCCGCTTCATCAACTCATGCGCGTTCAGCACCCCGCCGAAACCGGCTTCGGCGTCGCCGACGATGGGCAGGAAATAATCCACGAAGTCTTTTTGACCCGGCCCGATGCCGCGGGCGCATTGAATTTCGTCGGCGCGCTTGAAGGTGTTGTTGATGCGCTCGACCACCACCGGCACCGAATCGACCGGATATAAGGACTGATCAGGATACATCGACATATAGGTGTTGTTGTCGGCGGCGACCTGCCAGCCGGACAGATAAATCGCCTTGACCCCGGCCTTGGCCTGCTGCATCGCCTGACCGCCGGTCAGCGCGCCCAGACAGTTGACGTAGGGAGTGGTGGTGATCAGATTCCACAGCTTTTCGGCGCCTCGTTGCGCCAGGCTGTACTCGACCGGTAGATTGCCGCGCAGCCGCACGACATCCTCGGCGCTGTAGCCGCGCTTGATGCCCTTCCAGCGGGGATTCTCGGCCCAATCTTTTTTCAGTTGTTCAACGCTTAGAAATGACATTTTTTTCTATCCTCTTTGGGGGTTTATGGCATTGTGGCTCAAAACCTGCTCGCTGCGATTTTTCGAAAAAGCCCCGCACGATTTTATGTCGTAGAATTGAAGGCACATCGAGAAATTGTGGTTATCTTAATGCCGCTATGCAACATTTTACAAGTTGATTACATCTTGACTGCCCCCACCCTCGCATCAGCGCACCCTTTCAATCGGCAGGAAACCGGCCATGACCCAGCACACGACCAAGACCCCGGATTTGATCGCCGACATCGGCGGCACCAACGCTCGTTTCGCCCTGGCAGCGCCGGATGGTCGCATTAGCGCCGAGCGCATTCTGAGCGGCGCCGCCTATCCCGATTTGATTGAGGCCGCCGCCGCCTATTTGCGCGATATTCCAGAACCGCGTCCGCGGCGCGCCGCCGTCGCCGTCGCTACGCCTATCACCGGCGATTGGATTCAATTCACCAACAGCCCGTGGTCGTTTTCCACGGAGGCGGCCCGTCAGGCGTTGGGGTTAGAACGACTGGTGATTCTGAACGACTTCACGGCGCTGGCGCTGGCGCTGCCGCTGCTCGGTCCGGACGAACGCCGGGCGGTCGGCGGTGGCATGACGGTTGAAAAGGCCCCCATCGCCTTGTTGGGCGCGGGCACCGGCTTGGGCGTATCGGGGCTGGTATGGTCGGGCAACCACTGGATTCCGCTGGAAGCCGAAGGCGGCCATGTCACCTTTTCCGCCTCCGACGCGCGGGAATGGGCGGTCTATCAAGTCTTACAGCAGCGCTTCGGCCATGTCTCACCCGAACGGCTGTTGTCCGGGCCCGGCTTGGTCAACGCCTACACCGCGCTCGCTGAAATCCAAGGCTGGCGGGCCGAAAATCTGGCCCCGGCCGACATCACCGACCGGGCCATGGCGGAAAGCTGCCCGCATTGCATCGAGGTGCTGGAACTGTTTTGCGGCGCGCTGGGCACGGCGGCGGGCAATCTGGCGATCACTTTGGGCGCGCGCGGCGGCGTCTATATCGGCGGCGGCATCGTTCCCCGCTTGGGACAGTTGTTCGATCGTTCCTCGTTCAGAGCGCGCTTCGAAACCAAAGGCCGGTTCAGCGCGTATCTGGCCGCCATCCCGACTTGGGTGATCACCGCCGCCAATCCGGCATTAAGAGGCGCGGCGGCGGCGCTGGGTTGACGGTTCGATCAGACGCACGTCCATCAGGCGGGCAGTTGGTTGATCTTGGCCGCCACGATGAAATCATTCTCGTGCAGACCTTTTATTTTATGGGTATACAGCAACACGTTGACGTACCCCCAACCAAAACCGAGGTCGGGATGATGCCCTTCCCGTTCCGCCAGTTCGCCGACTCGATTGACGAACGCCAACGCGGCGGCGAAATCCTTGAAGCGGAACTGGCGCTCCAACCGGGTGCCGTTTTCCAGCAACCGCCAACCCGGTGCTTGCTCCAACAAGGTTTCAGCCTCAGCCAGCGCGAGCGGCGGAATGCCGCCGCGACAAGGGACACACAGCTTCTCGGACAGATTCATCAGGCACCTCGCTATTGGCTTTCCGGTATTAAAACCTTGAATGAGAACGGCCAAATTGGGGACAATCCACAGGTGAGACCGATTCACCTATACTGTTGCCAAAGTATCGACCCAACAGGGAGAATCCGCACATGCGATTCGTTTCAATTCCCGCCCTGGGCGTAATGCTGCTGGCTACCGGCATCGCACTGGCTCCCTACTTAGGGACCGCCGCGCCCCCGAAGAAATCCCCGGAAAAAACGCCGCCCGAAATCATCGCCAGCCGGGAAGCGGCTCAACAATTCGGCGCCGCTTTGAAAGAGGCCCTGCAACACGCCATCGATAACGGCGGTCCAGCCAACGGCATCAGCGTCTGCCACGATAAAGCCGGACAAATCGCCACGGATTTTTCTCAGCAAAAGGGCATCCTGATCGGTCGGACCAGCCTGAAAATCCGCAATCCCGACAATGCGCCGGACAACTGGGAACTGGCGGTGCTCAAACAGTTCGAAGCCCGCAAGGAACAAGGCGAACCTGCTGATTCGCTGGAATTTGCCGCGGTGATCGAAGACGATCAAGGCAAAAAAACGTTTCGCTACATGAAAGCCATCCCCACCGCCGCGCTCTGCGTGAAATGTCACGGCGAGAGCATCGAGGCCGAGGTGGAGGCCAAGCTGAAGGAACTGTATCCGAACGATCAGGCGCGCGGTTTCAAGGAAGGCGACCTGCGCGGCGCGTTCACCCTGGCCGCGCCGGTTCCCTGATAGAAAGGACATTGCATGGATTGGTCACCACACCTGACCGTCGCCACCATCGTCGAACGCGATGGCCGCTTTCTGCTGGTCGAGGAGTACGCCGACGGTGACGGGTTGGTTTACAACCAACCCGCCGGCCATTTGGACGAGCACGAAACGCTGGCGGCGGCGGCCATTCGCGAAACCCTGGAAGAGACGGCTTGGGAAGTTCAAATCGACGCCATCGTCGGCGTCTATTATTGGACTCATCCCAAGGGTCATACCTTCGTGCGCACCTGTTTTGTCGGCACCGCCTTGCAGCATCATCCCGACCAACCGCTCGATCAGGGTATCGAACGGGCGCTGTGGTTGACCCGCCAGGAAATCGTCGCCTTGGGACCAAAATTGCGCAGCCCCCTGGTGTTACGTTGTATCGATGATTATCTGGCGGGGAAACGCCATCCCTTGAATGTGTTCACTTATCTTTGAAAGTCCCGAAGCCTCAAGCCAAGCTTCCACTGCTGGGCTGTTTGTTGAGAAGGCGCCGGCTACTGGCCGGTAGCGCCAATCACCAAGCTATTTGGACAGCACTTTCAATGTTTCGACATCCGCCCGCATTTGTTTTCGCTCGACCAGCGGCAATGGAATGACGCCCATATCATAGAAGTATCCTGTCGTGCCCATGGCGGCATCCGAGGTCAGTTCAGCCAAATATTCCTTAAGGCCCGGAATAAGCCCTACATGCGATTTCTTGATAAACACGAACATTGGAAATGTCAGGCCATAGGTATTCCGAGAAACATTGATAAGGGTCGGCTCCATCTTGTCTAAGGATAAAGTGACTAAATTATCTCTCAACACCATGGTCAACGCCACAATGCCTAAAATATCTGGCTTGTTTTTCAATTCTTGAATAGCGGAAGGAGTGCGAGTGTACTCATTATAGGCGTCATCCTTGCGAAAACTCTTGCAGACGGCCTCAAAGTCTTTTGGGTTACTGGTTTCTAATGCCTTAAACGCATCGATTTGTCTACAACCCGGCGATACGATGGATGTTATATAGGTTTGATGAAGGCCGATACCCGACTCCGGGGCCAGTATTTGAATCTTGAGATCCGGCAGGGCGGGATTGATATCCTTCCAGCTTTTATAAGGATTGGCAATCAGTTTTGCATTATCTTTTGGGTCGGGAACATCTTTGGCGACAGCCAAAAAGAGCTCCTTTCGGCTCAAACTGGAAAGTCTACCGCCCGCAGCCTGAGCGGCAACAAGCGCGTCACGTCCCAGATTAATCCGAACGATCTCATTGACGCCATTTTTATCGCACAGCTCCAGTTCAGCCGGTCGAACATTACGGGTACCCGTATTTATACTCGGTGTTTCGGGCCCGGCTCCCGCGCAAAAAAGCTTAAAACCAGTCGTTGTATCATTATATAAAATCTGCGGAGGTTTATATTGCGGGGCTTTACTGACAAATTGCTCGCCTACTTTTATCATTAATGGTATAGGAGTAAAACCACCAGCGACGGTGAAACGATCAGGCGGGGTTTGGGCACCAGCGCCAGCGGCCGTAAAGACTGCCATGATAATGACGATAAGGGCTTTTTTCTCAAGCATGGCCTGGTAGCGCCCTTCAAGATGATTCTCTCTGGTAAAACCAAGCATGGTAGCGTCCCTCAAGGATTGTTCTCTCTGGCAAACACGAGCGCGAACAGGCGTAAATAATCAGCCGGACCTTTCTAGTAAAACGCCACAAATTCTAAAATTCAACTGTAGTTGATTCGTTACTTTCTGGCTTGAAGCAACGGGCTTGGTATCACAGTTAAGCGCCTAAATACGCTTCCTTGACCCGTTCGTCTCCCAATAATTCCCGACCCGTACCAGCCAGTATAACGGAACCGGTCTCCAGCACGTAGGCGCGGGACGCAATGCGCAACGCCATGTTGGCGTTTTGTTCCACCAACAGGATAGTGGTGCCGGCCCGATTGATGGCTTCAATGATTCGGAAGATGTCCTGGACCAAGCGCGGCGACAAACCCATGGAAGGCTCATCCAGCAGCACCAGGCGCCCCCGGCTCATCAGCGCCCGGCCCACGGCCAGCATTTGCTGTTCGCCGCCGGACAAGGTTCCACCCGCCTGATGCTGGCGCTCCTTGAGCCGAGGGAAGGTTTGAAAAACCCGGTCGTAATCGGCTTCGATGTCGCTTTTATCCGTGCGCTGCCAAGTTGCCAGCCGCAAGTTCTCCAAAACGCTCAAGTTGCCAAAGATTCCCCTGCCTTCCGGTACTTGGGCGATGCCCAAACCGACGATTCGGTGCGCGGGAACGCGCTTTAAGTCTTGGCCTTCGAACGAAATCCTGCCGCTATAATTCACCAGGCCCGAAACAGCTCGCAGAATGGAAGTCTTGCCCGCGCCGTTCGCGCCGATCAAGGTGACGATCTCGCCTTTCTTAACCCAAAATGAAACGCCTTGCAGGGCCTTGATCCCATCGTAGCTCACCACCAGATCGCGGACGTCCAACAGCTTGCTTGCCTGCTCGACCGTTTCGCCGTTCATCCCACCGGTCCCTCCCCCAGATAAGCTTCCAGCACCTTGGGATGGTTCTGAATTTGCTCCGGCGTTCCATCGGCGATGGTCTGGCCGAAATCCAAGACCTTGAGGCGCTCGCAAATGCCCATCACCAGTTTCATCTGGTGCTCGATCAGCAGAATGGTCAGCTTGAATTCCTTGCGAATCCACAGAATGAACTCCATCAGCCGGTCGATTTCATTAGGGTTCATCCCCGCCGCCGGCTCGTCCAGCAGCAATAGCTCCGGTCCGATGGCCAGCGCGCGGGCGATCTCCAGACGCCGCTGCAAGCCGTAGGGCAAATTCTTGGCGGTCTCGCCGGCCATCGCCTCCAAGTGAAAAATCGCTAGCAGCCGTCGGGAATTTTCGATGATGCGCCGCTCCTCGCGCGAGTAACGGCCGATCTGCAATAACGCTTCCAGCGGGCTGTAATCGGCTTGAGCGTAATGGGCGATCCGCACGTTATCCAGCACCGACAAATCCCGAAACAGCCGGATATTCTGGAAAGTGCGGCCGATCCGCAACGCGGTGATCTGATGGGGGGTCTTGCCCACCAGCTCCATCCCCTTGAACCGGATGCTGCCCTCGGTTGCCCGATAGACGCCGGTGATCAGGTTGAAGATCGTGGTCTTGCCCGCGCCGTTGGGTCCGATGACGCCCACCAGCTCGCCCGCCTGGAGAGCCAGATCGAAGTCGGAGACCGCGCACAGACCGCCGAAGTAATGTTTGACCTTACTGGCCGCGAGCAATGTCATGTTCGTTCTCGTTCTCGGCGCCGCGCTGGTGCGCGT
The DNA here is from genome assembly GCA_016713505.1 of Candidatus Competibacteraceae bacterium. Taxonomy (NCBI): domain Bacteria; kingdom Pseudomonadati; phylum Pseudomonadota; class Gammaproteobacteria; family Candidatus Competibacteraceae; species Candidatus Competibacteraceae bacterium. The sequence goes on along the minus strand of JADJPA010000001.1, from coordinate 282,310 downwards.
CCGAATCCCGCTTGGGCACCAACCAGCGCAACTCCCGCAACCCCATGATGCCGCGCGGCGCGAAGATCATTACCAGCACCAGCGCTAGCGGCATGACCACCATCCGCCATACGCCGAGATGGCGGATGAAATACTCGTTCAGCGGATCGAATACGATCGCGGGCAACCAGCCCAGCAAACTCGCCATCGTGGAGGGCCGTAACAGCTCCAGCAAGACAGTGTAGACGGTGGCGCCCAGAATCGAACCACCGATCGAGGCGATTCCGCCCAAGTAGACCATGATCAGGATGTCGGTGGTCTTGATGATGTCGAACACGCGGGGGCTGATGAATTGCAGCAAATGGGCGAACAACCCGCCGGCGATCCCCGCGAAAAACGAGGAGACGGTAAACGCCAGGAACTTCACCCGCCGGGTGTCGACGCTCATCAAGTCGCTGGCGATCTCGTCCTCCCGTACCGCCAGCACCCCACGCCCGTATTTGGAATAGACGAAATTACGGATCGCCCAGACGGTGACCACCACCCAGAAAAACACCCAGGGCAAGGTGGTTAGCCTGCGGATGCCGGGGATGCCGCGCGGCCCGCCGATGGCATCGATATTTTCAATGAGCGATTTGACGATCATCAGAAAAGCCAGCGTGATCAGCGCCAGATAATCGCCCCGGGTCTTGAAGGAGGGCACCGCCACGATCAGCCCGAACACGGCGGCCGCCAAACCCCCGGCCAGTATCGTCAGCGGAAACAGCGCCGGGTAGGCCGCCACCGGCAGCACCTTCATGGACAGCAAGGCCGCGGTGTAGGCGCCGACCGCCATGAAGCCGGCATGGGCCAACGAAAACTCGCCCATGTAGCCGTTCACCAAATTCAAACTCACCGCCAGAATGATGTTGATGCCCACATACATCATCACCAACTGGACGTACTTATTGAAAAGATTGTATTCGGGAATCGCGAAGGCCAGCCCGAAACCGAGCAGGATCAAGACCGGCAACAGCCAGCGTTGCGCCGCCAGCCAGTCCCGGCTTTCGATATAGGCGCTTTTCATACTTTTTGTATCCGAGGCGAACCCAAAATGCCGTAGGGTCTGACCACCAGCAACACCAGCAACAGGGCGAAGGCCACAAAGTCCCGGTAGGTGGACGGCAGGAACGCCGCCACCATGATCTCGACGCCGCCCAGGATGAAAGCGCCGATCATCGCGCCCCGAATGTTGCCGATCCCGCCGACCACCGCCGAGATGAAGGCTTTCCAACCGACCATGATCCCCATGTAGGGGTCGATCACCGGGTAGGCGAGGCCGTACATGGTGCCGGCCGCCCCGGCCAATCCGGCGCCGATGGCGAAGGTGATGGAAACGATCAGGTTCACCGGTACGCCCATCAGCGGCACGAAGGTCTTATCCCAGGAAATCGCCCGCATCGCCATGCCCACCGACGTGCGATGCACCACATAATCCAGCAGGAACATCAGGCCCAGCGACAGGAAAATGATGATCACCTGCAACGAAGACAGAGACACCCCACCCAAATCCCAGTTGGTATTCTCTAAAAGCGGAGGAATGTGCTTGGGATAGGGCGCCAAGGCCAGGGTAAAATTTTCCAAAAAGATACCTACGCCCAGCGCGGTGATGATGGCCGACACGCGCGGCGCATGGCGCAGGGGTTTGTAGGCCAGCCGTTCGATCAAAACCCCCAGCAACGCCGTGCCGAGCATGGTCAGCAGCAAGGTCGGCGCGAACGGCAGCCCTAGATAAACCGCCGCCAGGAAGCAAAAAAAAGCCCCCACCATGAACACGTCGCCGTGAGCGAAATTGATCATGGTCAGAATGCCGTAGACCATGGTGTAGCCCAGAGCGATCAACGCATAGATACTGCCCAGTTGCAGGGCGTTCAGCGTTTGCTGCAACCAGTAGACGATCCCTTCGCTCAATGTCGTCACCCACCTTGCCGCCGGTTAACAAGAAAGGCGGCCCGTCGGGCCGCCTTGCGTTGCTGTTAGGCCATTATCCCAGGCGCTCAGGGATTGGCGTTAGTAAAGTAGGTGAACTTGCCATCCTTGATCTGCAAGATGACCGCGCTCTTGATCGGATCGCGGGAATCAGCCTTGAATTTCATATCGCCGGTCACGCCCTTGTAACTGGGCAGAACGGACAACGCGGCGCGGATCGACTCGCGGTCGGCCTTGCCGGCGCTTTTGATGGACCCGAACAGCAAGCCGAAAGCGTCGTAGGTCAGAGCCGCCACATCGTCCGGCTTCGCGCCGTACGCTTTCTCGTAATCCTCGATGAATTTCTTGGCGACCGGCGCGGCGTTGTCGGCGGCGTAATGAGTGCTGAAGTAATAGCCATTCAGCGCCGAACCGCCCAAGGTCAACAGCTCGTTGCTGCCCCAGGAATCGCTGCCGATGAAGGGCGCGGTGATTCCTAGCCGCTGCGCCTGCTGAACTTGCAAGGGAACTTCGCTGTAGTAGTTCGGCAGGAAGATCACGTCGGGCTTGGCGTCCTTGATCTTGGTCAACTGCGCCGAAAAATCCTTGTCGTTGGTGGTGTAGGTCTCGAACGCGACGATCTTGCCGCCCAGCTTTTCATAGTTCGCCTTGAATACTTCGGCAATGCCCTTGTTGTAGTCGGAGGCCACGTCATACAACACCGCCGCATTCTTGGCCTTCAGCTTTTCCAGCGCGAACTTCGCGAGTACCCCGCCCTGGAAGGGGTCGATGAAGCAGGCCCGAAACACATATTTCTTGGGTTGGTTGGTGTTGGCGTCCAGCGTGGTCTTGGGATTGGTGGACCAAGGGGTAATCAGCACCGTTTCGGAGCTTTCGGCGATTTCCGAGGCGGGAATTGCGTAGCGGCTGGCGTTGGGGCCGACGATGGCCAGCACCTCGTCTTGGGTGATGAGCTTCTGAGCGGCGGCGGCGGATTGATCGGCCTTGCCGGCGTTGTCCTCCACCACCAGATCCACCTTTATTTTCTGCTTGCCGACCTGCACGCCACCGGCGGCGTTGATTTCCTTCACCGCCATTTCGGCGGCGTTCTTGCAGGATGCCCCCACGGCGGGCATGTCGCCGGTCAATTCGGCGATGACGCCCAACTTCAAGCTTTTCTCGGCCCCCCAGGCCGTGAGCCCGAAAGAGCACAAAAATAAGGGCAACAATACAGACAGCACTTTACGCATGAGCGCCTCCCTCTCCTTCAGTTGTGAGCTAGCGGACAGTCATAATTGTTCAATGGGAAAACCACGGAGGAAGCGGCGTATCGACCGCTCGATGCGGCCGGCGCGATCTTGTTGCACGCTGTTTGCTTCCCCCAGCCGTAAGAATTATAGCGACACCACACCGATTGCGCCGCTGTTTGCGAATGAGTTTGGAAGCGGGTCCACGCCTGCTGCGCCGGCGCGGCTACGCGCTCCGCGCTGGGAATGGGCAAAGCGCGCCAGTGCGGCGGCGCGTCACAAGCCGATGACAGGACGTTTACAGAGAACCCTTGGCTTCCCACGAGGGCGCGATGATTTGCTCCGAACGCTTGCGGCAAACCCCTTCAAGCTCCTGGAGCAGGGTCTCCATGCGGATCAGTCTATCCAAAACGACCCGGATATCGCGTAGCGCGAAGATCACCTCTACATTCATCTCAAGATATTTTTCGTGCTCGTGGTGCTCGGCCCGTTCGAGAGCGGCCTGAATGCTTTCCTTCTCGTCGACGGGAGTACCCAGCAAGCGGATGAAGACCCGCAGCTTCCGGCGCTGCTGGCCCAGCCAGTCGTGGTAGCGGTAAAGCAGTTCGTAGCCGTCTTCGATCGAATAGGCCTTGTAACGGAACTTGAGCTTGAGATCATCGAAGGTACTGTGGCGCAAGATGTGACCCTGCTTCCATTCTTCGATGGTCTGCTTGAACTCTAGCGGTAAAAAATCGACGCCGGTTTCGATGCGGTTTTTAAAAAAGTCGAGTTCTTGGACTTCCTGCTCCACTTTTTCGACCGTCAGACGGATCTGTTGGTGGATCGCCTCGGTTCGCGTGTAGTTTTTCTTTGGGGTTTTATCGGGGGTCGCGACAGCGATCAGCCCACCGCCGGCCTGTTCCGTCGCCAGCCATTCGGCGATGGCGTCTTCGACGGCCTGCATTCGGGCTTCCAATTGCTCGGCTTCCCGATGCTCTTCACCGGCGCGATGTAACTGTAGGCGCTCGCCTTCCGCCTGCTCCACCGCCGCCCACTCGCTGATGGTTTGCTCCAAGGCGGATTTCTCCTGGGCGGCGCGCTCCGCCGCCAGCCGTTCCGTGGCCGCCCGCTTCGCCGCCAGCCGCTCCGCCGCCAAGCGCGCCACCGCCGCCTGTTCGGCCGCCGCCTGTTCGGCCGCCGCCTGTTCGGCCGCCGTTCGTTCCACCGCCACTCGCCGCAAGGCGAGCGCCCGGGCTTCACCCACCTGTTTGCGAGAGCGGCCGTAGTGCAAAACCAGCCAACCAGCCAGGACGATGACCGCCCCTACGCCGAGCAATACCAACCAGCCGGATAGTTGCCAGACATTCATACGCAATGCTTCCAAATCGGCATTCTTTGCAATGGAATTCTCGGCTATTTAAGAGTTGTTCCGCCCGGCGCTATGCTTCACCGCCGAATGCCTCCAGTAGCTGTGGCAGCAACAGCGCCAGCTCGCCAGTCATCAAGGCGAACTCAGCGTCGAACACGGCCTCTGGCGAATCGGCTTTATCGGCTCGCAACGATTCTCGAACCACTTCGAGGAAGCGCAGCCGCCGCACGATGAGCGCTTCATCCAGCATAAAAGCTATTCGCCCGTTCCAAACCAAGCCCAGCTTCACCACTTGCTTGCCCGCCGCAAGGTGCGCGCTGATTTCATCCCCGGTCAAATCCTGTCCCCGGCAACGGACCACGCCGCCGGCTTCTTGCATTTCGCGCAATTCGCAACTATCCCCCAAACTGAAGCCCGCCGGCGCTCGCCCCTCGGCCAGCCACGCCGTCATGACCGCCGCGGTCGAGCGCTGGACCTTAGGTGGCGCAATCGGCAGGCTATCCAGGCTCTTACGCAACAATCCGGTGATTTCTTCCACCCCGCGCGGGCTGGCGCTATCCACCACCAACCACCCTCCCGCGAGATCCAAATAAAGATAACCGTGCCGGCTGCGGGTCAGCGCCCGCGGCAACAGTTCTTGCAGGAGTGCATCGCGCAACTCTTGCTTTTCCCGCCGTCGCGCCGTTCGCCCCTGCTGGTCTTCAATCGCCGCGACTCGCTCCGCCACCGCCTGATTGAGCGCGCTCGCCGGCAGCACCTTTTCTTCAATACGCAAGCATAACAACGTCTTGCCAGCCACGACATGAACCAGATCGACCGCTTTTCGTCCCAGCGGTGGGACCCAACCGGCGCTGCTGGGTTGATAGCTGGGACAAGGCTGAAAAGCGAAAGGCCCCAACCGCGCCGCCATCGTTTCGATCCTGGGGTTAAAGGGCTCGGTTAACCTAAAAAGTGTCAGGTTTCTAAACCACATTTACCAAATATCCTTCCTATTAGAGTTGTATTATCTGCTGGTTTTTTCAAAGCGCCAAGCTGTTTAGTCAAGTAAATTTGACTGTGTACCAACAAAACACGGGGCATTATATTGCAATGCAGCAAAATAGTCGTTATGATGTGCTCGAAATTTAACAAACCTGCTTTTTTCAACACCCTTGTGGAGATTGTGCATGCTGAACAACGAACTGACCCAACAGTATCAGAGCTTCCTGAACCCGGTCATCAAGGCCAACAAACTGTCCGCCGCCAACCTGGAAGCCTTGGTCAATTTCCAGATGAACGCGCTACAGTCCTATATCGATCTGGCGATGAGCCGGATGAAGGCCGCCGCCGACATCAGCGATCCCGATAGCTTGCAGGCGTTCTTGACCGGCCAAGCGGAAGCGATCGGCGGCTTGCAACAGAAATTCATGGACGACAGCAAAGCGCTGGCCGATCTGACTTCGCGCTTCAAGGCGGAATTCGACAAGCTGGTGCAGGAAAGCCTGCCCGGCCGTAAGTAATCCTTCGGATTTGGGACGGCACGCTTCAAGCGCTGTCCCACGATAGCTTGCTGGTCTGGTTTTCCAAGCGCTAGCGGGGTTGAACCCTCGGGTTGACCCCGCCTCGCCCACGCAATTCCAAAAAGCCCGCGCCGTTCATGGCTGCCTGAGAATCCCGCATCTGCTATCATAGGCGTCGGCTCCTCTCAAACCTGTCCAACGCGCCGCGGCCACCGTTCCATGCCCACCTCCCGAATTGTCGTCGGTCTGTCCGGCGGCGTGGATTCTTCGGTCGCCGCGCTGCTGTTGGTCGAACAGGGTTTTGAGGTGCATGGCGTGTTCATGAAGAACTGGGAAGACAGCTACGAAACCGGTTATTGCAGCGCGGCCGAAGACCTGGAAGACGCCCGCTCGGTCTGCGAAACCCTCGGAATCCCCCTGCATCAGGTCAATTTCACGGCGGACTATCAGGAGCGGGTGTTCAGTTATTTTCTGACCGAATATCGCAGCGGCCGCACTCCGAATCCCGACACGCTGTGCAACACGGAGATCAAATTCAAAGCGTTCCTCGATCATGCCCGGCGCTTGGGCGCCGACCGGATCGCCACCGGTCATTACGCGCGCAACCCGCTTCGGGACGGTCGCCGCCCCCTGCTCAAAGGCCGCGACCCCGGCAAGGACCAGAGCTATTTCTTATACGGCCTCAACCAAACGCAATTGGCCAGCGCGTTGTTTCCCGTCGGCGAGCTGTCCAAGCAGGAGGTCAGGGCGCGCGCGGCCGCAGCCGGTTTCGTCACTCACGCCAAAAAAGACAGCACCGGTATTTGCTTCATCGGCGAGCGTCCGTTTCGGAATTTTCTGAGCCGTTATCTGCCCGCGCAACCGGGACCGATCCGCTCGATCGCCGGCGAGTGGCTCGGCGAACACGGCGGCCTGGGGTTTCACACCATCGGCCAGCGGCAAGGACTCGGTATCGGCGGCCGGCGGAACGGCAGCGGCGAGCCGTGGTACGTCGCCGACAAGGATCTGGCGCAAAACACCTTGCTCGTCGCGCAAGGCCGCGACCATCCCGCACTGTTCCACCGCCGGCTGCGCGCCTCCCAACCGCACTGGATCGCCGGCGTTGCCCCGGAAGCGCCGCTACCGTGCCAGGCCAAGATTCGCTATCGCCAAGCCGACCAACCGTGTTGCCTGGAAGCCGTCGACGACAGCGGACTACGGGTTCGTTTCGAGCGCCCGCAGCGGGCCATCACCCCCGGCCAAGCGGTGGTCTTTTATCGGGGGGATGAATGCCTGGGCGGCGGCATTATCGATAGCGCCTACGATTAACCCAAGCTCGCCTGGCCCGCCAATCCATGCCTCAAACCGATCACGACCGCGCCATCGCCCTCGCCGGCGTGTTGCAAGCCGCCGAACTGGTCCGCGAGATCGCCCGTCGCGGCCAGGCCAATTCCGAGGATAGCGAGGCGTGCCTGGAGAGCCTGCTCAAGATCGACGCCGCCAGCAGCAGCGACGTCTACGGCGGATTGCAGCGGCTGCGTTCCGGCCTGCGCCTGCTGGAACAACAGCTCGGCAACCCCCGAGACATGGAGCTGACCCGCTATGCCGTCGCCTTGTTGGGCCTGGAACGCAAGCTGGCGCGACGCACGGACCTTCTGAAGGCCATCGGCGCCGGCCTGGAGGAAGTCATGCAGAATCTGGCCCATTTCCCGCTCAATCACAGCAATACCGTGGCCCGCTTCGCCGATCTGTACCTGAAGAATATCAGCACCTTGTCACCTCGGATCATGGTCAATGGCGATCCGGTGCACCTCAATAATTCCGAAAACGCCAACCGAATTCGCGCGCTGCTGTTGGCGGGCATCCGCGCGGCCACCTTGTGGCGACAAAGCGGCGGCGGCCGGCTGACTTTGTTGCTGCGGCGCAATCCGTTGTTGCGGGAAACCCGGATGCTGCTGGCTCGTCTGGACTGAAGGTCGCGCTTTAATTCTTGCGATACGCGTCCACGATGTTGGGCAGTTGGGCGATCTTGTCGAGCACCCGGCTCAATTGCACCACATCGGTGATTTCCAGGGTCAGCCCCATGCGAGCCATGGTGGTTCCCTTATCGGTGAGGGTATTCGCTCCCAGCACGTTGACCTGATCGTTGGCCAGGATCGAGGTAATGTCGCGCAACAGCCCCGCACGGTCGTGGGCGACGATCATGATGTCCACCGGATAGGTGGCCGGCGTCTCGCCCCAACTCACTTCGATCACGCGCTCGTGATGCTGGGCGGCCAACCCGAGAAAGTTGGTGCAATCCTGACGGTGGATGGTCACCCCCCGCCCCTGGGTGGTGTAGCCGGCTATGGGTTCGAACGGCGCCGGCTGGCAGCATTGCGCCATCTGGGTCAACAGATGGCCGATGCCGCGAATCCGCACGCTGTCCTTGCTGACAGCGTGAGCTTTGGCCTTGCGGGTGAAAATCGGGTCTTCCTTGGGCGCGGCGGGCGGCGGCAACAAATCCTGAATCCTGACGATCACCTGGGCGGTGCTGACGGCGCCGTGGCCGATGGCCGCGAACAATTCCTCCGGTTTGGAAAAACCGAGCCGGTCGGCCACTTTTTCCAGTTTGAGCTGCTTGATCCCCAGCCGCTGAAACTCATGTTCCAACGCGATGCGCCCGGTGGCGACCGTCTTGTCCTGATCCTGCTGGAACAGCCATTGGCGGATTTTGGCCTTGGCCCGATTGGTTTTGACGTAGCCCAGATGGGGGCTGAGCCAATCGCGACTGGGACCGCCGGTTTTGGCCGTCAATACCTCCACCTGTTCGCCGTTCTTGAGCTCGTAGCCCAGCGGCACGATCCGGCCGTTGACCTTGGCGCCCCGGCAGCGGTGGCCGATTTCGGTATGAATGTGATAGGCGAAATCCAGCGGGGTGGCGCCCTGCGCCAATTCGATGATGGCGCCCTTGGGGGTGATGGCATAAACCCGGTCCTGAAACGCCTCGGCTTTGAAGCGTTCCAGCAGATCGCCCTCGTCGGCATCCTCATCCCGCGACTCCAGGATCTGGCGCAACCAAGCAATCTGCTGTTCGGCCATCTGGCCGGGGCTCACCTCGCCCTCTTTATAACGCCAATGAGCCGCTATTCCCAGTTCGGCATTTTGGTGCATGTCATGAGTTCGGATTTGCACCTCCACCGGACGACCTTCGGGCCCGGCGACCGCCGTATGCAGCGATTGATAGCCGTTGGGCTTGGGACGGACGATGTAATCATCGAACTCCTGATGAATATGGTTCCAATGGGCGTGAACCACCCCGAGCGTGGCGTAACAATCGTTGACCGTCTCCACCATCACCCGCACTGCCCGCACGTCGAAGATCTGTTCGAAGGATAATTTCTTGCGCTGCATCTTCCGCCAGATGCTGTAGATATGCTTGACCCGGCCGCTGACCTCGGCGCGGATGCCGGCCCGCCGCATAAAATCACGCAGTTCCTCCATGACTCGCGCGATGTAGCGCTCCCGGTCGGCGCGGCGTTCGTCGAGCGCGGCAGCGATCTGCTTGTAAACCGTCGGGTCCAGGTAGCGCAGGGCCAGATCTTCCATTTCCCACTTGATACGGCCGATGCCCAAGCGGTTGGCGAGTGGAGTAAAGATGTCGAGCGTTTCCTGGGCGATGCGCCGGCGCTCCTCCGCGGGCGACCGGCCGAGCTGGCGCAGGGTGTACAGGCGCATCGCCAGCTTGACGAGCACGACCCGCACATCCTGCGCCATCGCCAGCAGCATCTTGCGCAAGCTCTCCAACTGGCGGCCGGCGTGCGGGCTGTTCTGGTGCAGTTCGCCGATGGTGTCGAGCTTGCTGATGCTTTCCACCAGGCGGGTGATGGCGAGGCCGAAGGCGTCCTGGAGCCGCTCGCGCTTGAGGCGTCCGGCCGCCACTGCTTCGTGCAGCAACGCGGCGGCGACCACTTCGTGATCCACGCCCAAATCAGCCAATAGATCGGCGACCGCCAAATCCGGCTCGCCGCTCAGCGCATAAGCGCTTCGGACGGTTTCGATTTGAGTGGCCGACCACCGGACTTGCAGCGTATCCAGCCAAGTATCGAAATCCGCGCCGGCCAGCGCGGTCTGCCTGGAACTGACCATAAGCATCCCCAGAAAAACATCCAGAATGGACTACGGACCGCTGCCGGAAGTTCGGCGCGGCAAAGGCGGGGAAGTTCGAGCGGACGAAGCTGATTATAGAATTATAGACGGACTGAGAAGAGCCACCCGTCTGATGCCCTCCCCCACGGATCGAGGGAGGGCGTGACCGACTAGCACAGCGGGAGCGTGGCGGGACCTAATTGTTCTTGGCGCCCTGATCCACCCAGTTGCGGATGGCGGCCAGTTGCGCGTCCGGCAGCTTGACCTTGCCATGCGGCATCCGGATGGACGGATCGACGCCGGAACGCCCTTCGATCAGCCGGTTCAAGCTGCTGTTGAGGCTTTGCCCGGCGACGATGACGGGACCCATCTTGGTCCCCTTCATCAAGTGGTCATACGTGTCCACCGCCAGGCCGGTCTTTTGATAGCCTTCGCCGCTGGGCGGAGTATGGCATTCCGCGCAGCTCGCCTTCAGAACCGGGAGTACGTCCTTCTGGAAGCTTACGACTTTGGTCGGCTGTTCGGCGGAACAACCAACCAGAACGCCCAGCCCCAAAACCAACGCGGTTGCAACCAGTTTACGAGAGTTCATGGGTTGTCCCTTGGATGCATTCTAGTATCTAGACAGAGTTAATCATTACAGAAGGTACGGTTCTAATCTTAGCAGACTGCGTGCTTGAGGATGAACTCAAAAGCGCTCCGTGTAAGTACCCTCACGGAAAATCCTTATTTAACGGATTCAGCGTTATACTAAGGTGGCTGACGCACGCGGCGTAAAAGACCATCAATGCAAACGACACCGGGTGCGGACATTAAAACGCTTGCCGTTTCCCGATTTCGAGCAATGTCGCGGTTTTCTCGCGCGTTGCGTCCGACTTTTGCGGTTGACGCATCAATCACGGTCGGGCATGACCTCCATTGTCAACAAAACAGGAAGAAAACGTGATGAGCCATAAAATCACTCCAGAACTACAACGACTTATCGAAGCCCGCCATCACGATCCCTTCGCTTTGCTAGGCCGGCATCCTCAAGATAACGAGCTCGTGGTTCGCGTCCATCTGCCCTATGCCAAAGACGTTAAAATCGCCGAGGGCGACTTGCCGCTACAGCGCCTCGCCAATACCGATCTTTTCGAGTGGCACGGCAAGCCCAAGCAGGTTCCCGAGCGCTACCAGCTGAGTTGGCACGATTCCGACGATAACGAATATACGGCTTACGACCCTTATTGTTTCCCACCGCAAATCGCCGATTTTGACCTTTATCTATTCGGCGAAGGCAAGCACTGGCACGCCTACCGCTTCTTGGGCGCGCACCCCCATGTGGCGGACGGCGTTTCCGGCGTGCTGTTCGGGGTTTGGGCGCCCAACGCCGAGCGGGTCAGCGTGGTCGGCAACTTCAACCGGTGGGACGGCCGCTGCCATCCGATGCGGGGTCGCGGCGCCAGCGGCATCTGGGAATTGTTCATTCCCGGCCTTTGCGCGGGCGATCTCTACAAGTTCGAACTTCGCAACCGCCACAGCGGCGTGGTTTTCCTAAAATCGGACCCTTACGGCCAGCATTTCGAAATGCGGCCCAGCACGTCCACCATCGTCCCCAAACCCGACACCTACACCTGGGGTGACGGCGCATGGATGGACAAGCGCAAAAGCTTCGACTGGCTGCACCAACCGATGTCGGTCTACGAGGTCCATCTCGGTTCCTGGCGGCGCGGCTGGGAAGGCGAGTTCATCAATTATCGGGAGCTGGCGCATCAATTGGTGGAGTATGTCAAGGACCTGGGCTTCACCCACATCGAGCTGCTGCCGATCACCGAGCATCCGTTCGACGGCTCCTGGGGTTATCAGACCATCGGCTATTATGCCCCGACCAGTCGCTTCGGAACGCCGGAGGAATTTCGTTACTTCATGGATTACTGCCACCAGCATGACATCGGCGTGATTCTCGACTGGGTGCCGGCGCATTTTCCCAAGGACGCTCACGGCTTGGCGCGTTTCGACGGCGAGCCGCTCTACGAACATGCCGACTCTCGCTTGGGCGAGCATCTCGACTGGGGCACGCTGATCTTCAACTACGGCCGTTATGAGGTCAAAAATTTCCTGCTGTCCAGCGCTCTGTACTGGATGGAGGAATTCCACCTCGACGGCCTGCGGGTGGATGCGGTGGCCTCGATGCTGTACCTGGATTACTCGCGCAAGGAATGGATTCCGAACAAATACGGCGGGCGCGAAAACCTAGACGCCATCGAATTCCTACGCGAGTTGAACACCGTCGTCCACAGCGAGCATCCCGGCGCCCTGGTGATCGCCGAGGAATCGACCTCCTGGCCGCAGGTCACCCGGCCCACCTATCTCGGCGGATTGGGGTTCAGCCTGAAATGGAACATGGGCTGGATGAACGACACGCTGCGCTATATGGCCCAGAATCCGATCCATCGCAAATACCACCACGACCTGCTGACCTTCAGCATGTTGTACTGCTTCACCGAGAACTTCATGCTGCCGTTTTCCCACGATGAGGTGGTGCACGGCAAGGGGTCGATGCTCTACAAGATGCCGGGCGACGAATGGCAGCGTTTCGCCAATTTGCGGCTGCTCTATACGTATATGTTCACCCATCCGGGGAAAAAGCTGCTGTTCATGGGTACGGAGTTTGGCCAGGGTACCGAATGGAACGAGGCCAGCACCCTGGACTGGTACGTGCTTGAATACCATTTCCACCAAGGAATGCAATTGCTGGTCAAGGATTTGAATCGATTGTATCGCGCGAATGCGGCCCTGCATCACTTTGAGTTTGAATGGCAGGGTTTCCAGTGGATCGACTGCCACGACGCCGAGCAATCCATCGTCAGCTACATCCGCAAGAAGGATGATGATTTTCTGGTGGTCATCGTCAATTTCACCCCGGTGCCCCGCCACGGCTACCGGATTGGCGTCCCACGGCAGGGCCGGTATACGGAAGTGCTCAATTCCGATTCCCACTATTACGGCGGTAGCGGCGTCGGCAACGGGGATATCGAGTTGATCGCCGAGGAACGGCCGTGGATGGAAAACCCCTATTCGATCTGCCTTACCGTACCCCCGCTGGGCGGTATCGTCCTGCGGCCGGACCCGCTGCCGCAACCCGAACCGATCGAAGCCAGCGCCGAACTAGAGGCACCGGCCGAAACTCAGGCGGCCGTTGCAGGAGCGGTGGAACCGTCGGCCGAAGAAGCGGTTAACCCGTCAGAGGTCGCGGCGGCGCCCAGATAATAAAGCCGCCGCAAACTATCGCCTCTCAAGCCAAGGCGCGGCATGGCCGGCACCTTGGCTTTTTTCAGACAGCGCCAGTTGCGATCCATGCAACAACCGCGCGTTTTCGCAGTGCTCGCTCTTTCAAGCGGGCCGGCCGTGCCATGGGCCATTGGAAAAGGCCGCCAGAGCGCCCTCCGCAAGGCATCGGTTCGGGCGAGCCTTCGCGATGGTAGCAACCCACCGTGTCCCGGCGCGTTGCCCGCTTGGTTTTGATCGGCTCAATCAGTCACCGCCATGAGCGAACAGCCTGTTTTTCAGCCCGCCTGGTGGCTGCCCGGCCCGCACGCGCAAACCCTGTGGCCGGTGTTGTGCCGGCGCCGCCCGCGCCCGCCGTTGCGCCGCGAGCGCCTGGAATTGCCGGATGGCGACTTTCTGGATTTGGCGTGGACGGCGGGGGAGCGAGGACCCATCGTGCTGGTGGTGCACGGCTTGGAAGGCTCCAGCGATTCCCACTATGCGCGCGGGCTGCTGGCCGCCATCGACCAGCGTGGTTGGCGTGGCGCGTTCATGCACTTTCGCGGCTGTGGCGGGCGTCCGAACCGGCTGGCGCGCAGCTATTGCGCGGGGGATACCGCCGATATCGCCTACGTAGCGAACGCGCTGCGCCAGCGCGAACCCGCAACAGCGCTGGCCGGCGTCGGCTACTCGCTGGGCGGCAACGCGCTACTCAAGTGGCTGGGCGAGGCCCGAACCGATCCGCCGTTGCGCGCGGCAGTGGCGGTCTCGGTACCCTTCCTGCTCGATGCCGCCGCGCGCCGCTTGGGCAGCGGCTTTTCGCGCCTTTACCAGCGCCATCTGCTCGGCGCGCTGAAGCGCGGTTATCGGGCAAAATTCCGCCGCCGCAGCGATGGACCGGTAGGGCTGGATCAATTGAATGGACTACAGGATTTCTACGCCTTCGACGATCAGGTCACCGCGCCGCTGCACGGCTACGCCGGGGTCGGAGACTACTATGCCCGCGCCAGTTGCCGGCAGTATCTGAGGCAGATTCAGGTGCCGACCCTGATCTTGCACGCGCGCGATGACCCGTTCATGACGGCCGATGCCATACCGGACGCGACGGAACTTTCCGCTCGCGTCCGGCTGGAGCTGACCCCTGGCGGCGGCCATGTCGGTTTTGTGGGCGGTTGTTGGCCGTGGCGGGCCGATTACTGGCTGGAACGGCGCATTCCCGCATTTCTGGAAGAATGCTGGTGACTTTTCACACCGCGACAGCAGCCAGCGCGTCGGGATCGGCTTTCCCGGCGCTGGTTTCAAAGCGGCGGGAACAGCGCGAAGCCGGCGACCCTCAAACGCCCGCCGCCACCCTCATCCGATCCTGAACAAACTCGTAAACCCTACCCACCGTTTCAAAATCCTCGGCGCTGATCTCGTCATCCGCGACCTGAATGCCAAACCGATCTTCCATGGCCTTGAGCAAGGCGATCACCGCTATCGAGTCGAATTCCGGAACGCTGCCCAACAACGGCGTATCCGGGCCGAATTTTTCTGTCCGGTCGTCCAAATGCAGCAGCTCGATGACAAGCCGCCGAACGTCGTCGAATTCGACCATTGAAGACCATCTCCTGGAGTGGGAAGCCAAGAAAAACGCTTGGCGCGGACATCAAACCCGCCCGGTGCGTGAAGATAGTCAAGATAGCGTCGACTCTGGCAAGAATCCAGCCAATTAATCAATTCGGGCAAGATTTAGCTTGCGAGCCAGCACCACATAACCCAACACCGGTTGCTCACCCTCCTGGCGCAGCGTGACGGGGGTCACCGTCACCGCGCTTAGACCGCTGTCGGTCAGGATTTGCTCTAGGTAACCAGCGGTATGACTGTAACGACCGCTTTTGTTCAGAGAATGGCCTTGTGGGGCGGCCGCCGGCTCCGCCCGTTCCACCGTAAAGGCCAGCCAACCATCGGGCCGGAGCGCGCCGGCCGTCGCCGCGCCAACCGCTTGCAAGTCTCCAAAATAAACCAAGGTATCGGCCGAGACGATCAACTCGTAGGCGTGCTGGCGCTCCCGCAGAAATGCGGTCAGCTCGGCCACCACCAGTTCATCGTAGCCGCCGCGCGCGCGCGCCTTGTCCACCATCCGGGACGACAAATCGACGCCGGTCAGATGGCGGGCGTAGGGCCTAAGCAGCGGCGCGCATAACCCCGTGCCGCAACCCGCGTCCAACACCGCCCATTGGCCGGTTCCCGCGCCCGCAACCTCGGCCAGCCGTTCGCCGAGCAAGACTGGCGCTCGATAGCCCAGCTTTTGCAGGTGTTGGTCGAACTGATCGGCGTAGCGGTCGAACAAATCGGTCACATAGGCATCGGAAGCCCGCGCCGGCTGCTCCGCGCCGAACCACGCCGCCAACCGATGCTGGGCGACCGGATCGTCCGGCATCAACTTGAGCCAGTGCTGCAACAGAGCCAAGGCGTTCTCGGTGCCGCCCAATTGAAACACTGCGTTGCCCAAGACCTCCCGCGCCTCTTCGATCCGGTTCAGGCGATGCAGCACGGTACCCATCAGCAGCAGCGCGTTTTGATGGGTGCCGTTGGTTTGCAAGGTGATGTCGAGCGCCGCGCGCGCGTCTTCGGTTCGGCCCGCCTCCGCCAGCAGCGCGCCGAGCCGGTACTGGATTTCCGGATCGTTGGGTCGGCGTTCGCTGGCCAACTGATACGCCGCCAACGCTTCCGGCAACCGGCCCAACCCCTTGAGCAAGACGCCCAGATTGACGCACGCCTCCACCTCGTCGGGCCGCAGGATGATCGCTTGCCGGTAGGCGGCGATGGCGTCCTCATGGCGCTGTTGGACGATCAAGACGTTGCCGAGATTGGTATGGGCGGATGCGTAGGTGGGAGCCACGCGGATGGCCCGGCGCAACAGCTGTTCGGCCTGGGTCGATTGGCCGCGCTGCTGCTGGAGAATCCCGAAAAAATTCAGCGCTTCGGGAAAATCCGGCCGGCTGCGCAACACCCGCTCGTAAAGCGACTGGGCTTCCACCAAATTACCTTGGCGGTGCAAGTTCATGGCTTGCATCAGCAACGCCGAAACGTCAGCGGCGTGAGAACCGGCGTCGGCTGCCGGTTGCGGTTGCTTGGCTTTATTACGCTTGTCGTTCACAGCACGCGCTCCCATTGCGAACCGCATTGGAAATCAAGGATTTTTGCCCGCCATCACCACGAAACCGATGACCGGCCGGCCGCCTTCCAACCGCAAAGTGATGGTTTTTAGCGATTCAATCGTCAATCCCGCCCGAACCAGCGCTTGCCGCAAATACGGTTCGGAATGCCGGTAGCGGCCGCTGGGATCGAGATCGAAGCCCGTCGATGCGTCAGCGTCAGCAACCCGTTCCACGGTGAACGCCAGCCAGCCGCCCGCGCGTAAAGCGGCCGCGGCAGCGGTCAGCACCGGTTCCAGTTGGCCGAAATAAATCAAGGTGTCGGCGGACACGATCAGATCGTAAGCCGCCGGACGGCCCGTCAGAAAAGCGGTCAATTCGACGACGGCCAATTCGTCGTAATCCCCACGGGTCCGCGCCCGCTCGATCATGCGCGGCGACAGATCCACTCCGACCAACCGACCGGCATAAGGGCGCAGCAGCGGACCGCAAAGCCCGGTGCCGCAGCCGGCATCCAGCACGCTGAGCGAGCCATCCGGGCCAGCGATCTGAGCGGCGACCGCCGAAGCAATCAATTCCGGCGCCCGATACTCCAGGCGGTGCAGGTGCTCGTCGAAACTGTCGGCCATGTCATCGAACACCTGCCGGACGTAGCCATCGGCGGCCCGCTCCGGCACGTCCTGTCCCGAATGCGCCGCCAGCATGTGCCGGGCCACCGGATGGGTCGGGTCTCGCGCCAACCAGTCCCGAAACAACTCCGAGGCTTCATCATTGCGGTTCAGCTTGTAGAGCAGCAAGCCCAAGCTCTTGTAAGCCATCGCATGGTTGGGTTGCAGGCGGACGGCCTCGCGATAGGCGATGACGGCGCTTTCATGCTGACCCTCGGCCGCCAGCGCCTTACCCAGGTTGAAATGCGCTTCGACTAAAGCGGGCGCTAGCGCGATGGCTTGCTGGAAGGCGGCGACGGCTTCTGCAAAGCGCTGGGAGCGCAATAACATGACACCCTGATTGCAGCGAGCGCTGGGATTGTCAGGAGCCAGTTCGCTGGCTCGTCGATAAGCGTCCGCCGCTTCGTCCCAGCGATCCAGCGCGGCTAATACATTGCCCAGATTGTTCCAGGCGTCGGCATAGCGGGGATCAACGTCCAGCGCCTGACCGATCCATTCAGCCGCCTCTGCATGACGACCTCGCTGCGAAGTCAACACACCCAGGAAATGCAAAGCCTCGATCTGGCGCGAGTTGCGTTGGAGCGCTCGTCTGTATAGGGACTCCGCAGAGTCTAATTGCCCCTGTCGGTGCAATTGCAGGGCTTGAGCCAGCAATTCCGAACTAGAATCTTTCGCTGACCGTTGCTGGCTGGCAAGCGCGCGGCGCTGTTGGCGGTTCATTGCTGATAGCCCAATACACAGCGTTTAATTAAATGTTTAAAGTCAGGTTTATGAAACTGCATATTTCCAACTTCTCAACCAGTTTGTCGCCCGCTTTGACCTAAATAGTCGCCATAGCATGTCAACATGGGCGTTATCGCTCTCGAAGCCTAGCCTATTCCCCAAAGTATTTAATGCAATTTTCGGCATCTTTAAGCGCTAGGACATGTTTGATCCTATCCGCTCAGATAACGGCAAGTAGATGGGATCAAAAAAGGGAGTTCCTTTAGAACATGCAATATCGATTCTTCATTTCTTTCGTACAGCGGCACAAGGTCGCCAGCGAAAGCTTCCATCGTGGCCGCATCGAGTTTGATTTGTGCTATCCATCCGAGGAACAAATAAACGCGCAGGGAATCCTGACTGAATCGAGCGCCATCACGATTTCGCTGGGCATATTTTTCATACAGCGCCGCCCATTCCTGCAACAGCAATTTATTGGAAGGCATAACTAAAATCGCCATCCTTAACCTGAACCTCGACTCGTGAAACTGATTTTCCCTCCACCATCCGCTGTAAAAACTCCTGACTGATCGCTGGCAGCATGGTATTGGTCAGAATCGCATCCACCATCCGCCCGCCGCTTTCCAATTCGGTGCAGCGGCTGGCGATCAGCTTTATCACCTCGTCATCGTAGCCAAACGGCACCTTGTGATTTTCCTTGATCCGCTTCTCGATCCGACCCAGTTGCAGTCGGACGATCTCGCCGATCATTTCATCGCTGAGCGGGTAATACGGAATCGTCACCAACCGGCCCAGCAGGGCGGGTGGGAAAACCTTGAGCAGCGGCTCCCGCAGCGCCTTGCCCAAACCTTCGGCATCAGGCAGCAATTCGGGGTCTTTGCACATGCCCGCGATCAAATCGGTGCCGACGTTGGTCGTCAGCAGGATCAAGGTATTCTTGAAGTCGATGAGCCGGCCTTCGCCATCTTCCATCCAGCCCTTATCGAACACCTGGAAGAAGATTTCATGCACGTCGTGATGGGCCTTTTCCACCTCGTCCAGCAACACCACGCTATAGGGCCGGCGGCGCACCGCCTCGGTCAGCACCCCGCCCTCGCCGTAGCCGACATAGCCCGGCGGCGCGCCTTTGAGGGTGGAGACGGTGTGCGCTTCCTGAAACTCGCTCATGTTGATGGTGATGACGTTTTGCTCGCCGCCGTACAAGGCTTCGGCCAAGGCCAGCGCGGTTTCGGTCTTGCCGACGCCGGAGGGACCGGCCAGCATGAACACGCCGATGGGTTTGTTGGGATTGTCCAGCGCCGCGCGCGAGGTCTGAATGCGACGGGCGATCATCTCCAGCGCGTGGCGCTGGCCGATGATGCGGCGATTGAGGAGGTCGGCCAACCCCAGCACGGTTTCGATTTCGTTCTTGACCATCCGCCCGACCGGGATGCCGGTCCAGTCGGCGACCACGGCGGCGATAGCCTGTGCGTCCACGCTGGGCAGAATCAACGGCGACTCCCCTTGTAAGGCATGAAGCTGGGCTTGGAGCGCTTTCAATTCCGCCAGCCAGCTCTGGCGTTGCGGGTCGGCTTCGGTCTCGGTATCCGCCTCGACGGTACCACCCACGCCGCGCAGTTGGGCGCGCAAGCCTAAAATTTGATCGACCAAGCCCTTTTCTTCCTGCCAGCGGGCATCCAATTCCGCCAGCCTTGCGTTCTCGGCCTGCAATTTTTCATCCGCCGCCGCTTTGCGCTGGACGGTGTCGATGCCGACCGCCGTTTCGCGGCCGATGATATCCAGTTCGGTTTGCAGCGCCTCGATGCGACGGCGACAGTCCTCGACCTCCGCCGGCACCGCGTACAGGCTGATCGCCACCCGCGCGCTGGCGGTATCCAGCAGGCTGACCGCTTTGTCCGGCAACTGCCGGGCCGGGATATAGCGGTGCGACAGCTTGACCGCCGCCTCCAGCGCCTCGTCCAGAATCTGCACCCGATGATGTCGCTCCATGGTCGAGACCATGCCGCGCATCATCAGCAAAGTCTTTTCCTCGCTCGGCTCGCCGACCTGAACCACCTGAAACCGGCGGGTCAGGGCGGGGTCTTTCTCGATGTGCTTTTTGTATTCGGCCCAGGTGGTGGCGGCGATGGTGCGCAGCTTGCCGCGCGCCAAGGCGGGCTTGAGCAGGTTAGCGGCGTCGCCGGTGCCGGCCGCGCCGCCCGCGCCGACCAGAGTATGGGCTTCGTCGATGAACAAGATGATCGGCTTGGGCGAGGACTGCACCTCGTCGATCACCTGGCGCAGCCGGTTCTCGAACTCGCCTTTCATGCTGGCCCCGGCTTGGAGCAGGCCGACATCCAGCACCCGCAGTGTCACATCCTGAAGCGGGGGCGGCACGTCGCCGGAGGCAATCCGCTGGGCGAAACCCTCCACCACCGCCGTCTTGCCGACCCCCGCCTCGCCGGTCAGGATCGGGTTGTTCTGGCGGCGGCGCATCAGAATATCGACGATCTGGCGGATTTCCTCGTCGCGCCCGACGATGGGATCGAGTTCGCCCTGGCGCGCCCGTTCGGTCAAATCGACCGAAAAGCGTTGGAGCGCTTCCTGTTTGCCCATCTGCGCCGGGGCCATCGCCTCGCTGGCTTCCCCTGGCACGGCTCCGCCGCCGACCTGGGAACCATCCGATGCGCGTAATCCAGTCTCTGGAGAGGCGGCGACAATATCGGCAAACTGCTCGACCAACGTATCTAGCTTGATCTTGTCGAATTCCCGCGAAATAGCCGGCAGCGCGTTGCGCAAATCGGGCGTTTTCAGAATCCCGACGATCAAATGGCCGGTGCGCACTTGCGAATCGTTGAACAGCAGGGTGGCGTAAACCCAGGCTTCTTTCACCGCCGCGTCCACATGCGAAGACAGATCGGAAATCGAGGTGGCGCCGCGCGGCAGCCGGTCCAGCGCCTCGGTGAAATCCTTGGCGACCCGGCTCGGATTGAGGTTGAAATGCTGGATGATCCGGTGGACATCCGAATCCTGAAGTTGCAGGATTTGATGCAGCCAATGCACCAGTTCCACATAGGGATTGCCCCGCAGCTTGCAAAAGACGGTGGCGCTTTCGATGGCTTTGTAACCGACGCTGTTCAGTTTCCCGAACAGGGCAACACGGCTGATTTCGGCCATGGATTCGGACTCCAGTGAACGTTATAAATAAAGAGTGAACGGTAAAAACAATGAGCGCGTCAGGCGCAGTAGGTCACAGCGTCCAGTTTCAAATCATCGGCATCGCGAGCCAGCGGCTGGCTGCTCAGCCAGCTGGTCCAACCCAGCCGGGTCTCCGCGCCCAGCACCAGCGGCGGCACCTCTTCCTTTTTGAGGATCAGGTTCACATCCCACAACAGCTCCTCGCCGACATAATTGCGCACCCAAGCCACCAACCGCCGCAAGCTATCGGCGCCCGGCAGGAAGCGCTGGAATTCGGCCAGCGTCATCGGTCCCATGAGGATGCGAAACTTGTACTGACAGTCCCAGGCCCGCTCGCCGATCACCGTGGTTATGCCTAACAAACCGGTGGCGGGCGCTTCGCCCAACCGGCAGCGGCTGACTTCATCCAGCGGCAGCCAGTGGCCGACGAAGGTTTCGACCGCCACCGGCAGCTTGAAAAAATCCCCCAGAATCGCTTCCAAGCCTTCGGGGTTGCGGGTCTGACCGGCCAGCCGGCCGGCATAGTGAAACTTCGCCAAATCGGGCGCGGCGTCCCGGTCCCACAGCGCGGGCGTTCCCAGGCCGAGTTGCGCGCCGACATAGACGTTGAAACGGTCGGTTTCCGGCCGATCGAAACTGACCGTCGGCTCGGCATCGGCCCAGGCCCGATAGAACAGGCACAGCATCCGATGGTGAAAGATATCGGCGAACCCGACGAAGGTCCGGTCGCCCTCGTTGCGCAACCGCCCGCGCGCGTACTCGGTCAGATGGGTCGGCAGCGGGCCATTGGGGCCAAACAGACCGAGAAAATATTCATACAAGCGCGGCGGCCGGTTCTCACCCCCCGGATCGAAGGCGGCCAGCGTCGCCGGCGCAAAAGCCAGCGACGGCTCCTGGGCCAGCCGAATCGGATCGTCGGTCAAACGCAGCGACTTTCCCAGGCGCGGCCGGTCTCGATGCAGGCATTCCAGCCGCCGCAACGCCTGGAAAAAATGAAAGGCATACGGCGTGCGCCGCAACGCTTCGAACAATTCTAGAACGTGTGCCGCTTCCCGATTCTCGCCGGCCATCGCATGATCTCGCCACGTTCGGAGGAATGCACCACCGTTTCAGTAAACGAATTGATGGAGGCGTATTTCGCGAAAAACTGCTCCAGCACCGCCCCCAGCAGAAAAATGCCCGCGCCTTCGAAAGCGCCTTCGTCCAGCGTGACGTTCACCTCCAGGCCCCGCGCGAAGGCGATAGGCCCCGCAATGGGCGCGCGGCGGGTGATGGGAGCCGCCCGGACCGAACGAACCCCGTCGATTTGCTTGCGGGTGGCGGCCTCGGCCAGATCGCCGTACAAGGCCAACAATTCCCGCAACGCCACCGCGCCCTGACGGCGATCGGTATCGGCCAGCGACAGATAATTCAGCGACAAATGGCTGATCAAGCGCCAGGCGGTATCGCCGTGGGCGTGGGAAGGGCGCGGCTTGGTCGGCCCGGCCAGACAGCGCACCGAGCCGACCGGCGCGCCGGAGGTCATGCTAAAGTCGGTCTCGCCCAGCCCGATCGGCATGTGCAGCGGCAGATCGCGATTGGTGCACAGCGCGGTCACCGCCAACTGTTTCAGATTAGACCGATAGGGTGCTTCCCCGGCGTCCACCAAGGATAGAAAAGCCTCGCTGCCGATATAGCTGGAACGGGGTCCGCTGCGGCGCTGCTGGCTGGATAGCTGCCGGGGTAACCGACGCATCGTGTAAAACGCGCGCTGCTCGTGCTGGTCCAACCGGTCGTAGGCGGCATAAAACGGCAGGAATTCCTGTTCCTCGCCTTCCGCCCCGATTCCCGTCACCCCGTTGACCTGATAGACCTCGAAATCCATCGGCCGGGTTCGGTCCGGCACCACATGATGTTCGGCCACCTGCTCGCTCAGATGAATGCGGTCGGCGCGCTTGGGAAACAGATTGATGGCCGGCGCGCAAAACAGCGCGAAATGCTCGGTTTCCAGACTGTTTTCCAGCACCGCGTTGGCTCGGTTGAGCAGGATCAAGATTTCCAGCTCCGAATCCGCGCAACGGCGCACCGCCGGCCCCAAACCCACCAATTCCACGAACAGGTAACGCTGCGGAAACACGAAATATTCGTGCAACAACCGGTAGCCTCGAAAGGAGGGCGGCGCATACGGCAGCAGCGCCTGCTCGTCGGCAAAACCCAAGCGCCGGATGCGCTCGCCGGGCACCACTTCGTGCCAGGGCGCCGGACGCTGGCCCGGCCGGACCACCATCAGCACGGTATTGCTTAACAACTGTTCGTAAACCCGCATGGGCAGTTCGTCGCCGCCGTGCAGGAACAGGGTCAGTCGCTCCAGAGCCAACTTGTCGAAGGTCAGCCCCGGCAGGGTGGTCCGCAGCCGCAGCCGGACGCCCGCTCGCACTTTGTTCAGATCCGGCAGATCGAGCAGCGCCACCGGCTCCTTGCCGGCGAAATACTGAACCTCGGTCAATTCCACCGGCCACAGCGTCACCTCGTGCGCGGTGCGGTACTCGCAGGGGGTCTGGTCGCCCTTGCCCAACAGGCTGCGCAATTCGCTGCCGCGCGGGATGACGAAGCCCTGATCGAGCGCGCCTTCGGTGGGATCGGGCTGAAATTGAGCGACCAGCATCGAGGGGGTCGGGGCCAAATAATGCGGGTAAATGATTTCCAGCAGATGCTGGGTGAAGCGCGGGAACTCGGCGTCTAGCTTGAGCTGGACCCGCGCCGCCAGAAAGCCGAAGCCTTCCAGCAACCGCTCCACGTAAGGATCGGCGCATTCGAAGCCTTCCAATCCCAACCGGCCGGCGATCTTGGGAAATTCCTTGGCGAATTCACCGCCCACTTCGCGCAGGTGTTGCAGTTCCCGGTTGTAATACTCCAGCAGGCGCGGGTCCATCAGCGCCCCCTCGGTCGGTTGGATTCTTCGATCTTGACCTGACCGCTTTCCAGATCGATTTCGGTCTTCAAGTACAGTTGCAGCGGCACCGGCTGCGCCCACAAATCGCCTTCGACTTCAAAGGTCAGGGCGTTGTGACTCATCCGTTCTTCGGTGAGCTCGGCATGAACCCGCAGCGTATGGCGCAGGATACGCGGCTCAAAATCGATGATGGCTTGACGCAGGCTCTGCTCCAGATCGCTGATTTCCAGATTGCGCGCGGTCGCTCCCGCCAGGGCCGGCAGCCCGTAGTTGAGCACCGAACGCGCCGCGAACGGATAGCGCGCGTCCAGTTCGGCGCCGGTCAGGCGCGTGGAATTGAGCAGCCAGGCCAAATCCCGCAGCACGCACTCGCGCAAGCGGCCCATCGACAGCACCCGTTTGTCCCGCGATTCCTGCTGGCGGTCCGGTTCCTCGTCGGTCAAGCGATCCAACAATGAGGGTTGCAGCCGCTCCTTGGGGGTGAGTTCAGCCATCGCCGGCCCTGGCCTCCGCAGGAGCTTCGGGCGTGGGAATGTCCCCGACATCCAGCGCGATCCGGCGCACGTCCAGCAAGGGATGCTCGCCTTGCTCGGTCGCCAGCATCCGTTGTCCCAGCCCCAACCAGGTTTCCTCCCCGCAGTCGCGCCAGTCGGTCTTGCGCCCCAGTTGGACCAGCGGATCGGGAGCGTCCTGAGAGCCGGGATAGCGCGCGGGAATCAGGCCCACGGTTTCGCCGCCGTTGGCCCAGGTAAACTGGGCCGGAGCCCAAACGAAATCCCGCAAATCGGCGGGTTGTTCGAGTTGGATCGCGCGAATCCGCTGCCAGGGAATCCAGTAGTAACGCCCGTTGAGCACCGCCTCCAGCATCGGACCCAATCGCGGGTCGGCGTCGGCGAGCCACTCGAAAGGCTGCTCGTCCAGCGTTCCGGCGACCGCCGCCGCCGCTTCGAAAGCCTGCTCACGGGTGGCGCGGGCGCGGGCGTATTGCGCGGTCGCGGTCAGCCGCAAGGCGTCCAGCAACAAGGCCACCCAAGGCTCCGGGTCGCCGAACACCAGCGGCGAGCGCCGCCCGGCGAACACTTCGGCGCGCAACAGCTCGCAGCGGATCGCCTCGCGGTAGGTTTGCACCATCGGCAGGCTGGTGGCATCCATTTCGCCCACCACGTTCAACTGATTCAGGGCCCGTTCCCACTGACCCCGCACCGCCAGCAACTGAAACAGGAAAATGCGGTAGCGGGGATTGGCGGGCTCCTTGCGCACTTGCGCCTGCAACTCGGTCAGGGCGTCTTGCAACCGCCCCTCGCGTAGACTTTGCTCGGCTTGCATAAGCGGCGTTTTCCAAATTTTTCGAAGGGAGAAAAACTCCGCGCACCCGGACTGAAACCATCAGGCCGGATACGCGGGTCCCGTTGCAACGCCAGAATAATCTGGCCAGCCGCTCGCTTACAGCTTCTTGTTGGTCTTGACGTCCCAACCCGACTTGCCGGCGGATTTGGTCGCGCCCTTCGCATCCTGAGTGAAGTATTCCTGCTGCATCGAGGTGAAGTTCAAGGACAGGCTCTCGACCGGCAGATCCTCGCCGGCGCCGCCGGTCTGGTAGCTGCTGACGATCACGTCCTTGAAGGTGAACTCCAGGAATTTCTGCTGGCCGCCGTCCTTGCCGGTCGGCTTGCGCATCACCAGCTTGGCTTCCGGGTAGTGATGGCCCGAGCAGCAGGACAGCAACAGTTCGGGCGACGCCGCGCAGAAGTGCATGGTGAAGCTGAAATCGTTCATGCTCACCTTGCTGGCGCCCAGACCGGCGCCGTGTCCGGCGGTACCCAGTTGGTGCGCGCCCCAGGACCAGCTCAGCACCTCGATCCATTCCTTGAATTCATGATCCGAACACTCGCCCTTCACGTCGCCAATTTTCAAAAATGCATCAGCCATCGTCGTATCCTCTCAACAGTCAGTTCATGGTTCATCGATGGTTCAACCACCGCTCCGATCAACGGTGCCTTCGAAACTTCGGGTCTGAAGGACTGCAATTTCCGTCGTCGAGTAAGAATTTGCATATCTCATGCCAGAAAATAAGTCACTCTCTCACTCCTTTTTGCCACCAATTTCGCTTGAAACTCTCAAAAATGGGCCACATTAACCAGCCCATTCTGGCCCAGCGGACCACTACCCCTTGATCGACGGCAGCTTGGATACCAAGCGCAGCGATACCGTCAGCCCTTCCAACTGATAATGCGGGCGCAAGAAGAACTTCGAGGTGTAGTAACCCGGATTGCCTTCCACTTCCTCGACCACCACCTCGGCCGCCGCCAGCGGTTTCATGGCCTTGGTCTCATCGCTGGAAATGGCCGGATTGCCGTCCACATAGTTGTAAATCCATTCCTGCAACCAGCGTTCGAGGGCTTCCCGCTCCTTGAACGAGCCGATCTTGTCCCGCACCATGCACTTGAGGTAATGGGCGAAGCGACAGACCGCGAACAGATAGGGCAGCCGGGCCGACAAGTTGGCGTTGGCGGTGGCGTCCGGGTCGTCGTATTCGGCCGGCTTTTGCAGCGACTGAGCGCCGATGAAGGCGGCGAAGTCGGTGTTTTTCTTGTGGACCAGCGGCATGAAGCCGTTCTTGGCCAGTTCCGCTTCGCGTCGGTCGCTGATCGCGATTTCGGTCGGGCACTTCGCGTCCACCCCGCCGTCGTCGGTCGGGAAGATATGGGTCGGCAAGCCTTCCACCGCGCCGCCGGATTCGATGCCCCGGATCTTGGTGCACCAGCCGTATAGCTTGTAGGCCATGGTGATGTTCTTGGCCATGGCGTAAGCCGAATTGGCCCAGCAATATTTACTGTGGTCGCCACCCTCGATATCTTCCTCGAAATCGAACTCCTCGACCGGATCGGTTTTCGCGCCATAGGGCGTCCGCGCCAGAAACCGCGGCATCGCCAGACCGATGTAGCGCGAATCCTCGGAATCGCGCAAGCCGCGCCAGCCGCCGTATTCCGGCGTTTGGAAAATCTTGGTCAGGTCACGCGGGTTGCTGAGTTCCTGCCAGGACTCCATTTGCATCACGGTGGGCGACGCGCCGGCGATGAACGGCGTGTGGGCGGCGGCGGAGATTTGAGCCATGCTGCGCAGCAGCTCCACATCGGGCGGGCTGTGGTCGAAATGGTAGTCTCCGACCAGACAGCCGAACGGTTCACCGCCGAACTGACCGTACTCTTCCTCGTAGACTTTCTTGAACAGTGGGCTCTGATCCCAGACCACACCCTTGAATTTCTTCAAGGTTCTGCTCAATTCGTTTTTGGTGATGTTCATCACCCGAATCTTGAGCATCTCGTCGGTTTCAGTGTTGAAAACCAGATAGTGCAGACCGCGCCAAGCGCCTTCCAGCTGTTGGAATTCGGGATGGTGCATGATCAGATTGATCTGCTCGCTCAGCTTCCGGTCGATTTCGGCGACCATCGACTCGATCGACTTGAGCACGTCCTTGGAGATCAGCGTGGTATGTTGCAGGGCCTGCTCGGCCAGCGTCTTGACCGCGTGCTCGACCGCTTCCTTGGCTTGGTCGGATTTAGGTTTGAACTCCCGTTGCAACAAGGAGGAAAACTCGTTGGTTTCCAGAACTTCGGCGGCGGCGCCCGCCGGGGCCGCGACAGTCGGATCGGTTTCGGCCATGGTCTATCACTCCTCGGTGGCGGGTTTTTCGCTGTCCTGGGGCTTGGGGGCGGCCGCCAGGGATTGCAGCAAACTCGGATCGTTCAGCACCTTGGCGATCAACTCCTCCGCGCCGGTCTTGCCGTCCATGTAAGTCATCAGATTGGTCAGTTGCTGGCGGGCTTGTAGCAGCTTGTTCAGGGCGTCCACCTTACGCGCCACCGCCGCCGGTGAAAAATCGTCCATGCTTTCGAAGGTGATATCCAGGCTCAGCTCACCTTCGCCCGTCAGGGTGTTGGGCACCCGAAACGCCGCGCGCGGTTTCATCGCCTTCATGCGGCTATCGAAGTTATCCACGTCGATTTCCATGAATTTGCGCTCCGCCACCGGCGCCAGGGGATCGACCGGCTTGCCGGACAGATCGGCCATCACCCCCATCACAAAGGGGATCTGCACTTTCTTCTGCGAGCCGTACACCTCGACGTCGTACTCGATCTGCACGCGCGGCGCTCGGTTGCGCGCGATAAATTTCTGACTGCTCATCGCCATGGGACAATTACCTCTTTAAGATTGATAATTAGCAGCTCACGTTAGACGGCCTTCATTCGCCGGACTCCTCGCCCTGCAAGCCGAAAATCAGCGTGGCTTGCTCGGCTCCGCCAGGGGCAAGATCGTTCAGAATCGCCATGAAATCCTTGGTCACTAGCTTCTTGGCGCGTTTCAACAAAAACGGCACCGGGCTGGACGGTTCGTAGCGTTCGAAGTAGTCGCAAATCTTATCCAGCATCCGCATGGCATCATCACGGCTGCCGATTTCACCGACCACCCACCGCTGGCCGGCGGCGGCCCCCGCGAGCGACTCTCCGTCGGCCATTTCATCCGCCGTCGCCTCAGCAATGAGGCCGACCCCACGTTTTTGCAATTGCTGGGCCAACACATGGTGTATTTCTTTCAATACGCCCGCCAGCGCGCTCATGTCCGGCGCGCGGGCGACGCCGATCAGTTCGGTCAACACCACCTCGATCCGTTTGGCCCGCTCGATGGCTTCGGCGACGGCCGCGGCGGTGGCTTGCAATTCGTCCAGATCGGCATCGAGGAACGCCCCGTCGATCTTGGTCTGGGTGGGCAACTCCGCCGGTTCGTCGCTCGCGAGGGGCGCCAGCAGGCCGCTGGCGATCTGGACATCCCGCAAGCTGAAGCGCCCCAGGGCGCGCGAGTTGACCAGCGGCATTTCCCGCACGCCGCGCAGCGTGGCTTCTTGATCGCACAGCGCCACCAGAACGTTGACCCGCAACGTGGGGTCGTTGTCGTCCTCAGGATCGAGCAGCGGGTAAACGCTGTCCCAATAACGTTCGAGCAAGCCTTCCACCACGCTCAGGCCGGCGGCGAAGCCCGGCAAGCCATCGACATGCAGTAAAGCTCTGGCCAGCGCAACCGCGATCCGCAAGTCCCTAGTCCGCCCGAACAAGCTCAAGGCCGTTGTTTTTACCGCGCGCCAGTCGGGCGGCTGGGCGGGAATGATGGTGTCGCCGTACTGGCGTTCTGGCGTCTCCTGCGCCGCCGCTTCCAGCTCGGCCAATTCCGGGTCGTATTCGAGATCCTCACCGCATGGCGCGGTCGCCTCGATCTCGTCCAACAGTGTCTCGATCTCGATCACGCTCATCGGTCTTGCGCCTCGTCTGCTCGGGTGCCTTGAAGTATAGACGCCTCCGGCAACCCGCCAAGTGATCCACGGCGCTAAGACCTGTGGCGATCATCGTCTATAAAAATTTCCCAGTCATTTCAGAAAGCGCCAAATTGGGCAAATTTGTAAGCAAATTGTAAGAACGCCGCGCTCCCGGCCGCGCCGGCCGCCGCTTTACCCTCGCACCAGATTGCCGTGGCCGCAACCCCGGCTCGCTACCCCGAGCCCCCTATCACCCGACGACGCCCCCCACTGGCTCGACAGACCGGCTTGGCGTGATTGGCCGGTCGGTATAGACTCGATCATTAGCATTCCAACCTTGATTCCTTGTGATCGATTCGATGAATTCCGCCTAGGCGATTGTCACAATCTCCCGGCCAACGGAACGCGCGCCATGCCTCTGAAATTAACCATCACTAGCTATCAGCGGCTCTCGCCCGGCCAAGAAATCGCTAAAACCCTCGGCCGCGAGCCGCTTACCATCGGCCGCGCGGCGCAAAACGACTGGGTGCTGCAAGACCCCGAACGGATTCTGTCCAAGCATCACTGCACCGTCCTTTATCGAGAGGGCGCTTACTTTCTGACCGACTTCAGCGTCAACGGGACCTTTCTCAACGATTCCCAACAGAGAATCGCCCGCAACCAAACCATCGAACTCAATGACGGCGACCATTTCGTACTGGGTGAATACGAAATTTCAGTGGCCTTCGACTCCGGCGAACCCGATTCGAAGGCGCTGTTGGAAGGGCCGTTTACCGATATCGTGCCGCCGTTCGACAGCGATCTGTTGGGCGGCGCGCCGCCGCTCGCCGCCGATCCGCTGCAACACGGCGGCGGCGATGCCTGGCTGGATCACCTCAAACCGCCTTTCGACGATATCCTGTCCGGGGATCGGGGCGGTCCCGATCCGGCGCGACACGCCGCGCCCGCCGCTTCCGATAGGCCCGCCACGACGCCGTCCCCGGATTTATCCTCGCCGGAACGGATCAATTTCGAATTGCCATCGCTGATTACTGGGGCGGGGCTTCGCAAATCGCTCGCACCGACCACGGAACCGCCGTCTGAACCCCTGTTCTCGGCCACGCCAACCTTGCCCGAACCCGGCCTTGCGGTCCAACCCGCGCCGGCGTCCACCGCCTTGCCGGCAACGTCTTCGAGCGCCCCGGAAGCCGCGCCGAAAACGCCGTTGGAACCCGAGTTGCAAATACCGGAACCCGCGCCGATGACGCCCTTGGTCCCCGAGCCGAAAATGCCGACCGCCTCCGTCGAGTCCGGCTTCGACCCGCTCATTCCCGATGACTGGTGGATGCAACCCGCCCCACCCAGCGCCGCCGCGCCGGTCGCGCCGGTCGCGCCGCAACCGATCTCTCAGGTTCCCGCCAAGCAAATCCCGACCTCACCGGTCGCGCCGGTATCGCAACGCCCCTCGGCCGGCCCCGCGCAGCCCGCGCTCGCGGCGGCCTCCGGCGCGGACGTGCTGCTGCGCGCCTTTTGCGAGGGGGCCGGACTGCCGCTCCTGAAACTAGCCGATGCGCAAACGACTGAATTGATGGCCAATCTGGGGGCCATCTTCCGCGAAACCGTGCGGGGGCTGATGGAAGTCTTGCTGGCCCGCAGCGATGTGAAAGGCGAGTTCCGGCTGGATCGCACCACCATGGGCCCGATCGAAAACAACCCGCTCAAGACCTCGCCCGGGCAGCCGCCGCTAGCTCCAGAACAGGTCATGGGCTTGCTGCTGCTCGGACAGAAGGACGCCTACATGCCGCCGGTCCAGGCGGTGCGCGAAGGCTTCGACGACATCAAGGCGCACCAGTTGGCCGTGATGGCGGGCATTCAAGCGGCTTTGAACCATCTGCTGCAACGCTTCGATCCGGGCAATCTGGAAGACCGGCTGGAACAGAATGTGCTTGATAATCTCTGGCCGGCCAACCGCAAGGCCAAATATTGGGATCTGTTCATCGCCGAATATCACGCCATCGCTCGGGAGGCCGAGGACGATTTCAACAAACTGTTCGGCGAAGAATTCGCCCGTGCTTACCAAAGCCGGCTGCGCGACGCTTGAGTTTGGCCCCATACCCACTGCCGCTTTACGGTTTGGATGCTAGGATTGAGTGATAAACCGATCAAATTTAACGCAGCGCCCGCCTTCATCGAAGCGCTGAAACGAGCGACCCCCTCATGAGTTGGTACAGCAAGGTTGTGTGGTCCGAGGGCATGTTCCTGCGCCCCCAGCATTTCCAGCAGCAGGATCGCTATTTGGAAGCCTTTGTCCGCCAGTCGCGCGGCCCGCTGCGCCCTTACGACTGGGGCCTGGTGGAGCTGGCTCTGGACCGGGAAGCCCTGGCGTTGGGCAAGATGGCCGTCACCTCCGCCAAGGGGCTATTGCCCGACGGCACTCCATTCAGCATTCCCGAACACGATCCGCCGCCCACGCCGCTCACCATCGACGCCGGGGTGCGCGACACTCGGGTCATGTTGGCCCTGCCGCTGCGGCGGACCGGCATGGCCGATGTGGAACGCGGCGATCAGACCGACACCGCCGCCCGCTACCGCGCCGTGGCCCGTGAAGTGCGCGACAACAATATCGACACCGCTAACAACAGCGCTTTCGTCGAGGTCGGCGAACCCCGGCTGCGCTTGCTGCTCGACACCCGAGACTGGAGCGAACACACCTGCATCGGCATCGCCCGCGTGGCGGAGCGACGCCCGGACCAGAAGGTCGTGCTGGACGAACAGTACATCCCGCCGTCCTTGGATTGCCGGGGCGTGCCGTCGCTGAACGGCTTCGTCGCCGAGTTGCTCGGCTTGCTGCACCAGCGCGGCGACGCGCTGGCCGAACGCGTGGTGGGAGGCGGCACGGCGCGCGCCGCCTCGCTGGACTTGGCGCAATTCATGCGCTTGCAAACCGTCAACCGCTTCGAGCCGCTGTTCGCGCATCTGGCCATCATGCAGAAGCTGCACCCGGAAACCTTCTATCAGATCGCCTTGCAACTGGCCGGCGAAATGGCGACCTTCACCGACAAGGTCAAACGCCGTCCGCCGACGCTGCCGGCCTACGATCACGACGACCTGCAAAGAACCTTCGAACCGCTGATGCGTGAGCTGCGCCGCTCGCTCAGCCTGGAAGAAGTGGATGCGGCGATCCAGATTCCCCTTGAAGAACGTCAGTACGGCATCCGGGTCGGCATCATCACCGATCGGGAAAAGCCCTTGCTCGCCAAGGCCAACTTCATTCTGGCGGTGCGGGCCGATATGGCCTCCGACACGCTGCGCGCCCGTTTCCCGCCGCAGCTCAAGATCGGCCCGGTCGAGATTATCGCCAAACTCATCAACCACCACCTGCCCGGCATCGGCGTCAACGCTTTGCCGGTCGCCCCGCGTGAAATCCCCTACCGCGCTGATTTCATTTATTTCCGGCTCGACCGCAACAGTGAATTCTGGAAGCAATTGCTCAATTCGGGAGGTTTCGCGTTTTTTGTCGGCGGCGACTTTCCCGGACTGGACATGGTGTTCTGGGCCATCAAAGAGTAATGCCTCGTGACCATCGACGATCCCTTTGCCGGCCCTGACGACGATCCTGGCGAACGCACCGTCATCCGGCCGTCGCCGGGCGGCCGGCGCTCCACCCCCTCGGATGCGACGCGCCCGCCGCCGCGCCCGCCCGAGGCGCCTCCGTCCGAGGAGCCGATCGCGCCGAGCGGCGTTGGCTTGAACCCGTTGGAAGCCGCCGCCGCGCCGCTGCTCGGCCTGATCATGCGCCTTAAGAACACCTCCTCGCACCCCGAACCCGAGCGGTTGCGCCAGCGCATGATCGAGGAGGTCAAAGCCTTCACCGCCAACGCCCGCAACGCCGGCATCGACGAAAAAACCGTCTTCCGCGCCCGCTACATTCTGTGCACCACCCTCGACGAAGTCATCTTGAACACGCCCTGGGGCCGAGCCAGCGAATGGAGTGAAAACAGCCTGCTGATCACCTTTCACAATGAAGCCTGGGGCGGCGAGAAGTTTTTCGAATTGCTGGATTCAATCGTGCTCGACCCGCGCAAGAATCTGTATCTGCTGGAGCTGATGTATTTGTGTCTGGCGTTCGGGCTGCAAGGCCGCTACAAGCTGTTGGAAAACGGCCGCGACCGCCTGGACCAGCAACGGGAACGGGCCTACAACGCCATCCGCAGCGCCCGCGGCGAGTTCGAACGCGATCTGTCCCCGCACTGGCGCGGCGCGCTCGAACCGCGCAATCCGCTGATCCGCTACGTGCCGCTGTGGGTGGTGGCCGGCGTCGCCGCCGCCTTGCTGCTGCTGGCTTTCGCGATTTTCAACTGGTTGCTGAACACCACTTCCGATCCCGTGTTGACCGCGCTGGCCGACATCCGGGGCCAGACCGTGGCCACCGTGCGTCGCGGCGGGATCGCCGCGACGCCGGCCGCCGGCAAACCCAACGCCCAACTGAGCCAGCTCAGCCAGGCCTTACGGACGTTTCTGGACCCGCAAATCCGGCAAGGGCTGGTCGAAGTGATCGAGGGACCCGATCAAACCACGGTGCGCCTCCGCGGCGATGGCCTGTTCGATTCGGGCAAGGCCGAGGTCAAGCCGACATTTTACAACCTGCTCCAGCAAATCGGCGCGGAAATGAACAAGGTGCAGGGCCGGGTGTTGGTCACCGGCCACAGCGACAACGTGCCGATTCGCACCCTGCAATTCCCCTCCAACTGGCATCTGTCCAAGGCCCGCGCCGAAAGCGTGGTCAAGATCCTGGCCACCGGCAGCAACAGCCCCGGCCGTTTCAGCAGCGAAGGCCGCGCCGACACCCAACCGGTCGCCCCCAACAACACCCCGCAGAATCGGGCGCTGAACCGGCGCGTCGATATCGTGCTGCTCGCCCGGGTCAATTAGGTCGGGCTCATGAAAAAGATCCTGAATTTTCTCAAACATCCCTTGTTCATCGGCCTGACCGGCTTCGCCGCCGTCATCGCCCTGATCTGGTATCTGGGACCGCTGATCTCGGTGGCCGGCGCTTCCCCGCTCGCCACCGATATGGGCCGCATCGTGACCATCGCGGCCTTCGGCGGCTCCATGGCCCTCTACAAGGTCATCTACTACATCCAGACCTTGCGCAGCAACCGCGACATGCTGGCGGATTTGGCCAGACAGGCCGGCCAGCTCGGCGAAGGCGGCCAGGCGGCGGGCCAACCCAGTCCGGAAGCCCGCGAAAAGGAGCAGAAGAAAAAAGAGCGGGACGCCGCCTCGGCCGAGGAGATTTCCACGCTCAAGCGCGGGTTCGACGACGCGCTGGGAGTCCTCAAAAAGACCAAGCTGGGCGGCAAGACCGGCCGCGGCCAATATCTCTACCAACTGCCCTGGTACATCATCATCGGCCCGCCCGGCTCCGGCAAGACCACGGCGCTGATCAACTCCGGCCTACGCTTCCCGCTGGGCGCGGGCAAGGTGCGCGGCGTGGGCGGCACCCGCAACTGCGATTGGTGGTTCACCGATGAGGCCGTCCTGCTGGACACCGCCGGCCGCTACACCACCCAGGACAGCCACGAGGAAGTAGACCGGGCCGCTTGGCGCGGCTTCCTGGATCTCTTGAAGAAACACCGCCGCCGCCGCCCCATCAACGGCGCGTTCATCGCCATCAGCCTCGCCGACCTGATGCAGCAGCGCGAAGAGGAACGCGAAGCCCAGGCGCAGGCCATCAAGCAACGGGTGCAGGAACTGCACGAGCATTTCGGCATCCGCTTTCCGATTTACGTGCTGTTCACCAAGGCTGACCTGATCGCCGGCTTCGTCGAATTCTTCGCCGATCTCGGCAAGGAAGAGCGGGATCAGGTTTGGGGTTTGACCCTGCCGATGGATGACCCCACCAATCCTGACGGAGTGGTCCAACAGTTCACCGCCGAAATCGAGCTGCTGGAACAGCGCTTGAACGACCGCCTGGTCGAGCGCTTGCAGGACGAGCGCGACCCGCAGCGGCGCGACCTGATTTACACCTTCCCCCAGCAGTTTGGCTCGCTGAAGCCAATGGCCGAGCGCTTCCTCAAGGAGGTGTTCCGACCCAGCCGCTTCGAGGAGCGCGTCCTGCTGCGCGGCGTCTATTTCACCAGCGGTACTCAGGAAGGCACCCCGATCGACCGGCTGATGAGCGCGCTGGCCAGCACCTTCGGCTTGCGCCGGCAGCTATCGAGCGCTTTTTCGGGCAAAGGCCGCAGCTACTTCATCACCCGCCTGTTGCGCGAGGTGATTTTTCCCGAATCCGGCCTCGCCGGCACCAATCTGAAGGTGGAGCGCTGGCGGTCCTGGATCCAACGCGGGGCTTATGCCGCCGCCTTGCTGGTCACCGCCGCGGCGGCGGCGCTGTGGCTGACCAGTTACGCCCGCAACGAAATGTACGTGCGCGCGGTGGAAAAACAGCGGCTCGAAGTCGCCCAGCAGCTTCAGGCCTTATCCCCCGACCAAACCGACCCGGTCGCCGCCCTGCCTTTGCTGGACGCCGCCCGCGCCATCCCCGGCGGCTACAGCGACCGCGACGCCAGCAAACCCTGGCTGATGGGCTTTGGGCTTTATCAGGGCGACAAGCTCGGCGGCGAGGCGCAGGCGATCTACCAGCGTCTGCTCGGTCAGGCCTTGCTACCCCGCATCATCCTGCGCCTGGAAGAACGGCTACGCCAGAGCGCCACCAACCCCGGCGCGCTGTACGACACGCTCAAGGTCTATCTGATGATGGACGACACCGAGCATTTCGACGCCAAGACCGTCAAGAGCTGGCTGGAACAGGAATGGCAGACCCATCTGCCCCGCACCATCAGCCGGGAACAGCGCGACCATCTGAGCGCCCATCTCGACGCGCTGCTGGAACAAGCGCCCCTGAAATCGCCCATCGCCCTGGACAACGCTCTGATCCAGAGCAGCCGCGCCCTGCTGAACCAGATTCCCCTGGCCCAACGGGTCTACGAGCGGCTCAAGCACGACCAGCGCCAAGCCGGCGACCCGCCAGAGCTCGGCCTGACCGCCGCCGCCGGCCCGGACGCACCCCGCGTCCTCGACCGCAAGAGCGGCCAGCCGCTGAACGGCGGCATACCCGGTTTGTATACCTATAACGGCTACTACCATTTTTTTTTAACCGAGAGCCCGAAACTGGTGGACCGACTGGCTGATGAGAGCTGGATTTTGGGTGCGGTGGCGCAGGTTTCGAACAATCCGGCCGAGCGGCAACAGATCGCCGACAACCTCTGCCGCCTTTATCTGAGCGACTACCTGCGGTTGTGGCAAGAATTGCTGAACGATATCAAGCTCAAGGAATTCGATAATCCAGGAGCGGCGCTGGACATCTTACAGGTGCTGTCCGGGCCGGCGTCGCCGCTGCGCACGCTGTTTCAGACCATCGCCCGCGAAACGGCCCTGGACCGGCCGCCCGCGCCGGCGCCGGCCGCTAAAACCCCGCCGGCCGATCAGTCGCTGACCGAGAAGATCGCCGGCATCATCAACAAAGCCGATGCCCCCACGGCGGCCAAGGCGCTGAGCTGCGGCGTCGATCCGCGCTTGCTGGGTCTGAACGGTCAGTACGGGCGTGAAATCGGCGGCCCCGAGGGCGCCATCCCGCCGCTTGATAAAACGCTGTCGGCGCTCAACGACCTCTACGGCCACATGAACGCCATCGGCCGGGCGCGGGAAGCCAGCCCGGACGGCAGCGTGGCGCAGAACCTCAAGGACCAGTTTGCCGGCGTGGCCAACCAGCTCCAGATCGAAGCCGCCCGCAAGCCGCCCCCCTTCAATACCCTGCTCGTCAAACTGGCCACGGACAGCATCGATATTGTCCGCAGCCTGCGCGACCGGTTGAACGCACAATGGAAAGCGGCCCAAATCGCCGCTTTTTTTCAGGACAATCTCAACGGCCGCTACCCCCTGGTCCGCAGCGCCATCCAATGGAGCGGCCCCGGACCGGGCGGGGGCGGGGGCGGGCCGGCCCCCGCCGTCGCGACCAACACTATTCAGTGGGTCGGCCAAACCCCTGGCGCCGGCGCCAGCCGCACCATCCAAGGACCGCCGGACGCCACCCTGGCGGCCTTCGGCCGCTTCTTCGGGCCGAACGGACTCCTGGACAGTTACTTCAAGCAGCACCTGCAAAACTATGTGGATACCTCCCAAGGCGTTTGGCGCTGGCGCGGTCCGACCGGTCCCGAACAGATGATTTCCCCGGAAGCTCTGCAATTGTTCCAGCGCGCCGCCGCCGTGCGCGCCGCCCTGTTCGGCGGCAACAGCCAGACCCCGGCGGTCCGCTTTCAATTGACCCCCCTCGAAGCCAGCGCGGATGTCGGCCAAACCATCATCGGACTGGATGGCCAGACGCTGACCTATACTATGGGTCAGGCCGCGCGGGCTGCCGATTTTCAGTGGACCGGCGCATCCGGCCAAGCGCGTCTTCAGTTCGCGGCGCCGGGCGGCGGCGACCCGCTGCAATACAGCGAAACCGGCCCTTGGGCCTGGTTCAAACTGCTCGATCAGGCGCAGATGCAGCCGACTGGCAACGGCCAATTTCGGGTAACGTTTCAACTGGGCGGCAGACAGGCGATCTACGAACTTCGCACCGCCGGCGGCAACCCCTTCCGCTTGCGGGAATTGGAGAAACTCCAGTGCCCAGAACAATTATAGTAAATTATTTCAAATACTTAACCAAATAACCCGGTAAGAAACAGGCAGGTTTATGTCTGAAAACACCGCCAATTCCGCCCCCGATGGCCGATCCGTAGCCGGCTTTTTCGGTAAATTGCCCGGACGGGGTGATTTTATCGGTCGTCATTTGCCCAAATCGTTCCTCGATCCCTGGGACGGCTGGTTGCAAGAGGCGATCGCCGAAAGCCACTTGCAGTTGGGCGGGAGCTGGCGTGAGTGTTATTGTACCAGCCCGATCTGGCGGTTCGCGCTCGACGCGGGTTTGTGCGGACCGGTTCCTTACACAGGGATTTTGATGCCGAGCGTCGACCGAGTGGGCCGTTACTATCCTTTGGTGATCGCCGTTCCCCTGGAGGCGGCCCAGTCCCTGTTCGGGTTGCCGGTGACCGCTGGGGCGTGGTTTCAGCAAGCCGAGCAACTGGCGCTGGCGGGTCTGGACCTCGACCGCCTGGATGTGGACGATTTCAGCCGCAAAGTAGCGGCGCTGAGCGCGCCACCGGTTCCGACCGCGACCGCCGGCACGGCGGCCGACAGCTCTTGGTATTATCCCCTTCCCGACCCGTTGGATTTCGGCTCGATAGCGCCGGCGCTGGCCGATGAGCTGTTGCGACGGCTCTTTCCTCAAATCAGCCTTTGGTGGACCGAGGGTTCCGAGCGGATCGCCCGGTGCCTGCTGATTTGCAACGGCTTGCCGCCGGTTTCCGGTTTTGTGGCGTTGATGGTCGGAGAGTGGCGGCAATGGGGCTGGACCGAAAAACAGTTTGTCGGTATCGCTCCCCGCTCGGGGAAGCCATCCGCCGCCGAGGAGACTTGATCATGACTGAAAAGCAAGCCTTTCAATGGTCGTCCGCCGGCCGCAGTCACGTCGGCATGGTCCGGGCCATCAATGAGGATGCCTGCCTGGCCCTGCCGGAGGTCGGTCTCTGGACGGTCGCCGACGGGATGGGCGGACATGAGGCCGGCGACATCGCCAGCCAGATGATCGTCGAAACCTTGCAGCAGATCGTGCCGCCCAATGATTGGGAGGAATTTTTGAACTCGGTCCGGGAAGGCCTGAAGGACGTGAACCGACGCTTGCGCGAGGAGTCGGCCCAGCGCTACCACAACCGCACCATCGGCAGCACGGTGGTGGTGCTGCTGCTCCACGGCGCCCACTGCGCTTGTCTGTGGGTGGGAGATAGCCGCATCTACCGGCTGCAAAACGGCCAATTGCAACAGTTGACCCGCGATCACAGCCACGTGCAGGAACTGGTCGACCAGGGCCTGATCGCCTCCGAGGACGCCCATCGCCATCCGCTGGCCAACGTCATCACCCGCGCGGTCGGTTCGACGGAAGAGCTGGCGATCGATGAAGCCATCTATCCCCTGCAAGCCGGCGACATGTTTCTGTTGTGCAGCGACGGTCTCAACAAAACCGTCAGCGATGAAGAAATCGCCCGCCTGCTGGTACACAGCAATCACAACTGTCAGGAAGCGGTCAAGGCTTTCATCCACTTGGCGCTGATGCGAGATGCCAGCGACAACGTGACCACCGTGGTGGTGAACGTGCTGGGAGGGGATGCGGCTCAAACCGGCGAACCGGTCGAAACGCTGGAGAATCCGATCCCCCCGGATTGGTATTTACAGTGACCGGCGGCCAGAACGCGCGGCTTGGCGCGCTCAGCGCGCCCGCCGGTACAGCGGTTGCGGCTGATCGGCCGCCGGCTGATAGCTCTCGCTGAAATCACCGAACGCCGCCAGGGCTTCTTCCAGGCTGCGATCCTCGCGCAGCTCGAACGCATCGAAGCCGCTGCGCGCCATGAAGAACAGTTGATCGCGCAGCACGTCCCCGACCGCCCGGATCTCTCCCCGATAGCCGAAACGCTCCCGCAGCAACCGGGCTTGCGAGTAGGCGCGGCCGTCGGAAAACTTGGGAAACTCCAGCGCCACCACCGCCAGCTTCGGCAAATCCTCGGCCAGTTCGGTCACGTCGGCCGTGTTCGGCAGCCGGACGCCGACCGGTTCGTCCCGCGCCAGCAACGCCGCCCGCTCCCGCCGCCAGCGCGCCAGGGCTACGATCACCGCGCCAGCCGGCAACTCGGCATCGTCGGCGATAGACTGCCAACGGTCTTCGACGATCCGCCGTCCTTTAATAACCGACCGCATAACGCTCCTGCTCCTGTTTGGCTTGATCGCTGCCCGGCGCGTAGGCCCGCACCCGGAACGGTTCGAGTCCGATCCGGCGGAACGTGTCGATGAAGCGCTCGCCGTCTTCGCGCCGGTCCAAATAGACCTCCAGCAGCCGCTCCAGGGTGTTGGCGACCTCGGTCTTGGGGACCGAGGGGCCGAGGATATCGCCCAGCGACGCCGCGTTTTCCGAGGAGCCGCCCAGCGAAATCTGGTACCACTCCTCCCCTTTCTTGTCCACGCCGAGAATGCCGATGTGGCCGACGTGATGGTGGCCGCAGGCGTTCATGCAGCCGGACATGTTGAGCCGCAACTCGCCCAGATCGTAGAGATAGTCGAACCGGTCGAATTTTTCGTTGATCTGGCGGGCGATGGCGATGGAGCTGGCGTTGGCCAGACTGCAAAAATCCAGGCCGGGGCAGCAGATCATATCCGCCAGGGTGCCGATCACCGGCGCGGCCAGCCGCTGCGCCTTCAGGGCGTGCCACAGCGGATAGAGCTCGGCCTGCCGCACGTCCGCCAGCATCAGGTTCTGGTGGTGGGTGGCTCGAACCTGGCCGAAGCTGTAGCGATCGGCCAGATCGGCCACCGCGTCCATCTGTTCGGCGGTGATGTCTCCGGGCGGTACATCCGGTTCCTTCAAGGCCAAAAACACGTTGCGATAGCCCGCGACCTTGTGCTCGGCGACGTTATAGCGCACCCAAGTCGCGAACGCTTTATCGCCTTTCAACCACTGTTCGAAACTGAGATCGCAAGCGGCGTCAAGATCGTAAGGCGGCGGGGCGAAGAACCGGCGGACCCGCTCGATTTCGCGCTCGTCCAGCACCAGCCCGGACTCCCGAATCTGCGTCCATTCCGCTTCGACCTGTTGGCGAAACACCTCGGGCTTCAAGGCCTTGACCAGAATCTTGATGCGGGCCTTGAACAGATTGTCGCGCCGGCCATGCTGGTTGTAGACCCGCAGAATCGCTTCCAGATAGGACAGCAGATCGCGCTGCGGGAGAAACTCACGAATGACGTGACCGATCAACGGTGTCCGCCCCAAGCCGCCGCCGACCAGCACCCGAAAACCGAGTTCGCCCCGCTCGTTGCGCAGCAGGTTCAAACCGATATCGTGGACTTGCGCCGCCGCGCGGTCGTGAAGCGCCCCGGTCACGGCGATCTTGAACTTGCGCGGCAGGTAGGAAAATTCTGGATGGAAAGTCGACCACTGCCGGATGATCTCGCAGTAAATGCGCGGGTCTTCGATTTCATCCTTGGCCACACCCGAGAGGTGGTCGGCGGTGACGTTGCGGATGCAGTTGCCGCTGGTCTGGATGGCGTGCATCTGCACCTTGGCCAGCTCGGCCAGAATGTCCGGCGTTTCCTCTAGCTTGGGCCAGTTGTACTGAATGTTCTGGCGGGTGGTGAAATGGCCGTAGCCCTTGTCGTAGCGGCGGGCGATGTCCGCCAGAGCCCGTAGTTGCCGCGACGACAGCAGGCCGTAGGGGATGGCGACCCGCAACATCGGCGCGTGGCGCTGGATATAAAGGCCGTTCATCAGCCGCAACGGTCGGAATTCATCATCGCTCAACTCGCCGGCCAGGTAACGCCGCACCTGACCCCGGTATTGAGCCACCCGTTCCTCGACTAGCGTTTGATCGTATTGGTCGTACTGATACATCGTGACAAGTCCACCGCCTGAAAGTCCGGTCATCCCGCTCCGGTCCGAGCCGGCGCGGAAAAATTGGGTTTGTGACCTTATCATCGCCCCATATGCAAACAAAGTATTTTTTATCCATAAAGTTAT
Source organism: Candidatus Competibacteraceae bacterium (assembly GCA_016713505.1). NCBI lineage: Bacteria > Pseudomonadati > Pseudomonadota > Gammaproteobacteria > Candidatus Competibacteraceae > Candidatus Competibacteraceae bacterium. The sequence goes on along the minus strand of JADJPA010000001.1, from coordinate 240,343 downwards.
ATTCATTGCTTATTTAGAGCGCGCGGATTGCCGGTCAGGCGAGCGCGCGGAGCGCCCGCTAAAATTTATAATTTCTTTACACGGCGCTCTCTCATTTTTACCCCATTTTTTCAAACGTGCGTTTACGCTTCACGCCATCGAGACGGTTATGGGGAAGCGCGCCGCGCGCGATCGGCCGATGGATCATGTCCCCTCATTCTGATTGGCCCGCCACACCCGACATGAAAACGCCTCTGACCGAACCCGACCCGTCAGACAGATTCCTTCAGCCCGAAGCACAGAGGACTGGTACCGAGCGTCCCAGCGGCTGGCGTCGGTGGCAATTATCCTTGATCGGGCCGATGGCGCGAACGGGGTTGCGCGCGCCATTCAACCCGCTCCGCCCGCCACCAGGTTACCTCGTAGCCCTGCTGGTTTCCTTGGGGGTGACCTTGCTCGCCATCCCGCTCTTACCCTATTTCGATCACGCCAACATCATCATGTTGTTTTTGCTGGTGGTGGTCGGTGTGGCGGCGGGGTACGGGCGCGGTCCGGCGATCCTGGTGGCGGTCCTCAACGGGCTATCGTTCAATTTCGTGTTCGTGCCGCCGCGATTCGCGTTTGCGTTTGACACGCTGCAAGCCATCCTGACGTTCGTCGTCATGCTGATCGTCGGCTTGATCGTCGGCCAACTGACCGCCCGCTTCCGCTACCAAGCTCACATCGCTCGGGCTCGCGAGGAGCGCGCTTGTCACCTCTACGAAATGGCGCGCGAGCTATCGGGCGCGCTGGCGGTCGAACACGTTATCGAGATCAGCGAGCGCTGGGTCGAGACCAGCCTGCGGATCAAGGCCCGGCTGCTGCCATCGGACGACCGCGGTTGCTTGCAAGCGATCCCGACGCGACCCGAGCCGTTATCGGTGAATTTGGCCCTCGCGCAGCAGTGTTTCGACCGTAACGCGCTGATGGAATCCAGCGGCGGCAACTTACCCGACTTACCGCTGTTGTATCTGCCGCTCAAGGCGGCGCCGCACGCGCGCGGGGTACTGGTGGTGGCGCCTGACCCGCGGCGGCCAGCGAGCTTGGGACAGCGCCAGTTGCTGGATACGTTCACCGCGTTGATCGCCATCGCTCTGGAGCGGCTGCACTTCGCCACGGTCGCCCGTCACACCTTGGTCAAAATGGAAGCGGAGCGAGAACGTAACTCGCTGCTGGCGGGGTTGTCCCACGATCTGCGCACGCCGATGACCGCGCTGCTCGGCTCGACGGAAGCCTTGGCGCTGGAACTGGCCGCCGGACAGCCGTCCTCTCAGGACTCGTTGGCCGCCATCCGCGAGCAGACGATGCGGATGGCATTACTGGTCGACAATCTGCTGGACATGGCCAGGCTGCAAGCGGTCGGCGGGGTGCGGCTGCGCAAGGATTGGCAATCGCTGGAGGAACTGGTGGGCTCGGCGCTGCGGATGCTGGAACAACCCCTGCGCGATCACCCGTTGCAACTGGCGCTCGGCCTGGAACTACCGCTGGTCAATTGCGATGCGGTGCTGATCGAACGGGTGCTGGTCAACTTGCTTCAGAACGCCGCCAAATACACGCCGCCGGGTACTGTCATCGGCGTTGCGGCCCGCACCGAGGCCGATCGGGCCATCGTGGACGTCTGGGATGAAGGACCCGGCCTGCCCGTCGCTCACCAAGAGGGTTTGTTTGAAAAATTCACTCGCGGCCAGCCGGAATCGGCGATGCCGGGCTTGGGCCTGGGGCTGTCCATCTGCCGGGCGATCATCGAGGCCCACGCTGGAGCAATCAGCGCCGGCAACCGCCCTGGCGGCGGCGCCTGCTTCACCTTCACGCTGCCGCTGGAAACCTTACCACCGCTTGAAATGGATGATGAATCCGATCTGGAGCCGACCTGATGGCCGCTGCCGAAACCGCCTTGACCGTCCTGATCGTCGAAGACGAGCAAGCCATCCGCCGGTTCGTCCGCGCCACGCTGGAAGGCGAGGGTCATCGGGTCCACGAGGCGGATACGCTACGGCAAGGTTTGCTGGAGGCCGGCACCCGCAAACCGGATCTCGTCGTGCTGGATTTGGGCCTGCCAGACGGCGACGGCGTCGATTTCATCCGCGACCTGCGCGCGTGGAGCGGCATTCCCATTCTGGTGCTGTCGGCTCGGGTCGAAGAATATGACAAGGTTGAGGCATTGGATGCCGGCGCCGATGATTATTTGATCAAACCCTTCGGGGTAACGGAACTGCTCGCGCGCGTGCGGGCGGTGTGCCGGCGTTACGCGCGCGGACCAAGCGGCGCGACGGTGGTGACTTTCGGCGAAACGAACGTCGATTTGCAGCGTCGGCAGGTCACTCGGGCGGGCCAGTCCGTCCATCTCACCGCCATCGAATTTCGGCTGTTGGCCACCTTGCTCAGCCAGTCCGACAAGGTGCTGACCCACCGCCAACTGCTGCGCGCCGTCTGGGGGCCGGCGTATGTGGAGCGCAGTCATTATCTGCGCATCTACATGGGCCATCTCCGCCAGAAGCTGGAAGCCGATCCGGCCCGACCCCGTTATTTTCTCACCGAAACCGGGATCGGCTACCGGTTCTGCCCCGCCTGATTTCGCCGAGGACCATCGCCTTTGCGCTCGAATGCAGCGGCTTTACGGCCATTATCGCCGCTCCGTGCGCCGGCCGGCATTTACGCAATTTTTACACGGCGCTCCGCTCTTTTGATGATTTCTTTACAGCGCTTCCGGTAAAAAAGTTGTCACTGCTTGCGCGCATCGTAAGGAATCAACCATGCAACCCTCCCCTCGGAACGATCCACCGAAAACCTGATTCGCCGCGCCGAAGCCGCGCCGGACCAGGCGGCGCTTAAGGAGGTGCTGGTCGAAACGCTAACCTTGCTGGCGATGGCGCGAGACGACATCCGGGCGCTCGCGCAGCGCATTAGGGCCTTGGAAGAAACGGCGCCCAACCAAGCGGCTCTGGAGGAGACGCGCACCGATATCGAGCAACTGCTGGATCTCGCCGGCGGGACCTCTTACGAGCGTTTCGCCATGGCGGCGCGGCGCTGCGTCTACGACGAAAACTGGCAAGAGGCGGATACCGCCCTGGCCGCATTCCGCGAACCGGGCGAATTGCGCGATCTGGCGCTGCGCATTCGCGGTCGGCTGATCGATCTCTATTCCTGAACATCCGACCGCTCCCGCGGGTGTTGCCCGTGACGCCGCCTGAATCCCAACAAAGGTAAACGACCATGATCCCTGATTCGGTTTACGGAGCCATTCTGTTGAGCATCATCGATTTCTTTTTGAGCTTCGTGGTGATCTCCGGCATCGGTTTCATCCTTTCCCTGTTTCCCTATCTGAATCGCCTGGGGGAGATCGACGAGAAGAAACTGCGGGAAGGTGGCCATTGAGCTGGCGCCGCATAGCGATGAACGATGAACCCCTGATAAAAACTCGGTAAGCACGGTCGGAGGGCTGGCGGTTGTTTGAGCAAATCATTTTATTCTTCCATGCATTATTGCAGCAGACCGGGGCGGCCAATCTCGCCTTTGGCAACTTGGTGATGATCGCCATCGGCGGGATCATGATTTATCTGGCCATCGCCAAGCACTACGAACCGCTGCTGCTGATCGGCATCGGTTTTTCCTGCATCGTCGCCAACGTGCCGGGACCGCCCGATGTGCCGGGAGGTCCGCCGGTTTCCGCGTTGCTCTACGTGGTGAAGGAAGGCGGGCTGTTTCACTATGCCTACGAAGGGGTGGCCAAGCTGATCATTCCGCCGCTGATTTTCCTGGGCGTGGGCGCCATGACCGATTTCGGTCCGATGATCGCCAACCCCAAACTGGTCATTCTGGGGGCGGGGGCGCATCTGGGGATTTTCGTGGCGCTGATCCTCGCCAAGCTGGTTGGCTTCACCATCAACGAAGCCGGCGCCATCGGCATCATCGGCGGGGCCGACGGTCCCATGGCGATTTTCGTCACCGTGAAGCTGGCCCCGCATCTGCTCGGTCCAATTTCTGTCGCCGCCTATTCCTACATGGCCTTGATGCCCATGATCCAGCCGCCGGTGATGAAAATGCTCACTACGGAAGCAGAACGCAAAATGGGAATGCCGCAGCTTCGCAAGGTCAGCAAGCTGGAAAAAATCGTGTTCCCCGCCGTCATCGCCATCATCGTCAATCTATTTTTCCCGCCGGTCGCTCCGCTGATCACCATGTTGATGCTGGGCAATCTGCTGAAGGAAGTGGGCGTCACCGAGCGGCTGGCCAAAACGGCGGGCGGCGCGCTGATGAACATCATCATCATCATCCTGACCGTGGCCATCGGCTCCACCATGGCGGCCGACAAGTTCCTGACCTGGGATACGCTGTTGATCGTCGGTCTCGGCTTGCTGGCATTCCTGTTCGGCACCGCGTCCGGCGTCGTCACCGCCAAGATCATGAACCTGTTTCTCAAGGACAAGATCAACCCCTTGATCGGCTCGGCCGGCATCGCCTCGGTCCCCATCGCCGCGCGGGTTTCCCATATCGTCGCCAATCAGGCCAACCCGCACAATCACTTGATTTTCCACGCGATGGGTCCCAATCTGGCCGGCGTGTTCGGAACCGCCATTTCAGGCGGAATCATGCTGGCGTTGCTCGGCGTCCAATGAGAATGTGTTACTCTCCTTGACCGCTTAACCGCCGGCCAACCGCCGGCCCTCGTTTTCAACGTGCCCAGCCGGTTGCCACAACCTGCTGGGCAGTCGATTTTTGGCGACTCACTCATGCAAGCTTTCAATGTCGAACGCGTCCTCCAGGTCCATCACTGGAACGAGACGCTGTTTAGCTTCAAAACCACCCGGGATTCGGCGCTGCGCTTTCGCAACGGCCATTTCGTCATGATCGGCCTGGAAGTGGACGGCCGCCCGCTGACGCGCGCCTATAGCATCGCCAGCGCCAACTACGAGGAACACCTCGAATTTTTCAGCATCAAGGTCCGCAACGGTCCGCTCACCTCTCGGCTGCAACACCTGAAGGAGGGCGATTCGATCCTGGTCGGCCGCAAGCCGGTCGGCACCTTGGTCATCGACGACTTGCTGCCCGGCCAACAACTTTACCTGCTGGGATCGGGCACGGGGCTGGCGCCGTTTTTGAGCATCATCAAGGACCCGGACACCTACGAACGCTTCGAGCGGATCGTGCTGGTGCATGGGGTCCGGCATATCAGCGAATTGGCCTATGCCGATTTCATCAAGGAGGAGCTACCGAAGAACGAGTTTCTAGGGGAACTCATCGCGCAAAAACTTCTTTACTATCCGACCGTGACGCGCGAGCCCTTCCACAATCGGGGGCGGCTGACCCATCTGATCGAGAGCGGCAAATTGTTCGCGGACCTTGATCTGGCCCCGCTCGATCCCGCGCGGGATCGGGTGATGGTCTGCGGGAGTCCGGGGTTGCTGAAAGATAGCTGCGCGCTTCTCAACGAGCGGGGCTTCGTGATTTCGCCCCACATCGGCGAACCCGGCCATTATGTGATCGAACGGGCTTTTGTAGAAAAATAGGAAACGCCTCGCCCTCTTTAGATGCTGTTCAGTGGCACGTGGAGTCGGGGACGGCCTTCGGCGCCGTAGCGGCCTGTTTGAATAACATGGGCGCTGGTTCGAGCGAAGCGGCGGGTTTTAGCGTGCTGAACGACACCGCTCTCTGGCTGATGTCGCTGGCCATGTCGGTCGGGCGACTGGAAATTCTTCCTCTGTTACCGCTATTTCTGCCAGACTTTTGGAAGTGATGGAGAGCCCTGCGCGTGAAAGAAATCGATGCGGACCCGCAACGTGAAATCAGCCTGCCGCCAGCCGGCGCTTCCTATAAACCGGGCCGGCCGGTCGTGACCGAACCGCCACCACACCGGGCGGCGGTCGACTGGAAAAAGTGGCGGGTCGAAAACCGGCGCTCGCCGCTCAAGACAGCGCTATACATGGTCGGCTTACTGATGATCCTGTTCAGCACCACCATGCTGCCGCCGATGGGGGTGGCGTGGTGGTACGACGGTTATGAGGTCGTGCTGCCTTTCGCGAAAGCGATGGGCACCATGTTGGGCCTGGGCCTGCTGTGCTGGTTGCCGGTGTGCCGCTACAAGCCCGACCTGCGCAATCGGGACGGCTTCGCCGTGGTAGTGGCTTTCTGGTTTCTGCTGTCGCTGATCGGCGCGCTGCCGTTCATGCTGTCCACCAACCCGCACATGCGGCTGGTGGATGCGGTGTTTGAAACGGTATCCGGTTTGACCACCACCGGCGCCACCGTACTGTCGGGCCTCGATGCCATGCCCAAGGCCATCGTCTATTACCGGGCGCAACTGAATTTCCTCGGCGGCATGGGCGTCATCGTACTGGCCGTGGCTCTGTTGCCGATGCTCGGGGTCGGAGGAATGCAGCTTTATAAAGCCGAGACACCGGGGCCGATGAAGGATGAAAAACTGACCCCCCGCATCACCGAAACCGCCAAGAACCTCTGGGTCATTTACGTGGCGCTGAACGTGATTTGCACGCTGTCGTTCTGGGTGGCGGGCATGAATTTCTTCGACGCGCTCTGCCACAGTTTCGCGACCCTGGCGCTCGGCGGTTACTCGACCCACGACGCCAGCATCGGCTATTTCAACAGCCCGGCCATCGAACTGGTCGCCGGCTTTTTCTCGATTGTGGCAGCGATCAACTTTGCCCTGTTTTTTCTGGCGTGGCGGGCGCGCAGCCTCCAGGCCATCTTCCGGGACCCTGAGTTTCGATTCTGCATGGTGGTATTTGGAGCCATCATCGCAACGGCCTGTCTTTATCTGTACTTCAGCGGCAAGTTTTCGCCGTGGGAAGCCTTTTACCACGGCTTTTTCCAGACGGCCTCAGTAATCACCGACAACGGGCTCGGGACCATCGGCTATCCGGCGGACTGGCCGATTTTCGTGCCGCTTTTGCTGTTGCTAGGCAGCTTTTTCGGCGGTTGCGTCGGCTCGACCTGCGGCGGCATCAAAGCCATCCGTTTTCTGCTGCTCTACAAGCAAAGCGTGCGTGAAGCGCGGCTCTTGATCCGCCCGTCCGCCCAGATCGCGGTCAAGCTGGGCGTCCAACCCGTTTCCGACCGGGTGATGCAGGCGGTTTGGGGGTTTTATTACCTGTATGTCTTCAGCTACTGTTTCTTCTCGCTGGCGCTGACCGCGACCGGCGTGGATCTGGTGACGGCTTTCGGTTCCGTCGCGGGTTGCCTCAATAACATGGGCATCGGTCTGGGGGAAACAGCCGTCGGTTTCGCTCCGCTCAACGATACCGCCACCTGGTTGCTGTCCCTGGCCATGCTGATCGGACGCTTTGAGGTATTCCCGCTGTTATTGCTGTTCCTGCCGGATTTCTGGAAATGACAGAAGTTATGGTGTTTTTCCGGGCCAGCCGCCCAAATCGCCCGAATGGCTACTAAATTTTGGGTACTCGATTTGTTGCCGGCATCCATTAAGCTTTTCGCTCCATCGACCAGCGAGGCATAACGACACATGGACAGCATCGTTCAGAAACGTATCGGCGTCCTGACCAGCGGCGGCGACGCCCAGGGCATGAATGCGGCGGTGCGCGCGGTGGTTCGTACCGCCCTGCATTTCGGCGCCGGTGTATATGCCGTCTATGAAGGCTACCAGGGCATGGTGGAAGGCGGCGACCGCATCCGGCCGCTGGCCTGGGATGACGTCGGCAGCATCCTGCACCGGGGCGGCACGGTGATCGGCACCGCCCGCAGCGCCGAATTTCGCGAGCGCGCCGGCCGCCTGCGCGCCGCCCGTCACCTACTTCAACACGGCATCGACCGGCTGGTCGTCATCGGCGGCGACGGCAGTTTGACCGGCGCGGATACCTTTCGCCGGGAATGGCCGGAACTGGTGGCGGAACTGCTGAAAAACGGCGATATCGACGAGGCGACCGCCCGACGCCACCCCGCCTTGATGATCGCCGGCTTGGTCGGCTCCATCGACAACGACATGGTGGGCACCGACATGACCATCGGCGCCGACTCTGCCCTGTACCGCATCATCGAAGCCATCGACGCCATCACTAGTACCGCCGCCAGCCACCAGCGCAGTTTTGTGGTGGAGGTCATGGGTCGCCACTGCGGTTACTTGGCCATGATGAGCGCCATCGCCGGCGGCACCGACTACGTGCTGATCCCCGAGAACCCCCCGCCCGAAGGCTGGGAAGCCCAGATGTGCGAGCTGTTGCGCCACGGTCGAGCCGCCGGCCGGCGCGACAGCATCGTGGTGGTCGCCGAAGGCGCTTGCGACCGCCAAGGAAAGCCGATCGGCGCCGATTACGTGCGTCAGGTGTTGGAAGAACGGCTCGGCGAAGATACCCGCGTGACGATCCTCGGCCATGTCCAGCGCGGCGGCACGCCCAGCGCCTTCGACCGCTGGATGAGCACTCTGCTCGGTTACGCCGCCGTCGAGGAAGTGCTGTCCGCCACTCCCGAAAGCGAGCCGCAGATGATCGGCATCCGCTACAACCGCATCGACCGCGCCCCCCTGATGGAGTGCGTGCAAAAAACCCGCAGCGTCGCCCAAAAAATCGCCTCTGGCGATTATGCCGGCGCGATGGCGCTGCGGGGCGGCAGCTTTACCGAAATGTCCCAGATGTTCAAGCGGATGGCTGAGGCCATGCCGAGCGTGGCCCCGCCGGCCCGACCGCGGCGGCTGGCGATCATCCACGCCGGCGGATTGGCGCCGGGCATGAATCCCGCCGTGCGCGCCGCCGTGCGGCTCGGCTTGGACCGCGGCCATCTCATGCTCGGCGTGCGCGGTGGCTTCCAGGGCTTGATCGACGGCAAAATAGAGGAGCTGACCTGGGGCGGGGTCGAAGGCTGGACCGCTTTGGGCGGCGCCGAATTGGGCACCAACCGCCGGATTCCGACGCTCGAACAATTTTATTCGGTCGGCCGCGCGCTGGAGACGCAAAATATCGACGCCCTTCTGGTCATCGGCGGTTGGGCGGCCTACAAGGCGGTTTACGAACTCTACCGCGAGCAGGAACGCTACCCCGCTTTTAAGATCCCCATGATCTGCCTGCCGACCAGCATCGACAATAACCTGCCCGGTTCGGATTTGAGCATCGGCGCGGATACGGCGCTCAACGTCATCGTCGAAGCGCTCGACCGGATCAAACAGTCGGCCACGGCGGCGCGGCGCTGCTTCGTGGTCGAAACCATGGGCCGCTTCTGCGGCTATCTGGCGCTGATCAGCGGCTTGGCGGGCGGCGCCGAGCGGGTCTACCTGAACGAAGAAGGCATCACCCTCAAGGCTCTGCAAGTCGATGTGGAAGAGATGGTCGCCAGCTTTCTCGGCGGCCGGCGGCTCTATCTGGCCATCCGCAGCGAGCGCGCCAACCCCCGTTACACCACCGATTTTCTGAGCCGGTTATTCGAGGAAGAAAGTCAAGGCCGCTTCGACGTGCGCCAAGCGATCTTGGGACACACCCAGCAAGGCGGCACGCCCTCGCCGTTCGACCGGATTCTGGCGACCCGTCTGGCCGCGCGCTGCATCGACTATCTGATCGAATCCTTGGAGCGGAAATCGACCGAAGGCGCGTTTGTCGGCCTGTCAGAGGGCAAAGTCACCATTTTTCCCCTCAAGCAAATGGCGGACATGGTCGATTGGGCTAACCGGCGGCCCAAGGAGCAGTGGTGGATGGCGCTGCGTCCGATGGTGCGCGCCATGGCGCGGCAGCCCGGCGAGCTCGCGGACAGCGCGCGCGCGACGCCCTGCGCGGATCTGATGCTTCCGGATGGCGCACCGGCCGAATAAAATAGCGCCATGATGGGAACGAGGCGCGTCACCCTCCGCGCCTCGCCGCAAGATGGGTCCGACCGCGCCCACTCTCGGTCAAACGCGGCCATCGCCCTTCAACGCCTGTTGGAGAACGGCCACCACCGCGTTGACTTGCTCGATGGGGATTTGGCCTGGCGCGGAGCTTTGCTCGCCGACCGCGAAGCTGACCGAGGAGCCGAACATCCAGCCGAACAAGCGGCTGAGCGCGCCGTAAGCGCCCATCGACATACTGATGATCGGCAACGACAGGGTCTTGCGCGCCGTCAGCGTCGCGTCGAGCAAGGTCAACACATCCCGCAATTCCTTCGGCATGACCGCGATCTTGGCGACATCCGCGCCCGCTTGCTCCATCGCGGCGAACTTCGCCATCAGTGCGGCGGCGTCCGGCGTTTCCTGGAAATTGTGGTAGGACGCAATCAAGCGGCAACCCGTATTTTTGGCCAGGGCCGCAGCCTGCTGAAAATGGCGTGGTCCGACGCTCAATTCATAATCGAATAAATCCGCGCAGCCCGCACCACAGACGGCGGCATATAACTCGAAAACCTGATCCTCGTCCAGCGGGATCGGCTGGCCCCCTTCACGAATCGAGCGCCGAGTGAAAATGAGCGGGATCGCGCCCGCCCGTCGTTGGATCTCTTGACCCAGCGCCACCACCCGGCGGGTATCGGCGATGTCCGAAAAGAAATCGACCCGCCATTCCAGCAAGTCCGGTCGCTTGGGCAGAATCGCGGCCAGTTCGCGGTGAATCTCAACCTCGTCAGTTCCGACCAACGGCGTGCAAATCAGAGGTTCTTGTTCCGAAACGAACGGTTTGTGTTTGAGTGTGATCGGTCTTGAAAATGCCATCGTGGATTCGGGCTTACGCCTTCTCGATTTGGAGATAGAAACAACCTAGTCATCAACCCCGCTGTTGGCAAACGAGTTCGGCGGCGCGCTTTCCCTCATCGCCGTCCTTCGCCGCCCGCGCGTCTCAGTAATGCATCCAGCGTCCGCGCCGGCAACAGCCGACGCAGCGCGGCGAACAGATACGTCGGGACCGTCACCGGATAGCGCGCGCGCGGCCGAGGGCTTTCTAGGGCGTGAATCACCCGTTTCAACACCGCTTCCGGCGGCAGGGTAAACGGCGCGGTCGGACCGGTCTTGGTCAGTCGCGACTCCAGCGCGGCGTACTGCGGGCGATGCGGGCTGGTTTCATCCGGCGGATGCCGCCCGTAAGCCGCGTGGGCGTTATCGCGAAACCGGCTGAGAATCGGCCCCGGCTCGATCAGGCAAACATGGATTCCGGTTCCAGCCAACTCCAGGCGCAAGGTATCGGCCAGTCCCTCCAAGGCGAATTTGCTGGCGACATACGCGCCCCGATAGGGAAACGCCACCAACCCCAACACCGAACTGGTGTAGAGAATCCGCCCGCCGCCCTGCCGGCGCATGATCGGGATGAACTGGTTGGTCAGTTCGTGAGTTCCGAACACGTTGGTCTCGAATTGCTCTTGCAGCGCCGCGCGGCTCACATCCTCCACCGCGCCGGGCTGGCCGTAGCCGGCGTTGTTGAACAGCGCGTCCAACCGTCCGCCGGTCCGCTCCAAAACCGCCAGCGCCGCCTTCTGAATCGAATCGGAATCGCGTAAATCCAGCGCGAGCGCTTCCAGACCTTCAGCCTGCAACCGCGCCAGATCCTCGGGTTGGCGCGCCGAGGCGAACACCCGCCAGCCGCGCGCTTGCAAACCCCGCGCGGCGCAATGGCCGATCCCCGACGAACAGCCGGTAATCAAAATGGTTTTAGCGTCCACCGCCGTTTCGGCCGAATGCGTTCATTAGAATCAATTGTTTATTTTTTTAAAGCAAATTCATTAACTTAATAAAATTAAACGACACGGATTCCGCATTGCAATAAAATTGTCATATAAATGCCATATAAAAGCCGCCATCGCATTGTACTTTCAGCGCATGGTTTCCGGTTGATTCCTTAAGATCGAGCGGGCACCGATGCGTTTTTTATTGCTAACGAACTGTTGTCGGAGGCTTTTCGTGATCAAGCACCCCCTTGCGTTCGCCGTGGCGGCGGCCTTGACGTTGGCCGGCGCGGCTTACGCCCAGTCCGCCCGCGACTATATCAGCGTCGTGGGCTCGTCCACGGTTTATCCCTTCACGACGGCCGTCGCCGAACAATTCGGTAAGGCCAACGCCAATTTCAAGACCCCGAAGGTCGAATCGACCGGCACCGGCGGCGGCTTCAAGCTGTTTTGCGGCGGGGTCGGCGTCCAGCATCCCGACATCAGCAACGCCTCGCGGGCCATCAAGAAGTCCGAGGTCGAAACCTGCGCCAAGAACGGCGTGACCGACATCGTCGAAATCAACATCGGCTTCGACGGCATCGTGCTGGCCTCCTCCAAGAAAAACCAGCCGATGCCGCTGACCATCAAGGATATCTGGCTGGCGCTGGCCAAGGAGGTTCCGGACGCCGGCGGCAAACTGGTCGCCAACCCTAACAAAACCTGGAAGGACGTGAACCCGGCGCTGCCGGCCAACAAGATCGAAGTGTTGGGACCGCCGCCGACCTCCGGCACCCGCGACGCCTTCGTCGAATTGGTGATGGATCACGGCTGCAAGGAATTCGACGCCGTCAAGGCGCTGGAAAAGAGCGATGAGAAAAAAGCCAAGGCGGCTTGCCAGACGGTGCGCGAGGATGGCGCCTTCATCGAGGCCGGCGAGAATGATAATCTGATCGTCAACAAACTGGTCGCCAACCCCAACGCGCTCGGCGTGTTCGGCTATAGCTTCCTGGAGGAAAACCTCGATAAGATTCAGGGCGAGACCATCAACGGCGTCGCGCCCGCGTTCGAGAGCATCGCCGACGGCAAGTATCCGGTGTCGCGGCCGCTGTTCGTGTACGTCAAAAAGGCGCACGTCGGCGTGATCCCCGGCATCAAGGAATTCATCGCCGAACTCACCAGCGAGAAGGCGGTCGGCGACGACGGTTATCTCGGTCGCAAAGGCTTGATTCCGCTGCCGGACGCCAAACGCAAGCAAGTCGCGACCGACGCCAACAGCCTCAAGCCCCTGAAGCCTTAATTCCGATTGTTTCCCGCGTCGCCCGCGCGCTGAATCCTCGGCCGCCGGTGGCGCTTTCGTGTTTGGGTGGAGCCTCATGCAGCCTTTCTTGCTCTTCACGCTGCTCTTGCTGAGCGCCGGCGCGTACTACATCGGCCGCCGGCGCGCGTTTGCGGTCGCGGGCGGCCACATCCGCAACCTGCATTCCCTGCCCAGCTTCTACGGCTTCTACACGGCGCTGTGGTGCGGCTTGCCGGCGCTTTTGATCTTCGCGCTGTGGGCCGCCGCGCAACCCAACCTCTTGGTGAATTGGGTGGTGGCCGGCCTGCCGCCGGAGTTGCGCGATCTGCCACCCGACCGGCTCAATTTAGTGGTCAACGACCTCAAAAATCTGGTCGGCGGCAACTTCGTCTCCAGCGCCTCTGATCCGGTCATGGTCGAGGCCGCCGAACGTTACCGGCAGTGGCGGGCCACCGGCAACGCCGCCTTGTGGGTGGTGGTGTTGAGTCTGGCCATCGCCGGGATCGCCTACGCCTGGCGGGCCATCTCGCCTGGGCTGCGCGCTCGCAACCGGGTCGAGGGGGCGGTCAAGCTATTCCTGATCGCCAGTTCGACCGTGGCCATTTTCACCACCCTCGGCATCGTGCTGTCGGTGGTGTTCGAATCGCTGCTGTTTTTCCGCCAAGTGCCGGTTTCGGAGTTCCTGTTCGGCCTGCAATGGAGCCCGCAAACCGCCTTGCGCGCCGATCAGGTCGGATCGTCCGGGGCGTTCGGCGCGGTGCCGTTGTTCGCCGGCACCTTGTTGATTTCCGGGATCGCCATGTCGGTCGCCGTACCCGTCGGCTTGATGTCGGCGCTGTATTTATCCGAATACGCCACCCCGAAATTTCGCGCCTTCGCCAAGCCGGCGCTGGAAATTCTGGCCGGCATTCCGACGGTGGTGTACGGCTTTTTCGCCGCGCTCACCGTGGCCCCGCTGATCCGCGAAATCGGGACCGCCGTCGGCCTGCACGTCGCTTCCGAAAGCGCGCTGGCCGCCGGCTTGGTGATGGGCGTCATGATCATTCCCTTCGTCTCCTCGCTGTCGGACGACGTGATCAACGCCGTGCCGCAGTCGATGCGCGACGGCTCCTACGCGCTGGGCGCGACCAAATCGGAAACCATCACCCGCGTGCTGCTGCCCGCCGCCTTGCCCGGCATCGTCGGCAGCATCCTGCTGGCGATCTCGCGCGCCATCGGCGAAACCATGATCGTGGTGATGGCCGCCGGCCTGTCGGCCAATCTGACCGCCAATCCGTTGGAGGCGGTCACCACGGTCACGGTGCAGATCGTCACCCTGCTCACCGGCGATCAGGAATTCGACAGCCCCAAGACCTTGGCCGCCTTCGCGCTCGGTTTGGTGCTGTTCGTGGTGACGCTGATCCTCAACATCATCGCCCTACGGGTGGTGCGCAAATATCGGGAACAGTATGAATAAGGCGACTTCCCAAGACGGCGCGCCGCGCGAGCGCGACATCAAAACCATCGTCAACGCCGGCCTCGCCCGCCGCCACGCCGCCGAGCGGCGCTTCCGCTGGTACGGCTTGAGCGCGATCAGCTTGGGGCTGGCCTTCGTGGTGTTGATGTTCGCCAACATCATCAGCAAGGGGTTGCCGGCTTTTTGGCAGACCTATATCCAAGTGCCGATCCACTTCGACGCGGCCGCGCTCGACCCCGACGGCAAGCGCGACCCGCAAGCCTTGGCCGGCGCCGACTACGGCGCGCTGGTCCGCGCCGGCTTGCGCCAGACCTTCCCCACCGTCGAGGGCCGGCTGCCCTTGCGGGCGCTGTCGGCCTTGGTCAGCACCGACGCCGCCTACGACCTGCAACGGCGGGTTGCGGCCGACCCGCAACTGATCGGCGCGCGACAGGAGGTGTGGCTGCTGGCCTCGGCCGCCGTGGACACCTTCGTCAAGGGCAACATCGACCGCGGCTTGGAGGAGGCGAACCGTCCGATCAAGGACAACCAGATCGAATGGATCGACCAGTTGCAAGCCGCCGGCAAAATCGAACGCCATTTCAACACCGTATTGTTCCGCAACGGCGATTCCCGCGAGCCGGAACAGGCCGGCATCCGAGGCGCTTTGATGGGTTCGTTTTTCACGCTGCTGGTCACGTTTTTCCTGTCGTTTCCCATCGGCGTGGCGACGGCGGTGTATTTGGAGGAGTTCGCGCCCAAAAACCGCTGGACCGACATCATCGAAGTCAACATCAACAATCTGGCGGCGGTGCCGTCGATCGTGTTCGGTCTTCTGGGGTTGGCGGTGTTCATCAACTTCTTCGGCCTGCCCCGCTCCGCGCCGCTGGTCGGAGGCTTGGTCCTGAGCTTGATGACCTTGCCGGTGATCATCATCGCCGGCCGCGCCGCGCTGACCTCGGTGCCGCCGTCGATCCGCGAAGCGGCGCTGGGCATGGGCGCGTCCAAGCTGCAAATGGTCGGCCATCACGTCTTGCCGCTGGCGATGCCCGGCATGTTGACCGGATCGATCATCGGCATGGCCCGCGCCCTGGGCGAATCGGCCCCGCTGCTGATGATCGGCATGGTGGCTTTCATCGTCGATGTGCCCAAGAACTTCCTCGATCCCGCCACGGTGCTGCCGGTGCAGATCTACCTTTGGTCCGATCTGCCGGAGCGGGCGTTCGTCGAGCGGACCTCGGCGGCGATCATGGTGCTGCTGGCCTTCATGATCCTGATGAACGGGCTGGCGATCCTCTTGCGCAAGCGTTTCGAGCGACGCTGGTAGGCTCGGCCGCTTCGCCCTCAATCACCCAAGGATTTCTCGCTTATGAGCACGACCGCCATCGACACCCAGACCGCTTTGAACGGGGCCTTGAACCGGACCGCGCCGATCCGGCAGAGCGCCGGCATTCAGGTCACCGACTACGACAACCGGCAAACCGTCGGCAAGATCACCGTGGACAATCCCAAGATGGTGTGCCGGGACGTCAACGTCTATTACGGTCAAAAGCACGCCATCAAGGAAGTCAGCCTCGACATCGGCGCTCATGAAGTCATCGCCTTCATCGGCCCCTCCGGCTGCGGCAAATCGACCTTCCTACGCTGTCTGAACCGGATGAACGACACCATTCCCTCCTGCCGCGTGACCGGCCAGATCAAGCTGGACGACGATGATATCTACGCCAAGGAGATCGATGTCGTACAACTGCGGGCGCGGGTCGGGATGGTGTTTCAGAAACCCAACCCGTTCCCCAAATCCATCTACGAGAACGTCGCCTACGGGCCGCGCATACACGGCATGGTCAACAACAAGGCCGAACTCGATCAGTTGGTGCGCGACAGCCTGGAGCGGGCCGGTTTGATCAAGGAGGTCGAAAAACGGATGCTGGAGCCGGGCACCAGCCTCTCCGGCGGCCAGCAGCAGCGGCTGTGCATCGCCCGCGCCATCGCGGTCAACCCCGAGGTGATCTTGATGGACGAACCCTGCTCGGCGCTCGATCCCATCGCCACCGCCAAGATCGAGGAGCTGATCGACGAATTGCGGGAAAACTACACCATCGTCATCGTGACCCATTCCATGCAGCAGGCGGCGCGGGTGTCCCAGCGCACCGCCTATTTCCATCTGGGCGATCTGATCGAAATCGGCGACACCGATCAGATTTTCACCAACCCCCGGCACAAGCTGACCGAGGATTACATCACGGGCCGCTTCGGCTGATCCCGATCTCGCGCCTGACACCGGAGACTCCCACCATGGCCATCAGTCACGAGGCTCATACTGTCAAACAGTTCGATGTTCAGCTCGCCAACCTCCGCAACATGGTGCTGGAAATGGGTGGCTTGGTCGAAGATCAAATCAAGTGCGCCATGACCGCGCTGGATGAGGAAGACGCAAACGCCGCCCGCGAGGTGGTCGCCCGCGACCGGATCATCAACGGCCTGCAAGTCAAGGCGGACGAAGATTGCGTGAGCATCATCGCGCTGCGCCAGCCGCTCGGCAGCGACCTGCGGATGATCATGTCGCTGGCCAACACCGTGACCGACCTGGAGCGAATCGGCGACAGCGCCAAGAAAATCGCCCGGATGACGCTCCATATCTACGATGGCGTCAGCAGCCCACCCAGCCCCAAACTGCTGCGCGATGTCCGATTGATGGCCGAACTGGCAGGCGACATGCTGCACGACAGCCTCGACGCGCTGGCCCGGCTGGATGTGGAAAAGGCGTTGGCCATCATCAACAACGACGACGAACTCGATCAGGAATTTCAATCCGCATTGCGGCGGCTGATCACCTACATGATGGAAGATCCACGCACCATCGGCCACGCGATCAACGTGGTCTTCATCATCAAGGCGCTGGAGCGGATCGGCGATCATTGCAAGAACATCGCCGAGCACATCGTGTATCTGGTCGAGGGCAAAAATATCCAACAGCGCCGCAACATCGACATGAACACCATTCTGACGCTGGCGCAAGACGGCGAGGAAGCGCGGGAATAACCGCCGCCCGCCGCACGCCCGACCGGCGGCGTGGCTGCTTGCTGGTTCGGCTAGCCGTTACGAGCGTGCGCTTTCAGCCAGAGCGCGTGTTTTTCGCGCAGATCCGCCAGGACTTCCAGATCGATCAGATCATCCTCTCGGATACGCTCGTCGTAGTTTTCCCAACCCATGAAATCGCGCAGGGCCTTACGGGTGGCGTCATCGGCAACTCCGGTCACGACACCTTGATAAAAGCCGCGCGCGTGCAGGATCTGTTGCAGCTCGTTGGCGATGGCGCCATCGATCCGCACGAGATTGTGGGGGTCGCTGCGGAAATACGTCAGCCGATGGATGGCGTACAAACGTTCCAATTCGACGATGGGGCTCGGATGGTCATACACCGAAATATCGACATAACGATCGTCGAAACCGCCGTAACCGCCGCCGGCCCGCACCACCAAGAGCGCCGCCGACTGCTGGCCGCGCCGGTCGCCGCCGCCGGCCTGCCCGGCGTGCAGGGCCGCCAGCAAGCGTTCGGCCAGCGCCCCCTGCCCCTGCTCGAAGGCCCTCACCATGTTCTGCGCCACCGCCGGCCCGGCCAGGGTATTGCCCTGCGCGGCACAACAACGGCCCTGCGATTCGCCGGCCCAGTCGAAGCACTGAGCGCCGGTAAAACTGGCGGCGCGGCCTCGGGCGTCGATGATCCCGACCTGACGGTAATCGCGCTGTTCATCACTCCCGGTCAGAATCTCGATGGCTTGTTGGGGCGCCGCGCCATTTGCCAACAACGCCAACCCGCGCGGCCCGTAGCCGGTATTGCAGTACGCTTGCGTCGCCACCGCCCCTACCCCTGCCTTGGCAAACGGAATCGACACACCGACATTGGGAAACTTGGACTGCACGGCCACGCCCAAATCGCCGTTGGCGGGGTCGAAGGCGACGATGGAAAACGTCATGACGCACCCTCCACGCAAGGAAACCAAACCGAGGATACAGCGCTGTCGCCACCGCGCCGGACCAGAGCAATGGGATCGACAGCACGGAATTCAGGACAGATCGCGAACGTGGTCAGACTGTCGGCAAGCGCTCAAAAAAACCAAAAAACGGCATCAGGGGGCCGTTCTTCCCGAAATACTGGCTTCTTCCGTAATCTGGATTCCATAATATTTCAGACGCCGCCACAGCGTCGTACGACTCATCCCCATATCCCTGGCCACTAAATGATGCTTGCCGTGATGGATTTCCAGAAGCCGGATAATCTCCGAACGCTCCATTTTTTCCATTCGGGAACTCACTCCTGGATTGTAGCAAGGTTGAGGCAGCCAGTCCCCTATCTCAACTTGCCCGTCGGAACTCAAGAGCACTGCCCGTTCGATGAGATTTTCCAGCTCTCGCACGTTACCAGGAAAATTGTAGCGGCTGAGTTCATGCAAAACCTCCTCGCTGAAACTGCCGACCGAGCTGTGCATTTTCCGGCGATATTTTTTCAGACAGAAATCCGCCAATAGCGGGATATCTTCCAAGCGCTCTCGTAAAGGCGGAATATGAATGGGGAATACGTTAATTCGATAATAAAGATCCGAGCGAAACCGATTATTTTTAATCTCCGTATCCAGATCTTTATTGGTCGCTGAAATAATACGTACATCGACTTGTCGGTAGCTATTATCACCGACTCTCCGAAAGCGCCCTTCTTGCAGAACTTGCAGCAACTTGACTTGAAGCAGAGCGCTCATTTCGCTGATTTCATCAAGAAAAACCGTTCCCCCATCGGCAGCCTCGAACAAGCCTTTCTGATCGTAAACGGCACCGGTAAACGCGCCTTTTTTATGGCCGAAAAGCTCGCTCTCCAACAGCGCTTCCGGCAACGCTCCACAGTTTTGTTCCACGAACAGCTTGTCCTTGCGCGGACCATTGTAGTGAATATAGCGGGCTAACAAGGTTTTTCCGGTGCCGGTTTCGCCGGTCAACAGCACGGTAACGGGCGTATCGATCACCTTATGGACGAGATCGAACACGCGGCGCATGGCCGAGCTGTGTCCGATGATCTCGCTAAACTTCAGGTCCTTATGGAGTTCCTTCTTGATGAAGGTGTTTTCATCGCGCAACTGTTCGTTAGCGGCTTGCAACTCCGCAAGCAAACGCTCGTTTTCCATGCAAAGCTCGTAGCTGTCCAACGCCCGTTTGACGGTTATCCGCAGCTCTTGGCGGTCCCAAGGCTTTGTCACATATTGATAAATGTGTCCTTTATTGATGGCTTGAATAAGCGCCACCGTATCGGTATAACCGGTCAAAATAATGCGGATGGCATGAGGGCGGATACGAATTGACCTCTGCAATAGCTCGACACCCGTCATTTCCGGCATTCGTTGATCGGCCATAATCAGCGCGATTTCTTGCCGTTCGAGCACGCTCAACGCCTCCATGCCGCTGCGAGCGGTAAATACCTCGTAATCCTCCTCGAAAGTCAGCGTGAGGGTTCGTAAGATATCTTTCTCATCGTCGACGACCAGCAGCTTATAGCGTTTCATGCGATTTTCCTACTCATGTGCACAGGCAGTTCGACCGCAAACTCCGTACCTTCTCCCAACGCACTCGCGACCGTGATCCTGCCACCGTGTTTTTCGACAATCCCATAAGAAATGCTAAGCCCTAGGCCCGTACCCTCACCAATAGGTTTGGTCGTGAAAAAAGGATCGAAAATTCTCTCCAAATCCTTGGCGGGAATACCTTTTCCGGTGTCCTTGATAGCTACTCTAACCCAATCGCTGAAAGACTCTGTTTTGATCCAAACCTGGCCTCTTTCAGGAATTGCTTGGGCGGCATTTTGTAATAAATTCATAAATACCTGATTAATTTGACCCGCATAGCATTCTACGAGAGGCAAGCTGTTATATTCGCGATGAATGGTGATTCGATCCTTGTGTTCTCGCGATAATAAATTCAAGCTGGATTCGATACCGCTTTGCAAATCCGCCATCACCAAACCCAGATCATCGGTACGTGAAAAAGTCCGCAAATCCAGCACGATTTGCTTCACTCTATCAGCGCCGGTCCTACAACTGGCGATCAGCTCCTGTAGCGTTTTTTCTATGGTATCGAATTTGGCAATTTCTTTTTGTTTATCGCCGTGACGGCGTTTTTGGCCGTTTAGGCCATCCAAATTAGAATATGCCAAGACGATTTTGCTGAGGCGTTCGATGTATTCTTCGATAAACTCTAAGTTATTATGCACGAAACTGATCGGATTGTTCAATTCGTGAGCAATTCCAGCGACTAATAAACCCAACGAAGCCATTTTTTCTGAGTGAATCAGTTGCTCTTGGGTGCGGGCCAGGTCTTTGTAGGCCACCTCAAGCTGTTGGTTGCGGTTAGTCAGTTGCTGGTTGACGTCGGTCAGCTCCTGAGTGCGTTCGGTAATCTTGGCTTCCAGCGTGCGGTTGGCTTCTTCCAGGGTCCGCCGGCGCTCCTGCTCCATGCCCAGGGAGCGCGCCAGCAAATGGCCGCCGTACACCAGCATGATGCCTAGCGCGCCGGAAACAATAGGCACCCAAACCGTGAACGCCGTAAAAATCACATGCGCGATCACGCACAAAACGGCCGTGATCGCAACCATGGCCAGCAAACTCACGATTGGCCTTGAAACAACCAAGATCAACCCCGACAGCAAGGTTACGGCCACTATTAAAATCGTGTGTGACAGCTTGCTGAGCTCCTTGACAAAAGAGCCTTCCAGCAAATTACTGATCAGCGTGGCCTGAATCTCGACCCCAGCGGTCGCATTACTCGACACCCAAGAAAACGGCGTAAAAAAAGTATCGCCGGACAAATGCTGGGCTTCTGGAATGGTTTCTAGCGAGCGGCCCACTAAAACGATCTTGTCCTCGAAGATTCCGGGCGGCAACAGCCGCTTATAATCCAGCGCTTGATAGTAGGAAACCGTGGTTATCGTTCGAGGAGGCCCGCGATAGTCAATCAATAATTCCTTATAAAAATCCTGTTTGCTCAATACGTTTCGTTCCGGCGCCGACAAATACTTTCCGACGACCTGCAACGCGAAAGACGACAGACCAGGCGAGAGCAAGCGGGATCGGCGCACGACTCCATCGGCATCGACGGTGATGATGGGGCTGCCCACCGCAGCCACCTTGGCCAAAACAGGCAGGGGATCGATACGGGTGGTAAGGTGAAACAACGGGTCGTTCACAACGCCCAAGGCGCTCACCAATACAACGTTTCCCGTCTCCTGAATAGCCTGTTCCAGCTCATTATCTTCCTGAGATTCGGAAGGCTCCGCAAACAGTATATCCAGCCCGACCACTTTAGCTCCCGCCTCAGCAAGCTGCCGTATCAAGCGTGCGTGAGTGCTGCGCGGCCAAGGCCATTGTCGCTTTATCTCAGCCAAGGACAGCTCATCAATGGCGACGATGACGATTTGACTGGGCGGAGGTCGAACGCCGCGGAGAGTGAATAACAAATCCAGCCCTTTTAACTCTATCAACGAGAAAAAGGACAGATTGGCGATGACCAAGGTCAACCCTGCGGCGATGATGGTAGTGAGCAGGCTCCTTGCCATCGGCCGGGATATTAGGGACATACTCTTCTTATTCCATACTAGCGGGTACTTAAGCTACTCCGACTCGCGGGCGCATGCTCTTCCGCAAAACAGGTAGTGACCGCACTAGCTTGCTGGTATAACGAAATCTCTTCTATCAGGTCTTAACAGCATCATCCCGCGTCGATCAGTGTTAGGTGAAATCCATCAAAATAGTTCATTTGAAAATCTATTTTAGATAGCGGCCAACTCCTTACTCAAAGACCTTAGCGCAAGCCGCCCGCTCGCCGTCAAGTCCTGAGCAAATTACGTACCGACAGGCCAACCCACAAACTTTCTCGGCTGGAGCGCCTTTAAATTTAGTTCGCAATCGCGCGCTTTCGCGCCGTTCGTCCTAGAGGGAGGGCTGCACTGGGGAATAGCGTCCCACCCGAGCGGGTTCACTCTGAAACAACCCTTATAAAGTTAGTCCACTATCGAAACACTGACTTGATATTCTCAGCATGGACCCTATTCAGTCGTCCGCCAAGCCAAGAAATCGAATCTTGAAGCCCGGCGGCGTCTCCTGCCGGAATCAGGGTTGAAAAAATGCTTGCTTGAGCGCGGATCGAAAGCGCCGGAGCGGGAACCAACGCTCGAACCAACGGGCCCGGCCTGTGATAATCTTCGACCAACCGCCGATCACCGACCCACAATGCTGAAAATCGCGACCTGGAATGTCAATTCCTTGAACGTGCGCCTGCCGCACGTGCTGGACTGGCTGCGCGCCGAACAGCCCGACCTGCTGGCGCTCCAGGAAACCAAGCTCACCGATGCGGATTTCCCGACGTTGGACATCGCTGAAGCGGGCTATCAAGCCGTATTTTCCGGTCAGAAAACTTATAACGGCGTGGCGCTTCTCAGCCGGCTGCCAGCTCGCGACATTGTGACTGGTCTACCTGGATCGGATGACCCCCAACGACGGGTCTTGGGCGCGACGGTCGGCGGCGCGCGCATCTTGAATCTCTATGTTCCCAACGGCCAGGCGGTCGGCTCCGAAAAATACGCTTACAAGCTCGATTGGCTGGACCGCCTCGCCGACTGGCTGACGACCGAACTGACCCAACATTCCCAACTGGTGGTGCTGGGCGATTTCAACATCGCCCCGGAAGATCGCGACGTACACGATCCCGCCGCCTGGGCCGGTCATATTTTATGCAGCGGACCGGAGCGGGCCGCGTTTCGGCGGTTGCTGAGCTTGGATTTGCAAGACACGTTCCGCTTGTTTCCACAAGAAGAACAGACTTTTAGCTGGTGGGATTACCGCGCTGGCGCCTTTCGCCGCAACAGGGGCCTGCGCATCGATCATATTCTCGCCAATCCCGCATTGGCGACAACCTGTACGAGTTGCCGCGTGGACAAAACGCCGCGCCGGCTGGAACGCCCGTCCGATCACGCGCCCGTGATCGCCCAATTCGCCATCGACCTCAACTGAGACCTCAAGCAATCAGATTCTTATGGAACATCGACCCCGTAACGTGCTGGTAACCGGCGGCGCCGGTTTCATCGGCTGCAACTTCGTCCGCTATTTGCTGGCGAGCGATCCTGCAATCCGCATCGTCAATCTCGACCTGCTGACCTATGCCGGTTCGCCCGACAACCTGCGCGATCTGCCCGATCCGACCCGCCATACCTTCGTCCGGGGCGACATCTGCGACCGGCCGTTGGTGGATCGACTGCTGCGCGAACACGCCATCGACACTATCGCCCACTTCGCCGCCGAAAGTCATGTCGACCGGTCCATCACCGGCCCGGCGGCCTTCGTGCAAACCAACTTGGTCGGCACCTTTACCCTGCTGGAAGCGGCGCGTCTGGCGTGGCTACCTGGCACGTCAGCCGCTGATTGTCGCTTCCATCACATCTCCACCGATGAGGTGTACGGCACGCTCCAGCGTGACGATCCGCCCTTTACCGAAGTCACCCCTTACGCGCCTAACTCGCCCTACTCCGCGTCCAAGGCCGGTTCCGATCATCTGGTGCGCGCCTATTTCCACACCTATGGGCTACCGGTGGTCACCACCAATTGCTCCAACAACTACGGCCCGTTCCAGCACGGCGAGAAATTCATCCCGACCGTGATTCGCTCCTGTCTGCTGCAAAAACCGATTCCGGTTTACGGTGACGGCAGCAACATCCGCGACTGGCTTTATGTCGAGGATCATTGCCGGGGCATCGATGCCGTGATCCGCAACGGCCAGCCGGGCGAGACCTACAATATCGGCGGCTGCAACGAATGGGCGAACCTCGCTATCGTCAAGCGGATTTGCGCGCTGCTGGACCAGCGCCGCCCGCACCACGCCCCGCACGACCGGCTCATCAGCTTCGTCACCGACCGGCCCGGTCACGACTGGCGTTACGCCATCGACGCCAGCAAGATGGCGCGGGAACTCGACTGGCGGCCGGCGGAAACCTTTGACACCGGCATCGCCAAAACCGTGGAGTGGTATTTGCAGCGCCACGCCGCCGATCCCGCCTGGGGCGGCATGATGGCGGGCGGTCGATGAATCCATTGCGGATCGGCCGCTGGTTGGTGGTGATCGGCGGCATCTTCACTGTCGTTGGCCTGAGCACCGGCTTCGCGGCGATGACCACCGGCGAACGAGGGTTGATTTTGAACCTGCTGGGCTTGGTGCCGGTCGGAGTGTTGACGGCTTTTTGCGGCACCATCCTCGTCGTCCTGACCGAGCCGCGCGGCGCGGCGCCCCCCGCCGAGCCAGAAGCCAGCCTCGATTCCGATTCCGAACATCACGAACCGAAACCATGAGCCATCCCGCCTTCGAATCCTTGCGCAAGCACCCCGTTCCCGCTCTGCGGCTGGAATTTCAAGAATACCGCCACCGCGCCACCGGCGCGCGGCACCTTCACCTGGCCGCCGACGATCCACACAATGCCTTCATGGTCGCGTTCCTGACCGTGCCACAAGATTCGACCGGCGTAGCTCATATCCTCGAACACACCTCGCTGTGCGGCAGCCGGCGCTATCCGGTGCGCGATCCGTTTTTCATGATGATCCGGCGCTCGCTTAACACCTTCATGAACGCCTTCACCAGCAGCGACTGGACCGCTTATCCTTTCGCCAGCCAGAACAAAAAGGATTTCAACAACCTGCTGGACGTGTACCTGGACGCGACCTTCTTCCCGCTGCTGGACGAGCGCGATTTCGCCCAGGAAGGCCACCGGCTGGAATTCGCCGATCCCGCCGATCCTAATTCGGAGCTGGCCTTCAAGGGCGTGGTGTTCAACGAGATGAAAGGCGCGCTCAGTTCGCCGGTGCAACGGCTGGGGCTGGCGCTGCAAAGCCGGCTGTTCCCGACCACCACCTATCACTACAACAGCGGCGGCGAACCCGAAGCCATCCTCGATCTCAGTTACGAGCAACTCAAGGCCTTCCACGCCCGCCACTACCATCCGTCGAACGCCATCTTCCTAACCTACGGCGACATTCCCGCCGCCGAGCATCAGGCGCGCTTCGAGACCGGCGCGCTGAACCAGTTTCAAGCGCTGAAACTGGATTTGGCCATTCCCGCCGAACGGCGTTACCGCGCGCCGGTCGTTGACACCATCCACTATCCGCTGGACGGTGAGGAAGATTTGACCGACCAAACCCATATCGTCATCGGTTGGCTGCTGGGACCGATCACCGATCCGCTGGCGACCTTACGGGCGCGGTTGCTGAGCGACGTGTTGCTGGACAACAGCAGTTCGCCGCTGCGGCACGCGCTGGAAACCTCCGAACTCGGCGCATCGCCCTCGCCGCTGTGCGGCTTCGACACCTCGACCCGCGAAGCGACCTTCGTCTGCGGTCTGGAAGGCTCCAACCCCGAACAGGCGGAAGCGGTCGAAACCTTGGTGCTCGATGTGTTGCGCCGGGTCGCCGCCGAGAGCGTGCCGCAAGAAGCCGTGGACGCCGCCCTGCATCAACTGGAATTGAGCGAGCGGGAAATCACCGGCGACGGCTTCCCATACGGCCTGCATCTGCTGATGGAAGCGTTGACCCCGGCGATTCACGGCGGCGATCCGATCCCCGCGCTCGACAGCAATCCGCTGCTGGAGCAATTGCGGACCGAAAGCCGGTCTGCGGATTTCATCCCTGGTTTGGTCCGGCAACTGCTGCTGGACAACCCGCATCGGGTCCGGCTGGCCATGACGCCCGACCCGGAATTGAGCGGCCGGCAGGCGGCGAGCGAGCACCAGCGGCTGGCCGCGCTCCGAGTGGCGTTGGCCGACACCGACAAAATCCGCATCGCTCTCCAGGCGCAAGCGCTGGCCGAACGCCAGCGGCAACAGGACGACCCCGAATTGCTGCCGCGCGTCGAGCTGGGCGACGTGCCAGCGGATTTTAGAATCCCTGAAGGCGTCGCCCGTCCGGCCGGAGTACTACCCGCGCATTGGTACGCGCAAGGCACCAACGGCATGGTCTACCTGCAAGCGGTGCTCGATCTGCCCGCGCTGAAGGACGATGAGTTGGATTTGTTGCCGCTGTTCTGCGCCTGTCTGACCGAAGTCGGCAGCGCCGGCCGCGACTATCGGACCACTCAAGCCCTGCAAGCGGCCGCGACCGGCGGCATCAACGCCCGCGCCACCGTGCGCGGTGGGGTGGATGACGTGACACAGGCCAAGGGCGTGCTGGTGCTGGCCGGCAAGGCGCTGGCCCGCAATCAGACCCGGCTTTCGGAATTGCTGTGGGAAACCTTGACCGACGCCCGCTTCGATGAGTTGCCGCGCTTGCGGGAACTGGTCGCGCAAATTCGCGCCCAACGCGAGGAAGGAATCACCGATCACGGTCACATGCTGGCGCTCGCCGCCGCCAGCGCCGGTTTGAGCCCAGTGGCCGCCTTGAGCCATCGCTGGGATGGCTTGCAGGGCTTGAAAAACCTCAAGGCGTTGGATGATGCGCTGGACGGTGCCGGGGCGCTGGGCGGTTTCGCCGCGCGGCTGGAGCGCCTGCGCGAGCGACTGTGCGACGCGCCGAGGCAATTGCTGGTGGTGAGCGAAGCGGAACGGCAAGAGAGCATCGCCGAAGCGCTGGCCGCCCGCTGGCGGGACGGCCGCACCGTGCCGCACCCCTTCGCGCTGGCCGTACCTGACGCTCAGCCCGTCAGACAAGCGTTTCGGGTCAATACCCAGATCAATTTTTGCGCCAAGGCTTATCCGACGGTCGCACCCGGTCATCCCGACGCGCCCGCCTTGCAAGTGCTGGGCGATTTTCTCCGCAACGGCCACCTGCATCGAGCAATTCGCGAGCAGGGTGGCGCTTACGGCGGTGGCGCGGGTTACCATCCCGACAGCGGGTCATTCCGGTTCTATTCGTATCGCGATCCGCGGTTGCTGGCAACCTTTGCCGATTTCGACCGGGCGCTGGACTGGTTGCAGGAAACCGACCATCCCGCGCGAACGTTGGAAGAAGCGATTCTCGGCGTGATCGCCGCCATCGACAAACCCGGTTCGCCCGCGGGTGAAGCGGTCAGCGCCTTCTTCGGCACATGGTTTGGCCGCACGCCGGAACAACGTCGCGCCTTCCGTCGGCAGGTGCTCGCCGTCACGCTAGACGACCTCAAGCGGGTCGCGGCGACCTATTTGCAACCGGCGCGAGCGGCTAGCGCGGTGCTGGGAAATGTCCGGACCTTGGTGGATTTGACGGATTGGGCGGTTGCGACGGTTTGAACCGATCTCCGCTCCATCTAACCGGCAGGAACGCCACCGTTCACAGGATAAGCACCATGGAAATCTTCGTCTATCACACCCCTGACCTCGTACCGGATTTGAGCAAGAAAGCCCGCAAGGGTGGCCTCAATCTCGACATGCCCGCTTGCGCCATCGTCATCGACGTGCTGCGCGCCACCACCACCATGGCGACGGCGCTGCAATCCGGCGCGGAAGCCATTCAAGTGTTCGACGATCTCGACGAACTGTTCCGCTTCAGCAAGCGCTGGCCGGCCAACAAACGTCTGCTGGCCGGCGAGCGCAGCGGCGAAAAGCTGGATGGCTTCGATCTGGGTAACTCGCCCTCGGAATGCACGCCCGATCAAGTCGGTGGCAAGCGGATTTTCATGAGCACCACCAACGGCACCCGCGCCTTGGAACGGGTCCAACAAGTGCCGATCCTGCTCACGGCTTCATTGACCAATCGCGCGGCGGTCGTCCGATTTTTATTGCAGGAGCAACCGCATACGGTTTGGATCGTGGCGGCGGGCTGGCGTGGCAGCTTTTCCTTGGAAGACACCATCTGCGCTGGGGCCATCGCCTGCGGGCTCAGCGTCGAACGCGACAGCGACTGCGCGGGCGACGACGAATCCATCGCCGCCATGGCTTTGTTCGAGCGCTGGGAAACACGGTTGCCGCAACTGCTGCGCTACGCCCATCACGGGCGCGGCCTGGCGGCCTTGGGTTGTGAGGAGGATTTGGATTATTGCGCGCGGCTCGACAGCGTCGCTGTGGTGCCGCTGCAAGTCGAACCGGGCGTGTTGAAACCGGCGCGACTGGATTGAAAAGCCGCCCCTGCCATCTTCTCGCACCGGTGGGAGAAGGGCAGGCGCGCGAGTCTCTCCAGCGCGCCCAAACCGCATCAAAACACCGCCGCGCCGTTCAGCGGACGATGTACTTCTGACCTTCGCCCGCGATGAAATCGAACAGTTTCTGGACGTTGGCGGAAGGCGCGCCCTTGGTCAGGGCTGTGACCGGCCGGCCGACTTCCGGCGTTTCCGGCGAATGCAGGCTGCCCTTGTCCTGAGCGGCCATCGGTCCCGCGCCGACCGCGCCAGACGTTTCGGCGATCTTCTTTTTTAGATCGGAGGCTTCGGCCACTTCCTGAAGATTGGCCTTGGGCCATTCGCCGCCCTCCATGATTTTTTCTTGCCACAGCTTGTTGGTGCCGGTCATCTTGG
The DNA here is from genome assembly GCA_016713505.1 of Candidatus Competibacteraceae bacterium. Taxonomy (NCBI): domain Bacteria; kingdom Pseudomonadati; phylum Pseudomonadota; class Gammaproteobacteria; family Candidatus Competibacteraceae; species Candidatus Competibacteraceae bacterium. The sequence continues at coordinate 211,532 of JADJPA010000001.1, read as the reverse complement.
TCGGAAACACCACGACCACCGGCTTGTCGGGACCGCCCACTTCCTTCCAGTTGGTGGTCTTGCCGGTGAAAATCCCCTTGAGCTGTTCCTTGGATAAGCTCTTGACCGCCGCCAAATCCTTGTGGGCCAAGACTTGAATCTTGTCGCGGCCGATCACGCGAAACTTGAAATCCTTGGGATTGGCGATCTCATGGCCTTTCTGCTTCATCAGCTCCAGCCAAGCTTCGAAGCTCAACCCGGCCGCCGCCACGTCGATGGCACCTTTTTCAACGTTGATAAACGCCTGATCCGGCCCTTCCGAGGTCAATGTCAGTTGCACGCCACTTGCTTTCTCGAACGGTTCCTTGACTTTCTTGAAGATGTTTTCGATGGGGGCCGCACCGCCGCCGATCTTAAGTTCGTCCGCGCCGGCCACCGCCGGACCGAACCCTGCGCTCAAAGCGGCCGCCAAGCCGGTCACCAAAAGCAGTTTCCTAAAGTTTTTCATGCTGTTGCTCCATAAGGCTCTTCTACGTTAATCACCGGTAAGGAAGCGGCCGCCGCTCGCTGGCGCGCCGCCAATTGAAAGAACGCCATTTGCTCCACCAGATTCGCGGCCTCTCGATTCAGCGATTCGCTGGCCGCCGCTGCTTGTTCGGTCAAGGCCGCATTGCCTTGCGCCACTTGATCCATGGTGGCGATGCCTTGATTGACCTGTTCGATGCCGCGCGCCTGTTCCTGACTGGCCGCCGCCAGCTCGGCCACGATGTCGCTGGCCCGCTTGACGGTGGTGATGATTTCCTCCAGGGTCTGGCCCGACTGATTGACCAGCCGGTCGCCTTCCTCGACCTTGCTCACGCTATCGGCGATCAGCGTCCGAATTTCGCGGGCGGCCTCGGCGCTGCGCTGGGCCAGCTTGCGCACTTCGCCGGCCACCACCGCGAAACCGCGCCCCTGCTCGCCCGCCCGCGCCGCCTCCACCGCCGCGTTGAGCGCCAGCAGGTTGGTTTGAAAGGCGATATCGTTGACCACGTTGATGATGTCGCCGATCTTCCGGCTGCTGTCGTTGACCGCCACCATGGCTTCGACGGTTTGCCGGACCACCGCGCCGCCGTGCTCCGCTTGCGCGCGCGCGTCGGACACCAATTGCTCGGCTTGCCGCGCGCCGGCGGCGTTGCGTTGGACGATCTCGGTCAGCCGTTGGACGTTAGAGGCGGTGTCGTGAAGGGTGGACGTTTGCTGGGCGGTGCGCTGCTTGATATCGGTGTTGCCTTGGGCGATGTCGCTGGCGACGCTGCCGATGGTGTCCGCCGCGTGTCGTACCTCGCCGACCACCGACCGCAGCCGGCCGGTCATGTCCTGCATCGCGGTCAGCAGTTGCCCCATCTCATCCTTCGGGTAAATCTCGTCGTTTGCGCCCTCCAGCACGCCGTGGGCGATGTCGCCCGCGCGGGTTACCGCCTTGCGCAAATGACCCAACACCAATTTGCGGAACAGCCACAGCACCAGCAGGCTGGTCACCACGACGGTGGCGGCCATCATCGCCGCCAGCGCCCACCGCAGTCGGCGCAAATCCTCAGCGGTCCGGGCGTCCAATCGCTGGAGTTCCCCGGTGCTGCGCGCCGCGATTTCGGTCTGTTGCCGCTCCACTCGATCCAGGTTGTAGCCCACACGCACTTCGCCCAACTTTGCACCGCTGTCGTGGACCTCTTCGTGGACGATCCGGTCGGCGGGATGGCCGTCCGCCTTGCCGGCGCTGGCGACCGACTTACCTTCCTCAGTGCGAAAATCGACGAACGAAATGTCACCGTCCTTGCCGACCAGCTCCGCCAAAGTCTGCACGGCCCGATAGTCGTAATTGGCGAAGGACTGCTCGGAGCTCGCCGCCATCAACTGGGTGAGTTGCTTGACCTTAAACCGCTGATCGTCCTGAAGTTTCTTGATTTGGTCCTGACTCATCGCCGTCACCAAACCCCGCAGCGTGGCGTCGAACTGCCGGATCATGTCGGATTCCAGCCGTCCGATCAAAAAGGCGGTTACGGTGAATAACAGCCCTAGAGTCAATACAACCGAGCCAAGATATTTTCCTGAAAGGCCATTATTAATTTTTAATGTCTCCACATTAACTTTCACATGAATACCTTCCTAGGGGTGAAAATAACTATATCGAAATGTACGTCTTATAAAAATTACAATATAAATTTATTATAATAGAGTCTTTGATTGAACATACTATTCAATCATAAATAAAAAATCTAATACATAGTGGATTACTAAGAATATTAAGCAAAGTGACGCCAGAGCCAGAGCATGGAGAAATGGCTTAGCAAAAACTGGGCCGAGGCTCTTAAAAGCCTTAATTTGCGGTTTTTTCTCAGTGCGCTGACCACCCATATAAAAGCGAGATCAGCAGGTTAGAAAAAAATAACCCGCCAGAACCGTCGGGTGGAGGGACGCTGGCGATAAAGCTGCGACTGTTTTTTGGCGGCCCCTCTTCAATCTGAAGAGGGGTTTTTGACGTTGGAGACGCTTAGGCGACCTTGGCGAACGCCTCGATCACTTCCGGCGGGGCTTGAATCAGTTCGATCAGCACACCTTCACCGCTCAGAGGCGTGGCGTCGTTGCCCTTGGGATGTAGGAAGCAGACATCGTAACCGGCCGCGCCCTTGCGGATGCCGCCGGGGGTGAAGCGCATTCCCTTGGCGGTCAGCCACTCCACCGCCGCTTTCAGATCGCTGATCCACAGACCGATGTGATTGAGCTGTGGCTCGTGTACCTTGGGCGCCTTGCCGGGGTCGATCGGCTGCATTAAATCCACTTCCACCTTGAACGGACCGGTACCGATGGCGGCGATATCCTCGTCGACGTTTTCGCGCTCGCTGCGGAAATTGCCGGTCATGGTCAGGCCCAAGGTATCCACCCACAACCGACTCAGCTTCGACTTGTCTAGGCCACCGATGGCGATCTGTTGAATACCAAGCACTTTAAAAGGTCTATCGGACACAAGAGCCTCCTGGTTGATGATGCATTTGCATGGGAAAAGCGCTCAATCATTTCAGTATGTCATCCCACTTTCCGATTGCAACCGCACCCTATACTTTTCAACGCGATTCCTTGCCGGGAATCACCTTGATCTTCGGTTATACTTTCAAGGTACTGTCAACCCCTCGTGTTTCGATCCATCGGAGGATGCGCATGGCTAACCCACAACAAACGGACGCGGCAACCCCGACGTTCAATGAATTTCCCCCAACCCCTTACGAGGAATGGCGCAAGGCCATCGATAAGATATTGAAAGGGGCGCCGTTCGAAAAACGGCTGATCACCAAGACCTATGAGGACATCGATCTCCAACCGATGTACCGGCAGGAAGATATCGAAGGGCTGCCGCATCTGGACAGCCTGCCCGGCTTTGCGCCCTACCTGCGTGGGACGACTCCATTGGGCTATGTCACCCACAGTTGGGACGTGGCGCAGGAACTGCCCTACGCGACGCCAGCCGTTTTCAACGCGGCCTTGCGCACCGATCTGGAGCGCGGTCAGAACGCGGTCAATCTGGTGCTCGACCGCCCGACCCTGTCCGGTATCGACGCCGATCAAGCCGAAGCGGATGACGTCGGCAGAGGCGGTCTGTCGGTCTCCAGCGTCGCCGATCTGGCCCAGGCTTTAGCCGGTGTGGACCTCGAAAAAACGCCGGTTTACATTCAGGCCAGCACCAGCGCCTTGACCGTCACCGCCCTGCTGGCGGCGCTGGTCCAACAGCAAGGCAAGGCGCTGGACAAAGTGCGCGGCGCGATCGGCATGGACCCGCTCGGCCAACTGGCCCGCGACGGCCGCCTGCCGCGCGATCTGGAGGGCATCTACGACGTGATGGCGCAACTGACCGCCTGGGCCAAGGCCAAGGCCCCGCAGTTGCAGACCATCACCGTCCAAGGCAGTCCGTACCACAACGGCGGCGCCAGCGCCACTCAGGAACTGGCGTTCATGCTGGCGACCGGAGTGGAGTATCTGCGCGCCATGCAGGCGCGTGGTCTCAGCGTGAATGACGCCGCGCCCCGCTTCCGCTTCGCCTTGTCCATCGGCTCCAACTTCTTCATGGAAATCGCCCGGCTGCGCGCGGCGCGGCTGTTGTGGGCCAAGATCGTCCAAGCCTTCGGCGGTGACGAAGCCGCGCAGAAGATGAGCTTGCACGCGCGCACCTCGGCCTGGAACCAGACCGTTTACGATCCGCACGTCAACCTGCTGCGCGCCACCACCGAGGCGTTTTCCGGCGCGGTCGGCGGCTGCGACAGCCTGCACATTTCGCCGTTCGATGAACTGCTGCGAGTGCCGGATGAATTCTCGCGCCGGGTCGCCCGCAACACCCACACCGTGCTGCGCGAGGAAAGTCACATCACCCGCACGGTCGATCCCGCCGGCGGCTCCTGGTACGTCGAAAATCTGACCGATTCGGTCGCTCGCAAGACCTGGGGCATTTTCCAGGAGGTCGAGAAGCAGGGCGGCATGACCAAAGCCTTGAGCGCCGGTTGGCCGCAGGCGCAAGTCGCCGACACCGCCGCCAAGCGCGCCGCCAACATCGCCAAACGCAAGGACATCTTCGTCGGCACCAACATGTATCCGAACTTGAAGGAAACCCGGATCGAACCGACTCCGACCGATGCCTGGGCGGTGCAGACCGAACGCGCCACGGCGCTGAACGATTTTCGCAAGACCGCGACCGGCCAAAAACAGGCGGCGCTGGATACACTGGCCAAAGCGGGTGCGAACGGCGTCGATGCCGCGATTCAGGCGGCGCTGGCCGGTGCGACGTTGGGTGAAATCGCCCAAGCGGCGCGCAGCAACGCCAAGCCCGGTCCTACGCTGAAACCCATCCACGCCCAGCGTGGCGCGCAGGCGTTCGAAGCGTTGCGCCAGACGGCGGAAAACTACGTGGCCCGCACCGGCCTGCGGCCGATGGTCTTCCTGGCCAACATGGGGCCGCTGACCCAGCACAAGGCCCGCGCCGATTTCGTCACGGCGTTTTTAGGGGTGGGCGGCTTCGAAACCACCTATCCCGAAGGCTTCAAGACCCCGGATGAAGCGGCCGACGCGGCGCTGGCTTCCCAGGCCAAGGCGGTGGTGATCTGCTCCACCGACGCCACCTATCCCGACATCGTGCCGGCGCTGGTGGCGAAACTCAAAAAGGCCAATCCCGAACTGCTGGTGCTGCTGGCCGGTTATCCCACCGATCAGGTCGATGCGCTCAAGGCCGCCGGCGTGGATGACTTCATCCACCTCGCCGCCAATTGCCAAAATCTATTAACGATGTTGCAAAAGAAGATGGGGGTCGCCCAATGAGTCAATCGCCTGATTTCACCACCATGGCCTATGGCGTGAACTTCGCCAAGCCCAGCTTTGCCGACTGGAAAGCCTCGGTCGAAAAAGCCTCCGGCAAGACCCTGGAGCAACTGGTTTCGGCCACCATGGAGCAGATTGATGTCAAGCCGCTTTACACCCGCGATGACATCACAGACCTGAAACATCTCGGCTACGTCGCCGGGGTGCCGCCGTTCCTGCGCGGGCCTTATCCCGCCATGTACGTCACCCAGCCGTGGACGGTGCGCCAGTACGCCGGTTTCTCCACGGCCGAGGAATCCAACGCCTTCTACCGCCGCAATCTGGCCGCCGGGCAGAAAGGCTTGTCGATTGCCTTTGACCTGGCGACCCATCGCGGCTATGACTCGGATCATCAGCGCGTGGTCGGCGATGTCGGCAAAGCCGGCGTGGCCATCGACTCGCTGCTGGACATGGAAATCCTGTTCGGCGGCATTCCGCTCGATCAGATGTCGGTGTCGATGACCATGAACGGCGCGGTGCTGCCGGTACTGGCGTTCTACATCGTCGCCGCCGAAGAACAGGGCGTCTCGCACGAGAAGCTGACCGGCACCATTCAGAACGACATTCTGAAAGAGTACATGGTGCGCAACACCTACATCTATCCGCCCGATCCGTCGATTCGGATCATCGGGGACATCTTCTCCTACACCTCGAAAGAGATGCCGAAGTTCAACAGCATCTCGATTTCCGGCTACCACATGCAGGAAGCGGGGGCGACCGCCGATCTGGAACTGGGCTACACCCTGGCCGACGGGCTGGAGTACGTCCGCACCGGCATCAAGGCGGGGATGGATGTCGATACTTTCGCGCCTCGGCTGTCGTTCTTCTGGGCCATCGGCATGAACTACTTCATGGAAGTGGCCAAGATGCGCGCCGGGCGCTTGCTGTGGGCCAAGATCATCAAGCAGTTCAACCCGAAGATGGACAAGTCGATGGCGCTGCGCACCCACAGCCAGACGTCCGGTTGGAGCCTGACCGAGCAAGACCCGTTCAACAACGTCGCCCGCACCTGCATCGAGGCGCTGGCGGCGGCGCTGGGCCACACCCAGTCGCTGCACACCAACGCCCTGGACGAAGCCATCGCGTTGCCGACCGACTTTTCGGCGCGCATCGCCCGCAATACCCAGCTCTACCTGCAAGATGAAACCTCGGTCTGCAAGGTGCTCGATCCGTGGGGCGGCTCCTACTACGTCGAGGCGCTGACCAACGAACTGATCAAGCGGGCTTGGGGCCACATTCAGGAAGTGGAAAGCTTGGGCGGCATGGCCAAGGCCATCGAAACCGGCCTGCCCAAGATGCGCATCGAGGAAGCGGCGGCGCGGCGGCAAGCGCAGATCGACTCCGGCAAGGAAACCATCGTCGGCGTGAACAAGTACCGGCTGGCCAAGGAAGACAAGCTGGATATTTTGAGCATCGACAACACCGCCGTGCGCGAAGCCCAGGTGCAACGCCTGCACAAGCTGCGCGCCAACCGCGACGAGGCCAAGGTGAAGGCGTGCCTGAGCGCCATCACCGAAGCGGCCAACGCCGGTTCCGGCAATTTGCTGGAAAAAGCGGTGGAAGCGGCTCGCGCCCGCGCCTCGTTGGGCGAAATCTCGGATGCGATGGAAAAGGTGTTCGGCCGGCATAAGGCCGTCATTCGCGCCATTTCCGGCGTCTACAGCAGCGAATTCGGCGAGGCCGAGGAAATCGCCAAAGTCCGGCAGATGGCCGATGAGTTCGAGAAGAACGAAGGCCGCCGCCCGCGCATCCTGGTGGCCAAGCTCGGCCAGGACGGCCACGACCGGGGCGCGAAGGTGATCGCCACCGCGTTTGCCGATCTCGGCTTCGATGTGGACATCGGCGCGCTGTTCCAGACCCCGGAAGAAGTCGCCCGCCAAGCGGTGGAAAACGACGTGCATGTGGTCGGCATGAGTTCGCTGGCCGCCGGTCACAAGACCTTGTTGCCGCAACTGATTGCGGAACTGAAGAAGCTGGGCCGCGAGGACATCATGGTGGTCATCGGCGGTGTGATCCCCGCCCAGGACTACGAGTACCTCAAGGCCAACGGCGCCGCCGCCATCTTCGGCCCCGGCACGGTGATCCCGGTCGCCGCGCAGAAGGTGCTGGTGGAGTTGAACGAACGGTTGGCGGCATGAAGCTAATGTGAGGAGTCAATGGCCCTCGCCCTACGGTGGGCGAGGGCCATGGCATATAGCGCTCGGATGAGGGCGGCGTGACTTTAATTGCCCGCGCTTCCCCAGATCATGCTATTCACTCCTTCGCTGCGAAGGCTATACACGGCAACTCATAGATCCCTTATTTCGTTACGAACGATAAAAGACCTAGATGTTTAACATCAAACTATTATGGATAAACGATATCAGATTTTCGTCAGCTCAACCCATGTCGGCCTGAGAAAAGAGCGGCGACAAGTCATCCAAACCCTTATGGAACTGAATTGCATTCCGGCTGGGGTAGAGTTTTCCCCGCTTCAAGATGAAGAACAATGGAATTTTACCAAAAGAATAATCAGTGACTGCGACTATTATTTATTGCTAATAGGGGGCCCGCCTGAAGCAGTCAGTGAAGAAAGCGTAGGCTGCGCGGAACAGGAATTTGATTACGCGGTCGCCAGCGGGTTAAAAGTGATTGCCCTCGCTCATGAAAATCCTGATGAAGCACTCACCGAACAACCAGCTATCGATCCGGTACTTGGAGAAAAATTAAAAGCATTTCGAGCGAAGATCAGCAACGGCCGTTCCGTGAAATTCTGGAAAGAGTCCGATGATCTTCCGGGCCTGATTGCCTTGCGTGTTTTAAAAACTGTAAAAACCTACCCTGCAATCGGCTGGACGAGATCCAATCGCACGAGTAACGAAGATATCCTCAATGAATTGATCCACCTTAGAAAACAAAATGATGCTTACCAAGCCGAACTCACTCACCTAAAGTCAGAACTCCAGTTTTCGACTATTGATCTCGCCGACTTCGATGATACATTCACCATCCACGGCACGACGCGGGTTCGCGTGGGCAGTGATAAAACACCTTATGATCGCGCTTGGGGGATGATCGTCAGCTGGGCGCGAATATTTGCACTGATCGCCCCATACCTTGAAGAGCGTCCACAGAATTCAAAAGTAAAACAGTGGCTTGCCGACGAATTGGCCGACTCCCTGGATGCTGGTGGCCATGCCAGAGCAATCAACGATCAGGAATTCAAAACGATAGCCATACAGTTGCAGGCCTATGGTTTAATCGAAATAACTCCCTTGGACACCGCTGGCGGTGGAACAGAGTTAGTGTGGTCCCTGACTCCCAAAGGGAGGAAAACCATGTTTGAGTTACGAACGGTGAAAAAAATTCATGTATGAACATCAAACCGGCAAAAAGCTATTCGGCGTTCAGCGTGTTGCGACTGGATTAGGTTTTTGCCCAGAAAACTCTAAGCCATTGCTGTTTTGAACAGGCTGTTACCCCAAAAATTTTTCCAAGATTATGACCAAAAAACACCACAAACCCGACTGGGTTCCCGAAAACGCCGGCAAGGAATTTACCACCTCGGTCATGGCGGGCGTCGATGGCGGACACGACGGCATTCCCGGCCAAGCCAGCGTGCCGGTGGCGCGCCCGCATACCCCGCGCCGCCGCCGTTTGACGGTGGATGAATATGTGGCCGGTGTGCTGGCGGGCGACCGCAACGTGCTCGGCCAAGCCATTACCCTGGTGGAGAGCAACTCCCAGGCGCATTTCAACATGGGCCAGGAAGTGCTGCGCCAACTGATTCCGCACACCGGCAAATCGATCCGCATCGGCATCACCGGCGTGCCGGGCGCGGGCAAGAGTACTTTCATTGAGGCGTTGGGAATGCAGCTCTGCGACCAAGGCCACAAAGTCGCGGTGTTGGCGGTCGATCCCAGCAGCACGGTCACGCGCGGCAGCATTTTGGGCGATAAGACCCGGATGGAACTGCTCTCGCGCGACTTGCGCGCCTTCATCCGCCCTTCCCCTTCCAGCGGCACCTTGGGCGGCGTCACCCGTAAAAGCCGGGAAACCATTCTAGTGTGCGAGGCGGCCGGTTTCGACGTGATTTTGGTGGAAACGGTCGGCGTCGGTCAGAGCGAAACCACGGTCCGGTCGATGGTCGATTTCTTCCTGCTGGTCATGATCGCGGGCGCGGGCGACGAATTGCAGGGCATCAAGAAAGGCATCATGGAATTGGCCGACGCGCTGCTGGTCAACAAGGCCGACGGCGACAACAAAATCCGCGCCAACGCCGCTCGCGCCGACTACAACCGCGCCTTGCACTACCTCGCTCCCGCCACCGAGGGCTGGTACACCAAGGCGTATACCTGTTCTTCCCTCAACGGCGAGGGCATCGACGCCATCTGGAAGGTGATTGGCGATTTTCGCCAACTCGTCACTGAGAGCGGCGTGTTCGAGAAGCGCCGGCAACGGCAAACTCTGGATTGGGTATACTCGATGGTCGAGGAACATTTGCGCGCCAGCTTCTTCAACCATGCCGGCGTCGGCGGCATCCGCGCTGAAGTTGAGGAGGGGGTTCTTAAAGGCCAATTGCCCCCAACCGTCGCCGCGCAAAAACTGATCCGCAAGTTCGAAGGGCATTAAATCACTGACTTGGGAGGATACAAACATGCTGCGCAGTCCCCGCGACTTTTTCAAAGCCAAGGTCGTCGGCGCTCCCGAACCGCTCCGTGAAATTCCGGTGCGGCCCTCGCGGATGATCCACTTTTTCGATCCCAGCAACGAGAAGATGGCGGTTAAGGTGCCGGATATCGCCAAGAACGTCGACATCATGCTGGGCAACCTGGAAGACGCGGTGCCCATCGACCGCAAGGAAGCCGCCCGCGAAGGCTTGGTCAAAATCGGCAAGAGCGTGAATTTCGGCGACACGCAATTGTGGACGCGGGTCAACAGCCTCGACAGCCCGTGGTTTCTTGACGATCTGATCCGTCTGGTCGGCGAAATCGGTAACAAGTTGGATGTGATCATGCTGCCCAAGGTGCAAGGGCCGTGGGATATCTACTTCGCCGATCAACTGCTGGCCCAGTTGGAAGCCAAGTACAACGTCAAAAAGCCGCTGATGCTGCACGCGATTCTGGAAACCGCGCTCGGCGTGGCCAACGTGGACGCCATCGCCAACGCCAGCCCCCGGATGCAAGGCATGAGCCTCGGTCCGGCCGATCTCGCGGCATCGCGGCGGATGAAAACCACCCGCGTCGGCGGCGGCCATCCCGATTATCTGGTGCGCACCGATCCCGACCCCAAGAATCCCGATGCCCCCCGCCCCACCGCCCAGCAAGACCTGTGGCATTACACCATCGGCAAAATGGTGGACGCTTGCACCAGCGTCGGCGCGCTGGCGTTTTACGGGCCGTTCGGCGACATCGCCGATCTGGTCGCCTGCGAAGACCAATTCCGCAACGCCTATCTGATGGGTTGCGTCGGCACTTGGACGCTGCACCCCAATCAAATCGCCATCGCCAAGCGGGTGTTCAGCCCGAAACCGGAGGAAGTGGCCTGGGCCAAGCGCGTGGTCGAGGCCATGCCCGACGGCAGCGGCGCGGTGATGATCGACGGCAAGATGCAGGACGACGCCACTTGGAAACAGTGTAAGGTGGTGCTCAATCTCGCCCAACTGATCGCCGGCCGCGACGCCGAATATAAGGCGCTGTACGGCTTCTAACTTTCGTTAAGAGGGGCGGGAGGCACAATCGGCCTCCCCCCTCGACGACGCCCAGCGGAGCAACCGCGCATGATTCAGCCGTTCTCCATCGCCCGCCTGCCGCGCATCGAATTCGGTGCCGGCTCCATCGCCAAACTTCCCGGTCTGATCGCTTCCCATGGCAAGCGCGCGTTGCTGGTCGTCGGTCAGCGCTCGTTCTTGGAATCGCCCAGTTGGCCACCGCTGGCGGCTGGCTTGGAAAAAGCTGGCATCGCCTGGGAGCAGGCGCGTGTGGGCGATGAACCTTCGCCGCAATTGGTGGACGACGCCGTCCGTCAATTCCACCAATCCGCCATGCAAGTGATCGTCGGCATCGGCGGCGGCAGCGTGCTGGACGCCGCCAAGGCGATTGCCGGCCTGTTGCCGGTCGGCGATTCGGTGATGGATTATCTGGAAGGGGTCGGACCGGAAAAACCCTATCACGGCCCCGCCATGCCGTTCATCGCGGTACCAACCACCGCCGGCACCGGCAGCGAGGCGACCAAAAACGCCGTGCTCAGCGCGCGCGGCCCCAACGGCTTCAAGAAATCCTTCCGCCATGATTTGTTGGTGCCGGAATATGCCCTGCTCGATCCCGATCTGCTGGCGACATGCCCCAAGCCGCAGATCGCCGCCAACGCGATGGACGCGCTGACCCAACTACTGGAATCTTACGTTTCCATCAAGGCCAATCCGTTCACCGACGCGCTGGCCGAAAGCGGTTTGAAAGCGGTGCGCGAAGGGCTGTTCGCTTGGTACGACGGCGGCGAACACGCCGCCGCCGGACGCTCGCGCCTAGCCTACGCCGCCCTGCTTTCCGGCGTTTGTCTGGCGCAAAACGGTTTGGGGTCGGTGCACGGTCTCGCCTCGCCGCTGGGCGCGTTTTTCCCGATCCCGCACGGCGTGGTGTGCGGCACCTTGGTCGGAGCCGCCACCCGCGTCAATTTAACCGCCCTACGGGAACGAGAGCCCGACCATCCGTCCTGGCGCAAATACGCCCGCGCCGGCGACCTCTTGCACGGCCGCCACTACCCCACGCCCGAGGAATCGCACGCCGCGCTGCTGGCCTTGTTGGATGACTGGACCGCCCGCTTGGATTTGCCTCGCTTGAACGCTTACGGCATCCAGGAAAGCGACTTCGCGCGCATCGTCGCCGGCTCGCGCGGCGGCAGCATGAAAACCAATCCGCTAGCGCTCGACGATGGCGAAATTACGGAGGTGCTGCGCCAGAGGCTCTAAAGCCATCATCGCGCCGAGCAAGCCATGAACTGGCAAGAATCTTGAATAGATTTAGAGCTAGGTTTGTTTATTTGATTAAGCCGGCGGTCATCTTCGCCCGCTAAAATAAACAGGACCGTCTAGGGAGACTATGCGATGAAGTACCCACCAGCCCAAAATGACCCTCAGCAGTCCAATATGGCCCACCCGCGCTCGCCGTCCGGGGTCGTTGTGGACCGACAAACCGTAGATTTGAAGCGTTTGGAAAAGCGAATCGGACGGGTTCACCTCCAGCAGCGGCTAGGCATCGAAGCCGATCACGCCACCCAAATCTTCGGGCGGGGCCGAACCTTTTTTCACATCGAAAACTGGTATTCGATTCACGCCTTCATCCGCTTCACTCTGCGCGGGCTTGGGTTATATCGCCGGGGCCTGCGCAATGCCGCCACGATCCAGCTCAATCACAATGACGTGGTCATTCCTCAGTTGCCCGAGGCGTTCGACGGCTTCACCTTACTGCACTTGAGCGACCTGCATCTGGACATGGACGAGTGCTATCCCGCCGCCCTGATCGAACGGGTGCGTCAGGCCCAGTACGACGCCTGCGTGCTGACGGGCGATTTCCGAGCCAAGACCTACGGCGATTTTGATGCCGCCATCGCGGCGCTGGCCAAGGTCCGCTCTCATCTGGGCGGTCCGGTTTACGCCATCCTCGGCAACCATGATTCCATCCGCATGGTGCCGGAAATCGAGGCTCTCGGAATTACCGTGTTGCTCAACGAAGCCGTGGTTCTGGAACGCGGGGGCGCGCGACTGCATCTGGCGGGCATCGATGACCCACATTACTACCAAGTCGATAACTTCGATAAAGCCGCCGCCGCCATTCCGCCGGAAGAAACCTCCATCCTGCTCGCGCATTCGCCGGAAGCGTACCGGCTGGCGGCGCATACCGGCTTTGACCTGATGTTGAGCGGCCACACCCACGGCGGTCAGATCTGTCTGCCCGGTGGAATTGCGCTGATGACGAACGCCGACTGCCCGCGCCGCTTCTGTCGGGGCGCTTGGCGCTACCACACCATGCAGGGCTATACGTCGACCGGCTCCGGCTCCTCGGTGGTCGGCGTGCGCTTCAACTGTCCCCCGGAGATCACCTTGCACCACCTACGCCGCCAACCCGTTCAGTAAGGCCGGTTGCGGATACCGAGCCGAAAAAACACGGGTGACAGGGCGAGTTCAAGCGCGACGAAGCCGATCACCATCCAAGCGATGGCGCTCCAGCTTAGTTCCAGGCCGCCCGCCACCATCAACAGCGGCAACAAAACCTCGGGGATTTGGTCCAGCCCCAAGGCCATGCTGCTAGACTCCAGCCCCAATCGACGCTTGATAAAGCTCGACAGTAGATCGCCCAGCATGGCTCCGGCACCGACGGCTATTCCGATATCGGCCGGCAACAACAGAAAGAGGGCCGCCACGCCGGTGGCCAGCGGCGCCAGCAGCACACCGCGCCACGTCTTTGAATCGCCCAGCCAGCGATATCCGTCGGCCAATACCCGGCCTCCATCCAGCGGGCGAGCGCCCCAAGCACCGCAAATCGACGCCGCCATGATCGGCGTGCCGTTGGCGATCAGGATGAGCAACAACAACTTTAGCTCGATAGGAATCATGTTGTACCCTGGGGATCGGTTTTTAGTATTTTGCCCCTGCCCTTGAGATTTTAGACAACCGTCAGAATTTTGCCTCTCCCATTCAACAACCGATCAGATAAATAATTGTATAAATCCCAACCGCTGCGCGGGTAAGAAGGCTCATCCAGAGCGAGGAAAATCACATGAACATCCCCCTTTTTGGACGCTATCTCGGCAGTCTGTGCGGGTTGATCCTCCTGGCTGCCGCCCACGCGGCGGAGCCTGACTCACCCGCCGGAAAATGGAAGACGATCGACGACAAGTCTGGCAAACCCAAAAGCATCGTGCAGATCGCCGAAAATAACGGCGTGCTAACCGGCCAGATCGTCGAGCTTTTGGAGGGAACCTCGGAAAAAACCTGTAGCAAATGCGAGGGCGACCTAAAAGACCAGCCTTTGGTCGGCATGAAAATTTTATGGGATTTGAAGAAGGAAAGGGATGAGTGGAAGGATGGCAAGATTTTCAATCCGGCCGATGGCGGTACCTATACCTCCAAGGCCAGGCTGTTGGATGGCGGCAAGACATTGGAGGTAACTGGCTCTTGGCTGTTCATCAAGCGCAGTCAAAAATGGCTGCGAGTCAATTGATCCATAACCCTCAAAGCGGCTGAAAACCACCCAAGTTATTACGCTCCTTGCCCAATTAGAATCAGTGTCAAACCGGGCCAGCTCAGCTGCTGATCTGGCCGGGGTCCTATACCGCTTTCTCATCGTTGCCGACGATCTCACCGGAGCCAACGCCTCCGGCGTGCTCCTGAAAAATTTTGGCTTGCCACCGCTCACCCTGACCCAGGTGCTGCTGCTGATCGGTAGCCGGCGACAGGGACGCCACCAAAATCTGCGCCCGTTTCCTGCGCGACGAACACACCCGCCGCGCTATCCCTGTTCCCGCCTGATCTGGAGAATATTTATGAGCAAGCCCATCATCGCCATCAGTCTGGGCGATCCCGCCGGGATCGGCCCGGAAATCGTAGTGCGCACCGTCGCCGATGACGGCGTCCGTCAAGTCGCCCGCTGTCTGGTGTACGGCGATGCTCGGGTCATCGAAAAAGCGGCGCGGGAAGCCAAGCTGGATTTGAAGGTGCGCGCCATTGGCAAGCCTTCGGAAGCGATCTACGCGCCGGGTTCGGTCGAGGTGATCGATTTAGCGAACGCCGATCCCGCCGCCTTCGAGCCGGGCAAGGTGCAGGCGCTGTGCGGCAAAGCGGCTTGGGAATACATCGAAGCGATGGTGCAAGCCGCTTTACGTGGCGAGGTCGAGGGGGTCAACACCGGACCGATCAACAAGGAGTCGATTCAGGCCGCCCATATCCCGCACATCGGCCATACCGAGATGCTGGCGGCACTGACCGGCACACACGACCCGCTGACCATGTTCGAGACGCTGGGATTGCGAATCTTTTTCCTCAGCCGCCACGTCTCGCTGCGCAAATCCTGCGATTTGGTGACCAAAGCGCGGTTGTTGGACTACATCGACCGCTGCCAGCAGGCGATGGACACGCTTGGCCTGGGCGGTGGCGATCTGGCTGTGGCCGGACTGAACCCGCACAGCGGCGAACACGGTTTGTTCGGAGATGAAGAAATCAAAGAAGTGATGCCGGCCATCAAGGAAGCGCAACAACGCGGCTTTCGGGTGGTCGGCCCCATCGGCGCGGACTCGGTATTCCATCAGGCTAAGCTGGGACGCTACTCCGCCGTGCTGTCGCTGTATCACGATCAGGGTCACATCGCCGCCAAGACCTTGGATTTCGAGCGCACCATCTCGCTCACCCTCGGCTTGCCGTTCCTGCGCGCCAGCGTCGATCACGGCACCGCCTTCGACATCGCCTGGCGGGGCAAGGCCAGCGCGGTGAGCATGGTCGAATCGATGTTGGTGGCGGCCCGCTACGCGCCGGCCTATCGTCGGTCAACGGCGCGCTAAAACGATCTTTGCAGCACATTTCTGGGCGTGCCGGCGACGAGCGCGGCCCTTCGCTTCTAAAAAATGATCTATGATACTGATGCAATAAGCCTATTTCATTGAGTTGATCGACCAAGGAGGACTGTTTTATGAACGCCAACAGCAACACTTTCACATTGCTGAAAACAGCTCTTTTTCTAGTCCTGAGCTTGTTCGCTTTTGCAACCAGCGTTACTTATGCCATTCCCGTGACTAGAGTCGTACCGACCGTCATAAAAATCGATTCTTTTAGCGACTTTAAACATTTTGATATTGCAGGTGCTACCGAGCTTAAAGTCGCAAGCATTGATGATAGCGGACAGGTGGCGGGTCAATATACCGACCTTTCTGGAAGGCCTCACTTTTTCCTGTACAACCCCCATAATGATCACATGACTGTTAAAGATTTTACAGTCGAGATTCCTTCAATTATAGATAGCAATAACCTTGGACAAATATTAGGCAGTGCTTATAATCTGCCCTTTACTCATTTACCTGTAATATACAGTTTTGTATATAGCGATCAATCTATAACACGTCTCGATGGTCCTGATGATTCCACTGCATTAGGCAGCAGCGCCAAAGGTATCAACAATCTCGGGCAGGTGGTGGGTATCGATTATAGCGGCTCGCAAATTCGTGGTTATATATATGATATATATAACAAAAAATATACAATTTTTGATTTTCCTCCTCCTTATGGAAATTTTAAACCCCATACTTTTACGCCAGTGGCAGTAACTGGCATCAATGACAGCGCACAGGTAATTGGTAGTCTGAGCAATCCCTCTAACTATCAATTAAGTGGTTTTGTGTACAACAATGGCGCATTTGATATTTTCAAGGTAGGCAACCAACACACGCTACCCATTAGCATCAATAATAACGGACAGGTGGTGGGCGTTTATGGTCGTATTGCCCAAGCCGGCATCGGACAAGGTGGTTTGTTTATTTATCAAGAAGGGAAATTAATGGCCATTAAGCCAAAGGCTAAGTTGGCTGGAAACCTTACCCTCACGCATCGCATCAACGATAGCGGTCAGATAGTGGGGTATACATTACACTACGAAACAGGCGCGCTTCAAAGCTATTTATACAGCAACGGTATCTTTGCGATCCTTTCCATACCCGATGCCTTCCTCCGAAACAACAGCGGACAGATGCGCTTACACGACGCCGGGGCCGGGTTCATCACCACCCCTATCAAGCAAGGCCCTTTAAGGATTACTCCCCTTCGGTTTATTAACCCGGCAATTATTTAGCCGATAGTGGTATAGTGAGGGACATGAAAAAGATCGACGCACGTTGTTTGTCGCCGGAAGCGCAGGAGGAACGGCGCCGTCAGGCGCTGCGGCTGCGGGAAGAATTGCAGTGGACCTGGAAGGAAATCGCGCGGGTGGTCGGGGTGCATATCAGCACGGTGATCGGGTGGGGCCAACGCTTTGGTCGGGACGGAGAAGCGGGCCTGAAATCGCGGCGGCGGGGACGGCGGTACTTGACGGGCCGGACGCTGACGTTGGCCCAAGAGTGGCGGGTGCGCTCGATTTTGGTGGACGAGACGCCGGGGCGACGGGGATTGCCGTTTGCGCTGTGGAACCGACGGGCGGTCATGGAATTGATCGAAACGCTGTTTGGGGTGGCGATGCCGATTCGGACGGTGGGCGAGTATCTGTCGCGGTGGGGCTATAGCCCGCAACGACCCCTCAAGCGCGCCTTGGAACAACGGCCTGCCGAGGTGCAACGGTGGTTGGACGAGACTTACCCCTCGATTCTCGCGCGAGCGAAGGCGGAGAAAGCGGTGATTTACTGGGGCGATGAGACGGCCGTGGTGGAAGATGGCCATTGGGTGCGCGGTTATGCGCCTCAGGGGAAAACGCCGGTGCTTGCCACCTCCAGCCGCCGGTCTGGATTGGCGCTGGTGTCGGCCATCAGCAACCAAGGCCTCGTCCGGTTCCGCTTTATCGAGCAGGCCCTGAACGCGGCCTTGTTCCTCGAATTCCTCGGCCAGTTGATCGCCGACCAGCCCCAGAAAGTCTTTTTGATTCTGGACAACCTCAAAGTCCATCACGCGAAGCTCGTCACCGAGTGGGTCGGCGAACACGCCGAGCAAATCGAGCTAGTCTACTTGCCGCCCTATACCCCAGAGCGCAATCCCACCGAATACCTCAATCGCGATTTCAAAACCCAGTTGCGGTTATCGGCCCGTTCCTCCACGCCCCAGGCCTTGCGGCACAAAGCAAACGCCTTCCTCCAATTCCTCATCAATACCCCAGAGCGTATCATGACCTATTTCAATCACCCCGCCGTCCACTACGCCGCTTAATCGCCTATTTCATTGCTGGGTTAATAGTTTCGTTTGACTTGGACACTATAAGCTAGTAGTCGCTACAACCATTTCCTCTTATCAGCATGAACCAGCTTCTTCTGCCTTGGTAGATTCTTTAATTCGAAATTTAGTTAAAAATTATTAAAATCAAGACTATATTAGATGACCATGCCATTGGCGAGAGGGGAATATGGACTCTGAGAAAACCGTCGGTAGCTGGGACTTGTTGGCGAAGATGAAGGATATCGAGGTCCGTGCCATTGCACGCTCCAAGCAGCGTCGGGAGCAGCAAGCCTTACCCTTTCATGCTGAAGGAAAAGGGAAACAAGAGCCACCAGAACAAACGGCGCAACTGATCGAATTTCCGAAGTGGCCCGAGGACCGTCGTGCTACAGCTCAGGCGGTTTTCCGTAGTGCCCTGTTTCCAGCTATGAATTTCAAGGAAGGTCGCCCCTATCTGGAAAGAGAACATCTTTGGTCTGTCGATGGCGTTGAAATCTTTTTCATAGGTAAACAGTTGGATCAATCCGACTTAGATGTTTATCTCGAACTACTGAAAATCGCCCACCAACACCCATTCGGTACGGAGTGCCATTTTTCAGCCTATAGCCTTTTAAAGGCATTAGGTAGAGCCACAGGGAAAGCCAATTACAAGTGGCTACATTCGGTCATTATCCGGTTGTGCGGCGGCATTGTGGACATGACTGACCATCACATCCGCTACTTTGGTGGATTGGTTAACGGCGGAATTAAGGACGAAAACACTCAAAACTATGTCGTTCGCATCAATACGGACTTCGCGCATTTTTTCAAGGCGGGGCTGTGGGCAAGTTTGGATAACCAGCAACGCCTTGATCTAAAACGTAATCAGACAGCTAAGGCCCTCCATGCCTACTATTCAACGCATGTCACGCCGGGACCGCATACTTTCGAGAAGCTAGCTGGCTTAATAGGTTTGTGTAACAAAAAGCGGCGCGACATAAAAGCCAACCTCATCAAGGCGCATGAAGAACTCAAGCGAATCGGTTTTCTATCGGACTATGAAGCAGGGGAGAAAACCGTTAAGCCGATGATCAACCATACACCGAGCCAGAACCGATATATCGTCAAAAAGGTCGTTATTAACCCAGCAATGAAATAGGCGATTAAGCGGCGTAGTGGACGGCGGGGTGATTGAAATAGGTCATGATACGCTCTGGGGTATTGATGAGGAATTGGAGGAAGGCGTTTGCTTTGTGCCGCAAGGCCTGGGGCGTGGAGGAACGGGCCGATAACCGCAACTGGGTTTTGAAATCGCGATTGAGGTATTCGGTGGGATGCGCCTGGGGTATAGGGCGGCAAGTAGACTAGCTCGATTTGCTCGGCGTGTTCGCCGACCCACTCGGTGACGAGCTTCGCGTGATGGACTTTGAGGTTGTCCAGAATCAAAAAGACTTTCTGGGGCTGGTCGGCGATCAACTGGCCGAGGAATTCGAGGAACAAGGCCGCGTTCAGGGCCTGCTCGATAAAGCGGAACCGGACGAGGCCTTGGTTGCTGATGGCCGACACCAGCGCCAATCCAGACCGGCGGCTGGAGGTGGCAAGCACCGGCGTTTTCCCCTGAGGCGCATAACCGCGCACCCAATGGCCATCTTCCACCACGGCCGTCTCATCGCCCCAGTAAATCACCGCTTTCTCCGCCTTCGCTCGCGCGAGAATCGAGGGGTAAGTCTCGTCCAACCACCGTTGCACCTCGGCAGGCCGTTGTTCCAAGGCGCCTTGAGGGGTCGTTGCGGGCTATAGCCCCACCGCGACAGATACTCGCCCACCGTCCGAATCGGCATCGCCACCCCAAACAGCGTTTCGATCAATTCCATGACCGCCCGTCGGTTCCACAGCGCAAACGGCAATCCCCGTCGCCCCGGCGTCTCGTCCACCAAAATCGAGCGCACCCGCCACTCTTGGGCCAACGTCAGCGTCCGGCCCGTCAAGTACCGCCGTCCCCGCCGCCGCGATTTCAGGCCCGCTTCTCCGTCCCGACCAAAGCGTTGGCCCCACCCGATCACCGTGCTGATATGCACCCCGACCACCCGCGCGATTTCCTTCCAGGTCCACTGCAATTCTTCCCGCAGCCGCAGCGCCTGACGGCGCCGTTCCTCCTGCGCTTCCGGCGACAAACAACGTGCGTCGATCTTTTTCATGTCCCTCACTATACCACTATCGGCTAAATAATTGCCGGGTTAATAAGCGTCACGCCCCCCGCGGGCGCCCCCCGCGGGGCCGCTTTTTATTGCGCCGCCGGCTTGATCTCCGGCACTGGAATCCCGCGCTGCCGACAAGCGGCGGTCACGGTATTCAGCAGCAAACAGGCGATGGTCATCGGCCCGACGCCACCGGGTACCGGGGTGATCGCGCCCGCGACCTGAACCGCCGATTCAAAATCCACATCGCCGACCAAGCGACCTTTGCCGTCTGAGGTCGGGATGCGGTTAATGCCGACATCGATCACCGTCGCGCCGGGTTTGAGCCAATCGCCTTTGACCAGCTGCGGTTTGCCGACGGCCGCCACCAGAATATCCGCCCGGCGGCACTCGTCGGCCAGATCGCGGGTGCGGGAGTGGGCGATGGTGACGGTACAATGCTCGCGCAACAATAGCGCCGCCATCGGTTTGCCGACGATGTTGGAGCGCCCCAGCACCACCGCGCGCAAACTCGCCAGCTTGCCGAGCTGATGCTTGAGCAGCATCAGGCAACCGATCGGGGTGCAGGGCACCACGCCGTCCCCGCCGACCGCCAGCAAGCCAGCGTTATAGGGGTGAAAACCGTCCACGTCCTTGCTGACGGCAATCGCGTCGATCACCGCATCCGCATCGATCTGTTCGGGGAGCGGTAGCTGCACCAGAATGCCGTTAACAGTCGAGTCTTGATTCAGCTCCGCGATGCGAGCTAGTAATTCCGCTTGGGAGACCGTCACCGAAAAGCGATGGTCAAAAGAATTCATGCCGGCGTCCCGCGCCTGCAATCCCTTGTTGCGGACGTAGATCTGGCTGGCGGGATCGTCGCCGACCAGCACCACCGCCAAGCCGGGCGTCAGGCCGTATTCGGCTTTCAGGCGGGTAACGTGCGCGGCGATTCCGGCGCGCAAGCGGGCGGCGAACTGTTTGCCGTCGATGATGGTGGCCGTGGCCATGAATTCCCTCGTAATGGTTCGTCTGGACTGGCAATTCTACTACAGGGATTTGTCGTACCATTGACAACGCCAGCACGAATTACCAGCGCGCCGAACATCAACCTTGTGGAATTCCTAAGATGAATGCCCCCGAAGCGGACGCCAATAAGCCACCGGAACTGCCGAACAACAAGCGCTGGCGGGTATTGTCGCTGCTGGCGCTGTTGTTTGGCCTGATCGCCGTCGGTGTCGGCGGCTACTGGAATGGGTACGGGCGCTGGTATGTCTCCACAGATAATGCCTATGTCGGCGGCAACATCATTCAAATCACGCCTCAGGTCGCCGGGACAGTTGTCAGCGTGCTGGCCGATGGAAAGGGCTTGAGCCGTCCCACCGCCAGCGCATGGATGCCCTTGCCTTGCCAGGCGCTTCCCCGTATCTTTGCGCGCTGGTCACATCACTCTCCCAGGGAGCATAGGCCGTGTCGAGCCAAAACCAGCAGATCATGTTCGTTTTCCCCGGACAAGGGTCCCAATATGTCGGCATGGGCAGCGATCTCATCCGCGACTTTCCCACCGCCCAGCGGCTTTACCAGCAAGCCAACGATATCGTGGGCTACGATTTGCTCAAGCTCTGCCTGGAAGGACCGGAAGAGGAGCTGAAACTGACCCGCCACACCCAACCGGCTCTGCTGACTCACTCCCTGGCTTGTCTCCAAATTTTTCGCGAGCTGACCGACAGTCGCGTGCAGCCGGTGCTTGCCGCTGGCCACAGTCTCGGCGAATACTGCGCGCTGGTCGCCGCCGGGGCGCTCGATTTCGAAACCGCCCTGCGCTTGGTGCAAAAACGTGGCGAGTGCATGGGAACATACGGGGAAGGCGAAATGCTGGCCTTTCCGCTGCATCTGGACAACGTTCGTCCGCTGGCGGAAAAACACTTCTGCGCCGTCGCCGCCTGCAACCTGCCCGATCAAACCGTGGTCGGCGGACGCGGCGAAGACTTGGATCGGTTGACCGAAGAGGCTCACGCGCATTTCCCCAAGAAACGGCCGACCCGCCTCAAGACCGAGGGTGCCTTTCACACCTTTTACATGATCGCCGCCGCCCTGCCTTTCCGGCCGGTGCTGGATGCCGCCGCGATGGCCGCGCCGACGGTGCGGGTGCTGTCCAACTACAGCGGGACCTATCATGACCCCGACCCCGCCGCCATCAAAACCCGACTGTTCTTCCAGCTGTTCCACCCGGTCAACTGGATCGGCAATCTGGAAACCGCCTTCCACAACGAACTCACCGCCATCGTCGAATTCGGCGGCGGCTTGGGCAGCGGCTCCGCGCCGGAGGACAAGCGCCCTAACCTGGAAAGCATGATCAAGAAAGCGCAGCGCGGCTCCGATTACAGCATTCACTATCACGCCGCCATCAACACCCAAACCCTGCGGGAAACGGCGGAGGCGCTGCGGTCATGAGATATCGCGCCATCTTGCAAGCCCAACGCTCCCGACGCAACCTCAGCCAGCAAGCCATGCAACGCGCCCACCGCCGCTGCGATTTGATCCGCCTCGCTCCGGAAGAAGAACCGGCCGCACCGCCAGCGAGCCCGACCGACGAAGAACGACTCGCTGACGAAATGACGCCTGTTTCAGCGCTTTCCTGATTCGCGGCCGTTGGGTGGCTGTTTCGCCATATCTGTGGAAAACGGCGGCGGTTTATTCGCAAGCACTCAATAAAAATGCCCGGCTATCGCGTTTGGCCGGATTTCGACTACCCTTTATGCGAAAGCAATCAGTAGATAATGAATCCGCGGGGGTGGCTTGACCTCGGTCACATGCTCTCTCCATCCCGAACTCAAGCCATTCTTCTCCTTATACAACAATAATTTGATTAGCTTCGCATTACCTGGATGCGGGCCGGCTGAAATGGTTTGCCCATCAATAAACCATCTAATTCGAACACCAAGAGGTAAGGTTCATGCTCTCCGAGAAACAGCTTGAAATCCTGCGGGAACGTCGCGCCAAGGTCTTGGCGGGCGGGGGTGAGGACAAGATCAAGGAACGCCATGAAAAGGGCTTGTTGGGCGCCCGCGAGCGACTGCTGACCCTGTTCCAGGAAGACACCTTTCAGGAAATAGCCACTCACGCCAAGCACGCCGGCAAGCATTTCGGCTTGGCCGACAAAGAGCTGCCCTCGGACGGCGTGATCGTCGGCACCGGCTTCGTGGACGGCCGCCCGGTGGCGGCGTTCAGCCAGGATTTCACGGTGATGGGCGGCACCCTGGGCAAGATGCACGCCAAGAAAATCGTGCAGTCCATGCAGCTTGCGCTCAAGACCGGGATGCCGGTGGTGGCGTTCAAGGACTCCGCTGGAGCGCGCATCCAAGAGGCGGTGGACGCCCTGTCCGGCTACGGCGAGGTGTTCTATCAAAACGTGCTGCTGTCGGGCGTGGTGCCGCAAATCGCCATCATCGCCGGCCCCTGCGCCGGCGGCGCGTCGTATTCGCCGGCGCTGATGGACTACATCATCATGACCAAGCAAAACGCCTACATGTTCATCACCGGCCCGGAGGTGATCAAGGCGGTCACCGGCCGCACCACCAGCCTGGAGGATGTCGGCAGCGCCGAGATGCACGCGACGGTCAGCGGCAACGTCCATTTCGTCGCCGAGGATGATCGCCACGCCATCCAGATCGCCAAGGCGCTGCTGAGTTATTTGCCGTCCAACAACACCGAAGACCCACCGCACCGACCCTACCCCGATCTCGACCTATCGCCGGACGAGGGCATCAACGCGCTGCTGCCCGACACCTCCGCCGAACCGATGGATGTCAAGCAAATCATCCACCGGCTGGTGGACGGCGGCCAGTTTCTGGAAGTCCACGCCGGTTGGGCCGGCAATATCGTGGTCGGTTTCGCCCGGATTCAAGGCATCGTGGTCGGCGTTCTCGCCAATCAGTCGTTGGTCAAGGCCGGCGCGATGGATATTGACTCCTCGGACAAGGGCGCGCGCTTCATTCGGTTTTGCAACGCCTTCAACATCCCTTTGATCACGCTGGTGGACGTGCCCGGCTTCCTGCCCGGCATCGAACAGGAGCGCGGCGGCATCATCCGCCACGGCGCGAAGATGCTCTACACCTATGCGTCCGCCACCGTGCCGAAGATCACCATCATCCTGCGCAAAGCCTATGGCGGTTCCTATCTCGCCATGTGCGCGCAAGAGATGGGCGCGGATGCGGTCTACGCCTGGCCGACCGCCGAAATCGCGGTGATGGGCGCGGAAGGCGCGGTCAACATTTTGTATCGCGGCGAGCTCAAGGACATCAAGGACGCCAAGGAGCGCAAGGCCAAGACCAAGGAACTGGTGGAGGAGTACCGCGCCAAGTTCGCCTCGCCGTACATGTCGGCCTCGCGCGGCTACATTACCGACGTGATCGAGCCGGCCGACACCCGCGCCACCATCACCCTGGCGTTGCGCAAGCTGCTGACCAAGCGCGAGCTGCGCCCGGCCAAGAAGCACGGCGACATTCCGCTCTAAGCGCCGCGCCCAACCCAAGGAAACGCACCGATGAAGACTTACACCACTTGGGACGCCATCGGCGACATGTTCGTCATCTACGGCATCGTGATCGTGGTCTCGATGCTGGTCGCGGCCGTCATTCGCGGCATCGTCATCGTGCTGTCGCGGCAAGCGGCTAAGGCCGAAGCGAAAGCGCCCGCCAAACCGGCGGTCTCGACGACCGCCGCGCAACCGGCGGTCGCCGGCATCCCGCAGGAACATATCGCCGCCATCAGCGCGGCGGTGGCCATGATGATGGGCGCGCACCGCATCGTCCACATCGAAATGGCCAGCCGCGGCTTCGGTTGGACCGCCGAAGCGCGCACTACCCATCACACCTCGCATCTCCCGCGCGGCTCGCACTGAACGCCTGAACCCTTATCCATCCCACCTTTTCACGAGAGAACAACACCATGGAGAAGAAATTCCGCATTACTGTCGAGGGCAAACAGTACATCGTCGCGGTCGAGGACATCTCGACCGAGGATTCCCAAACCCTCTACCCGACGCCGGGCAGCATGAGCGTCGCTCCGGCGGCGGTCACTGCTCCGGTAGCACCCGCCACGCCAGCGGCGGCGTCCGCCGCCGCGCCCGCCGCCGCTGGCGCGGGCGATGAGGTCGCCCCGCTGGGCGGCGTGGTGCAGACGGTCCACGTCAGCGTCGGTCAGGTGGTCAACGAAGGCGATAAACTGGTGTCGCTCGAAGCCATGAAGATGATCACGCACGTGATGGCCAAACGGGGCGGCAAAGTCACCAGCATCGCGGTCAAATCGGGCGATCCGGTGGATGCCGGTCAGGTGTTGCTGACCATCGGCTAACGCGGGAGCACTCGGTATGGAATCCCTGAACTTTCTCGATTTATTCCAGGGAATCAACACCCTCATCCAAGGGTTCTCGACTGACCCCAAGATTGCCTTCGGGCGGGTGTTTCTGATCTTCCTGGGATTTTTGCTGTTCTATCTTGGCCGCAAGGGCGTACTGGAAGCCTTGCTGATGATTCCGATGGGACTCGGCATGGCGACTGTCAACGCCGGTGTGATGTTCTTTTACAATATGGACCCCGCTAGCGGCATGACCTTTGAGGCCCTGCAAGCGGCAGGTCAGACCGTACCCGCTCAGATCGCCGGCACCTTGCACGTCGCGCCGCTGGCGCAAGACACCAACGCGCTGATGAACATCTTGCAGATCGACTGGCTCCAGCCGATCTACACCTTCATGTTCAGCAACGGCCTGATCGCCTGTTTCGTGTTCATGGGCATCGGCACCCTGCTGGATGTGGGCTTCGTGATGGCGCGGCCTTACCAAAGCATGATCATCGCTCTGTTCGCGGAACTGGGCACCGCCACGGTGTACCCGCTAGCGGTCGCCATGGGGCTTGCGCCCGGAGAAGCCGCCTCGGTGGCGATCATCGGCGGCGCGGACGGCCCGATGGTGCTGTTTACTTCCTTGATGCTCGCGAAACCGCTGTTCGTGCCGATCACGGTGGTCGCCTACCTCTACCTGGGCTTGGCGTATGGCGGATACCCCTATCTGATCAAACTCCTGGTTCCCGAACATCTGCGCAACATGCCGATGCCGGTGGAGAAAAGCCGGCCCATCAGCTCCAATGAAAAACTGGTGTTCGCGATCATCGCGTGCGTTTTGCTCAGCTTGCTGTTCCCGGTGGCTTCGCCGCTGTTGTTGTCGCTGTTTTTAGGCGTGGTCGTCCGCGAAAGCGATTTGCCCAACTATCTGGAGTTTTTCTCCAATACCGTATTGTACGGCTCCACGTTCTTCCTGGGTTTGCTGCTGGGCATTTTGTGCGAGGCGAACACCATCCTCAATCCGGTGGTGTTAAAGCTGCTGGTTTTGGGCATCCTGTCGCTGCTTATTTCCGGCATCGGCGGGATTATTGGCGGCTACGTGCTGTATTACTGGTCCGGCAAGAAATACAACCCGGTCATCGGCATCGCCGGGGTGAGCTGCGTGCCGACCACCGCCAAGGTGGCCCAGAAATCGGTGGGACCGGGCGTGATCGTTCTGCCTCACGCCTTGGGCGCAAACATTAGCGGCGTCATCACCACCGCCATTTTCGCGGCGGTTTATGTCGCGTTGTTGCTGCCGAAAGGCTAACCGCAATCCCAACCGGCGAGGCGCGGAGAACGCCTCGCCGGTTTTTTATTTCCGATTCCCGACAGGGAAAACCCACTATGGAAACGGTCGTCATCGGCCTCGCCGCTGGTCTGGCGTCGGCCCTCACCCTCTTTTCCGGATTTGGCCTCGGCACCGTGCTGACGCCGGTGTTCGCCTTGTTTTTTCCGGTGCCGCTGGCGGTTGCGGCCACGGCGGTGGTGCATTTCGCCAACAACCTTTTCAAGCTGGGCCTTTTGGCGCGGCAAGCCGATTGGCGGGTCGTCATCCGCTTCGGCCTGCCGGCGGCGCTGGCGGCGTTCGCCGGCGCGATGCTGCTCGACCGCTTCGGCCGGCTGCCGCCGCTATTCGCCTACCAATGGGCGGGGGCGATCCATGAAGTCACCGCCATCAAGGCCTTGATCGGCGGCTTGATCGTCGTCTTCGCGCTGCTGGAGCTGTGGCCGCGCCTTCAGGCGCTGGCCTTTCCGCCGCGTTATCTGCCGCTGGGCGGTCTGTTATCCGGCTTTTTCGGGGGACTTTCAGGCCATCAAGGCGCTTTTCGTTCCGCGTTTCTCATCAAACTGGGATTGTCGAAAGAGGCGTTCGTGGCAACCGGCGCGGTGGCGGCCGCCATCGTCGATGTTTCGCGGTTGCTGGTCTACGGAACTGGCTTTCTCGCCGAGCATTTCAACCGGTCGCGGGAACTGTTGTTGCCGGTGACGGTGGGGACGCTGTGCGCCTTCGCCGGGGCGCTGATCGGCGCGCGGCTGCTGCACAAAGTCACCTTGCGCGCGGTGCAAGGGGTCGTGGCCGGCATGATGCTGCTGGTCGGCGTCGGCTTGATGACGGGTTTGCTGTGAGCGAAACCGAATCACGCGCCGGCGGGAACGGAGTCGGCCGCCGCGCCCGCCGCCCGTAAAATCCGCCGATACGTCAGCCCCACACGGGTCAGATTAAACCCCAGCCACGCACCGCTCGCGCCCAAGGCGAGCGCGGCGGGAATGCTGAAAACCGGCGGGTACAGCGCGGCGGCCAGCAGCAGCAAAAGCGCCGCGCCATAGGTCCACCACTGCCGCCGGATCGCCGCATCCGGCAGCAGTTGTTTCATGTTGGGCACCTTGGCCCGTCCGAAAAGTTGGGCTTGCAAATGAAACCAGGCCAGAAACGGCACGATTTTGTACAACATGCCGTTGATCACGCCGAGCGCGAAACCGGCGATCATCAGGATTCCCAACAGTAGCTCCACTTGCGGGGCTTGTGCCCAGGCGGGCACCGCTTGCGCCGACAGCCACAACCCCGCCGCCGCCAGCAGGCCGATCAGGCTCAGCCGCCAATAATTCAGCGTCGCATCGCCGATCTTGCGGCGACGCTGCCCGAGCAAGTACAACGTGGTTCCGGCAAAGACGGCGACGCCGACCACCAAACCCGCCCCCGCCAAGTTCGTCAGTGCTGACCAGCCGGTCCACAGCCCCGCCGACCACACCGCCAGCAATCCCGCCATCAGCGGTGCGAAGCCGCGCACGAAAGCGGGCGGATACGGCGGAGTGATCTGAAACATCGGCACCACCTGATAGGCCACTCCGGCCACCAGCAACACCGTCCAACCCAGCAGCCCCCAAACGGCGTGCAACTCGGTCAGCATCACGACTGGCAAGTTCCAACCCCAACCGAAAAAGCCACCCAATGCCAACCCCAACCCGACCGTCACCAGCAACGCGGCCAAGGCGCAGCGCATGGCGATGACCGTACCGCTGGCGAACGGAGCCCGCCATACCGCGATATGGACGGCGGCCAGGGCGACGCCGAAGGCAAAACCGAGCAAGCAAAACGCCATCTGAAAGCTGACCGGGCTGCCGGCCAAAAATGCGATCACCAGAACCAACGTTCCCAGCGTCAGCGGAATATGCAGCAAGGTCGCCATCAGTCGCGGACGGGGGATAACCACGCCTACCATCACCGGCAGCATTTGCAGCAACGCTCCCAGCATGACCTGCGCCATAAATCCGAGCGTCAACAGATGCGTCAGCGCCAGGGTGGCCGGCGGCCAACGGCTGGTGAAAATCTCCGGTCCTCGCCACAACACCAACATTGCCGCCAGCACCAAGAACCAGGGCGCGGTCAGGAAAAATCGCAGCGGCACGCCAAACGGTGGGGCTTGTTCGAGCGAAAGCCCGGCGGTGGGCGTCATGGCCCGGAAATCAGGATTTCAAATTCGCCGTTGTCAGCCGCCGTGATTTCGTAGCGGTAGCGGTAGCGGCGCAAGATGTCGTACAGCGGATAAGGCTGGCGGTGGATGAGAAAACGGATGCGCTGGCCCGGCTGCAATTCATCCAGCGCCGCCAGCACCTTTTCCATGGGTTCGGGCGGCTCCAGCCCCCGACCGTCCACCACGATGTCTTCAAGCGCACTCATGCCGCTTGATCCGTTCCTAGCGCTCGCATGGCCTCGATCACCGCGCCCGCCTCAGCCCCAAAAATCCGATCGCACATCGGATAAAGAATCTGCTCTTCCTTGATGTTGTGCTGCTGCATCAAGATCAGCAGCGTTTCCGCCTGACCCAAAAACTCCCCCAGATCGCCGCCGCCGAGGGTGCTGCTCATCTCGGCCAGCGTTTCCCGCATTTGTTGGTGCTCCAGCCGCATCACTCGCGTCGGACCCATGCTGTTGCCGCTCACCTGTTCGAAGGTCGGAAACAGCGCTTCTTCCTCTTTCCTGAAATGCAGCGCCATCGTCGCCTGAAACTGTTGGAACTCCTTCCGGCAACGCTCCAACTCATCGGCTTGGGCTGCTTCTTCAGTCAGGGCAAAGCGCTCATCGCAACAGCGGTGCTCGGCCGCGAGAAATCCGGCGATGGCAACCATGATGCTCTCCTTCAAATTCAGAAAATTAATGGTGATTGTGCCGGGCGTAAATCAAAAATTACTTGACCGCGATCAAGGAAGGATAGCGGTATTTTTTGGAAGATAGCCTGGTATTCCGTCCGCTCGGCTCCAGACCGGACGGAGCATCGCATCACAGCTTAATTTGAGGTGCTCATGAGCGCATTTCTTACCAAATCAATGGCGCGCAACATCTTCTACGGTGGCACTCTGTTTTCGGTGCTGCTGTTTCTGGCGCTGACGCTGCACACCACCTGGACGCTACCCAAGCGCGACCACCGCGAAAACTTGACCGAGCAAGTCGCCCGCGGCAAGCATCTGTGGGAAACCCGCAACTGCATCGGCTGCCACACCCTGCTGGGCGAAGGGGCTTATTTCGCGCCGGAACTGGGCAACGTCTACAAGCGGCGCGGCGGCGATTTCATCAAGGTCTGGATCAAGGCGCAGCCCACCAAGGTACCGGGCCGCCGTCAGATGCCACAGTTCAATTTCAGCGACCAGCAGTTGGACGATCTGGTGGCTTTCTTGAAGTGGACCTCGGAAATCAATACCGAAAACTGGCCTCCGAACATTCAAGGCTGAGTCTTGGCGTTCACCACAGAGGAAAAGATCATCATGCAACTGCTGCAATATAAATCCCAAGCGGTGGCTAAGCCTTACTTCATCGCCGCGATCGGTCTGTTCGTCGGGCAAATTTTGTTCGGCCTGATCATGGGCCTGCAATACGTGGTCGGCGATTTTATGTTTCCGGCGATTCCGTTCAATATCGCCCGGATGGTGCACACCAACCTGTTGATCGTTTGGCTGCTGTTCGGCTTCATGGGCGCGTCTTATTACCTGGTGCCGGAAGAATCCGAAACCGAACTGCACAGCCCGCTGTTGGCGTATGTGATGTTCTGGATTTTTTTGGTGGCCGGGGCGCTGACGATCGTCGGTTATCTATCCGTACCCTATGCGTCGCTGGCCGAGATGACCGGCAACAATATTTTAGCCACCATGGGCCGCGAGTTTCTGGAGCAGCCCTTGCCCACCAAACTCGGCATTGTGGTGGTGGCGCTGGCGTTTCTGTACAACATCGGCATGACCGTTCTCAAGGGCCGCAAGACCGCCATCACCATCATTCTATTGACCGGTCTGATCGGTTTGGCGCTGATGTATTTGTTCGCCTTCTATAACCCCTCCAATCTGGTCAAGGATAAATATTTCTGGTGGTGGGTGGTGCATCTGTGGGTCGAAGGGGTTTGGGAATTGATCCTGGCCGCCATCCTGGGCTTCGTGCTGATCAAGATTACCGGGGTGGATCGGGAAGTCATCGAAAAATGGTTGTACGTGATTATCACGCTGGCTCTGGTGACCGGTTTGGTCGGCACCGGCCATCATTATTACTGGATCGGCGCGCCGGGTTACTGGATATGGTGGGGCGGTTTCTTCTCGGCGTTGGAACCGCTGCCGTTTTTCGCCATGACCATCTTCTGCTTCAACGTGGTGAACCGCCGCCGGCGCGAACATCCCAACAAAGCCGCCACCTTGTGGGCCTTGGGTACGGCGGTGATGGCCTTCCTGGGCGCGGGCGTATGGGGCTTTCTACACACCTTAGCCCCGATCAACTACTACACCCACGGCACCCAGATGACCGCCGCCCACGGCCACATGGCGTTTTACGGCGCTTATGTGATGGTGGTGTTGACCATCATTTCCTACGCCATGCCGATCCTGCGCGGCCGTCAGGTCAACCCGGAACGCGCGCAGGTGTTGGAAATGTGGTCGTTCTGGCTGATGACCGTATCGATGGTGTTCATCACCCTGTTCCTGACCGCCGCCGGCATCCTACAATCCTGGTTGCAGCGGATCATCCCCAACCCGCAATCGTTCATGGAGGTGCAGGATCAGTTACATATCTTCTATTGGCTGCGGGAACTGGCTGGCCTGGTGTTCCTGATCGGTCTGGGCGTTTATCTTTACAGCTTCTTTGCCCAGGATAAGCCGCAATCGGTGGAAGCCGGTGAAGCTCAACCCGTAGCGACTTGAGTCCTGCTCGCACGCAAGCCCCTCTCCCAGACGGTGAGAGGGGATGGTATTTTTCAACGACTGTCCGCGCCATGCACCCGTCAGCGCCACCGCAACCACCGGCCATCCCTTACTACGAACCATCCGGCGACGAATGCGCCGTGTTCGAAGCCGCCTGGCGCAACCGCTTGCCGCTGCTGATCAAAGGACCGACCGGTTGCGGCAAGACCCGCTTCGTCGCCCACATGGCGGCGCGGCTCGGTTTGCCCTTGCACACCGTCGCCTGCCACGATGATCTATCCGCCGCCGATCTGGTCGGACGACATTTATTGCACGGCGGCGCGACGGTCTGGTGCGACGGACCGCTGACCCGCGCGGTGCGCGAGGGCGGGATTTGCTATCTGGATGAGGTGGTGGAAGCGCGCAAGGATACGACGGTGGTGCTGCATCCGCTGGCCGACGACCGACGGGTGCTGCCGATCGAGCGCACCGGCGAACTGCTCCGAGCGCCAGCAAACTTCATGCTGGTGGTGTCCTACAATCCCGGCTATCAAAATCTGCTCAAAAGCTTGAAACCTTCGACCCGGCAACGCTTTCTCGCCTTGCGCTTCGATTTTCCCGGACCGGAGCGAGAACGCGCCATCATCATCGGAGAAACCGGCTGCGCCGCCGCCACTGCCGGACAACTGGTCAAACTCGCCAGCGCCTTCCGCGCTTTAACCGAGCACGACCTGGAGGAAATCCCCAGCACCCGCTTGCTGGTTTACGCCGCGCAACTGATCGGCGGCGGAATGGCTGAAGCCACCGCCTGCCGGGTCGCGCTGGTGGAAGCACTGACCGACGACGAAGCGACCGCCGCCGCACTGATGGAAGTCGTCAACGCCAGTTTCGCAGGGTCGAGCTAACCGGAGTCGCGATGGAAGAACACGTCGGCGCGCTCTGGCATCGTTTGATTACCCGCGCGGCCCGTCGCCATTATCCG
Organism: Candidatus Competibacteraceae bacterium; assembly: GCA_016713505.1. NCBI lineage: Bacteria > Pseudomonadati > Pseudomonadota > Gammaproteobacteria > Candidatus Competibacteraceae > Candidatus Competibacteraceae bacterium. The sequence goes on along the minus strand of JADJPA010000001.1, from coordinate 178,627 downwards.
GCGGCGGCGGTCACTCTCGCCGACATCGAAAAAACCGCCGGGTTGTGGTTTCGGGCGTTCGGTGGCGACCCCGGTTTGCGGGTCGCGGCGGCGGCGGTGACCCGCCACGGCGCGCGGCGGCGCTGGCTGGCGCGCGTCGCCGGGTTGGGCGAGCAAGCCGCGCTGGCCTGTCGGGACGCCGAAACCCTGCAATTGCCGCCCGAAGTGGCGTTGTTCCCACAGCGGGAAGCCAACCGAGATTTGTATTTCTGGCTGATCGCCTTGGCGGGCGCACACGATACGGTCGAGCCCACGACGCCCTGGTGGTGGCAAAACCAACAGGCGACCTCGCTTGTTTTGGCGCACTATCCCGGTCTGCGAGCCCGCTACCAGCATCTGGTCGCCGCTACCCTACCGCTGCGGATCGCGCCGGAACGGCTATCCCCGGATGAAGCCCTGCAAGAAACGCTGTTGCGGCAAGCCTTGCACCACCCCGGCAGCGTCCGAGAGTTACCCGAAGCGCGCCGCCCTGCGCAACCGATCCCGCTTTGGCTTTATCCTCCCGCTCCCAGGACCGCCAAAGCGAACCGCCGAAGTGCCGAAAATCCGGCGGCCGGCGCCAGCAATCCGACGGAGCGCGACCGTCAGCGCCGGCGCGCCGAACAGAGCGATCAGCCAGAGCGACAAAATCCTTTCCTGTTGTCTTTCCGAGCTGAAAGCTTGTTGTCTTGGGCGGAATACGTGCGGGTCAACCGACCCACCGACGACGATCCTAATTCGGATGCGGCGCGCGTGGCGGATAGCATGGAGCTGCTCAGCGTGGCCCCGGACGGCGCTAACACCGCTTCACGAGTCCGCTTCGACCTCGACCTGCCCTCGGCCAGCGAAGATGATCTGCCGTTGGGACCAGGCGTCAAACTACCGGAATGGGACTATCGAAAACTAGCGCTGCTACCGGATTACTGCGGCGTACAAGAACTGTTGGCCCGCCATGCCCCGCCCTGTGAACTGCCGCCGGCCTTGCGCCGCGACGCGCAGCGGCTGCGCCGGCAGTTTGAAATCCTGCGCCCGGCTCGCGGTTGGCGGCGCGCTCAAACCGACGGTGAAGAACTGGATTTGGACGCCTGCGTGCGCCACGCCGCCGATCATGCCCGCGGCAACGATGGCTACGAGCGTGGTCTGTACCGACAGATGGCACGCCAAGAACGCAGCCTATCCTGCCTGCTGCTGGCCGATTTGTCGCTGTCCACCGACGCTTGGATCAACAACAAGGGCCGCGTCATCGAGCTGATTCGGGACAGTTTGTTTCTATTCGCCGAGGCGTTGGCGGTGACCGGCGACCGTTTCGCGCTGTACGGCTTCTCCTCACGCAAGCGCCAGCACGTAAGGGTGCAACGCATCAAGAGCTTCGGCGAACGTTACAACGCGGGAGTGCGCGGGCGCATCAACGCGATCAAGCCCGGTTATTACACCCGCATGGGAGCTGCCGTGCGCTATGGCGCTCGCTTGTTGGGCCAATCGAGCGCCACCCAGCGCTTGTTGCTGCTGCTGACCGACGGCAAACCAAACGATCTGGACCATTACGAGGGCCGCTACGGCGTCGAAGACACCCGAATGGCGCTGTCGGAATCCCGTCGCGCCGGCTTGCATCCGTTCTGCGTGACCATCGATCAGGAAGCCAACGACTATCTGCCTTATTTGTTCGGCAAGGACGGCTTCATTCTGATCCGCCATCCCGAAGCGCTGCCGCGCCAATTATTGCGGCTTTACACCCGTTTGACCGCCTAGGCACCCTTGAGACTGTCAGCCGAAGCACGAAAAAAGCCCGGAAGCTTAGCGATTCCGGGCTTTTTTCGTTCAAACAAGAGGAGGGTCTTGCGCAACGATTGCGCCAAGAGCTTATTTTATAACACTTTTGACGCAATCGAACAGAATCTAATATATCGGCAGCTCCCTGCTTTCCAACCTGCCTCATCCTTATAAAGACGGCGCGGTTGTAAATATGCCGCGATAGGTTCGGAGCGACGGCTCTATGGTCACTCCTTGGAGCGCGGAGTTCGCGCTAGCGAACGACCGCTCGTTTATCCTTTTCCCCCTTTGCCCCTCTCCTATCATCCATGCCTATGCACGGCATCTGGTAATATGCCAATAACATGCCAATGACCCACAAAACGCCTGCGACCTGAAAGCAAGCCCAACGGCATCTTTTCGCGGAGCGCGAATGCCGATCTGAGAGTTTCAAACTGAAACATGGCTGTTGATGCCGTTTCAATTTGGAACGTACAACCTCAGGCTCGAACGCAGAATCAGCCAAGTTGCCAGTCCGTAGAAAATACCGAATCCTCCTAGCGCCAACCACACCCATCGCCGAACTTCGCCGGGAATGATGGTTTGCAGGCTGGCAACGCGCCGAAATGGAGCGATGATACCCGCGCCCAAGCCGGTGGCGGCGGCAGCGAACAGGGGCAGGTAGAGCGCATAGCCGACGTAACCGTAACCGGCTTTCAGCAGGCAGAATGGGCAATGATGGTTGGGATTTTCATACACGTACAGCGACAGCAACGCGATGACGGCTGCGATGGCGACACCGAAGCCCAGCAGGCTGCTGGCAGCGAACAATGGTCCCAGGCGGAGCCAGCGCTGAACCATGAGCCCCACGGCCAAAATCAGCCCCGCCGACCCGTAAAACAGCACGAAAGTCGGTCTTGCCGCCAGACCGGCCAGTTCCGCCGCCACCCCCTGCTGGCCGGCGCTGAACAGCGACCCGCAGCAGGAGGTGATGACATCCGGTTTCAGACCGAGGAAATACAAAGTTTGGATGACCAGCTCCAGCGCCGTCAGCGGCGCGATGGCCAGCAACAGACCATATTTCGGTCGCACCAGCGGATAATCGTAGCCTCGGTTGTCGATCCGGTTCAGCAGCAGCCACAGCGCCGCTAGAAAGAACACGGCGATTTTCAACAACAGCGTCGGGAAACCGAAGCCATTGACGTTCAATACGCCGGTGGCGCACATCGCCCCGACGAACTGGCCAGACAGGCTTTCGGCGGCGCCGACGAACAGCAGCAGCGACAGCAGTTCCGCAGCCAGCGCGAAGCCGACCAACGTAGCGATCAGATAGGTTTGCCGCTCCAGCCGCACTTGCAATTCGCTGCCGCTGTCGATATCCCAGCAGCGCAGAATCCGCACGGCGAAACCCCCAGCCAGCAGCAGCGTGCCGGTCACGCTGAGCGCGATGAGGTGCAGGGCGACGATGGCCGGGGCAATCAGCACCGACGATCTCCAGTGATTTGGCCGTCGCGCAACTCGACCGCTCGCCGGACGCGGACCACTTCGAACACCAACGGATCGTGGCTGCTGATCAGCACCGTTCGCCCTTGCGCCGCCAGCTCGCCCAGCAAGGCCAGCGCTTCTCGCGCCGAGGCGCTATCGAGGTTGGCGGTCGGCTCGTCGGCGATCAATATCGCCGGATCGTTGATTAAGGCGCGGGCCAAGGCAGTGCGCTGCGCCTCGCCACCGGACAACCATTCGACCTTGCTGGCGGCTTTCGCGCCCAAACCGAAACGGTCGAGCAATTCCCGCACCGCGCGCGCCAGCTCGCAATAAGGCCGACCGAGGGGATAAGCGGGCAGCATCACGTTCTCAAACACGGTCAATCCCCGAATCAGATTGAATTGCTGGAATACAAAACCGAAGGTATGGCGTCGCACCTCGGTCAAAAATCGTTCCGGCAGGTTGGACAATAAGCGCCCGTCAAGCACGATCCGCCCGCTGGTCGGGCGGGCCAGACAGCCGATCAAGGTCAGCAGGGTGGTTTTGCCCGATCCGCTGGGGCCTTTGAAGACGGTGACGCCGCCCCGCTCCAGGCTCAGGCTGACCTCGCGCAGCGCCCGACATTCGTTCGACCGATCTTGATGGAAGGTTTTACTGACGGTCTGAAGTTCGATCATCCGCGCATCGCCGCGTCGGGATCGGCAATCGCCGCCCGCCAACCGGGAATCAAGGTGGCGACGATGTAGGGCAGTACGGTTATCGCCAGCACGATCAGGATTTGGTACAAATCCGCGGCCGGGGTCAAACGAAAATCGGGATACAGCACCGCCCAGCCTTTCAACACCGGAGCGAACAGGCGGGCGCCACCGTGAAACACTTGCCACCACGCCAGAATATAGCCGGCCAGAAAAGCCGTCAGCGACAGCAGCACACCTTCCCACAGCTTCATCCGCAAAATATCACCGGTTTCCCAACCGATGGCTTTGAGAATACCGATTTCGCGCTTTTCCTCGGCGCTGAGGCCGGCCGCCCTGTCCCACGCCAGGATAAGGAACGCCAGCAGCAGCGCGCCCAGACAGACGAAAGTCATTCCTTCGCGCCAGTCGAACACCGCGTCATACGTCCGCAGGATTTCGGAGCGCAGGATCGGCCGGCTGGCTGGCAAGCCCAGCGCGATCTTTTGCGCGACCGTGCTCGCCTCGCGCGGGTTGCGCACGGTCAAGACCGCATCGGTATAGACCTCCGACGCCAGTTGAAACAGCGTGCGGAAGCCTGTTTCAGACAGGAGCATCAAATCAGCGCTCAGCAGTTCCGAGGCCGGCTCCAACACGCCGACGACTTTGAGCGGCAGCGGCTGGCCATCGGCCGCCCGCAAGCCAAGCACGTCGCCGACGCCGAGCTGGCGCGCCCGCGCCAGCGTCGTACCGATGATGATTTCGCGGTCGGCCAAACGCCGCTCGGGCGCCACCATCAAGGTATAGTTGGCCTTGACCACCGGATCGTAGTAATAACCCCACAGCCGGCCTCGGGCCTCCCCGACCCCGCGGATCTGCCTCAAACTATCCAGCCAAGCCGCCGGTAACAGGTCGTGCCGGCCGGCGATCAGCCGTTGCACGATGACTTCCGGCGCACCGTGCAGCAGCACTGCTGCTTCCCGACGCAATCCTTGACTGAGCAGCAGCACCGAGGCAAACAGAAACACCAACAGGGTATAAACCAGCAGCAGGCCAAGATTGCGGGTCTTGCGCCTGAATAACGCCGCCAGCGTGTAGTCGATCAGGTATTTCTGCCGTTCAAAAAAAGAGCGCATCGTGGATTCAACAACAGGTCGGCCGGTCGCGAATATTGTCCCCCATAGAGGTTTTTATAATGCCGCATTGCCGTGGTCGAAGAATACTTGTTCTAGGGAGCGTTCCCCGATGTAAAAACCCAAGCGAGCTTCATGTCGGGTTCGCCAACCGATCAATCACGGTAAATCAGCCAAACTGGCCGTCAACTCTCGGCTTGACCAGCATGGGTAAGTAACTGATGAGGAAGATTAAAAACGCCGCGATCCACAACAGTTGCGAGATCGCCACCCACATGAGGTAGTGTGTGCTGACCAACAAGGGCACGATAACCCGCACCACCGCACCGGCAATCAGAACCATCAAGGCAAGCGGTACGGTTTGAGGCGGTTTTTGGACGTTCCGGCCGGTGTGGCCCAAGGTGACGCGGGCCATCATGCTGAGAATCATCACACCGATACCGCCGACGCTAAAGGCATGGAGCACGACCAACGCCGGCAGATTCAGCACCGGCGTCAAAGCCATCAGTAAAAAGCCGAAGTTAATGGCGGCGAAGGCGATAAACAGACTCCACAGCAGCGGCTTTTTCCAAATACCCGGTGTATACCAACCCACCAGCCGAACGCAATTGGTAATCAATAGCGCCAGAGCAAGCAGCGCGACCAGCCATTCGTTACCAAGGCCGGCCTCCACTATCAGGAACAGGCTGTATAAGAAGATAATCGCCAGATCCAACTGCTGGGAATTTCTGACTTTTATCGGATAGCCAACACCGGCTTCAATGAAAAACGGAATGACCCGCCGACCCATGAACAGCACCAGTCCGACGATTAAAAACAGTCCGCCGCGCAGGCTGATGAATACGCCACTTTCCACCAGACCCGTCGCGCCAAGATAAAACAGCCCATTCCCCAGCAGCAATAATACGAGAATCGCGATGATTCCCGATTGCTGCCACTGCTTGGCCTTCCTGATGGGCTCAACAATGGCGGCGATCAGGCCCAACATGAACAGCAGATCAAAAAATCCCGCTCCAAACAGCAGTGGCGTGCCGAATAACCACAGTACCCGCGCTGCCACCCATAACCCAAACAGCGCCAACAGACCCACGCCGTGCAGCGTTTGCACGCCCGTCCAGTTCTTGACCGCTGTCAGCAAAAAACCGGCGATGACAGCGACCGCAAAGCCATAGATCATTTCATGGGCGTGCCATTGAAAAATCGAGATGCCGGTTATCGACAACGGCCATTGCCAGAGATAAACGCCCATCCAGAGCAACATCGACACGACGGCAAAAATCGCCGCGCCCAGAAAAAACGGCCGGAATCCCAGATTCCAGATTGCAGATTGCGGGTTAATGGCTGGTGCCCTCGGAACGAGTGATTTTGTTGTAGACGTTGTATTTGCCGACCGGTTTACGCATCGGCAGCCGCTTGACCTCTTTCAAACTCGCCGCGTCGTACACCACCAGCGCGCCGTCGTCTTCCCAGATCGACACCAGCGCATATTTGCCGTCGCGGGTGAATTCGGTATGGGATGACGCTGACCACCCCATCCTTGAGATTGGGCGTCGCCATCACCGGCCGACCTTGATACGTCCATGAGATGCCGGAACCGAGATGCGGCATCCCGGTCAGCGGCAAATCGGCGATTTTGCGGCGCACATCGAGATTGACCACCTGGCCACCGGGAATCGATTTGTCGCCGCCGTCGGCGGGTCGGGCCGCGCCGAGCACGTAAGCGTAGTCCTGACTGAAAAAGAAATCGTCGAGGATGGCGTCGAGCTTGGTCACCCGTGGCGTCCATTGCCCCGGCAAAGCGACCGCTTCGCCCATCTTGTAATCGTGGACGTAACCCTTGAATACCGGTTCGGCTTTGGGGTCGTAGCTCAACTCCCACAGTTCGGGGATGTCCTTGAGCGCGGCGACGAAGCTCTTGCGCGGGGCGGCGTCGTACACCGCCGACACCCGCGACCCTTTGCGCGCCTCGTTCACCACCGGAATGATCCGTTCCAGACTTAAATCGGCCGCTTTCAACAGTACCAGAGTTTGCGGCAGATAGTTGGCCGCCATCACCCATTGGCCGTCGCTGGACACCGCGATGTTGCGAGTATTGATGCCAGCGCGGATTTCCGTCACGACCTTCAGGTTGTAAATATCGAATTTGCCGATCCAGCCGTCGCGCGAAGCAAAGAAGACGTAGCGGCCGTCCGGGGTGAATTTCGGCCCGCCGTGCAGGGCGAAGCGGCTAGGAAAACGGTGAATCGGCTCGAATTTATCGCCGTCCAAAATCGTGACGTGATGGTCGCCCGCTTCCACCACCACGAACAGATTGAGCGGATCAGCCTTGAATACCGGCTTGTCCGGCAGGCTACCCGGTTTGACCGCTTCGTAGCGAGACGCTCGAATTTCGGCCTCGCCCCACTGCGGCGTTACGGCGGGCGGTGTGTAGATGAAATCCGCCAGCGCCTGGATTTCTTCCGGCTTCAACTTGTCCTTGAAACCCTGCATTTGCGTGGCTTCACGTCCGGCGGTGATGACCGCCAGGGCTTCCGGTTTCTTCAACCGCTCCAGATTTTGCGGCAGCAGCGCCGGCCCTAAGCCGCCCAGCCGATCCACACCGTGACAGGCCACGCAATGGTGTTGATAAAGCGGCGCGGGGTCAGGCGCGGCGCTGGCGGCGCTTAGGGTGATTGAGCCAGCAAACAGCAAGACTTTTTTCATGAAACGACTCTCTGGCGCGGCATGTGATAAGGGGTGACGGTCAGCCGTTCGCCGCCGGACGCGACGCCAATTTCCTCGTCATCGAGATAACAGGCGGGGTCTTCGGCCCACGGGTCGCCGGTCAATTGCTGGGCGCGGACGCGGGTGTTGCCGCCGCAGATATCGAAATACTGGCATTGGCCACAGCGACCCTTGACCGGGCGCGGGCTGGCTTTCAACCCGGCCATCAGTGGATCGGAAGTATCCGGCCAGATGTGGGAAAACGGCCGCTCGCGGACGTTGCCGAGCGTGTGATGCCACCACATGGTATCGGGATGGACGTTGCCGAGGTTATCGATGTTGGCGACGTTGACGCCAGAGGCATTGCCGCCCCATTGCGCCAGCTTGGCGCGAATGTGGGCTTCCATCTCCGGGAAACGCCGCCGCACCCACAGCAGCAGATAGACGCCATCGGCGTCGTTGTTGCCGGTGACAAACTCTCGACTTTTACCCGCTTGCGCCGAGCGCCAGCAGATCTCGAATAACAACTCCATCGCCCGCCGCGTCGTTTGATGATGTGCGTCATCCTTACGGTTGCGATTGCCGCGTCCGGCGTAGTTGAGATGGGAAAAATAAAATTTATCGAGCTGTTCGCTTTCCAGCAACTCCAACAGACGCGGCAAGTCGTGAGCGTTGTCCTCGGTCATGGTGTAGCGAATGCCGACCTTGACGCCGCGTTCCTGGCATAAGCGGATGCCGTGTATTGATGCGGCGAACGCGCCCGCCTGCCGACGAAAACGGTCATGGGTATCACCGATGCCGTCCAGGCTGACGCCGACATAATCGAACCCGATTTCGGCGATGCGGTCGATGTTGCTCTGGTCGATCAGCGTGCCGTTGCTGGACAAGGCCACATAAAAGCCTTTGTCCTTGGCGCGCTGGGCGATGGTGAAAATATCAGGCCGTAACAGCGGTTCGCCACCGGATAGAATCAGCACGGGTACGCGGAACGCCTTCAAATCGTCCATGACGGCGAAGATTTCCTCGGTGCTCAACTCGCCGGGAAAATCGGTGTCGGCGGAGATGGAATAGCAATGCTTGCAAGCCAGATTGCAGCGCCGCGCCAGATTCCAGATCACCACCGGGCCGGGTGGGTTGCGCTTCGACCCCAGCGGCGTCGGTCGGGCGATTTCCTGCATAAATGGGGTGATGCGGAACATGCTGCCTCTCCTTCAACCGTGCAGGCGCAGGCCGGTTTTCTTGAGAATTTGGGTGCTGTAGAGGATGGCGCGGGCGCGGCAGGCATCGCCCAGCACGGCGGCGATGCGGTCGGCTTTTGTGGCCACTTCCTCGCGGCTGGCCCCGTGCGCCATCGCAAACAGGTTGTAAGGCCAGTTCGGCTGGTGGCGTGGACGGCGATAGCAATGGGTCACAAACTCCAATGTGCCGACCTGCTCGCCCAAATCGTCCACGAGGTCATCGGCCACATCCCACACGGTCATGCCGTTGGCGGCGTACCCGATCCGGTAATGATTCGGCACCACGCCGATGCGCCGGATCGCACCGGCGTCCAACAAGGTTTGCAAGCCAGCCATCACCGTCGCCGCATCGCGGTTCAATCGAGCCGCCAGCGCGTGATAGGGCTTTAGGGTCAACGGCAACCCGGCTTGAGTGGCGAGCACCAACGGCCGCCATTCCGCTAACCGTTGCCGCGACAGCGCCGTTTTTCCGCTCACACCGGCCGCCGGCTTAGAGCGGTTGACGCCGCTGGCTCCGACTCCAAACCGCGCTTCGATGAAGTATTCCCGCTCCTTGGGGAAATCAAACACCGGCAAGCCGGTTGCTTTAGAGATTCGCCCCACCGCATCCCCCATTTTAGCCGGCGTTTCCGTCGCCAGCACGAACCACATATTCAAAGCGTGATCGCGCCGGTAGTTATGGGCGACTTCCGGGAAGGCGTTGACGAGGGCGGTGATCTGCTCGAAATCAGCTTCCGGCGCTTGCAGCGCCGCCAGCGAAAACGCGCCGCCCAGCCGTTCGATCTGATACAAAGGCCCGAAGCGGGTCAGCGCGCCATCCGCCAGCAACTCCCGCAGCGCCCGCAACACCGCGCCTTCGTCGGTGCCCAATCGTTCGGCCACGACCGCGAAAGGCCGCTCGACCAGCGGAAAACCGCCCTGCCATCCGTCGATCAAACGGCGTTTCAGTTCGTTCACGCCACCGCCTCAAAGCGGCTGACCGCCTGTGGGTTCTCCCCTTTTTCGGAAAGTGGAGCGGTCGGCAGGTAATGCGCGCCCCGCTGGCGGAAGCAGCGGGTGCTGAACAATACGCCATGCGGATAATGGTCTAACTGATGCTGGGCGCGCAGGCGCTCGATCCGTTCCAACACTTCACCGCGCTCGCGGCCGTGCATCATGCAAAACAAGTTGTAGGGCCAATCCGGCAAGCGCCGGGGGCGACGGTAGCAAAGATTGACGCCCGCTTGGCCCGCCAGCGCCCGACCGACCGCGCTCACCTCCGCATCGGGAATATCCCAAACCACCATCGCGTTGGCGCGATAACCGAGTTCCCGATGGCGGACGATGACGCCCAGTCGCTTGATCACGCCCCGCTCCAACCAGTTTCTGGTTTGCTCCAACACCTCGCGCTCGGACCAACCGGACTGCCGCGCCAGCATATCGTAAGGGCGGCTGACCAACGGCAGGCCCGGTTGCAGCGCCGCCAGCAAGCGCCGCTCGGCGTCGCTCAACTCGATGGCCGCGAGTGGTTCGGTCGCCGCCGCTGGCGAGACTGGCGGTTTTCGGCCGCCTTGGCGTAGATCGAAACCCAAATCGATGTGGAAGTGCTCCAGCAACGGCAAATCGAGCACCGGCAAGCCGGTTTTTCGCTCGATGTCGGTCAATACCGCTCGCAAGCGCGCGCTCGATGCGGCGGTCAACACGAACCAAAGGTTGAACGGGTGTTCGCGCTGGTAGTTGTGATTGACTTCCGGATAGTCGTTGATCCAGCCGGCGACGGTCTCCAGCCGCTCCGGCGCAACCGCCAGCGCCGCCAGCGTGCTCGCGCCGAGCCTGCGAGCGGCGATCACCGCGCCGATCCGACTGATCTTGCCCGCGTCCCACAAGCGCCGGAGCGCGGCCAGCACCTCATTTTCCGTCCGACCCAACACGCTGGCGATGCGCCGAAACGGCCGGCTGACCAGCGGGAAATCGCGCTGAAACCGGTTGAGCAAGTCGAGATCGGCGGCGTCCATCGCGACCGCTCAAAACCCGATGCGGTGGGCGCGGGCGGTGAGGAAAATGCCGCTGGGGCTTTCCGCCGGCAGCTCCGCCAGTTTGGCGAAACTGGCGGTGTCGTAGACCACGATCTTGTTATCGTCCCGCGCCGAAATCCACACCGCCTCGCCGCGCGGGGTGAATTCCAGATGCAACACCGCTTTGCCCGGCTCCAGCGTCTGGACGATCTGGCCGGCGAGCGTGTCGATGACCTGCACGAAGCCGTTGTCGGGAAAAGCGAAATTGACCCACACCTGCCGCCCGTCGGGCCGGGCGACCACGAACACCGGCTGGCCACGCACCGCGATTTTTGCCGTTTCCTTCCAGGTCTGGGTATCCGCGACCAAGACTTCATGGCGGCCGATGGCGGGCAGATACACCTGCCGTCCGGCCACCGCCCAGCCGCGCAAATGCGGCATTTTATAAACGGGCAGCTTCTGCTCGCCCTGACCGTAGCCGGCGAGGATGCGCCGGACACCCTGTTGTGGCTGCCAGGTGTCCAGCAGCGCGATGCCGTCCTCGCCGAACAGCCCAGCCAGATAATAACGACCGTCCGGCGTCACCAGTCCGTCATAGGGCGATTTGCCGATGTTGCTGAATTTCTCGACTTTGGGCGCTTTGGGATCGCGCACATCGGCGATCCAGATTTGATCGGCGTCGAACAGTGAATAGATGAAGCGGTCGCCCGGCAGATCGGCGATGCCGACGACTTTCGACAGTTTGCCGTCCTCGCCATAGGCGGCGGGAATATCAGCGACCGGCTCTAACGTGTTGGCGGCAAAGACTTTAAGGCCGCCCGGCTCGTAGTTGGCGACCGCGACCAGACGGCCGTTTTGGGAAATCGCCCCGCCGATGCTGTTGCCGCCTTGCACGATGCGTTTGTCCAGCGTCCCGCGCAGAATATCGACCTTGCTCAAGCCGCCGTCGCGCCCGAACACGTAGGCGTAACGCTGATCGCGCGAGAACACCACCGAGGCGTGTGACAAATCGCCTAACCCGTCCACCCGGTTGATAATGCTGTTGCTGCTGGTGTCGACGATCAGGATACGGCCTGATCCGCGCTCGGCGATGACGCCGAGAGCGCCGGTGCCGCGCAACACTGGCTCGGCGTTCCACGCCAGCAAGGGCCAGGCCAGTAACAGCCAGAGCAACAATCGGACGGTTTTCCAGCCGCTCATTTCGCTTCCTCCGGGAAACCGCGCAGCAGTTGCGCGACGATCCAGTCGGCTTCGGCCTCGGTCATGAAGGGATGCCACGGCGGCATGGCGGTGCCAGGCCGACCGAGCAAGATAGTGTACTTCAAACTAGCGGGCGGCTTATCGCGCAAGTTCCCTGGCAGCAGCGCCGGTCCCAGGCCGCCGCGCAGGGTCAAGCCGTGACAGGAACCGCAATCCTGGCGCACCATGCGGATCAGCTCGCGGGCGCGTTGTGGGGCGAGCGAGGCTGCGTCTTCCGCCAGCGAGCCGCCGGCCATGCCACTTAAAAGCAGCGCGGCCGATCCAAGGCCGAGCGCTTTGCACGAAAAAAGATTCCTCCGCCCCCGCTTCGTACCGGGAGAAGCCCTCTTGGAGATCCACCACCACGGAGGAGTAAAAACCGCTCGATGCCGCTTCATGTTGTTTGCTGATCTGTCCCTCGCGGCGGACGGGTCATTCATGCTTGATCGTCCGGCCGCCGTTGGCCGCGAGCGATGGCCGCAATCAAACCCTTATTTCGCCATTCCCATGACCCAAGCGACCAGGGCCTTGAGATCGTCATCGGGAACCGCCGCGTTGGGCGGCATCGGAATTTGCCCCCACACCCCAACGCCGCCTTTCTTGATCTTGTCGGCCAGCAAAGTCGCCGCGTCGGCTTGACCTTTATATTTAGCCGCGACCTCTTGATAGGACGGGCCGATCACTTTTTTATCGACTTGGTGGCAGGCCAAACAATTGTGCTTCTTGGCCAATTCATCGCTCGCCCGCGCGGCGGGCGCGACCAGCAACGCCAGAGCGATGGCGCTTACATAAGTGATTTTCATCATCCGTTCTCCAGACGCTCAATAAACGTCATGCTGGGTGTTATAAACGTTGAACTTGCCGGTCGGCGTGATCAGCTTCGGGTCTTTAATCACCGTTTTGAGCTTCAAGGTTTTGTCGTCCACCACCACCAAGGCGGATTCCTTGTCCTTGGCGCTCCAGACCGAGAACCAGACCTCATCGCCGGCCTTGTTAAACTCCGGCTGCACCACCCGCTTGGCCCCGTCGCCCAGCCCGGCCCATTCGGCGATGGGCAATACTTGATAGGGCTTATCCAAATTCTGGAGGTCGAACACCGCCACCGATTGACTGATCTTGGCGTCCGGATTTAAAGCGGTGTCGATATACAGATTTTTCGACTTGGGATGGGTCTTGATGAACAGCGAGCCGCCGCCTTGGCCTTTCAGGGTCTGCACCACTTTCCAGGCTTGCGCCTGATGCTGGTCGGGATCGGTGCCGATCAGCGAAACTGATTCATCGCCCAGATGGCTGGTCGCCCACACCGGGCCGAACTTGGGGTGGACGAAATTCGCGCCGCGGCCAGGATGCGGGATTTTGCCGACATCCACCAACGTTTCCAGCTTGCCATCCTGGGTGTCCACCACCGCGATCTTGTTGGATTGATTGGCCGCCACCATGAAATAGCGCTTGCTGGCGTCCCAACCGCCGTCGTGCAAGAAGCGGGCGGCGTTGATTTCGGTGATGCCGAGGTTGTCGAGATCGCTGTAATTGACCAGCAGAATCTTGCCGGTCTCCTTGACGTTGACCACGAATTCCGGCTTGTCGTGGGCGGCCACGATGGAAGCCACGCGCGGCTCCGGATGGTATTCCTGGGTGTCGACGGTCATGCCCCGCGTCGAGACGATCTTCAAAGGCTCCAGGGTATCGCCGTTCATCAGCACAAACTGCGGCGGCCAGTAGGAGCCGGCGATGGCGTATTTGTCCTCGAAACCCTTGGCCTTGGAGGTGTCGACCGAGCGCGCCTCCAGTCCGACCTTGATCTCGGCGACGTTATCCGGTTTTTCCATCCATAAATCGATCAGATTGATCTTGGCGTCGCGGCCGATGACGAACAGATAGCGGCCGGAAGCCGACATCCGCGAAATATGGACCGCGTAGCCGGTCTTGACGATGTTGATGATTTGCTTGGTGTCGCCGTCCACCAGCGCCACTTCGCCGCTGTCGCGCAGCGTGGTCGAGAACAGATTCTCGATATTGTAGTTGTTCATCTTTTTGGTGGGCCGCTTCTCCGGCGGCACCAACACTTTCCAGGTCGCCTTCATTTCCTTCATGCCAAACTCCGGGGGCATGGGCGGCTCCTGTTGGACGTAGCGGGCCATCAAATCGACTTGCTCCGGCGTCATGTCGCCCGAGGTTTGCCAGTTCGGCATCCCCGCCGGCGAACCGTAAGCGATGAACACCTTAAGGTATTCGGTGCCCTTGGCCAGGGTGATATCCGGGGTCAACGGCTTGCCGGTCGCACCCTTGCGCAACACCCCGTGACAGCCGGCGCAGCGCTCGAAATAAATCTGCCGGGCCTTGACGAACTCGGCTTCGGTCATCGGCGGGGCCTTGGGATCGATGTTCTGATGCATCGGCTCGTTGGCCAGCGGCGAGCCGCCGGCTTGATACTTGACCTCGGCCTCGGTGACGCCCTTCTTGGCGGCTGAATCGTCCGCCAGCGCCAGACTGATGGCGAATGGTAAGGTAGCCAGCGCAACGACAGCGTGTTTTAGCGTTCTTTGAATTTTTGGCATGGTTCGCTTCCTAGGCGCCCTCGTAGGGGCCGCAACGGTTGTTGTTTGCATACCGTTTAAGTACGACAATCACAGGTGCCATGCCTTGATTTACATCAAGCTTTCGCTAATACCTTCAAATAATGTAGGGCAATACGAGGGTATCGAACCGAAAAGAGAAATTGGAAAATCCGTGAGCAAGCAACTCAATATCACCAAGCTACTGGCCAACTTACCGCTGTTTCAGCAGTTACAGGACAACGAAATTACCCGCTTGGCGGCGGAAACGCGTGAAGTCAGGCTCGGCAAAGGGCAGATTCTGTTTCAGAAGGGCGACCTGCTGGACGGCTTTTATGTGGTGGTCGAAGGCCAGATCAAGTTGGCTTTCTCTTCACCCCACGGCCAGGAAAAGGTGGTCTCCATCGTCGGCCCCAGCGGAAGTTTCGGCGAGGCGGTCATGTTCATGGAAAAACCTTGCCCGGTCTTTACCCAAGCGCTGGAAGATTCCCATCTGCTGTACATTGCCAAAAGAGGCATTTTCACGGCGATCGATCATGACAGCGCCTTTGCCCGTCGGATGTTGGCCGGGCTGAGTATGCGCTTGCATGGGCTGATCCAGGATGTGGAGGATTATTCACTGCATTCCTCCGCCCAGCGCGTGATCGGTTTTCTGCTCCAATTGGCGGATCGGCCGACCAAAGGCCATACCACCTTTGAACTGCCCGCCAGCAAACAAATTATCGCCTCGCGGCTGAATCTGACGCCGGAGACGTTTTCGCGCATCCTGCACAGCTTGAGCGAAGCCGGCTTGATCGCGGTCAAAAGCAAGCGGATTACCGTACCCGACATAACCCGGCTGAGCCGCTTTGACCGCGCTCCGCTGACGCCGTGCGTCAAAAATGCCCGAGCGCCGCTCAACGGCGAACAAACGCCTCTCGAATGAGCTGCTCCATGATCTGGTGCCAGCGCTGGCGGGTTTTTTGCTGCCAGTATTTAGCGTTGGGCCGGCAATCGAATTTCTGCTTGTAAATCGCCAGTGCGGCGACTATGGCCGCCAACCCCAGCGCCAGTTCGGCCCGTGGAATACCCGCGAACGGCAAGACGATGAGCGATAAAAATATCAAGGCGATGATCCAACCCCAAGGAATGAATAGAAAGTAGCGGATGTCGAACCGGTCGCCATCGCGGCGCACGATCACCCGCATCGGCCAGTCATCTTGCAGCAAATAGGCCCGCCGCCGCAGCTCCAGGCCATTTTCGCTCTCGGCGCAAATGACGAAATTCTTCAACAGCAGGGCGTTGCGCAAGCTTTTCAATTGCGCGGTGCCGCCTGGCACGATGGCTTGAGTCAGGCGGCCCAAATGGTGGATCGTCAATTCAACCGCCATTTCTCAGTCACCCACCGCAATCACCACCTTGCCGGTGGATTTGCGGGAAATCACCTGATTCAGCGCATCGACCGCCCGTTCCAGCGGATACACCGCGGATACGTAAGGTTGAATCGCACCGGCCAGATACCATTGCAACAAAATTCGAAAGCTCTCGGTCATCACTGTTGGATTGAGTTCCGCATAAGCCGGCCAGTTGAGCCCGAGCACATCCACGTTCTTGACCAGTAAGTGGTTGGCGGGGATTTGCGGGACCGCGCCACCGGCAAAGCCGATCACCAGAATGCGGCCCTCGAAGGCGATGCTGCGCAGGGAGGCGTCGAACAGCTCGCCGCCGACCGGATCGTAGACCACATCAGCCCCGCGTCCGCCAGTCAGCTCCTTGACTCGCAGGCGAATATCTTCATGGCTGGTATCGATCAGACCATCCGCGCCATGCTGGCGGGCGACTTGCAGTTTTTCCGGGCTGCTGGCGGTGGCGATGACCGTCGCACCCAATTGTTTGCCGATGACCACTGCCGTCAATCCGACCCCGCCGGACGCGCCGTGCACCACCAGCGTTTCACCCGCCTGCAACCGTGCCCGATGCCACAACGCGATATGAGAGGTGCCGAACACCACCGGAAACGCCGCGCCGTGCTCGTAGGACATGGCGGCGGGCATCGCCACACAACGGTTGACCGCCGCCACCACCTGCTCGGCGTAACCACCCCGCGGGGTGATGGCGATGACCCGTTCGCCAACCGCGAACTGGGTGACGCCCTCGCCCGCTTCCAGCACCTCGCCCGCCACCTCGAAACCCGGACTGAACGGCGGCTCCGGCTGCATTTGATACTGCCCGCGCGTGATCAGACTATCGGCGAAATTGACCCCGCAGGCCCGCACCCGCACTCGCACTTGGCCCGGACCCAAACTCGGCGGCGCCACCGTTTCCAATCGCAACGCGGCGGGCCCGCTCAACTCGCGGCACACGATGGCTTTCATCCGCGAGGTTCTTCATGCAGGGATCGCTTCTCAACAACCCATTTCCTTAACATCGATCGGTAAACCTCTCTCTAAAAAGCGAGAAAATTTTCATTATTTTTATATTTTTTAGTCGGTTAACAAATTCCTGAAGAAAACCAGCCGCTTCTGCCGCGCGTCAAGCTTTTGGCGCTTTTATTTTGCTCCGATCCTCTACTCTTGAAAACCTTCCCTTATTCAAAAAAAACTTTAAAAAATTAACAAAACCTAGACATCAATATAATGGCACATATTTTGCTTAATTCTATTATTAGATACTACTGTATTTTAAATTTGGCTTTTAAGGCTAAAATTCCATTGATAAATGGTTAATAATAAGGTCAAAATTTAAATAAACGATCTCAAAATTATGACTCTCTTAGTGGTCCACTCCAGGCTGGGCAAGCACTGCTTCGAAGTAGCGAATGGTCTGTCGGTGCGCGAAGCCCTCGATATCACCACTTTGCGAGTGCGCGCCGCCTGCGGCGGCACAGGTGTCTGCGGAGCTTGCGTGATACGTCTGGTCGGAGGCGAAGTCTCAGCGCCGACAGTTGCCGAGTATATGAAACTCAGTTCCGACGAACGCGCGGCGGGCGCACGGCTGGGCTGTCAGGTCCGGCTCAAAGGCGATACCGAAATCCGTCTCGACCGGCCTGCGCCCCCCTCACCCTGGAAGAGCATTCCACCGGAAAATCTCCAACCGATCGCTCATGGTCTGCCTGATTTACGCGCTCATACCCTCGGCGTGGCGGTCGATCTGGGCACCACTCAAATCCGGGTCTCCCTCTTGGACCGACGGTCCGGGCGCCGCATCGCCACCCGTCGCGGCCCGAACCCACAAGGCGTTTACGGCGCCGACATCCTCAACCGCCTGGAAGCGGCTCGCGCCAACTCCGCACACGCGGCGGAACTGGCCAAGCGGGTTCGAACCGCCATCCTGCGAGCGGTGCGCGACATCCTGGCTCGCGATATCGGCGAAGTAAAAACCATGTTGGCTGAAATCGGCCAAATTTTCATCGTCGGCAACACCGCCATGCTGGCTTTATTGACCGGGCGCGGCGCCGATACCCTACTCGATCCCGCCCACTGGCAAGGGGCCATCGACTGCCGGCCGCACGATGCCACCTTCTGGCGGGCAAAAGAGGCGCTACCGTGCGCCGAACTGGTGATGCCCGATCCGGTGGCCGGCTTCATCGGCTCCGATCTGGTGGCGGATTTGCTGGCCACCGGTTTGACCGAAGGTCCCGCTGGCGCGCTGTTGTTGGATATCGGCACCAATACCGAAATCGCGCTGTGGGACGGCGCGACTCTACATGTCACCTCGGTCGCCGGCGGCCCCGCCTTTGAAGGGTCCGGCATCCGTCGCGGCATGGCCGCCGAACCCGGAGCCATCGACAGCGTCTGTTCGGTCGACAACCACTACCGATGGCGGACTATCGGTGGTGGCGCACCGCAGGGTTTCTGCGGGTCGGGACTGATCGACGCCATCGCCGTCCTGCTCGCCGACGGCCAATTGAAGCCTTCCGGGCGCTTTGCCACTCCGCCCGGATCGGACGGCTATCCGCTCGATCCCAACCACCCGAATACCGCCATTACCAGCAGCGATATCGATGTGTTTCAACGCGCCAAGGCCGCTACAGCGGCCGCCATGAGCCAACTGTTGATTCAGGCCGGCATGACTTGGAAGGATCTGCGCCGTCTATGCATCTGCGGCGCTTTCGGCCGCACCCTGCGTCTCGAACATGCCCAAGCCATCGGCCTCCTACCGGCCGTCTCTCCCGGCTCGATCGAGCTACATGCCGAGGCTGCCCTGGCCGGTTGCGAACAGGCCCTGCTGTCGTCTGACGGTGCCCGATGTTTTGACGCATTAACGTCCAAAACCAAAATGATCAATCTTTCCCTGCTGCCGGATTATGAGGACCGTTATATCGAGCACCTGCGCTTGCGCCCTATCGCCCTGACCCCGACCACCGGCGCAAAGGCCCTGACCGAACCGACCCGATGAAGGGACTCGCGCGTTCGGAGCCGCGCGACACAAATATCATTAAAATAGTACTAGTGTAAAAAATAAGTTCTAAATTAACAAAATTTACTTGAAATAAAACCCATAGGGTCATACACTATAATCGATAGTAAATAAAGGGATTCGTCATGCTAGATCGCTTCATCAAAGCCTACAACGAAGCCGTCTTCGAAACCGATAAGGAAGCGGCCTTCACTGCGGTGAATACCGCCTTGGCGGAAGGCATCCGGCCAGAAGATATCGTGTTTAAGATCGTCATTCCGGCCGTTGAAGAGATGATGCACAACATCACCAAGGACCCGGACGCCAATCTGGCGCAGCACTTCATGACCGCGCAGATCGCTGCCGAAGTGACTGAAAAGATGCTGGAAAAGTTCGAACATCCGCCCGAAATCATCGGTCGGGTGGTGATCGGCACCGCGCACGGCGACCTGCATTCGCTCGGCAAGCGCATCGTCATGGGTTGCCTGAAGGCGCTGATGGTCGAAGCCACCGATCTCGGCGTGAACGTCCCAGCGGAAAAATTCGTCGATGAAGCCATCGCCCGCGATGCCCACGTCATCGCCGTGTCGGCCATGATGGTCCATACGGCAACCGGCGAGGACGGCCCGCGCAAAGTGCGCCAGCTTCTCAAGGAGCGCGGTCTCGAACAGCGTTTCAAGCTGATCGTGGGCGGCGCGCCCTATCGCTACGACACCGAACTCTACCAAGCCGTAGGCGCCGATTCCTGGGCGCCGGACGGCGTCAATGCCGCACGCGCCATCATCAATCTTATCCAGCAGGTAAAACACCGTGACTCCGCTCAAGATCTTTGAAGCCGCCCTCAACGGCACGCCGGCGCCACGCATCCCCATCTTTTGCAATCTGTTCGACCAGGGAGCGCGCGAGCTCGGCATGACGCAACGGGAGTATTACGCGAAGGGCGAACACGTTGCGATCGGCCAGTTGAAACTGCGGGAGCGCTACGGGTACGACAACGTGTGGAGCCTGTTCTACGTTGGCCGGGAAGCAGAGTTGTTCGGCTGTCGGGAAATCTTGTACGCCGAAGACGGTACGCCCAATGTGGCGGATTTTGTCATCCAACGCTATGACGACATCGCCAAGCTGGAGGTCCCGAACGATATCACCGATCATCCGCTCTGGGCCGAGACCGCCCAGTGCCTGAAAATCCTCAGGCAGGAAGTGGGCGAAACCCATCTGATCTGCGCCTACGTCACGGCTTCGACCACCTTGCCGGCGATGCTGATGGGCATGGACAAATGGCTGGAGCTCCTGCTCATGGGTCCCGTTGACGTGCGCGATGAACTATTGCGCAAATGCTCCGACTTCTTCCAGCAAGAGATTGCCGCTTACCGGGCCGCCGGCGCCAATATCCTGGTTTATGCGACGCCCTTCGGCTCCATCTCTTTCCTCGACCGAAAGCGTTTCAACGCCATCGCCATCCCGTGGATGAAGCGCGATCTGGCACCGGGCGGCGCCAGCAACGTCGTCTATCTCTGCGGCATGGCGCCCTTCAACAGCGTCATCCAGCAAGTGAGGGACGAGCTGGCCATCGGCGTTTACTACATCAGCCCGCTGGCCGATCTTGCCGAGGCGAAAGCCCTCATCGGCACGCGCGGACTGACCTGCGGGGTCATCGACGACATCAAGATGATCCGCTGGACGCCCGAGCAAACCCGCGCGGAAGTCAAGCGCATTTGCGAAATCGGTAT
The DNA here is from genome assembly GCA_016713505.1 of Candidatus Competibacteraceae bacterium. Lineage (NCBI taxonomy): Bacteria > Pseudomonadati > Pseudomonadota > Gammaproteobacteria > Candidatus Competibacteraceae > Candidatus Competibacteraceae bacterium. The sequence goes on along the minus strand of JADJPA010000001.1, from coordinate 157,732 downwards.
GCCGGAACAACATTTTCTGTTCGGCACTGCCCTGATGCCGCTCGCCGTGCCCGAGCCCAACATTCGGGCCATGCTCGATGCCGCCTTCGACTATGGGAGATACGGATGAAAACGATCAAGCTCTCCCTTGAAATTACGGGGTCTTCCCAGCCCTCCTCACCGCAACCTTTGGTCATGGTCGGCTGTGGCATCCTGCACAAGGAAGTCGATTATCTCATCCGAAAAAACGGCTGGAACATCGAAACCCGCTTTCTCGATTCGGCGCTGCACAATTATCTGAATAAGCTTTCCGACCACTTGCACGCGGCGCTCGACACCAGCGCGCGCCAGGGCCGCGAGACGCTCGTCTTCTACGGCTGCTGCCATCCGCGGATGGAGGCGATTCTCGATCACCATCACACCGTGCGCACCCGGGGTCAGAACTGCATCACCATGCTGTTGGGCTACGAACCGTTCATGGCGGCGCTCCAACAAGGCGCTTATTTCCTGCTCGAAGACTGGGCGCTGACCTGGCAGCCCATGATCACCCAATGTTTCGGCGCCAATCTGAACGTGATTCGCGAAATCTTTCACTCCAGCCACAAGTACATCGTCGCCGTTCGCACGCCCTGCTCCAGCAATTTCACCGCCGCCGCCGAGGCCGCCGCCGCGTTCGTCGATCTGCCGCTGGTGTGGATGGATAGCGACCTTTCTCACCTTGAGGCCGTGCTGGCCAGCGCCATCTTCCTCAAGCAAAACACGCCGGCCTGATGCCGTGAACGCGATCGCTTCCGATTCTATCGGCGCGGAAATCGAGCGGCTGAAAACCCGCGTGCAGCACCTTGCCGAGGAGAAAGCCTACTTGCAACTCATCGTCCGCCTGATCGAGCAGTTGAATCCCAGCCCCGGCCTGCGGGACATGATCAACAACATGCTACGCAGCATCATGGAAGCGATCGGCGGCACCGATATCAAACTCTGGTACTGGATCGAACAGGAAGCGCGCCACGCCAGCTTTCTGGGTAAAAGCGGGCTAGTGGCTGAAATCGATGATCCGATGGTCAAGCGCGTGATCCGGGAACGCGCGTTTATCGAGCAACGCGGCAACCCCGGTGAGGCGCTACTGCACGACGGCGCGCTGCCGAACTCTTGGACCTGGTGCTTCCCTCTGCTAGTCGAGCCGGAGCTGATCGGCGTCATCAAGCTGGAAAACATTTACATCGGCAGCAGTTCCTTACGGAACTATTTACCGGTTTTCTTCAGCCATGCCGCGCTGCTGCTCAGTAACGAAATTCGCAATCACCTACGTCAGAAAACCCAAGCTGCTTTACGCGAGAAAACCCAGGAACTCGACAGCTATTTCAACAGTGCGCTCGATCTGTTTTTCATCGCCGACATCGACGGTTATTTTCACAAGCTCAACCCGGCGTGGCACGATGTGCTCGGCCACGAACTCGCCGAGTTGAAGGGAAAGCGCTTCATCGACCTCGTTCATCCCGACGACCAGGCAGCGACGCTGCTGCTCATCAGAGCCTTGATTGACCCCACCGCCGTCGTCAATTGCATCAACCGCTACCGCCATCAAAACGGCTCGTGGCGCTGGATGGAATGGCGCGCGCAACGCCGCGGCAACTTGATCTTTGCCGCGGCGCGCGATATCACCGAAAAAAAACAGGCCGACGACGCGCAACGGCTGGCCGCCAGCGTGTTCGCCAACAGTCACGAAGGCATTCTGATTACCGATGCCGACAACCACATCCTCGATGTGAACGGCGCCTTTTGCCGGATCACCGGCTACACGCGCGACGAGGCCATCGGTCGCGACCCGAAGCTGCTCGGCTCGGGTCGCCAGGACGCCGCATTCTACGAGGCGCTGTGGCATGAGATCGCGGAAAAGGGTTCCTGGCAGGGAGAAATCTGGAACCGCCGCAAGTCGGGTGAGGTGTACCCGCAGATGCTTTCCATCGATGCCGTACCCGATGAAACCGGCCAGATACGCCATTACGTCGGTGCGTTTTCCGACATCAGTCACCTCAAGGAACACCAGGCCGAACTGGAGCGCATCGCTCATTACGACACGCTCACCGATCTGCCCAACCGCCGGCTGCTGGCCGACCGGCTGATCCAGGAGTTGGCCCGCACCCGCCGCAGGGGGCACCTGCTCGCCATCTGCTATCTGGATCTTGACGGTTTCAAGGCCGTCAACGACCGGCTCGGTCACGAAGCCGGCGATCAGTTGCTCGTCGAGATCGGCCAGCGACTGAAAAACGCCCTGCGCACGGGCGACACCGTGGCCCGACTGGGCGGAGACGAGTTCGTTTTACTGCTGTGCGACTTAACGCAGGAGCAGGAATGCCTTCCCGTGCTGGAGCGGGTACTGGGAGCCGTGGCAGCTCCATTAATCATTCAAAACCAACAGGTTATTGTGTCTGCCAGCATCGGCGTCACGCTGTTTCCACGCGACGACACCGATTCGGACCAACTGCTGCGGCACGCCGATCAAGCCATGTATCAGGCCAAGGAAGCCGGCAAGAACCGTTTTCACCGGTTCGAAGCCGAACCATAACGCTCTCAGTTTCCCCGCCCTTCCGGCGGCGTTGCCATTGGGCTCTCTTCCTTGTCGTGTTCGATCATGGCGTAGGCGGAGTGATTGTGAATCGATTCGAAATTCTCCGACTCCACCGAATAAGCCGCCACCCGGTCGTCCTGATTCAGCTTGACGGCGATGTCGCGCACCATGTCCTCGACGAATTTCGGATTGTCGTAAGCGCGTTCGGTGACGTACTTCTCATCCGGCCGCTTGAGCAGCCCATAAAGCTCGCAAGAGGCTTCTTTTTCCACCAAATCGATGATGTCCTCGATCCAGACGAAGCCTCGGGTGCGGATGTTGACGGTGACATGAGAGCGCTGGTTGTGCGCGCCGTATCTGGAAATTTTCTTCGAGCAGGGACACAAGCTGGTCACCGGGACCACCACTTTCAAATTCATGGAGGGCTTGCCGTCACGGATTTCGCCGATGAAGGTCACCTCGTAGTCCATCAGGCTCCGCACCCCTGACACCGGCGCCCCCTTGGTGACGAAATAAGAAAAGGTTATCTCGATGTGTCCCGCGCCGGCTTCCAGCCGCTCGGTCATCTCCGTCAGCATATCCTTGAAAGAGTCCACCGAAATTTCTCGACCGGGGACGTTCAAAATCTCCACGAAACGCGACATGTGCGTGCCTTTGAAATTATGCGGCAGGTTCACGTACATGTTGAAGGTGGCGATGGTGTGCTGTTCGCCGCCGTTGCGGTCGCGGACCTTGACCGGATGGCGGATATCCTTGATGCCGACTTTGTTGATCGCCAACCGCCGGGTGTCGGCGCTGTTTTGTACGTCGGGAATAGCAACCACCGCCGATACGGCCGCGGGACTCATCGTCAATGGCTTCATGCAAATCCTCTCAGCAGCGCACCGTCGTTCAAGAGATCAATAGTGGTAGGTTTGTTCGTTCGAACCGAATGGTAGCGAAAGCCTTTGTTTGGATCAGCAATCCGCCCGTTAATTCCCGACTGTGTCACTCAACTCTCCAGGATGGACGGTTCGGTCCCGACCGCGATCCAATCCGCCAGCTGCCGCAAGACGCCCTCCGCGTCCAAACGGCATTCCGCCAGCAATTCCCCGCGTTCGCCCTGATCGACGAAGCAATCCGGCAAGCCGATATTGCGGATCGCGGCCTGAAGCCCCCGCGCCGCCAGACACTCGTTTATCGCGCTGCCGGCGCCGCCGGCCACCACGTTCTCTTCCAGCGTCACCAACCGACGGTGCTCGGCCGCCACCTGCACCACGGTCGCCTCGTCCAGCGGTTTGATGAAACGCATGTTGACCACGGTGGCGTCCAGCCGCTCGGCCAGCGCCTCGGCGATTTCGACCATGCCGCCGAAGGCCAGCAGCGCCAGCTCGCGGCCCCGCCGGCGGATTTCCGCCTTGCCGACCGGCAGGGCCTGCATCTGGCGTTGCGGGGCCACGCCGGAGCCTTTGCCGCGCGGATAGCGCACCGCCGCCGGCTGGTTCAACTGAAAGCCGGTATACAGCATCTGTCGGCATTCGTTCTCGTCGGCCGGCGCCATCACCACCAGGTTGGGAACGCAGCGCAGGAAGCTGTAATCGAAGCTGCCGGCGTGGGTCGGCCCGTCCGGCCCGACCAGTCCGGCGCGGTCGATGGCGAACAACACCGGTAGATTCTGCAAGGCGACATCGTGAATCAATTGATCGTAAGCGCGTTGCAGGAAAGTGGAATAAATCGCCACCACCGGTTTGAGCCCGTCGCAGGCCAGACCGGCGGCCAAGGTGACCGCGTGCTGTTCGGCGATGGCGACATCGAAATACCGGTCGGGAAAGCGTTCGGCAAACGCCACCAAACCCGACCCTTCCCGCATCGCCGGGGTAATGCCGATCAGCCGCTCGTCGCGCTCGGCCATGTCGCACAGCCACTCGCCGAAAATTTGGGTGTAGGTCGGCCCGCCGCCGGGCTTGGCGGGCTTGAGGCCGCAGGCGGGGTCGAACACCCCGACCCCGTGATAGTCAACCGGCTCATCCTCGGCCAACTTGTAACCCTTGCCCTTGCGCGTCACCACATGCAGCAAGCGCGGGCCGTCGAGCGCCCGCAGGTTGCGCAAGGTCCGCACCAGGGTCGGCAAATCGTGGCCGTCCACCGGCCCGAAGTAGTTGAAGCCCAATTCCTCGAACAAGGTGCCGCCCGGCGCGAACATCCCCTTGACGTGCTCCTCGGCGAGCCGGGCCACTTCCAGCATCGGCGGCGGCATGTGGCTCAGCACCTTCTTACCGCTTTCCCTCATGCTGGAGAAAAGCTGACCTGACAGCAGCTTGGTCAGATGCGCCGACAGCGCGCCCACGTTCGGCGAGATCGACATTTCGTTGTCGTTGAGCACCACCAGCAGCTCGGTCTTGAGATGGCCGGCATGATTGAGCGCCTCGAAGGCCATGCCGGCGGTCATGGCGCCGTCGCCGATCACCGCCACCACCTTGCGATCCGCCCCCGCTCGCTCGGCGGCGAGCGCCATGCCCAGCGCGGCGCTCAACGAGGTACTGGAATGGCCGACCCCAAAGGTGTCATACGGGCTCTCGCAGCGCTTGGGAAAACCGGAGACGCCGCCCTTGCGGCGCAGGGTTCCCATGCGGGCGCGCCGCCCGGTCAAGATCTTGTGCGGGTAGGTTTGATGGCCCACATCCCACACCAGCCGATCTTCGGGCGTATTGAAGACATAATGCAGCGCGATGGTGAGTTCCACGGTGCCGAGGTTGGCGGCGAAATGGCCGCCCGTTTTGGCCACGGTCTGGATCAGAAATTCGCGCAGCTCGTGCGCCAGCGCCGGCAACCGCGCCTCCGGCAGCTTGCGCAGGTCCAGGGGCGTGTCAATCTGTTCCAGCAGCGGAAAAGCGGTTCCGGGGGTCATCGCGGTCGGGTCCGTACCGGCTAGCGGCATGATAAGAGGATGGGTGATGACTGCCATGAGCCTCGTGATCCGCGGCCGATGGCGGCCGGCTTCAGTAAGCTCGCTCGACGATGTAATGGGCGATCCAACGCAACGGTTCGGCCTCGCTTCCGAACGCCTCCAAACTAGCCAGCGCGTCCTGATGCAGCGCGCGCGCGTGGTCGCGGGAACCGTCCAAGCCCAACAGCGAAGGATACGTCAGCTTGTCGTGCGCCCGATCCGCGCCGGCGGCCTTGCCGAGCGTGGCCGTATCGCCGATCACGTCGAGAATGTCATCGCGGATCTGAAAAGCCAAGCCGATGCACTTGGCATAATGATCGAGCTGTTCCAGCAAGCGCGGCTCGACCTCTGTTTGACTGAGCGCTCCCAGCAATACGCTGGCGCGGATCAGCGCGCCGGTTTTGTGAATGTGCATGTTCTCCAATTCAGCCAAGGTCAGTTCCTGGCCGGTCGCCGCCAGATCGATGGCCTGACCGCCCGCCATGCCGCGCGAGCCGGCCGCGTGCGCCAGCACCCCCACCATCCGCAAGCGGATGGTGGGGGCCTGGATCATGCCGCCATCCTGGCAAAGCACCTGGAAGGCCAGCGCTTGCAAGGCATCGCCGGCCAGGATCGCCAGCGCCTCGCCGCAGGCCTTATGGCAGCTCGGCCGACCGTGGCGCAGATCGTCGTCGTCCATGGCCGGCAGGTCGTCATGGATCAGGGAATAGGCGTGAATGAACTCCACGGCGCAGGCGGGGCCGTCCAGGGATTCCAAGGCCGCCCCGACCGCCGCGCCGGCCGAGTAGACCAGCAGCGGGCGGATGCGCTTGCCGCCGCCCAACACGGCGTAGCGCATGGCCCGATGCAACGCGCCAGGATGCAAGTCGGCGCCCGGCAGTCGGGCGTCGAGCGTCCGTTCGGCGCGGGCCTGATAGTTCTTGATGATGGCTTCGACCATGCGCGTCAACCAGCCGTTTCGTCGAACGGCACAATTTCCACCACGCCGTCCCGCTCGGTCAGACGGGATACCGTTCGCTCCGCCACTTGCAGGGCGTTTTGACAGGTTCGCACCAAACCCACACCCCGTTCGAAGCGTTGCAGCGCTTCTTCCAGGCTCAATTCGCCCTGTTCGAGTTGCCCGACCAGCGCCTCTAATTCCAGCAAAGCCGCTTCGAAAGGAATAGGGGATTGCTTCTTGACCGTCATTCCCGCCCGTCCGATTTTGAGTGAGCCCTACGTTACCTTGCGGCCGGCGCACGGTCAATTTTGCAATGGGCTGTGCCAAGAAAGCAGCCGCGACTTGACCGATGCCGCCTTTCGAAAAGCCGGATGCGGGCAAGCCGGTTCACGGAGCCGATCCGTTGCTTGCGCCGGACCCGTCGCGGGCCGCTACCGTCTGACGCCGCTAGGCGTCCGGCTCATCCTGGCGGGTGAAACGCACGATGCGACGCCGGTCCTGCTTGGTGGGACGGGTGGACGGCTGCGGGAAGGCAAGCGAATGCAGGCGGCGCTGTTCGCCGAGCCGCTCGCGCCGCAGCCGGCTTTCGGCGCTTTCCTCGTAAAGCAGGATGGCTGCTCGGGCGGGGCCGCGCCGGTCGCTCAGGGCCTTTACCGTGATGAGGTATTCATCTGGCCCGCGCTGGATGCGCAGCATGTCGCCGATTCGGACCGCGTGCGCCGGTTTGCTGCGCTGGCCGCCGACATGGACCTTGCCGCCGGCGACCGCCTCGGCCGCCAGGGTTCGCGTCTTGAAAAACCGCGCGGCCCAAAGCCATTTATCGAGTCGGACCCGGCTTTCCGCGCTGGCGGCAGCGGCGTGCCGGACAGCGCCCTCTCCGGTCTCATCATCGGTCATGACTGGCGCACCCGCCGTTCCCCGATGCGGCCAACGGCCGGCTAGCGCGGCGAACTAGGGCGCTGGTCCTCATCGGGCAGCGTGATATTCAACTCCAAAACCTCGTAGCCACCTTCGCGATCCAGATGCACCTTGACCTGGCTTTGATCGATCGGCACATATTTGCGCACCACCTCCAGCAGTTCCTTTTTGAGCGCCGGCAGATAATCGGGGCTGCCGCGCCGGCTGCTGCCCCGCTCGTGCGCCACGATGATCTGCAACCGCTCCTTGGCCAACGCGGCCGACTTGTTGGGAGGCGTCCGAAAATAATCTAACAGGCCCATGGCTTAGCCTCCGCCAAACAGGCGCTTCAAAAACCCCTTCTTCGGAATGTCGATGAACCGGTGCGGCAATTCCTTGCCCAAAAACCGGTCGACCAAATCGGCATACGCGGCGCCCGCGTCGCTGCCGTCTTCCAAAATGACGGGAACGCCCGCATTGGAGGACTGCAAGACCGCCGGCGATTCGGGAATCACCCCCAACAGGGGAATGCCCAGAATTTCCAACACGTCCTGAATGCTCAGCATGTCACCGCGATGGGCGCGGTCGGGCGCATAGCGCGCCAGCACCAGATGCTCCTTGACCGGCTCGTCGCCCTGCTCGGCCCGCCGCGAGCGGCTGGCCAGAATTCCGAGAATCCGGTCGGAGTCGCGCACCGAGGAGACTTCCGGGTTGGTCACCACCAGGGCTTCGTCGGCGTAATACAACGCCATCAGAGCGCCCCGCTCGATCCCGGCCGGCGAATCGCAGACGATGTATTCGAACCCTTGGCGGAGCTCGTTGAGGATTTTTTCGACCCCTTCCTTGGTCAAGGCTTCTTTGTCTCGGGTCTGCGAGGCGGGCAGGATGTAAAGATTTTCGACGCGTTTGTCCCGAATCAGCGCCTGATTCAGATTGGCCTCGTTGTTGATGACGTTGATGAAGTCATACACGACCCGGCGCTCGCAACCCATGATCAGGTCAAGGTTGCGCAATCCTACATCGAAATCGATCACCACGGTCCGGTAGCCGCGCATGGCCAAACCGGTGGCGAAACTGGCGCTGGTCGTGGTCTTGCCCACGCCTCCCTTGCCGGAGGTCACGACGATGACGGTTGCCAAGCTGCTATCTCACCCTGTTAGGTTAATCCCACTCGAACGGATCATCCCCCTCGCCCGCTGCATCAGCGAGTCAACGGTTCGATGATCAAGCGTTCTTCCCTTAAATGAATCTGTACTGCTTTACCCCGTTCGGACGCACCCAGTTGCTCGTAAACCTCATAGCGCCCGGCGATCGAAACCAATTGAGCTTCGAGAAGCTGGCAGAAAATCCAGGTGTCCACATCGCCCTTGACGCCCGCCAAGGCGCGACCGCGCAAAGGGCCATAAACATGGATGTTGCCGTCCGCCATGACATCGGCGCCGGCGCTGACCGCGCCCAGCACGATCAAATCGCCGTCCGCGGCATACACTTCCTGGCCCGAGCGAACGGAATGCGCGATCACCCGCGCGCGCGCCAGCACCGGCGGCGGTTCGGGCGGTTCGAGCTTCTTGACCCCGCCGGCGGCGCGGCTCTCGGGCAATACCGGCAACCCCGCCCGGCGGGCCGCCGCGTGCTGCTTCGGGCTGCCGTTGCGGATGCCCACCGGTATCATGCCGCGACCCCGCAGCAGTTCGTAGAGCCCCTTGAAATCCACGCCTTCCTTGGAATCCGCCAGCGCTTCCAAATCGATCACCACCGGCGTGTTGTTGAAGAAACTGGGCGCTTGCTTGATTTTTTCCGCCAGATGCCGCTCGATCGCTGTCGGGTCCGACTGAAAAAGCCGCAGGACCGTCAAGGTGAATAAACTGCCCTTGAGTTCGAAGGGCAGAGCAATTTCGTTTGCGACAGGAGAGCGCAGTAGCATACAGAGCGGAAAACCTCGACCGAACGCTTGATTATTGGCGTTATTTTACACATCCATCCCATTGGAGAACACGTTCGCGGCCCAGAAGCTCGCGCCCTCTCCCTCAATGATCGTGACCGTGCGCGTGCACGTGGCCGTGGGACAATTCCTGCGCCGTCGCATCGCGCACGCCCAACACCTCGACATCGAAATTTAGATTCTTGCCGGCCATCGGGTGATTGGCGTCCAAAACCACGCCCTGATCGTTGACCGCCACGACCCTGAACGCCATCAGGCCATGCTCGTTCTCGCCTCGAACCTCCATTCCGACCTGAATGTCTTCCTCGGGCGGAAATTGCCCGCGCGGCACTTCGAACACCGCCTCGGGGTTGAAAGCGCCATAGCCATCGGCGGGCGCGACCTTGACCGTCGACAGAAAGCCGGCCTCGCACCCCTCCAACGCGGCCTCCAGGCCCCGAATGATGTTGCCGTAGCCATGCAGGTAAACAAACGGTTCGTGTCCCCGACTGGAATCGAGCAGCAGGCCCTCGTCGTCGGTGAGGGTATAGTGCAGAGACACCACCCTGCCGTGAGCTGCTTTCATGGGCGTACCTATGATCTGTAATTAGGGCCTTACTATAGCCCATCCCGCGTGCGTTCGCGCAAGAAAGCGTTTTCAAAAACCGGCGCTCGATCCGCTCGGACCCCTGTTTTCGCTCGCGTCATCCTCTATAGTGTTACTGTAAAATCCCCTTTCGTTGACCGCTCACAACCGCCAGGGAATTGCCTTCATGCACGTCCCTTTTCCTGTTGCCAGGGTATTGGCCCTGTCTTCGCTGCTGGTCGGACTGCTGTGGCTAAGCGGCTGTGCCAGCTCTTCACACCCGAGCGCGACCGCAAGCTCGCGCGGCGATCATGCCGGCGCCCGCCAGCGCATCCTGGCGTCCGCCGAACGGCTGATCGGTACCCCGTACCGGCTGGGCGGCGAGTCGCCCGACGGTGTGGATTGCAGCGGCTTGGTGCAATTTGCGTATTCGCGGGCTGGCGTCCGCGTGCCGCGCACGGCGGCCCAACAGTTCGAAGGCGGCCGGCCTCAGCCCAAGGTCTTGCCGGGTGATTTGCTGTTTTTCCGCACCGACGGTACCGGCGCGGTTTCTCATGTCGGAATTTACGCCGGCAAAGGTCAAATGATTCACGCCTCCTCCAGCAGCGGTCAGGTCCGCAAAGTCAGCCTCAATCAGCGGTACTGGCGACAACACATGGTCGGAGGCGCTACCTACCTGGGCGGGACGGCCGCCCCGGCGCTCGGGCGCTGGCCGGCGGATCGCATCCCCTCCAGTTAAACGCCGAACTCCGCCACCCGCTCGCCGGCGTTGAACACCGCCAAGGCGCCGGGCCGCATCACCGTCCAGGCTTCGTTGTCGGTCAGCGGCCGGGTTGCGATCACGGTGACAACATCATCGGGTGTGGTTTCGGCCTGAAAATCCACCAGCATGTCGGCGTCCATCAAGCGAGCTTGACCGAATGGCGCGCGACGGGTCAGCCAAGACAGTTGGGTGCCGCAATGGGCGTAGAGATGGCCGGAGTCGCTCAACAAGAAATTGAAGACGCCGCGCGAGTTTAATGCTTCCGTCAATTGCTGGATGCAGCGCCACAGTTCGGCGGGACGGCGCGGCGGCTTGGGAAAGCGGTCGCGGATGCGGCCCAGCAGCCAGCAGAAGGCGTGCTCGCTGTCGGTGGTGCCGATGGGCCGATAATGGTCGAGCGGCAGCCGTTTCACCCCGCGCAATTGGCCGTTGTGGGCGAACACCCAATTCCGCCCCCACAGCTCGCGGCTGAACGGATGGGTGTTTTCCAGGCAAATCCGCCCTCGGTTGGCGCGGCGGATGTGGCTGACGACGATCAGGCTCTTGATGGCGTAGCGCTGCACCAGCCGGGCGATTTCCGATTCGGCGCTGGGGTTGGGATCGTGAAAGGTCCGGCAGCCGCGTCCTTCGTAAAAGGCGATGCCCCAACCATCCCGGTGCGGCCCCGTTTTGCCGCCGCGCTGCATCAGACCGGTGAAGCTGAAGCAAATATCGGTCGGCACGTTGGCGCTCATCCCGAGCAGTTCGCACATCGCCGTCAGCCCCGCCGAATCAGCCCCAGCGCGGACCGGGCGCCATGTCGAAGCTGAAGCTGGGCAGGCCGCGCTCGCGGCGCAGGTAATCCAGGAACGGATTGCCGCGCAGTTCTTCGTCCAGCGTGGTCGCGGGACCGTGGCCGCTACACACGATCAGATGGCCGGGCAATTCCAGCAACCGCCGCAGGCTCGCCCACATCAGATCGGGATCGCTGAGCGGAAAATCGGTGCGGCCGATGCTGCCGGCGAACAGCGTGTCTCCCGAAAAGACGTATTTGTCGTCGTAATAACAGCCCTGGCCGGGCGTATGACCGGGCGTGGACAGAAACTTGAAGCGCCATTCGCCCACTTCGACAGTGCCGCCGTCCTCGACGTAGCGATCGATCCGCCCGCACGGACGGTCGAATTCCGGCATCCCGAACAGCAACGAGCCCTGTCGGGGCAGCATCTCAAACAGCTCCCGCTCCAGCGTTGGTAAATACGTGACCGCTTCGGGAAATTGCCGCTGCACGTCCGCCAGACCCCCCGCGTGATCGAAATGGGCGTGAGTCAGCAAGATCGCCCGCAGGTCTGGACGCGGGTCCATTTTGACGAGCACCTCCGCCAAGGCCGGCCCCTCGCCGGTGTCCACCACGGCGCAATGGCCGGTGGCGGGATCTTCGAGCAGATAGGCGTTGACCTGGAACGCGCCCAGGGTGATACAGCGGACTTTCATGGCAGGCACTCGATGATATGGTCTTCCAACCGCCGCGCCCGCCGCTCCGACACGGCCCAGCCGCGCACGCTCATGCCAGCGCGCCGGGTCGAATCCGCTCGGCCGGTCCGCAGCGGATGCCAGACCGGTAGCGGCCGACCTTCCGCCCGCAGCCGGTAGGCGCAGGTCGGCGGCAGCCAGTTCGCGTGGCGGGCCAAGCCGGGCGTCAGTTGCACGCAGTCCGGCACCCAGCGGAGGCGTCCGACGTAGCGGGTGCAGCGACCGGTGCCGAGGTCGAGCAGCTTGCAGGCGACATTGGTATGAAACAATTCGCCGGTATCTTCGTCTTCCAGTTTGTGCAGGCAGCACTTGCCGCAGCCGTCGCACAAGGCTTCCCACTCGGCGGCGGTCAGTTCGGCAAGCGGTTTGCTTTCCCAAAAGCGGGGCGCGGCATCCATGACGGAAAGCGAACGGGCGTCGGCGCGCGCTAGTTCTGGATTCTGATCTGAGTTCAAGACGAAATGTATTCGCGCAGCACCCTGGCTTCGAAGGCGATTTCTTCCAATTGCGCCTTGACCAGATCGCCGATGGAGACCACGCCCACCATCCGGGTTTCTTCCACCACCGGCAGATGCCGAAACCGCTTGACGGTCATGATGGCCAGCACTTCGCTGACGGAATCGTCCGGCTGACCGGTGGTCATGTCGGTGGTCATCCAATCCTTGACCAGCATGGTTTCGAAGTCGCTTTCGCCCTGGGCGTAGAGCCGCACCACATCGCGTTCGGTCAGAATGCCGATCGGTTCGCCGTTCGCACCTTGTACCATCACCGAGCCGACGCGATGTTCGTTCATGAGCCGTATCGCGGAGCCCACGGTACTGGCTTCCGGTACGGTCACCGGCCGGCCGCCTTTGTTCGTCAAGATTTCCTTCAAGCGCAACATGGATGGGTTCCCCTCTGGTTGGGCAAAATGGATGGAAGGAGATTATTTATCAAACTGGTCGGTTTTAGCTACAGCCGCGATGCAGGGAACGCTCCGTCAGCGGCTCCATGCGAGGTCGCCGGAACCGTCAAGCGGGCAAAACCCGTGCGACGATCATCTTAAGATAGTCGGTTTCGGGAATGGCTGGTGGTACCGGATGATCCGGGCCTTGGCGGCCGTGCTCCAGAATCACCAGATTGCGGTCGAGATGTCGCGCCCCTTGCAGCAGGGTTTGCACCAGGATATCGCGGGACAATAATTGCGAGCAGGAGCAAGAGACCAGCAATCCGTCGCGCTCCAGCACTTGCATGGCCATTTCGTTGAGCCGCCGGTAGGCCAGCGCGCCTTCCTTGAAGTCCTTGCGGCGTTTGATGAAGGCGGGCGGATCGACGATCACGACATCGAAACGCTCGCGGGCTTCGCGTAACTGTTTGAGGACTTCGAAGGCGTCGCCTTGGCGAGTTTGCACCCGGTCGCCGACGCCGTTCAGCGCGGCGTTGGTCGCCGCCAGCTCCAGCGCGGCGGCGGAGGAATCGACGCACACCACCTCGCGCGCGCCGCGCGCCGCCGCGCGAATCCCCCACGCGCCGACGTAGCTGAACACATCCAGCACCCGCCGGCCGGCGACGTAACGATCCAGCCGGGCGCGATTGTCGCGCTGATCGTAAAACCAGCCGGTTTTCTGGCCGGTGCGCGGCGCGATTTGAAAGCGCAGCCCGTCTTCCTCGACCGTCACCATATCTGGCACTTCGCCCGCCGCGTCGGTGACAGTGCGCTCCAAGCCTTCCATTTCCCGCATCCGGCTGTCGTTACGCCAGAGCACCGCTGTAGGCTTGAGCACTTTTTGCAGGGCGGCAAGGATGTCGTCCTTCAGCCGCTCCATGCCGGCGGTGGTCAGTTGCGCCACGCACAAATCGCCGTAGCGGTCCACGATCAAGCCCGGCAGGCCGTCGCCTTCGCTGTAGACCAGCCGATAGAACGGTTTTTCGTAAAGCCGCTCGCGCAGGCCGAGCGCGACGTTGAGGCGATGGACCAGCAGCGACGGGCCGAGCGGATGTTCTAGATCGCGGCTGACCAGCCGGGCGCACAACAGCGCGTGCGGGTTGATGTAGCCGGTGCCGAGCGCCTTGCCGTTGCTGGCCTGAATCGTTATCGGCTGGCCGGGCTGGAAATCGCGCAGCGGGGTGGCGGTGACATCGATTTCGTTGCTGTAGACCCAGAGGTGGCCAGCGCGCAGGCGGCGGTCTTCATCCTTGCGCAGGCGCAGCGGGGCGAAATCAACGGGAGACGCAAAAGCAGTAGACATGAGAAAAGACATTCCAAAGGACACGGCGGGAAATCACACCCAACGAAAGCGAACGGTTTTCTCGCCGCCGCAAACTGTCAGAATAGACGTATAGCTTACCCCAAACCGCGAGCCTTCCGCCTCATGCCCAAAATGCGCGCCAGTTTTCAAGGACTGGTCCGACTGCTGGCCAAAAGCCTGTACCCGGAACCGGACGTGTTCGTCCGCGAGCTGTTGCAAAACGCCCACGACAGCATTCAACTGCGGCGAATCGACCGCCCGGAGCCGGCCGGCGAAATCCGCATCGACGCGGACGAACGGACCCGCCAATTGCGCTTCAGCGACAACGGCACCGGCATGGACCGACAGGACATCGAGGATTTTTTAAGCGTCGTTGGCAGCACCGGAACCGGCAGCCGCACCCGCGAACTGGCCGCGCGCGACGTGGCGGTGGCCACCATCGGCCAATTCGGCATCGGCCTGCTGTCGGCGTTTGTGGTGGCGGAACGGATCGAGGTTCAGACTCGCAAGGCGGGCGCGGCCCACGCCTGGCGCTGGATCAACCACGGCGGCGAGGATTACGAACTGGAAGCCCTGCCGGCGGACAGCCGAGCGCTCGGAACCCAGGTCAACGTCACGCTAACTCCGGATCGGAGCGCGTTTCTCGACGGTCGCCTGCTCCAACAAACCGTCCGCCGTTACGCCGATTTTCTCCCCTACCCGATCCTGCTTAACGGCTTTGGACCGATCAACGCCGTCAACGCGCCTTGGCACGAACCGGACTGGCGCGATCCCGTCGAGCGGGAGCGATTGCTGACCGCTTTCCTCAGCCAGCGCTACGCCGATTCGCCGCTGTTAGTCGTTCCAATCGAGTTGGCGCGACCGAAAGCGTCGGGCGGCCTGTACGTCCCCGCCCGTTACGCACCGGCCGGCGGATTGAGCGGGGCCGTCGATTTATTTCAGGCGCGTATGTGCATCCGTGCGAACGATGGCGAGTTGTTGCCCGAATGGGCGCGGTTCGCGCGCGGCGTGGTGGATTGTCCGGACCTTCAAGCGACCGCCGCCCGCGATAACGTATTACGGGATAAAACCTACGATGCCCTGCGCGAAGCCTTGGGCGAAACTCTCGTCTCGGCCTTGCTCGATCTAGCCGCCCGCGACCGACCGCGCTTCCTGCAACTGTGCGACTGGCAGCACGACGCGATCAAGGGCATGGCCGCCCGCCATTTGCAATTCGGCGCGGCGGTGCTGGAGCATTTGCCCTTCGAAACGAATCAGGGCCAGTTGACCTTACCCGATTATCTCAACCGTCAACCGCCCAGCGATGGTAAGCGACCGCTGTATTTCTTTACCCATGCAGCCGACGCCAACCAGTTTTATGCACTCTGTCAAGCGCGTGGCCTGCTGGCGATCAACGCCGGCCGCTCCTTCGACGAAACGTTGCTGCGCCGTTACGCCGATCAACACGCCGAAACCGTGACGCTCAAGGCGCTGGATCGTTTGGACGATCCATCGTTCTATCAACGCCTGAACGCCGAGGAACAAACCCTTTATGGACGATTGGAACGAGCGGTGGATCGGGCGCTGGCGGAGCAAGAGGTGCAGGTCAAGACCCAAGTCCGCCGCTTTCAACCGGCCGATTTGAGCGCGATTTTGCTATCTGGCCAGCGGGTTTCAGCATTCGACGAGATGGAAAAGGCGCTGGAAAAGCCGTTTCTGTTGGACGGACTGGCGGAACTGGCCGGCGAGGTGCGCGACCGGCTGCGCCGGCAACCGTTGGATTTATTTCTGAACGCCAATCATCCGCTGATCCAAGCCTTGCGAGAAATGACCGATCCGGATGCACCCCACCACCGGCCGATCCTCACCGGCTTGTATTACGGCGCGCTGCTCAACGCCCAACACCGGCTGACGCCCGCCGTCGCCCGCCGGTTCCACGCTGACTTGCAAGCGCTCCTCGGCGATTATCTGGCGCTTCAAATTCGACGAAACGCCTGAGCGGCGCGGTCGGTGGCGGTCGAGAGATCGCTCCCTTACAACCGCTGTCACGACTTGAATTTAAGATCCGAACTCGTTAGATTGATCGACCTTACTCTTAGCGCCGGAATAGCTCAGTCGGTAGAGCAACTGATTCGTAATTAGTAGGTCGGAGGTTCGAATCCTCTTTCCGGCACCAAAATCAAGGCTTGCGGCGACGCAAGCCTTTTTCATTTCGGCGACCAATACCTTCTCAACACGTCCCACCTATCAGACCTAAAAAAAGGATTCAAAGGTATCTTCATGTCAACCGTAAAATTCTTTAGCGGCGAGCAAATCCCTCTGGAAATGCACAAGGTGCGCATCGTTCAGAAACTGAACCTGCCGCCGGTGGAATATCGATTAAAGGCCATTACCGAGGCCGGCAATAACACCTTCCTGTTGCAAAATCGGGATGTATTCATGGACATGCTGACCGACAGCGGCGTCAACGCCATGAGCGACCAGCAGCAAGCAGCCATGCTGATGGCGGACGATAGCTACGCCGGCAGCGAAACCTACAACCGGCTCGAAACCAAATTACGGGAGATCTTCGGCCTCCACTACTTCCTGCCCACCCACCAAGGCCGCGCCGCCGAAAACATCCTGTCTCAGATTCTGGTCAAGCCAGGCACGATCGTGCCCATGAATTACCATTTCACCACCACCAAGGCGCATATCACCCTAAATGGTGGAACCGTCGAGGAAATCATCACCGACGCCGGTCTTGAGGTCACCAGCGAGCATCCGTTCAAGGGCAATATGGATATCGAAAAACTGACGGCTCTGGTCGAAAAGCACGGCCGCGACAAAATCGCCTTCGTGCGCATGGAAGCCGGCACCAATTTGATCGGTGGTCAGCCCTTCTCTCTGCAAAACCTCACCGACATCCGCCAAGCGTGCGACCGGTACGGCCTCCTATTGGTATTGGACGCCAGCCTGTTGGCCGACAATCTGTATTTCATCAAGGAACGCGAGACAAGCTGCAAGAATTTGAGCATCCGGGAGATCACCCACCGGATGGCGGCGCTCTCCGACATCGTCTACTTCTCCGCCCGCAAGCTCGGCTGTGCCAGGGGCGGCGGTATCTGCCTCAAGACCGAGGAGATGTATCGCAAGATGCGCGGGTTGGTCCCCCTCTACGAAGGCTTCCTGACCTACGGCGGCATGTCGGTCCGGGAAATGGAAGCAATGACGGTCGGCCTCGAAGAAACCATGGACGAGGACATGATCAATCAGGGACCGCAATTCATCCGCTACATGGTCGATGAACTGGTCAAGCGCGGCATTCCGGTCATCACCCCCGCCGGCGGCTTGGGCTGCCACCTCAACGCCATGGAATTCCTCCGCCATGTCCCGCAAAGCCAGTACCCAGCCGGCGCGTTGGCCTCAGCGCTCTACATCGCCAGCGGCGTGCGGGGCATGGAGCGCGGCACCCTATCCGAACAGCGCGATCCCGACGGCAACGAAGTGTTTTCCAACATGGAACTGTTGCGCCTCGCCCTACCGCGCCGGGTTTTCACGCTGTCGCAGGTCAAATATGCCATCGATCGCATCAGTTGGTTGCACGAACATCGCGAGCTGGTCGGTGGGCTAGTGTTTACCGAGGAGCCAGAAATTTTGCGGTTCTTCTACGGTCGGCTAAAACCGATTTCCGACTGGCAAGAAAAACTGCTGGCCCGGTTTAGGCAGGATTTCGGCGACAGTCTGTAGGAAAAAGCAAAAAGGCCGCCAGCGCGGCCTTTTTATTGCGATCTCTCGCAAAATTCACCCGGTCTGCTGCTCGGCCGCGACCAACACCAGATGGTCGCGGTGGATCAATTCCGGTTCGTCGATAGGGCCGATGGCCGCCTCAATCCGACGGGTGGTCTTGCCGATCAGCAATAATGTGCGTTCGGTATCGTAGTTCACCAGCCCGCGCGCGATTTCGTCTCCCGAAGGGTCCAGGCACGCCACCAAGTCGCCTCGGTCGAAGCGACCTTCCACCGCCGTCACGCCGACCGGCAGCAGGCTCTTGCCGTCGGCGCGCAACGCCCGCACCGCGCCGCCGTCCAAATGGAGTCGGCCCTTGACCTGCAACTGCACCGCCAGCCACTGTTTGCGCGCCGCCAGCGGGCTTTGGCTCGGCCGCAGTAAAGTCCCCAGATTGTCGCCCGCCGCAATCCGCCGCAGCACCTCCGGCTCGCGTCCCCAGGCCAGGAGCGTGAACGCGCCAGAACGGGCCGCCTTGGCCGCCGCGCGCAGTTTGGTCGCCATCCCGCCGCTACCCAAACTGCCAGCCCCGCTCGCCATCGCTTCCAGCGCGACATCGCCGGCCTTGCCTTCGCGGATCAGCCGCGCATCGGAAAAATCGCGCGGGTTTTTGTCGTACAAGCCCTGTTGGTCGGTAAGGATGACGTAGAGTTCCGCCTCGACCAGATTTGCCACCAAGGCCCCCAAGGTATCATTGTCGCCGAAGCGAATTTCCTCGAAAGCCACCGTGTCGTTTTCGTTGATAACCGGCACCACCCGCAAGCGCAACAGCGTCCGCAGGGTATTGCGCACGTTGAGATAGCGCTGGCGGTCGGCGGCATCTTCGTGGGTGAGCAGAATCTGCGCGGTTTGAATCTGATGGCGGGCAAAGGCCGATTCCCAGGCTTGCACCAAGCCCATCTGCCCGACCGCCGCCGCCGCTTGCAGGTCGGCCAGCGCGGCCGGTCGTTGCGACCAACCCAAACGCCGCATTCCTTCCGCCACCGCGCCGGAGGTCACCAGCAGGACTTCCCGACCGGCGCGATGCAGCTCCGCCATCTGCGCCACCCAGGCGTCGATGGAAAAATTATCCAAGCCCTGCCCGTCGTTGGTGATCATGGCGCTGCCGATCTTGACCACCCAACGCTGGGCTACTCCTAGTTCTTCGCGGCTCTTGCTAAACATCATCCGCCTCATCAGAAGCGGCGGACGCAAGCTCCCGTTCGGCCGCAATCGCCTGTTCCTGCTGGCGTTCTTCGAGCCGCTCCATGACTTTGCGCACCAATGCCTCGGCGCCCTCGCCGGAGAGGGCCGAGATCGCGAACTGCGGGCCGCGCCAGCGCAGCGCGCGGCGAATCTTGGCGACCAATGCCTTGCGCCCGCCTTCCGGCACTAAATCCAGCTTGTTCAGCACCAACCACCGTTCCCTGGCCGCCAGTTCCGGGCTGTAGCGCTTCAATTCCTTCAAGATCACGCGCGCGTCCCGCACCGGATCGCCGCTGTCGCTGTGAGGGGAAACGTCGATCAGATGCAGCAACAGCCGAGTGCGGGCTAAATGCCGCAAGAACTGGATGCCCAACCCCGCCCCTTCGGCCGCGCCTTCTATCAGGCCCGGAATGTCAGCCATGACGAAGCTGCGCAACGGCCCAACCCGCACCACGCCCAAATTGGGATGCAAAGTCGTAAAGGGATAATCGGCGACTTTAGGCCGGGCGGCGGACACCGCGCGGATCAAGGTGGATTTGCCGGCGTTCGGCATCCCCAGCAAACCGACATCGGCGATCACTTTCAACTCCAGCCGCAGATCGCGCGCTTCCCCCGGCGTCCCCGGCTTGGACTGGCGCGGCGCGCGGTTGGTGCTGCTCTTGTAGCGGGTGTTGCCGAGGCCGTGAAAACCGCCTTGCGCCACCAGCAAGCGCTGGCCGGCTTCGACCAGATCGCCGATCAGCTCGCCGGTTTCGACATCGTGGGCCAGCGTCCCGACCGGCACCACGATGTTCAGATCGGCACCGCCGCGGCCGGTGCAATTAGCCCCCATGCCTTTCTGGCCGTGCTCGGCCCGAAACAGTCGGGTGTAGCGATAATCCGCCAGCGTGTTGAGTTCGGCATCGGCTTGAAGGTAGATACTGCCGCCGTCGCCGCCGTCGCCGCCGTCGGGACCGCCGAAAGGGATGTACTTTTCGCGTCGGAAGCTGACGCCACCGTCGCCGCCGTCGCCGGCCTCGACCCGGATGGTCACTTCATCGACGAATTTCATGGCGTCCTCCTCGAACCGGACCCAAAAGAAAAGCCCCGTGCGGGGCTTTCGCTGCGCCCGGACTTCCGGCTCACTGCTGCGCCGGGTAGACGCTCACATATTTGCGGTTGAACGGCCCCTTGGTCTCGAAGGTGACATGGCCTTCGACCTTGGCGTACAGCGTGTAATCCTTGCCGCAACCCACGTTGGTGCCCGGATGGAATTTGGTGCCGCGCTGCCGGACGATGATGTTGCCCGGTATCGCCAACTGGCCGCCGAACAACTTGACGCCCAAGCGCTGGGCCTGGGAATCGCGACCGTTGCGGCTGCTGCCGCCCGCTTTTTTGTGTGCCATGTTTCAGTCCTCCTGAACGGACGCCGCTTCCGCTTTCTGCAAAACCGGCGCTTCGGCCTTCTGCATCACCGGCGCTTCGGCTTTATGCGACCCTGAAGCGGCTGATCCGCTGATGCCGCCGATCCGCAGTTCGGTAAAACTTTGCCGGTGCCCTTGGGTCTTGCGATAGTGCTTGCGGCGACGGAACTTGATGATCCGAATCTTGGGGCCGCGTCCTTGGGATTTCACCGTGGCGCTCACCCGCGCACCTTCGATGTAGGGCGCACCGACCTTGATCTGGTCGCCGTCGGCAATCATCAACACCGTGTCGAATTCCACGGAAGCGCCTTCCTCGACATCAAGCTTTTCGACTTTGAGGGTCTGACCCTCGGCCACCCGGTATTGTTTGCCCCCGGTTTTGATGACAGCGTACATTGATGAGTTCTCCAAAACGACTCGGCCGCCCGACTAAAGGGGTGGAATTCTAGTCGCACGGTCGG
Organism: Candidatus Competibacteraceae bacterium; assembly: GCA_016713505.1. NCBI lineage: Bacteria > Pseudomonadati > Pseudomonadota > Gammaproteobacteria > Candidatus Competibacteraceae > Candidatus Competibacteraceae bacterium. The sequence goes on along the minus strand of JADJPA010000001.1, from coordinate 136,618 downwards.
TCGAGGTCAAACAAATTCCAGCCGCTAGCGACGCTTAGGCCCCCGCCTTGACCCTGTCGCAGCCAATCCGTAGCATGACAGGGGTTTTCTTCCAAGCCATCGCCTCCCATGAATATCGAACAAATCCGCGTCCCCATCGCGGACGACCTGCAAGCCGTCAACACCCTGATCCGTCGCCAGCTCCATTCCGATGTGGTGCTGATCAATCAGTTGGCGGGTTACATCATCGACGGCGGCGGCAAGCGAATGCGGCCGGTCACCGTGCTGCTCGCCGCCCAGGCGTGCGGTTATGCCGGCCGACAGCACATCGACGCCGCCGCCATCGTCGAGTTCATCCACACCGCTACTTTGTTACACGACGATGTGGTCGACGAATCCAGCTTGCGGCGCGGCCGGGAGACGGCCAACGCCATTTGGGGCAATCAGGCCAGCGTGCTGGTCGGTGATTTTCTGTATTCGCGTTCGTTTCAGATGATGGTCGGCATCGGCAGTATGCGGGTCATGGACATCATGGCCGACACCACCAACACCATCGCCGAGGGCGAGGTGATGCAGTTGCTGAACTGCCACGATCCCGACACCACCGAGGAACGCTACATGGCGGTGATCCACTGCAAAACCGCCAAACTGTTCGAAGCGGCGGCGCGGCTCGGCGCGGTGCTGGCCGGTCGGTCGCGCGAGGAAGAACTGGCGCTGGCCCGCTATGGCCTTCATCTGGGCACCGCGTTCCAGTTGATCGACGATGTACTGGATTACAGCAGCTCCAGCGCCGAGATGGGCAAGAATATCGGCGACGATCTGGCCGAAGGCAAGCCTACTTTGCCGCTGATCCACGCCATGCGCCACGGCACGCCCGAGGAAATTCGGTTGATTCGCGGCGCCATCGAACAAGGGGGCCTGGAGCAAATCGAGATCGTGACCCGCACTATTGAGTCGACCGGAGCGCTGGACTATACTTCGCGTCTTGCCGCGCGGGAGGCCGAACTGGCTATCGCCAGCCTGCCGATGCTCCCGGAGTCTCCCGCCAGAGACGCGCTCATCGGTTTGGCGCGGTTTGCGGTCGACCGCCGTTGTTGATCATTCCCCCGTCGGGGTGTAGCTCAGCCTGGTAGAGCGCTGCCTTCGGGAGGCAGAAGTCGCAGGTTCAAATCCTGTCACCCCGACCAAAATCAATGACTTACAGTCTCAAAATCGATTGATCCCGAACTATGACGGGATTATGACGTTCCAGCATCCTTACTGTCTCTTCCAATTGTCCCGGCATCAGGTGCGCGTAGACGCTGTGCGTGACTTGGATATCGCGATGCCGGAGCAGCTTTGCGATTTGCTGGATCGGCACTCCCGCTTGCGCGAGCCAACTCCCGCAGGTCCGCCGTAGATCGTGCGGCGTACACTTCGCAATCCCCGCCCGCTCGACCGCCGACATGAAGCCGTTGCGCACGTTCGCCAACCGCTCGCCGCGACGGTTGCAAAACACCCAAGGAGTTGCCGGACAATGGATGGCCCGAAAGCGAGCGCGTGATAAAATAGCGTCTCTCGCCGTTTGATTGAGCGGAACGCTACCCAACCGTTCGCTTTTCTGATCCATCGCCCCCAGCAAGATCCGACCTTGCTGGAGGTTTACCCGCTTCCATTCCAGTTTGAGCATTTCGCCGGGCCTCATACCGGTATGCAATCCTAGCCGGATGAAGTCGGGCAGATAATCCGCAACCTTCGGCTCTTCGTTGGCCGCGCTCACCAGCAAAACCGCCTCTTCCGGCGTCAACCATCGATCCTTGCCAGGCGGTTCGGGCAATCGTTGTGCTTCCGCCGGATTGTCGATCCGCCAACCCAGCACGCGCCGTCCCCAGTTCAGCGCCGACGACAGCAACCCAATCTCCTTATTAATGGTGCCCGCCGCCGCGCCCTCGTGCCGCCGCGCCAAGCAGTAGCCGTGAGCGTCAACGGGCCGAAGCGAGTTCAGCACCCGATTTGCGCCTAGCACTCGGTACAAGTGCTTGACGCTGTACCCATCCCGCTCCAGCGTCTTTTTGTCGGGATGCGCATCCACATACATCAGCATCAACTCATGCAAGGTATGTTCGGGTTCGACACCGAGGACTTTTTGTTGGTGGCTGTCAGCCCTCCAACGGCTCAGGAGCGCCTTGGCCTGAGTTTTGTTATCCGTTCCAGTACTTCGGCGGCAGCGTCGGCCCCGTGCATCGGTATAACTCGCGTACCAGTTCGGTGACTCCGGCTGCTTGTAAAGTCCGTCTCGATCTTTTCTTGGCATGGTTTCCCCTCCATGCGCGCTCTTGCGCGTCTATTTTCGATGTACCGGCGAACACTAGCAACATCCACCATGGTCCGGCCGCGCACCGACACTTCAACGAGGTCGCCGTCCGCGATCATCCGTTGCACCGTGCGCGCTGAAACCTCCCCCAGTTGTCGGGCGGTTTCTGTGATGCTCCAGAGTAGTGGCTCAGGCTGATTCATGATCCGTCTCGGTTTGCGCCGTCCGTGGCGCGTTGCTGATCTAAAACATTACAGGTTGGCGTTCCTGCTTCTTCGCCATCGCGCGCACCTTGCGGATAGAGACGGGCGGACGAATGACGGCGGTGATAAATTCCCGATCGAGCGCCACTATGCGTTCGTGGTGCTGCTCCGCCAATTCCTTGACACCTTCCAGATCGGCCTTGGCGGTGTCGAAGTGTTCGGGCAAGAGGTCGCTGCTGTGGCGCAAGCCGAAGGCAAACCGGACCCGCTCGTGAGCGGCTTGGCCGGCGCTCTCTCGAAACTTGCAGCAAATCGAAATGCGGTGGATCAACCCATCAATGGCACGCTGCTGTTCGGCGGTGAGGCGGGGCGGGCGCTCCGGCTCAGCCTGTGCCATCACTTCCTTGATGCGGAAATAGAGCTTCACCAGTTGCCGTTGAATCTGCCAACTGAGGTCGTCGGTGAAGGACTTCACCAGCATCAGATAGCCCGATTCGGTGATGAGAGTAATTGCGGTGGTTGCGTCTTTTAGGATGCCTGGATAGCTAGTACGAAATTCGTCCAAGCTTTTGGAATCAGTGATATAGAAATAATCTTCTTGGGAAATGAACCGCTCACGGTTAGAGGCGAAATTGCGCTTTGCAGTACCTTCAACGCGGTTATGAACCTTGTCGATCAAGGCAAACGTGAGGACGGCTTGACCCTGGTAGGTCAGATAGGGAATTTCGACTTCGCTGGTGATACGGATAAGCTGAGTAGACATGCTGCGGACTCCGTGGGAAGGATTGGAGGCCGCCAACATCAAGTGCAAAGACGATGGTGGCGGACTGTACGAGGTTTGCACTACCGGCCACGGACCGGCCATCCTTTCGGATGCCCCGCACAGCCCGCCATAGACGAGCAGGCACAAAAAATGCGCCTGGTATCGCTGATGGCGCTGGTGCGCCGTGGATTCCGGGGTGCAAATCCCGACTCTCGTTTTTTGCGAGAGCGAGGACAGCTTACGCCGGGTGCTTGCGGGAATCAAGGGGTTGTTGCGGGTGGGACCACGCTCGCTATCTGAATTGATTGCCGGTACAATAAAATAATGACCCTGCTGACGGTGATCGAAACGCCCGAATTTCTGCGCCAAGCCGCTGAAGTGTGGACGCCGGAGCAGCACGACGATTTTGTTGCCTGGATCGCCGCCAACCCGCTGGCGGGCGATGTGATCCCTGGCGCACAAGGGATGCGCAAAGTCCGCTGGACCGCTTCCGGGCGCGGCAAACGCGGCGGTGTGCGGGTGATCTATTTCAATCGATTGAGCGCGGGAGCCGTGGTGCTGGTCACGGTTTACGCCAAATCCGAACGCAGTACCTTGTCGGCCAGCGAAATCAAGAGGATGAGACGCGATGACCCCTGACGAGATCAACCTTGAAGACATGGATATCGAAGCGGTGGCCCGTGCGGTAGAAGCGGATGCGGGCCACGCCTTGCCAGGGCTACGGGAATCGCTGGCCCAAGCCCAGCGGGGCGAATATGCGGCGGTACATACGCCTGAACAGATCAAGGCGCGTGCGCGGGGCCGACCGCTGGGCAGCGTCCAGGCCACCACCAAGCAGGCCGTCAAGCTGCGGCTGGACGCCGATGTCTTGGATGCGCTCAAAGCCACCGGCAGCGGCTGGCAAACCCGCATCAACGACATGCTGCGCGCCTCCTTGCGCTTGGCCGGACGAGTGTAAGCCTGGGCGGGAAGCAAGCTATTCAAGCTCTGCCGATTGCCCGGACATGAGGAGGTAGGCCCGCGTGGTTGTCTCCATGTCGATGCAGCAATAGGTGCATATAACGGCATACTGCCCCTCTTTATGAAGCCTGGGGCAGTCAGCACCGTTAATCACCTGCTTGGGCTGGGGAATGCCGAGGACGCGAGCGACGGTATCGAGCGACACGAAACGCTCATCCGCTAATTCCATGCTGAAATAGCGAATTTGGCGCATGGTGTCGAACATCGGCTGATCGAAATTAGCCAGCGCATTAGGCAGCCGGAGCCGATGCCGCAAGAATGCATTGCGCAGCTTTCCCGCATCGAATCCAAATAGATTGTGGCCGACGATCACGGTATCGGCTGCCACAACCTGATCCAGAACCGCGCGCAGCGCTAGCAGTAGTCCCTTTTCATCGCAGCAGGGCAGCACCAGCCAGCCCGGCACCTCGAAAGATTCCGCGCTCATGCCGTTCAGGACGACAGCGATTTGATCGGTTTTTAGGGCCACACAGAGGATGGGCGACGCATCCAACAGCGCCGCTTTACTGTTGATCCTGTCGGCGATTTCGCCTCTCTTGGCTTCTGCCGTTGCAGGCTTCCAGTTCTTCGGCGGCTTCCACGCCTCCAGCGCTGCCGCCGTCGCTTCAGAGGGCGCATCGCCGGTTTCGCAGTCCAGCACCATCCAAGCGGCTGGGATCAGTGCATGGGCCGCCAGCGGCGTGAGGTACGGTTGCTGTGTGATGGCGAGCATCACCAGCGTCTCCCGCCGTACCCGCCACCACCGTAGCCGCCGCGATTACTGTAACCGTTGGAGCGGTTGCCCCATCCGCCGCCGTCTCCGCTTCCGCTTCCGCCGCCCCAGCCGCTCTCCTTGCGCTGCCACGCATCGACGGGATAGCCGGCGTTGGCGAGGGCCTGGATGGCCGAGAGGATCGCTTGGGGATTCGCCCCGCATTCGGCGGGAAGGTGCAGATCGACCCGGACAGAGCCGAGGGGCGTATCGATTTTGACGGGGATGGAAATGCCGGTGATCGGCAGTTGCGCCGGTTGCTGTGGCTGCCAGCCGCCAGCGGCGACGGGTTGTTGCTGTTGCGCCTGGGACAGCAGCGCCAAGAGCGCCGCTTGCATGTCCGGGTTTTGGGTCTGATCGGTCATTGGAGCCTCAAAAAAACAGGATGGTTAGAGCGATGCCGGCGAAGACAGCAGCGAGGCAGAGGGCGCAACAGACGGTTTCAGGATCGATGAAGTGGCCTTTCACCACCTCGCGGCCGAGTTCTTTTCCACCACCATCGAAGGTGATGATCTCGGTCCCCGGCGGATCGTTAATCGTGATGAGTGGTTTCAAGTTGTTTCAGCCCGACCTTGCGGCCGGGCGCTCCATGGTTAAGCAGCCGATTGATAGAGGCGATGGTTGGGGCTTGGCCGACGCTCGAAGCCGAACCCAAAAATTTGTCGCCGAGTCCGCAGCTTTGTGGCCTTCTGGCTATCACCCAGCCATCGCCAAACCAGTTCGCGCGCCTCCTGGCGAGAGCCGGCCGTGACTTCCACCGGCTCAGAGCCAATGAACACCCGGTAAAGCGATTGCGTCACCACGGCACGTCCTCCGCCAACTCGCGCGCCTGGGCTTGCGCGATGATCCAGTCTTCGTAGTTGCGAGAGTCTTGCTCGGCTTTCGCTTTTGCGGCGTCGAGCCGGTCGCGGAATCGCGGGTTTTTCTTCGCCCGCCGCTCTATCAGCCGGAACACCCGATTCTGTTCTATCGGCGGAAGGTGTTGCATGACCTCCGCCACAGCCGTATGATTTGCACCAGTCATTTTTCAGTCTCCAAAACGGGCCGTTGGGTGTGTCACCACTCAACGGCTTTTCGGTTAAGCAGCGCAACGTTCGGCGCGCCGCAGATCGTAGTCGCTGATCCGGCAGTCGTCCGTCAGGACCTGCTGGGCATCTAAAATCTGGCTCCTAAAGTCTTGAATGAGCCAAGCCGGGCACAGCGGCAGCACATCGTAGACCGGCACCACCAAACAGCCCGCTGCCTCGCTCCAGACCGAGCGCTCGCCCTTGGTTCTCACTTCCATGATGTCGGGTAACCCGTCTTCGGGGTCGGTCTCGTAGATGAGGATGGCCGCCCGCGTCTCGCCGAAAAGTTCGATTTCGGCTTCAAGCTCGTAGGGTCCGCTCATGACATCCGCTCCAGCAGTCCGGGCGACGCCTGGAACACCTCGTGCCAGCGCAGCAGGCAGGCTTCCAGCCGGCGCTGGCTGTTTTCCTCGTCCAGCCGCTCGGCCGCGCGCCGGGCCTGCTGGCGGTGATACTCGGCCCAAAAGGCCGTGCCGTCGTCGTTCGTGCCGCTCAAATTCGTTTCCATTGCAGCGTCTCCGGATTCTAAAAAGCCCGCCGGATCGCCCGGCGGGAACACCACTAAGGAGGAGTTTCGCCGGGCCTCGCTGCCCGGCTGGCCCGTCATGGGTGGCGGGTTGAGAAGAAGATTACTACCTTGGTTGTTATATGTCAACAACCAAGGTTGTTTATTTGAACAAAATAATCCCGCGCCGCCGTACAATCGGCGCGAGCGAGGGTCAGGAGGGGTTAGAGCGGGGCCGGCGGGCAAAAAAATCCCCGCGCGGGGCGGGGCTAGTAACAGTGTTCGGCTAAATCAGGGATGGTTGCGGCGGAAGCGGGATTGCGGCCGTTGAAATTGCGCTGATCCCGTTAGCGGTAGCTTGACTGGCCAAGCCTTTGTCGTCGGTGTAGATCGTTTTCGCGTTTCTCACCTTGGCGATCCCCAAGATTTGGGCATCAAATTTCGCTCGTGTCTTTCCACCAATAGCCATACCTCCCGAAGAAAGCCTAGCCCTGATGAAATCAGCAGCCGCGATAGCGGAGGCGGCATCAAAATCAGCGATATCGAAAACTGGTGCCTTGCGGATTTCCCTTATGAAAGCGTCAGCATCGCGGGCGCCAACCAATACCTCGCACAGCACGGGAGTGGGGATCAAAGCAACAGTTTTTGTTTTCTCAAAATGGTCTAGGAGACATTCCATGCGCTCGCGGCACCATTGCAGCGGTTTCCCGGTGTCGGGATCGGTCGGCGGGTGCGCGTTGGGGTCCAATAACAACAGCAGGACCGTCGTATCCAACACGACCACGGTCAATCATCCTCGCGCAAAAAGGCCACGGTTTCCATGGCGTCCTCCGACCATCCGCCACCCAAGTCGCGAACCGATCGGATTGCTTCATTCCAGCCCACGTCCTTGAGCACTTCAAAATGCGTGGCCTTCAAGTCTTTTTCCGACCAGTCACCCCGCTCGTCGCGTTCGCGCGTCCCTTCTCCAATGAGCCTGATTGGCGCTCCATAGAGGTAGCCGCTCAACCGCCTGGCAAGCGCTCGATCCACGATAAAGCTCCAGTGCGTCCCTTCGGCGTTTAGCAGCATCGCGTGTGCCGTGGCGTCTCTTCCGCCGATGCCGACCAGGGTGCCAACATGAGATATTTTTTGTTGGGTCAGTTTGATCGCGCTGCTTTCTTGCCGTTGAGACCTTGGAAAGTCAATAACATTTTCCTTGTTTCGATTCAGTCGTGCGCCTGCGGAATCTTCCCGCAACAGGTGCTCGATGTGCCGATATGCGCGGCCTTCCGGGGTTCTGGCATCCGCTGATGGCGCTCGCGCAACGCGCTTGTAAACCTTGTAGGTGGCCTCGTGTTCCACCTCGCACGCCAGCCGCGTCGATCCCGGTTCGACGGCCTGAAAATGAACGCTCTTTTCTTCGCCAAGCAAACTGGCCAACCCCCCCAAGTAACTTGCGAGTCTGGCCATGGGAATGGTTTCAGGCGTGTAAGCGTCTATGTGGAATGTGTAGCGATCTGCGATGTTCATCGGCCTTTTCTCCAGCCCCTCACAAGTTCCATATTAGACTGTGATTGGTCTGCTGGTTTAGATCGACCCAACAAAATTGTACGTTTGTACAAAAACCCTAGCGCTCCCGCTTGCCGCTCCAGATCACCACGCCGATGATTCGACAAAAAGAATCAAGTTTTTGAATTGGATAGCGTGCGTTAAGTGGAGTGAGATACCAAACGCCATTCTCCTTGGTCAAGCGTTTGAAAGTCGCCTCATCGCTGCCATTGAGCGCCACCACCAAGTCCATCGCTTCAGGCTTGGCGTCGGGATCGACAAAAATGATGTGGCCGGGCGGGTAATCCGGCTCCATCGAATCGCCTTCGATCCTGAGGGCGAACACGTTCGGCGTTGTGAAGGTAACCGGCAGCCACTCTAACGGCGTGTCGAGCGTGACATCCGGCTCCCGCCACCGTCCGGCGCTCACCCATGAAATCAGCGGGACCATGCCCCGGATCGGCGGGCCGGGGGAGACGTTGGACGGCTCTTTTGTATAACGGCTCGGTTCCAACCCGGTTTCTAACCACTCTGGCCTGAATCCTGTCAGCATTCCAATCTTGATCAAGACCGATGTGTCTTTCACAAGGTTGTTTTCAAGCTTCCAAATCATCTGCTGAGTAACGCCTACAGCCTCCCCAAGCGTCCGCTGGGAAAGTTTCCCTCCGGTCGCGTTCTCTCTCGCAAATTTGATGCGTTCTCCTTGTGTGTCCATACGCACAAATCTACAACCTCGGTTGTAATTAGGAAAGCAACTATAGTTGTTGACAGAAAACAACCTTGGTTGTTTAATAATCGGCATGGACAAGCAAGCACGCAAAGCAATCATCCAATCGATCATTGAAAAAGCCGGTGGCCAAACGGCCCTCGCGCGGCTGTTGCAGCCCTACCATCCCAATATCCGCCAGCAACACATCGAAAAATGGTTCAGATACGGCTATCGCATTCCCGGCGAATACTGCCAGGCAATCGAGGCCGCTACCGGAATCAAAAAAGAGTTTTTACGCCCGGACATTTACGAGTCCCGCTCGGCGAGGTCCCGCCCCCAACCCACCGAGCGCCGGGAGGTGGCGGCGTGAGATTCCCGACCATCGGGAGGCATCATGACATTCCGTGACCCAAAACTCGCCCGCTACAACCGCGTCCACGTCAGTTTCAACGACTACGAGATCGAGTGGCTAGAAACCCTACTACACGAATCCGGCGGAGAGCTGGCCAGGCTGGTTCACGACCTCGCCGTCGCTCAACTCGAAGAGGAAATTACGCGGCTGGACGCCAAGTTGGAAGGGCCAGTTGTGGCCCACGAAAAGAGGGCCACTACATGCCGGACGTCGATGTTGAATTCGCTCCCGACCAACAGGCACAGCTCGAACGCTACGCGGAACAGTACGGACTCTCGCTCGATGCGGCCGTGAAAGAGTTGGTCGAGAAGCAGAAACAGAAGCGGAAATCCAAGGAGCGCCCCCATTGAGCGCCGACTTTTCGCCTGCCCGCGCGTTCCGCCTCAAAGCCCCGCCACCGCCGGCCGAAGCGCTGGAACAGGCGGCGTTATTCCGCTGGCGGGACGTGGCTAAAAAAATGTGGCCGGAATTGCAATGGCTTTTCGCCATCCCCAACGGCCTTTGGCTTCCCGACGCTTACGCCCGCACGGCGCTGGAGCAGGGGTTGACGCCGGGCGTTTCGGACGTGGCTTTGTTGGTGCCGCGCGGTGGCTATCACGGGCTGCTGATCGAGCTGAAGCGACGCGACGCCACCCCTTGCCGCTTGAGCGCCAACCAAAAAGGTTTCATCGAATTCCAGCGGGCGCAAGGCTATCGCGCCGAGTGGTGCAAGGGCTGGGATGCAGCTCGGAATCTAGTCATAAATTATCTGGAGGGAAAGCTATGTCAGGCTTGACGAAAGATGAGCGAAAGAAGCTAGACGGTCTTCTTGTCGAATACGGCTTGAGCTTGACCCGACAAGACGACGAAAAGGCCAAGCAAAAGGCGATGGAAGAAATAGCTAAGGTTTCTTTGAAAATCGAGCCGGCTCATTTCAAATCTCTTGCCAAGGCCATCTGGAAAGATGCCCGCGCTCAAGTCCAGAAAGGCATCGAAACCCAGCTTGATCTGTTCTTGTTATACGACCAAGAAGGCGTCGCTCAGCCGGAAACCGCGCGCGGTAATCCGGCTCAGCCGGAAACCGCGCGCGGTAATCCGTCGCGTCCGAGGGGCAGGAAAGACCTCGCCGTGAAAAATTCCGTCGTGGCGACTTATGACCCGCCAGGAGCGCTGCAATGAGCCGCCCCGCGACCGTTGAACCGGCTGCCGGACGGTCGTTGACGCCTTTGTCCGCAGACGAGAAAAACATCGTGGCCGCGCTGTTTTCGTGGATGAAAAACCACCCCGGCGCGCCGCTGGCCGAGTTCGATACGGCGTACCGGCGGGCCAAACGGCTTGAGGAGATCAAGGCATGAGCAGAGATTATTCAACGGTATCTCCAGCGTTTTGGACAGGAGAAACGGGACGGGCGTTGCGGGGAGACCCGACCGCGCAAATCGTCGCGTTTTATTTGGTCACCTCCCAACACGCAAACATGATCGGGCTCTATCACTGCCCGCCGATCTACATCGCGCACGAAACCGGACTCTCTATCGAGGCGGTTTTGAACGCCATCCAGCGGCTCGCCGGCATCGGCTACTGCGAGTATGACGCCGATAGGGAACTGATATGGGTACGGGAGATGGCGAAATACCAGATCGCGGGCCAGCTTAAGCCAAACGACAAGCGGGTGGCCGGCATCATTAAGGAGTTTCGGAAAATTCCGGATCGCCAGATCAAAAAATCCTTTTACGACAGATACAAAGACGCTTTTTTCCTCCCGGAATCTCCATTGGGAACAAGCCCCTTCGAAGCCCCTTCGAAGCCCCTTCGAAGCCAGGAACAGGAACAGGAACAGGAACAGGAACAGGAACAGGAACAGGAACAGAAAAGAAATACATCCACTGACGTGGATGTTGGTCCGCTCGCCGTCGCGAGCGACCCACCCGCAAGCCCACCCGCGCTGCGGATCGTGAGAAAACCTTGCCCCTACCAAGCCCTGGTGGACCTCTACCGCGAGGTGTTGCCTGAGCTTCGAGCCTGCAAGTCGCTCACCGAAGCACGAAAAGGCTATTTGCGCCAGCGGTGGCACGACAAACCGGGAGACGATCCGGCGAAGTGGCGGGCCTATTTCGAGTACGTGCGCGCCAGCCCCTTCCTGATGGGGCAAAAATGTGGGACGGGAGGCCGCCCGCCGTTCGAGGCCGACCTGGAATGGCTGATCAAGCCCGCTAATTTCGCGAAAGTCGTTGAAGGCAAGTTCCATGAGGCGCTCAGTCATGGCTGACGCCCGCCGCTTGCATTCCAGCGAAGCCGAGCAATCCGTGATCGGCGGGCTGTTGCTAGACCCCTCGCAAATCCCGGACGCGGCCGCGCTACTAAAGCCTGACGACTTCACGGGAGACCTAGAGCGGAAGGTGTTCGGCGCGCTGGTCGAGATGAGCGCGGCCGGTCACGGCGTCGACGGCGTGACCGTGGCCGAGTTTTTGGAAGACCGTGGCCAGCTCGACAACGGCGACATGTCGGCGATTTTCGTCGCGGCCCGTGACACCTTCAGCGCCGCTAACGCCATGGCCTACGCCGGGATCGTGCGGGACCGCGCCCGCCGCCGCGCGCTGGTGTCGCTGGGCGGGCAGATCCAGCGCTGGGCCGTCGAGGACGGCGACGCGGAACAGACCTTGCTCCGGCTCAAGCGGTCCCTCGACGCTCTGGACGGCGGCCCGGACGCTGGCGGGCTGGTGCCGCTGCGCGAGCTTCTATCCGGCTGCGCGGACGCGATCGACCGGCGCTACTACGGCGTCGCGCCGCAAGGGATGCCGACCGGAATCCCCGATCTCGACGCGCTGTTGCATGGGTTGCAGCCGGGCAAGCTCTACGTCGTCTCCGGGCGGCCGGGCATGGGGAAGTCGGTTCTCGGCTTGCAATTCGCGGCGGTCTCCGCCGCTCGCGAGGGGAAATCCGCCGCGTTCTTCACCGCCGAAATGCCGTCGAGCGAGCAGGTCGAACGCCTGATCTCCTCGGTCGGGCGGATCGATCTGGACGCGCTGCAAACCGGTGCGCTCGAAGCCGACGATTGGCCGAGAATGACAGCCGCCTTCGCAACGCTGTCAAGCGCCCGGCTGTGGTTCGACGAAACACCGACCCCGCGTCTCGCCGACATCGTGTCGAAGGCCCGCCGGCTTCACCGTCGCGAAGGCCCGCTGGGTCTTGTGGTGGTGGATCACGCCGGGCTGGTTGAGGGGGCCGGCGAGACGCGCGAGCAGCGCCAAGCCGACGTCGGTCGGTCGCTCAAGGCGCTGGCGAAAGAGCTGTCATGCCCGGTCGTGGCGCTGCTGCAACTGAACCGGCGGATCGAGGAGCGCGCCGACAAGCGCCCGCTGCTGTCTGACGGCCGCGACTCCGGCGAGTGGGAGCAGTCGGCCGACGTGTTCGCCGGACTCTATCGTGCTGAAGTGTATGACCCGGAAAGCTTGGACAAGGGCTGCGCCGAACTGTTGATCCGCAAAAATCGAGGCGGCAAGTTGGGCGTTGTTCCGCTGGCGTTTCTCGGCCAATACCAGCGCTTCGAGCCGCTGGCGGGCGGACTGCCGTCCTGGAGCGCATCGACAGTAGTTCCGATGAGGAAAAGGGGGATCGATCTGTGAACGCCGAAATCGCCTCCGCCACCACCCACCGCGCGGAATCGCCCGACGCTATCGCGCGCGAGGAGCGCCGCCGTGGATAGCGCGCCTCCGCGAGATGTGTGCCCGCACTGCAAGCGCGAAACCTGGGCTTATCGCTTCGAATCGCCGGACGGAGTTCGGGTGGAGTCTCACCGCTGCCGGGAGCACGGCGACGTGGTGCCGATGCGTAGCGCCGTCGCCAATTTGCCCAGGTTCGGAGAAGGCTCTTGATCGTCGGTGATCCTGGCTACAACGAGTCCATGGCCGACCTCGCGAGCTGCATCGAGCGGGCGCTGCGCGCCTTGGGGGTGGCCGGCGAACCGAAGGTGCTGGCGGACCTGCTGGTCGGGGTCGTCCTCCGCGAGTTCCAGGGCAGCTTCGTCTACTTCCCGAAATTGGACGCCAGCAACCGCCACGCGCGCAACGCCGCGATCCGGCGCGAGCGCGAGCGCGGAACGTCCATCAGCGCGCTCGCCAAACGCTACCGGCTGACGCGCGCCACCGTCTACGCCATCCTGGGGAAAAGCAGTGGCGCTTGAGCCGTTTTTCAAACCGCTGAATAGCGGCCCGCCGCCTCGTGCGGTCATGCTCCGGGACATCAACCCGGAGCCGCCATGTCCCTCGAAGACCACGCCGAACGCCTCATTCAAGCCGCCCAGCGGCACGCCCTGCCCATCGACCTGGCGCGCGCCATCGTCCGGGTGGAAAGCGGCGGCAACCCGTGGGCGGTGCGCTACGAGCCCGCGTTCTGGGAGCGCTACGTCGCACCCAAGCCCGTCCGCGCCCGCGCCCCGTGCAGCGAGCAAACCGAATCTCGGCTGCGGGCCTGCTCCTTCGGCCTGATGCAGATCATGGGGGCGACCGCCCGCGACGCCGGTTTCGACGGCGTGTTTCTCACCGAACTGTGCGACCCCAATACCAACCTCGAATACGGCTGCCGCTACCTCGCCAAACTCGCCCGCCAGCACCACGACCGGCACGGCTGGGAAGGCGTGGCCGCCGCGTTTAACGCCGGCAGCCCGCGCAAAACCTCGACCGGGATTTGGGCCAACCAGCCCTACATCGACAAAATCCGCGCCGCCGGAGGGCTGCGATGAGCGACGCCAAGGAAACCAAGCTCGCCCGCAAAATGCGCGCCCGCGCCGGGGCGGACGGCCTCGCGCCGGACCACCCGCTCTATTTGAGCGCCGCCGTGCTCGATGTCGCCGCCGCCAAAGCCTTCGGCCCGGACGCGCCGCGCGGCGCGCACGCGGCCTTCACGAGCGTGGCAAAAGACGCTCACGCCCTGTTTCGCCGCTACCGGCAAGTGGTGAAGCGATGACCCCGTTCGTGGCTTGGCTGCGCCGGCTCAACGACCTAGCCCGGCAAGACGCCCGCGCCGCCATGGCTCCGTGGGCCGCGCCGCCGGGCGCGATTTACGCCAACCCCCGGCTCAACGAGGTGCAACTCGACATCGCCGGCTACCTCAACTTCGGCCCGGTCCGGCTCCACGAACTGGAGCTGGAGCTGTACGGCTGCCTTGATTCAGGATTGCTTTGATGCTGAAAGCACTTTTGTTTTGTGGGATGACGGCCGCGCCCGCGGCTTTCGCGGCCACCGCCACCGACGCCGCGTTCGGGTGGGAGTGGGACAAGGCCGGCGGCCTGGATGCGAGCGGCTTCGAGCTGTCCTGCTGCCATCCGGCCGGATGCCAGACCTACGCTGTGGAAGGCTCCGCCCGCGCGGCCGAAGCGCATATCGCGGCGACGGTGGCCGGTTCCGCGAAATGCGCGGTCAAGGCGCTGAGCGGGAGCGTGGAAAGCGCGCCGTCCAACGAGGTGATCTGGGAGCGCCCGAGCACCGGCGCGCCGCCGAACGTGAGGGTTTCCCCGTGAGCGCGATCAATTTAGGAGCCGCTCCGGTCGCGACACCGGCACGGACCCTGACCACGGCAACCGACGGGAGCAATTGCCTTGACTAAACGCACTGTAGCACACGCCGCCGCCGCCATCGCCAACGTGATCGAAATCCATCGCAACAGGCCGATGGTCTCCTCGCTGAAGCTGTCCGAGATGTTCGAGAGACCGCATTTCAGGGTACTGAAAGCCATAAAGGGGCTGGCGACACGGGGAAGACTAACTACAGCACCTGTAGTTAGCGACTGGATAGATTCGACTGGCAGGAGCAACGAACTGCTGTTTTTAGACGAGCGGTCAGCGCTGGTGGCCGCGCCTTTTATCGGCGGCGCGAAGGCCGAAGAAGTGCAGTGCCGCATCGTTGACGCTTACCTCTACTACCGCGACCACTACGGCAACCCTCCCCGCAAAGACCTGATCGGCTTCAAGCGCGCCGCGATGTTCCCCATGACCGAAGCCTTGCGGGAGCGTCGGGCGGACGAGGGCAAGGAAACCAAAGAGCGCCACTACACAAACGAAAACCGGCTGTGCAATTTCGCCGTGTCAGGAAAGTTTGAGAGCTTGGACGAATCGGCGCTCTCCAACGACGACCTGGAGCTGCTGGCAAAGGTGCGGGCGATGGATGGATCGCTGATCGCGGCCGGCCTCGATTACGCGAGCCGAAAGCCGCTGCTGGCCCAGTTCGCCACCCGCGAGCGCACCAGGCGCATCGCAAAAACCGCGCCGGTCGCGGCGCTGGAGGAGTCGGCATGATCGAGCGCCGCCGGCTTTGGTGGGGGTCGCTGCTGCGCCCCCGCGACGCGCGCGGGCGGGAGAGCCGGACGCTCGCCTTCGTCGGGCTGTCGTGGCTGGCGGTGAGCGCCAAGTTCACACTCGACAACTTCGGCCCGCTGCTCGGCTTTGGTCCGTTTCAGAACGCGATGAGCGCCACCGAGTACGCCGCCGTGACCGGGGCGCTGCTGGCCATCTGGCTCGGGCGGGAGTGGATCGAAACCAGAAAGGGCCCTCCCGATGCTTGACTGGATCATCGGCGGCGCGGCGACTTTGATCGCGGGGCTTGTCGCCTGGCTCGGCGCGAAAACGCTCTGGCTCGAACGGCGGGACCGGCGCGAGCGCGACGCCCGTCAGGACGCCGAGAAACAACTGGTGGAGACCGCCCTGCGCCAGTTGCGCGAAACCCAAAAACGCTACGCCGACCAACCGCCCGTGCGGCCCGGCCGGCGCACCGACTTCGAGCGACCGGAATGACGCGCGCCCTCGCCCTGACGCTTCTCGCGCTGGCCGGCTGCGCCGCGCCCCGGATCGAATACCGGCCGATCCCGGACGGCTTGATCCCCGAAAAGCCCGCGCTGCCGACCGTGTCCGCCGACGAGTTGCACTGCCTGTCGGATGACGCCTACGTCCGGCTGGCGGTGCGCGAGCGCCTGCGGGCGCAGGAAAGCGCCGAACTGCGGGCGTTGTTGGTTGGAGTTGCGCCATGACCGTCCAAATCGAACTGGCGTGGTTGCTCGGCACTATTCTGACCATCAACATCGCCGTCGCCGGCTTTTTGTGGCGGCAGATCCAAAAGTTAGACGAACAGCTCGAAGAGCGCGCGACAAAGCAGGAAACAGAACGCAAGGACTGGCAAAAAACCTGGACCGAGCTGCTCGAACGGCACATGGAGCACGAGGAAAAAGAGTTCGACCGGTTGCGCGAGCTGCAACTGGCGTTCGTTGCGATCCAACAAAAAGCGATGAGCTACGTCACGCAGCAAGATCTGGATACGGCGCTGGCACCGCTGTGCGAGGCCATCGAGAAAATCGAGCGGATCGTGGACGCGCGCAAAGCCCGGCGCGAAGATCCGGTCAGCGGACGGGCCTGAATTGAGCCACGCGATTGGACAGCAAAACTACCGTGGCGCGCCTTCTGGCGATGGAGGGCATCGACCCATTTTTGGAAATGGCCAGACTGGCGAAAGCGCGCGGCACGCCAGCGGCCACCAAGGCCGCGCTCTGGATTCAGCTCGCGCGCTATTGCGCGCCGCAGTTGCGGTCGATCCTCGTGGTGAAGCCCAAGATGCCTACCGGCAAAGACGCCGTGAAACGGGCCAAGCAAGCGGTGTTCGGATTTATCGATGAGTAGACTGCTGCCCTATCAAGACCGTTGGTTGCGCGATGATAGCCGCTACAAGATCGGCATGTTCGCCCGCCAGTGCGGGAAAACCTTTACTTCTACACTCGAAATTGTGTTCGGTTGCGTGGACTCGGAAGCGATGGGAAACAAACAGCGCTGGGTCATTCTCTCGCGCGGCGAGCGCCAAGCCAGGGAAGCGATGGAAGTCGGAATCCAACGCCACCTCGAAGGCTTGCAAATCTACTACGAAGCTGAAGAGCACGGATGCGATTGGGCTCCTGATTATCTGGCCTTGGATACCATTCTTCCCGGCGGTTCAAAAATCACCGCCCTCCCGGCCAATCCCTTCACCGCGCGCGGCTTCACCGCCAACTGTCTGTTGGACGAATTCGCCTTTCATCAGGACAGCCGGGATATTTGGAAGGCTCTGTTTCCGGTAACCTCGCGGCCGGATCTAAAACTGCGGGTAGTCAGTACGCCCAACGGCAAGGGAAACAAGTTTCACGAGCTGATGACCGCTCCAGAATTGGCTGGCGTGTGGTCGCGGCATGTGGTTGACATCTACCAAGCGGTCGGCGCCGGACTGCCGCGCAACATCGAAGAGCTAAAAGCCGGGCTCCACGATAGCGACGCTTGGGCGCAAGAATACGAGCTGCAATGGCTTGACGAGGCGAGCGCCTGGCTGTCCTACGAGCTGATCTGCTTTTGCGAAACCGCTGATGCCGGCGATCCGTCAGCGTATCAAAACGGATCGTGCTTCGTCGGCGTGGACATTGGCACCCGGCGCGACCTTTTTGTGATTTGGGTTTTGGAGGCGGTCGGCGATGTGCTGTGGACGCGGGAGGTGATCGAAAAGCAGCGCATTCCGTTCGCCGAGCAAGACGCTTTGCTCGCCGATGTTTTCCGGCGGTATCGGGTGGTGAAATGCTGTATGGATCAGACCGGCATGGGTGAAAAGCCGGTCGAGGACGCCAAGGCGCAGCACGGCCATTATCGGGTGGAAGGCGTCCAGTTCACTCTCGCCAGCAAGCTGGAGATGGCGACGGTCGCTAAGGAGCGCTTCGAGCAACGCCGCGTCCGCATTCCGTCCAACAAATCTGTTCGCGACGACCTGCACAAACTCAAAAAGCTGACCACCGCCACCGGCGCGCCCCGCTTCGTTGCGGAAACCGATAGCGACGGCCACGCGGATCGCGCGTGGGCGTGTTTTCTGGGTTTATACGCCGGTCACGGCACCGCCGAAGCCTTTGACTACCGCGCCGTTCCGCGACGTGGCCGCGCGCAAGATGGCGCGCTTTACCGCGATGCCTTGGCCTTCAGCCGGCACGGGTTCCGGCGAGGGAGCCTTTAAATGCCCGCCATCCTCGGCCCGGACGGCCGACCGATCAGCAAAAAAGACCTGACCCGCGAAATCGCCGCCGTCAGCTTGACCGGGGTGCGCCGACGCCTCGCCGACGCCATCGCGCCGGGGCTCACGCCCGCGCGCCTGGCCGGCATCTTGCGTTCGGCCGACGCGGGCGACGCCAGCGCCTACCTGACGCTGGCGGAGGAAATGGAGGAGCGCAGCCCGCATTACGCGGGCGTGCTCGGCACCCGCAAGCGGGCGGTGCTCGGCCTCCAGCGCATGGTCGAAGCCGCCAGCGACGACCCGCGCGACGTCGAGTTGCGCGACGCCGTGGAGGCCCATCTGGTCAAAACGCCCGCCTTTGGCCGGTTGCTCGGCGGGATGCTGGACGCGCTGGGCAAGGGTTATTCCGCTGTCGAAATTCGCTGGGACACAGACCGCGCGCCGTGGGCTCCGCGCGACCGCTCGCGCCTGGAGCGGGCCTATGCGTGGCGCGACCCGCGTTATTTCACCTACGATCGGACCACCGGCCGCGAGCTGCGGCTGATCGATGACAGCGCGCTCTTCGAGGGCCTGCCGCTGCCGCCGTGGCGGTTCGTCGTCTTCGAACCGTCCCTGAAAATGGGGCTTCCGATCCGCAATGGGCTGGCCCGGCTGGCGGCGGCCAGCTACATGTGCGCGACCTTCACGCTGGAAGACTGGCTGGCTTTCGCCGAAGTGTTCGGGATGCCCTTGCGGCTCGGCCGCTACCCGGACCGGCTGTTGACCGACCCCAGCGCCGAAGCCCAGGCGTCCATCGCCACCTTGATGGCCGCCGTGGCCGGGCTCGGTTCCGACGCCGCGGCCGTGCTGCCCGAATCGATGCGCATCGATTTCCAGCAGGCGGGATCGGGCGCGGGCGGGGCCGATCTGTTCGAAAAGCTGGCCGAACGGCTGGACAAGCTGATCAGTAAAGCGGTGCTCGGCCGCTCCGACGCCGCCGACAGCACGCCCGGCAAGCTCGGCGGCGAGCACTATTCCAGCGAGGTGCGCCGCGACATCCTGGAATCCGACGCCGAAGAGCTGGCCGACGCGATCAACGAGCAACTGGTGCGGCCGTTTGTCGATCTCAACCACGGCCCGCAGCCGCGCTATCCGGCCGTCAGGCTGCTAGCCCCCGATCAGGAAGACTTGGGCGGCTTGGTCACCATGCTCAAGGAGCTGGTGCCGCTGGGCTTGGAAGTGGAGCAGTCGGTCATCCGGGACAAATGGGGCCTGCCCGACCCCGCGGCGGCCGCCAAGCTGCTGGGCAAACCCGCGCCGGCTTCCCCGGCCGAACCGCCGCCGGTCGCTCCGGTCCCACCCCGAGGGGCCGACCGCGCGGCCAACCGCGCCGGACCCGTTCCAGCCGACGACATCGACGCGCTGGCGGCGGAGGCGCTGGACGGCTGGGAGCCTTTGCTCGATCCCTCGGTCGGAGCCGTTCGCCAACTGGCCGAGCGCGCCGCCTCGTTCGAGGATTTCCTGGCCGGCTTGCCCGCGCTGCTCGGCGAAATGGATGCCAAAAGGCTGGTGGAATCGCTCGCCGAGGCGCTCTTTAAAGCGCGCGGGCTGGGGGATGGCGAAAAATCGGGGACGGCAGCCGCTCAAAATCGCCAAGAGCCGCCCCAACTTCCGCCCGTCAATATCACGGTCAACGTGCCGGAACAGCCCGCGCCCAACATTACGGTCACAGCCCCGCAAGTGACGATCAACGTGCCGGAGCAGCCAGCACCGCAAGTGACGGTCAACGTGCCAAACGCTACGGATTCAGAGCGGGCGCTGACAGAGCAGGCGTTGCGCGCGTTACTCCAATGAACGCATCCGATGCGCTGATTTTGCTTTGGCTAAAACGACGATTGCCAAGACTTTGGCGGCGATTGTTGCAAAGGATGGACCAGCGATTGGCTAAGGTGTCGCCCGCAGGTGGCGGTGGCGGTGGGTCGCCAGGCCCGAAAGGCGATCAAGGCATCCAAGGGTTGAAAGGCGATCCGGGGGATGTCGGCCCGAAAGGCGATCAAGGCATCCAAGGGTTGAAAGGCGATCCGGGGAATGTCGGCCCCAAAGGCGATCAAGGCATCCAAGGGTTGAAAGGCGATCCGGGGCAGAACGGGCATTCACCCGTGGTTGCCTTCGGCACCACGCAAGCCACGGCGGATCAATTGACGGTTGACGGGGTAGTGACTGGGCCTCATTTGACGGGGCCGGCTGGACAAACGCCCAATGTGGTTTTCGGATCGGGGGCCTCCGCCGATCAAATCATCATCAACGGATCGTTATATAGCCCCCACCTGACCGGTCCCGCCGGCACGACCGACCACGGCTCGCAACAGGGTCTCGGCGACGACGATCACTCGCAGTATTACAACGAAGCGCGCGGCGACGCTCGCTACCTCCGTCGTTCGGGGGACTATCTCGCGTGGTCGGAGGCGCAGACCATCGCCCCCAACGCGGTTGGGTATTTCGCCGCGCGGAGTTCGTCCGCCGGCACGGGTGTTTTTATCCTCTCGACATGGCCTGGCTACAACGCGCTGTTCAGCGCCGCCTACGGGGCGGCGATCACGCCCCTGGTCGCGGATGCGGGCGTCGTGGTGTCCAACTCGTTCGTAAGCGGTAAGCTGGCCCTCGCGATGGACTCGTTGTACCGCGTGAACGTCCTAAACGGGCTGCCGTTCGCGATGCCCGTCGCGCTATGGTCAGTGTCGAGGCAGCCATGATCGAGCGCCTGGACACGCATCTATATCGCTCGGACGGCGTGACATACGCGCTCGCGCCGGGGAGCTACGACCCCGCCGACGAGGCTAGCGTGGCCGCCGCCATCGAAACCGTCCGCGCGCAGGTGGCGGCAGGCCCGCCCCCGACAGCCTCGTTCGAGACGCCGTCCGGCGAGGCGAGGCGCGCGCGCCGGCTGAAAAAGCTGGCCGAAACCGATCCGACCCAAGCTCTCCTCATCACCACGGGACTCAAAAATTGAGCACGCGTATCGCCTACAACGAAACCACCGCTTACGGCCAGATGATCGCCGAATTAATGGAGACGCTGGTGACGGCGAAGAACCGGGCAGTAAACCTGAAAGCCGCCATCGATTCGATGGCCTCAGGTGGCACCTTCGCACAGATCGAGTCTGAAGTCGGCGGGATGGCGGCCGCAAGCGGCGAAACGCTCTACAACATTCTCACCGGCATCAATCAAAAACTGTCGGGCAACACGTTCGATGACATCTGGAAACTCTATCGGGGCTGATGGTGGCCGGACCCTACACCCCCGGCCCACCGCCCAGGGACGCGCTGGACTGGTTCAGGGCTAAGGGCCTGAAGCCGAGTTTCGACTGGGCCGACGTTTGGCGCGAGGAGCACGCGGTGGCCTTTACCGTGGCCAAGATGCTGCACCTCGACCTGCTCGCCGACGTGCGCGCGGAAGTGGATCGAGCGCTGGCCGAGGGGCTGACGTTTCACGACTTTCAAAAACGCCTCGCGCCGGTGCTGCAAGAAAAAGGCTGGTGGGGAGTCAAAGAGCTGACCGACCCGCTCACCGGGCGAAATCAAGCAGGTACAGCTCGGTAGCCCGCGCCGGCTGCGGGTGATCTACGACACCAACCTGCGCACTGCCCGCGCGGCCGGGCAATGGGCGCGCATCCAGCGCACCCAGGACAGCCACCCGTATTTGCTCTACACGGTCGGCCCCAGCCGCGAGCATCGCCCGGAACACTTGAGCTGGCACGGCACGCTGCTGCCGGTCGACGACCCTTGGTGGAAAACGCACTTCGCGCCGAACGGCTGGGGGTGTAAATGTCGCATCCGACAAGTCAGCCAGCGCGAGCGCGACCGGCTGATCGAAACCGGCATCCCCGTCCCCCCGAACGCCGCCGCTCAGGAACTCGGCCCCAGGACCGGCTTGCCGACCGGCCGCCGCACCGACGCCACCGTGCCGGTCACCACCAAGGCCCCGTCGCTGGAGACCGTCCGATGGACCAACCCCCGCACCGGCGCGGTGATGGACGTTCCGCGCGGCATCGATCCGGGGTGGGATTACAATCCCGGCGAAGGGCGGCTGGCGCATTTGCAAAAGCTGCTGGCGGAGAAGGAACAGCGATGGCGACAAACTCAATCGATCAATCCCGAAACCCTCATGCGCAAACCTCCGAGCGAAGCATGGAAACCTTGAAAACTGGTGGCGCGAACGATTCGGGTTCGGCTTTGACGGTCTTACCGAGTCTGAAGCGCGATACCTCCTCCGCGCCGAGGATGCTGACACCATCCGAAATCGACTGGCTGAAGCGGAATCAAAAAGCCGTGGCTGAACAGGTCGCCTCGCGGTTGCGCCAGACCGCTTGACCCCTGCCGGGCCAGGGTCAAGCCGTTGGCTGCACCCAGCCCAGCGCCTCGCGGGTTTTGTCGTGGGCGCGGTCCAGCAAGCGACGGTTGGGAGCCGGTTCACGCGCGTTCAGCGTGTTGAACTGGCGCTCGATTTCCGGCAACCGATCATCCGTGGCGATTTCCAGCGCCCCAAGAAACGCGATCCAATCTTTTTTCAAATCCGTATGGGTAATGAATTTCCCATACATGCCAAACGCCAGCACCGCCGCGTTCAACGCCGTCACCCCCAGCGCCAGCAAGGCGATCAGGGTATCGCGATAGGGCTTCCAAGTCTCCGGCATCATGGACCCGACCGCCGCAAAGGCGGCGCTGGACAACAGCAGTGACGCAAACGAGGTCCAGTTTAAAAAGCGGCCGTACACGAGTTCCATGCTTTCGTGGTAGTGGACATTCATTCGCCCTAGAAACAGAAGATTATCGCGGGTGTAATTCATTATCGATCTCGCTCCGGCGGTTTTGGCTGGGGCCTTTGGGGAATGGGCTTGGGCTCGAAGTTTTCGTGCAGCGGACGATTTGAACTCCTGTCGGTTCCTGGAGGCGGTCTGTGATCGGGTACATGTTTCGTTTGGTCTGGCTTTCGAGGTTCAGCCATGCGGGAAGTCTCCGAGCGAGACGAGACGAAGAGATCGGGCGGCGGGCGGGCGTCTCGGAAAGCCCGCCGTTCGGGTCCGGTTCCCTAGCCAGCCCTTCGGTCATTATACACCTCCGGCAGCGCGCCGCTTGACCCCGCACGGACGCGGGCGTAATCTGGAGTCCTCTCTTAAGCACAAGCGGCCCCAGCCCCGCGCCCGTCAGTCGTGGTTTTTTTATGCCCGCAACGGGTGTATTGCGTCTCACCCCTCTATGGGGGATGAGGAGCAGGGAATATATTGAATACCTGCCCCGGCTCCTTGTGCGCCGAGAGTGAGTCCCCCGCCACTCAATTTGACGGCGGTTCTCTCTGAAGCATAAGGAACCATCATGATCTCTAGCAGCACTCTGATTCCCGTTCCCTTCCGTGGCGCTACCCTGTTCGTCGTCAACCACGAAGGCCAGCCCTTCACCCCCATGAAGCCTATCGTTGAAGGAATGGGGTTGGCTTGGCAAACCCAGCACCGGAAACTCCAAACCAATATCAAACGCTGGGGTATCACCGAAATGGTGATACCTTCCGATGGCGGCGAGCAGGCCGCTACCTGCCTCCCGCTCCGCAAGCTCCCCGGCTGGCTGATGACGATCCACCCCAACAAGGTCAAGCCGGAAATCCGCGAAACGGTCGTCGCCTATCAAAACGAGTGCGATGACGTATTGTGGAAGTACTGGACCGAAGGCGCGGCCCATAACCTCCGCTTCCGCCCCGACAAGACCCGCAAGGCGTTGCCCGGCGGCCTGACCGTCGAGCAGCAAGACGCCGTGAAAGCCCTCATCAAGTCCCGCGTCGATATTTTGGCGCACCGCCATCAGGCCAAGGCGGCGATCACCTGTTGGAGCGCCATCAAAAGCAAGTTCGGCGTGAGCTACAAAGAGGTGCCGGCCGAGTGCTTTGGCGAGGTGCTGTCCCTGGTCGCCCGCTTGCCGCTGGAAGGCGAGCTTTTGAAAGCCGAACGCGGCCCCTACGCTTTCCCCGCCTCGTTCTGGCAAACCGCCCCGCACGAGCGCATCGGCTTTCTGACCTGGCAAGACCTAGTGAACGCGGAAGCCCGCCCCTTGCCCGCGCTCCTGAACCGGCTGACCGACGACGGCAACGACGTGGAAGGGGCGCGCGTCGAATATCTGGCGATGCGGCACATCATGGAGCTGCAACACCTGATCCTCTCGAACGTCGCCCGCGACGTGATGAGCTACCCGAATCGCGGCCTGACCTTCACGCTCCGCTGATCCCCACCCCGCGCCAAGGACGGCGCTTTTCCGTTTTTCAAGCCGCTGAATAGCGGTCCGCCACGCCTCGCGGTCATGCTCCGGCAATGGCCTTCAAAACCCCCTCGCCCGCATCTGCCCGCGCCCGCTGCGTCGCCCTCGACGGAGCCGCGTCCGAGTGGATCGAGCTGATCCCCGCCGGCCCGGACGTGACCGGCGCGGACGGCCGCGCCTGGGTCAACGACGCGCCGGACGCCATCGTCGCGACCTTCGACGAGCGCCACGTCCCGCTGGTCATCGACTGGGAACACGCCACCGAACACCGCGCCCCCAACGGTCTTGACGCGCCCGCCGCCGGCTGGATCGACCGCGTGGAGAACCGGGGCGGCGCGATTTGGGGCCACGCCGACTGGACCGAAAAAGCCGCCGCGCAGATCGCGGCCCGGCAATACCGGTTTCTCTCGCCGGTGTTCCTGTTCGACAAGCAGTCCCGCCGCATCGTCGCGCTCACCTCGGCCGGCCTCACCAACACCCCCAACCTCACCTTGACCGCCCTCAACCGGGAGGAACCCTCCGTGTCGCTATCGCCCGCAATTCTGGCGGCGCTCGGCTTGCCGGCCACCACCACCGACGAAACCGCCGTGGTGACCGCCATCCAAGCGCTGCGAACCGACCTCGCCACCGCGCGCAACCGCGCCGAAACGCCGCCGCTGGATAAGTTTATCCCGCGCGCCGACTACGACGCCGCGCTGGCGCGCGCCAGCAACGCCGAACAGAAGCTTTCGGCCATCGAAACCGAGCGGCGCGACGCCCAGATCAATGAACTGATCGAGCAAGCCTTGAAGGATTCCAAGATCAGCCCCGCCACCAAGGACTACCACACCGCCATGTGCAAAACCGAGGGCGGGATTGAGGCGTTCAAGGACTTTCTCACCAAAGCGTCCCCGTTGTTAGGCCAGAAATCGGCGCTGGACACGAAAAAGCCGGAAGGGACGGGCGCGGCGCTGGGCGAGGCGGAACAAGCGATATGTCGCGCATTGGGCCTGACGCCAGAGCAATACCGTAAATCCAGCGCAGAGGAGTCTGCCTAAGTGGCCGCGTTAACCCAAGATCGCAACACCTTGCGGCGCGATGCCGTGCAGTTTGAATTTCCGGTCGCGGCCAATACGGTGCTGTACGCCGGAAGTATTGGTTGCATCAACAGCTCCGGCTTGGCTGTGCCGGGTGCGGCGACCGCCACGCTAAAGGCCATCGGCCGGATTGAGGAGCGGGCGGATAACACCGGCGGAGCCGCGGGCGCGATCCGCGCGAAGTTCCGACGGGGCTGTTACTGCTTCGCCAACAGCAGCGCCGCCGACCTGATCGCAGTCGCCGACATCGGCGCGACGTGCTACGTCGTCGATGATCAAACCGTCGCCAAAACCAACGACAGCGGCGCGCGCCCTGTCGCGGGAATCATCCGCGACGTAGAACCCAAAGGCGTTTGGGTGGAGTTTTAAAAAATGATTATCAACCGGCAAAACCTAGCCTTTCTGAACATGGGCTTCAAAGCCACCTTCCAGGGCGCTTTCGATACCGCGCCCAGCGTCTGGAACCAGATCGCGATGGAAGTCCCCTCGACCGGCAAGCAAGAAGTCTATGGCTGGCTTGGCAGCACCACCCGCTTTCGCGAGTGGATCGGCGACCGACAGGTGCAAAACTTCTCCGCCAGCGATTGGACGATCAAAAACAAAAAGTTTGAAAACACCATCGGCGTCAAGCGCGAAGACATCGAGGATGACGCCTACGGCCTCTATCGCCCCGTCTTTTCGCAGCCTGGGCATCGACGCCAAAACGCATCCCGACGAGTTGCTGTTCGATCTCTTAAAAAACGGGTTTACCGGCCTTTGCTATGACGGCCAGTATTTCTTCGATGTCGATCATCCGGTGATCGCCGCCGATGGCTCCACCGCCAGCATTTCCAACTTTGGCGGCGGAGCGGGGACCGCGTGGTATTTGTTCGATATATCCAAAGCGGTCAAGCCCATCATCCTGCAAAAGCGCCAAGACTATCGGTTCGTCGCGCTCAATCAGGATACGGACGATAACGCCTTTTGGCGGGATGAGTACATCTACGGCGCGGATGCGCGGCTCAACGTCGGCTATGCGCTCTGGCGGTTGGCCTACGCCAGCAAGCAGGCTCTGGACGTCGCCAGCTACGGCGCCGCGCGCGCGGCCATGATGAGCTTTACCGGCGACGGTGGGCGACCCCTCAACGTCACGCCCAATCTGCTTGTTGTCCCGCCCAGCCTGGAAGCGACGGCGCGGCAACTGCTCAACGCCGAGATCGTCGGCAACAACACCAATATTTACCGCAACACCGCCCAATTGCTGGTGACGCCATGGCTCAACTAATCCGCATTACCGCTAAGCGGCACGGGTTCCGGCGGGCGGGCATGGCTCATCCGACCACACCCACCGAGCATCCGGGCGACCGTTTCACCGCCGAACAGCTCCGGACGTTGAAGGAAGAGCCGATGCTGGTGGTGGAGCTTTTGCCCGATCCGGAACCGAAACCGCCGGGCGGCAAAAAGAGCAAGAACGCGCCATCGGGCAAGAATACAAGCGCCGGCGATCCCTCCGGCGATCCCGGACGGCCAAACGCGCCTGACACTGAAGGGGAAGTAACCGGCGAAACTGGTGAAACCCATGACCTTGCCGACGTAACCGCCTCTCGATCGGGAGAGGGGGTGGGCGAGGCCAACGCGCCGTGATGGCTTGGTTTGTTTGGGTCCAACGCTGGCTGTGCCGGGAGGCAACGCCCCCCGTCCGGCTGCGCTGGACCTTGTTAGTCCCACCCTTCCATTTCCCAACCCGAGGATTTTCCATGAGTACTGTATTGCCCGTTTCTCATTTTCTGCCCGCGTCCGTGCAACCCTTGGACGCCAAGGGCAACCCCGCCGCCGTCGACGGCGTTGCCGTTTGGGAGGCGAGCGATCCCGCCCTGGTGACGCTGGAGGTCGCCATCGACGGCATGAGCGCCAATATCGTCCCGACCGGCGCGCTCGGGCATGTCCAAATCCGCGTGCGGGCCGACGCCCGGATAGGGCCGGACGTGCGCGAGATCAGCGGTTTGCTGGAGATTGATCTGGTCGCGGCCGAAGCTGTCAGCCTGAGCGTCAGCGCCGACGAGCCGATGGAAATCGTGGCCGAGCCTCAGCCGGCCCCTTAAAAACGCGCCATGGCCTACGCCACCCAAGCCGACATCGAGGCCCGCTATCCGGGCGAACTGGCGCAAGCCGGCCCGCGCGATCCGGCCGGGAACCTCGATCCGGCCGCCATTGCTTTGGCGTGCGAGGAGGCGTCGGCCAAGGCGGACGGTTACCTGCGGGTCTCGCCGGCCGGTTTCACCGTGCCGCTCGCGCCTCCCGCACCGGTTTGGCTGACGGATCTGGTGGTCGACATCGCGCTCTATCAAGCGACGCCGACCGCCATCGCCAGTCAGGACGATTTCAAGGACCGCCGCAGGCGCTACGAGGACGCGCTGGCCGCCTTGGCGGGCATCGCCGGCGGCAAGTTGTTACCGCAGACGCCCCCCGCGAATCCGGCGGGCGTACTGCTCGTTTACACGACCGGTAAACCTCGCTTGTTCGGACGGGGCGTCCTGTGAGCGGCGCGGCCATCGAAATCCGGCTCGAAGGTCTGCCCGCGCTAAACTCGCGCGTCAGCCGGCTGCTGGCCGGGCTGAAAAACCCGGAGCCGCTGCTGCGGGAGTTGGCCGCCGAAGGCGAAGCGCAGACGCGGCGGCGGATGGAATTCGAGAAGCGCGGCCCTGATGGAACGCCCTGGCCGGAATGGTCGCCGGGCTATGCCGCAACGCGACACGGCGGCCAATCGCTGTTGGACGCGACCGGCGCGCTCATCCAAAGCATCACTGCCTTCGCCGACCGCCAAACCGCCGGCTGGGGCACGAACGTCATTTACGCCGCCACCCATCAGTTCGGGCGGGGCGGGATTCCGGCCCGGCCTTTCCTGGGCGTGTCGGACGAGGACGAACGAGCGCTTCTGGACATCGCCGAACGCTGGATCGACCGGATGTTGGGGGCGTGACGTGAACCTTTCGGGCGCGCTCGCCACCGTCGCCGCCGGCCTGGCGGCCGAGTTCGCGCCGCTGCGGGTGGAAAGCCACGGCGGGCGCTTCACCGAACGCGAGATCGCCATGTTGCTCGGCAAGGCCCCCTGCATTTTGGCGGCGGCGCTCGGACTGTCCCGCGTGGCCTCGCGCGGCCGGGACCGCTGGGCGGCCGACCTGCGCCTCGGCGCGTATTGCCTGGGCGCGGACACGCCCGCCGAATCCCGAGCCGAACTGGCGATGGACCGGGCGATCCAGATCGTGGACCTGCTGCCTCACCAGCTCTGGGGGCGGACCGACCGCGATTGCCGCCCGCCGGAAATCGAGTCGATCACCGCCGACAACCTCTACACCGGCCACGTCAACAACCTGCGCGTCGCCCTGTGGGCGGTCGCCTGGACTCAAACCTTTTTCTTCGACCACGGAGTATCGCCATGACCGCCACCGTCGACGCCCGCGCCGCCCTACAGCTCAAAGGCGCGATTTACGAGGGAGACATCCTGATCCGCTTCAAGGACGCCAACGGTAACTTCGGCGCGCGGATCGGCCCGATATCCCCGGTCAAGCTCGCCATCAACCCCGGCGAGACCACCGTCAAGACCCGCACCCTCAAGCTGCGCAAGATGTGGGGCCAGCGCGCCGACCCGGTGACCACCGAAGCCGCCGAGCCCAAGGTGGCCTTCGAAACCGACGACGCCAACGCCGAGCTGATCCGCTTGGCGCTGCGCGGGACGGTGGAGGCCGTCAACGAAGCGGCGGCGGCCGACGTGACCGACGAGGCGGTGCCGGTGCCGCGCAAGGGCGACTGGCTCCAGCTCCCGCACCGCAATATCGCCGTCGCCGGCTTCTCGGGCAAGCACGCGGCCGGCGCGGTGCTGGTGGCCGGCACGGATTACGTGCTGCAAGACATCTGGCTGCAATACGGCTTGGTCTGGATTCCGGCGACCAGCACCATCGCACCCAACGAAGCGTGCAAGTGGAGCTACGACGCCGGCGCGGTGACGGGCACCAACCTGATCGGCAACACCGAGGCCCAAGTCACGCTGAACGTCGAAATGTTCGGGACCAATCGGGTGGATCAGTCCTCGATCCATCTGGTCATCCACGAGATCGCCGTAACCAGCGCCACCGAAACCGATTTCGCGGGCAGCGACTACTTCAAGCCGCAGTTTTCCGGGGTGATGAGCACGCCGAACGGCAAGGCGGGTCCGTATGAGATCGAAACGCTGACCTTCGCCGCGCCTTGAGCCCAAAAGAGTGGTCCAGCCCCAAGCAACCGCGCCCGCGCCGCGGCGGGAATCAACGCCCGCCCGTCGCCCCGTTTCAAATTGAAACGCCGCGCCCAAGGAGCCGTTTGAGAGTCGCGTTCGGCGGCCCCGATGGTCTGGCCCTCCATTTTTCCCCCAGACCGCCCCCCCCCCCCCCCCCCGGCCCCCCCCCCCCCCCCCCCCGCCCCCCGCCCCCCCGCGCCCCCCCGCCCCCCCCCCCCCCCCCCCCCCCCCCCCCCCCCCCCCCCCCCCCCCCCCCCCCCCCCCCCCCCCCCCCCCCCCCCCCCCCCCCCCCCCCCCCCCCCCCCCCCCCCCCCCCCCCCCCCCCCCCCCCCCCCCCCCCCCCCCCCCCCCCCCCCCCCCCCCCCCCCCCCCCCCCCCCCCCCCCCCCCCCCCCCCCCCCCCCCCCCCCCCCCCCCCCCCCCCCCCCCCCCGCCCCCCCCCCCCCCCCCACTCCGCCCCCCGAGTTTATAACATGGCGAATCGGAACGAACTGCTGCTCCAACTCATCATCAAGACCGTCGATCTCGCCACGAAGGATATCGAAGGCGTCAACGCCCATGTCAAGAAGCTCCAGGAGCTGCTGTCGGGCAACGAGTTCGCCCGCTCCGCCGAGGGCATGAAGGCGTTCGGCGAGGCGGCGGACGAGAGCACCAAACCGCTGGCGAAGGCGGTCAAGAACACTCTGGCGCTCAGCGCCGCAACAATGGGCATCGCCAGCTATATGGCCGGCAACGCTTACAAGGCCAGCAAGGATTGGGAGTCCGCGCTGGCCGATCTGGCCAAGGTGCTCAACGGCGACAAGGAAAAAGCCAAGGAGTACGGCGACCAACTGAACCAGCTCGCCACCCGCTACGCGCAAAGCGGCCAAGCGCTCGTCGCCTCGATGGCTTATTTCGTGCAGGCGGGTTACGACGCCAAAGAGGCGTTCGATCTAGTCGAGCAGAGCGTCAAGCTGATGATCGCCGGCGAGATAGAGGCCGGCGAAGCATCCGATTACCTCGTATCGATACTTAAAGGATTCAAGGCGCCGGCCGGCGAGGCGGCCTCGACCGTCGATCTGCTCAACGAAGTCAGCAACAAGTACGCCACCAACGTCAAGGAACTGGCTATCGGCATGGCGGGCATTTCCCCCATCGCCAAGCGGATGAACTTCTCGATGGCGGAAACGGCCGGTTTGCTGGTCCCCGTCATCGAAGTCTACCGCTCCGGCTCGGAGGCCGCCGACGCCCTCAAAACCGGATTGCAGCAGCTCACCGCCGACACCGCGCCGGTCAAGGAAGCTTTGGCGAGCATCGGCGTTTCGCAAACCGACCTCAACGGCAAATTGCGTTCGGGCAAGGACATCTTCCTGGATGTCGCCAAGGCCATGGTCGGATTGGACGATGCCACCAAGCAGTATGTCATCGGCCAACTGGTCGGCATCGAACAAGCCGGCCGCATGGCGCAAGTCTTCGATAACCTGAACAGCTATCTCGGCGTCACCGAAACGGCGGCGGCTAGCGCCGGATCGGCGATGAAGGAAATCGAGACGCGGCTCGATACTGCCGAGGCCAAGGGCAAGCGGGCCGAGGAATCGTTCCGGCAACTATCCGTCACGCTCGGCAACACCTTCAAGCCGCAGGTCGCGGGCGTCATCGGCGCGACCGGCGATTTGGCCGCCGCGTTCGATAAAGCGGTCAAGGCCGGCGACCTCGCGCCGCTTTTGAACGCGATCAAGCCGCAGATCGCCGCCGTCGAAAATTTGTTTTCCGCGATGGCCGCCAACCTGGACGACGCGCTGGCGGGCGTCGATTGGCGTCCGCTGACCGATGGCATTAAAGCGTTTTCCGGCGAGTTCGGGCAAGCGGTGGCCGCGCTCACCGAAGGCATGGACCTTTCAACGGTTGAGGGGCTGCGGAACCTGCTGCAAGCGCTCATCGGCCTGATGGGCAATTTCTCGCAGTACGTGGCGGGCGTGGTGGACGGCCTGGAGCCGCTCCTCGACAGTTTGAATGTTCTGTTTAAAACGGTTTCCGACAACAGCCCGACGCTCGCCAATCTGGCCGGACAAATCACCGGCCTCGCCGCGTCCGCCAATCAGGTGTTGCCTGCAATCTCCTCGCTGGGTGGCCTGATTTTCGGCGCGGTGGGGTCGGCGGTGGAACTCACGCTAAAAATCGGCTTGCTCGTCGGCGCGTTGCGGCTCCTCTCCGCCGCCGGCCTGCCAGTCGGCGCGATGCTGGGCGGCCTGCTCTCGCGGTTCCTGGCGCTCAATCCGGCCGTCGCCGGGCTGCTGTCGTCGCTCGCCGGCCTGCCGGGCTTGGTGGCGGGACTGGCCGGGGCGGCGGGCGGGCTGGGGTACGCGCTGGGAACCGTCATCAATAAAACAGTCGAATGGGCGAGCGGCGGGCGCAGCATCGGCACGATGCTCTACGATTTAATCGAGGGCGGCGGCGAGGCCGAACGCGCGATCACCCGGATCGCTTCGGCCGAGGAACTGGCCGCCGCCGCCGCAAAGCGAACCGCCGCTGAATTAAAGGCCAAGCAGGAAGCCGAGCAGCAGGCGGCGGCCGCCTCCGCCCTCAGCGCGAAAGTCCAAGAAGACAAAATTGCCCGCAACGCGCAAGAGGCTGAAACCGCCGAACGGCTCAAGGCAAAGTATGCCGAAATGGGGTTGGTCTGGGACCAACTGACCGGCGAAATCACCCATCAAAACGAATTGAGCGCCGCCCAAAAACGGGCCAACCTGGAACTCGCGCAGGCTCTCGACAAGGTGGGGGTCGAGGCGGGCGTCATGTCGGGCAGGATGACCGCCTCCGGCGAGGAGATGCTGAAATCCCTCAACGGCATCGCGGCCAACACCCAAGCCACCAGCAAGGAAATCAACGCCGCGATTCTGGCGATGATCCCAAAGCTAGAAACTCAAGCAGAACTTGACGCGCTGCGGAAGAAAATCGAGCAACTGGGCAAAGACGGAAAACTGACGGGCGAACAGGTCAGCGCCGCGTTCGCCATGATCGCGGATCGCTCTAGAAACCTCGGCCAAGACGCCGCTTTCGACGCCTTAATAAAGCGGTTGGCTGACGCCCGCGAAGAAACCGAGCGCGGGACTGAATCCATGGATCGCTGGCAAGAGAGGGCGCGCATCCAAACCCAAGCCGCCATCGAACTCGCCAGGGCGAGGGGAGACGAGGCCGAGGCGGCTAGAGAAGTCGCCAAAGCCACACAAGAAGAAGTTCAGTTCTCGCAAGAACGCTTGGAGCAGTTGCGGGCGCAGCGCGACGAGGTTGACGCCAACATCCAGAAACTTTATCAACAAGCGCAAGCCGACGGACAGGTTACCGACGCGGAACGCAAGGTGATCGAAGCGTTAATGGATAAATCCGATGCGCTCGGCGTGAGCATCGCTCACATTGAAAAATATTTACCGCTTCAGGAGCGTGAAGCCCGCCAAGCCGAGATCATGGCCGGCCCCATCGGGCAACTGATCCGGCTTTACGACCAAAAGGCCACCGCCGCCGGACGCGAGACCGAGGCGGTGGAGCGGTCCTACGACGCCAAGTTGCGCGATTTAGACATCGAGCAGAAGCAGGCGCAAGCTAAGGGCGACACCGCGCGCGCGGCCGAGCTGGGCGTCAAGATCGCGCAAGCCGAGATCGAGAAGGCGCAGGCTGTGGCGGACGCCAAAAAAGCGGAACTTCAAACAGAGATCGACCTCCTCGACGCCAAGCGTTTGGCGGTGCTGGTCTCCGAAAAAGACGCCAAGGCCAAAACCGAGGAACTGGCGGCCATCGACGCCAAAATCGCCAAGCTGCGCGACCTCCAGAGCGCCGAGCAGGCCCGCGCCGACAGCGCGAAAGCCGAGGCCGAAACCGCCAAGCGCAACGCCGAGACCCTGCAAGCCCAAGCCGCAGCGGCGGCGGATGCGGAGCGCGAAACCCGGCGAATGGCCACCGTGATCGGCTATGCCGCCCAGAACTTCGGCGAACTGAGCGAAAAGGGCCAAGCCGCGCTGAAGGCGATCAACACCGACCCGATGGCGCGTGCGACGAAGGACGCGGAAAGCTTAAACCGCGCCGTCGGTCAGTTGGCCCAAGGGCTCGATAGCGCAGCGG
Source organism: Candidatus Competibacteraceae bacterium (assembly GCA_016713505.1). NCBI lineage: Bacteria > Pseudomonadati > Pseudomonadota > Gammaproteobacteria > Candidatus Competibacteraceae > Candidatus Competibacteraceae bacterium. Next base: position 102,705 of record JADJPA010000001.1, on the reverse strand, counting down.
GCACCGAAATCCAATTCAACCGCAACCTGCAAGCCCTGGTCGAGACCGCCTCCGGTATCGGACCCGAGGCGGATCGAGCGCGGCGCGAGCTGGTGTTCATGGCCGAGCAGGGCGTACGTGGAATTGCTGGCATCACCCGCTCGGGCGAGGAAGCGGTCCGAACGCTCGACGACATCAAAAACACCGCCCTGGAAGCCAAGGACGCGCTTTCGGGGCTGGCCGACGACTACGAAAAGCAAATCCTCCAGATTCAGGGCGACAAGAAGACGCTCGAACAACTGGATTACGAGGACCAGTTGCGCAAGCTGGAAGAATTGCGCCAAAAGTCTGGTCAAGAAGGACAGCGCGAGTTCGAGGAGGCCAAGGCGCGGGCGGAGGAACTGCACCGGCTCAAGCTCCAGCAGATCGAGGCCGAGGAGAGGGCCAAACGCCGCCAGCAGATCGATCAAACCGCCCCGCCGCAGTCGGCCGGCGGATCCTCCCGCGCGCCGGCCAGCGGCGTGACCAACGTCACCAACCACTTTTATATCGACCCGGCGAAGCTCACGTCAGAGGAGTACGTCCGCCGCAACGTCATCCCCGTGCTCGACAAGGTATCGAGGCTAAGACAGTGACCAGCCCGCACCGCTTTTTATCGAACGACCGCAACGCGGCGGCGCTGGCTTCCATCGCGGCCAGCTCGATCCTGCCCGCCGAGGCGACGGCGTTTCCGCTGGCGCGATCCCGCCAAGGCATGGCACGGGCGGTTATCGAGGGCGGCTACACCGGCGCGGACGATACGGCCCTGGACATCGAGATCGTGACCGCCGACGGATCGGGGATGCTTTCCGCGCCAGTTTTCGCCGGCGCGGGCAACGGCGCGATCTCGGAGCTTTCGGGCGCCGGCGTCCCGGCCCAAACCTTCACGTTGCTGCTGGCCAGCACCGGCGTGCCGACCAAGCGCGCGGCGGTGGATTTCTACGGGGTCACATTGGTCGCAAAGACGGAGGGTGCGGCCGGCAACGGCATCGAAATCGCGGTTTCGACCGCCGCTATCAGCGCCGCGCCGACCGTTTACAGTTTCCTCGAAGAGGCCAAAACCGGCACCTCGGAGTTCAAGGGGCCGCAGTGGGATTTCGGCGGCTACCCGCTCACCGCCGACGGCGAGATCGACCCGCGCACCCCGCGCCTCCGATTCGGATCGGACCCACAGGTCTACCGGCAATACAAGACCTTCAAGGACAACGATTGGGCCTACGTTTTGGATCCGCCCATCGTGCGCGACCTGCCGGCCGAAACGCCCGTTTATGCGCTGACCGGCAGTTACGCGGTCACTGTCACTGCCGGCGCGACCATCGAGCCGTACCCCGGCATGGTTACGTTGTTCGACCTGCTCAACGCCATCAAGACCCGCTCGAACCTGGTCGACGTTCTGGGGGTGGTGGTAGAGGATAAAACGCCCGGCGGGATGGCTGCCGACGAGCTGCCGTTGCGCACCGACGCCTACGCACTGCCCGCCGCCTACGCCGGCAACGCCAAATTTCCGGGACTGGGGGCGGTCGATGCCCCGGCCGACGCGCCAACCGAAATCGTCACGATCACCTGCGCCGATACCGATACCCTCGGCGGCGAGCGCTGGGGGTGTCCGGCAGCGTCTCCGGCGCGATGCCGGACTGCGTGACCGGGACCGCGTACCAAAACCCGCGAGGCTACGGCTTCACCGTGCCGCGCGTGCTGCCGCCGCCGGCCGCCGCCGCCACGGGGCGGATCAAGGTCAAGGACATCAGCTTCGCTTACCGGCCGGACGGCGCGCCCGGCGTCGAACTGTGCGTCAAACCGCTGGTTGCCGGCGCGAAAGCCAAGGCCATGACGGTCGAGGTGGTCTACACCCGAAAACCCTCCGCCGATTGTCCCTGCGACGGGGCGCGAATCGACGGCAGACTCAACCCTAAATGCCTCGGCGTCGACGTCGAGGAAGGAGCCAGCATGGCCCTGGACCCACACCTGCAACAAGCGCTGGAAGCGCTCTATGCCTGGCGCGACGGCTTCATGCGCGCCAACACCGCCTTGCCGGCCGGATCGGGCAGCGTCCGCGCCTCGTTTTACGACATGGAGCTGTGCGATCAGATTACCTCCGCCTTCAGCGGAGCGATTCAGGACGCCTACGCGGTCGAAGCCGCCAGGACGGAATGGACCGCACGGCTGGCCCCAGATGCAAACGGACCTCGCCGCGCTCGCCGCGCTCGCCGCGGCGGGGGGACTCGCCACCGCGATGCTTGGGACCGAATATGCCGCCGGGTCGGTCTTCGTGCCCCCGCCGCACCTGTGGACCGGCCACAAATACCGCGTCGTCCAGTCCGCGCAGATCAACCCGAACACTACCACCACGGTCGGCGCGGCCACGCTGCACCAGTATCCGGCTTGGCCGGTGGACGGCTCCACGGTCAGTCTGGCTTGGAAAGACGCCGTGTCAGGGGGGTTTTTGGAATCATCGATCACCATCCAAGACTTCGGCCCGATCGAGGACGGCGATTTGGTCGTCAACACCGACATCGGCGCGATCCGCTCGTCCGTCAACCAGTTCGTCCGCCGCTACCAGGCCGCGATGGACTACGTGCGTGCCCTGGCGGGTCTCATCCCAAAAACTGACGCTGGCACAAAACAGGGAAGCGAGTGCTGGCAGCCGTGCGAAGGCGAGTTTGAGTGGCGGGTCAACGGGCGGGAGTACCTGCCCGCCTGCACCAACGCGCCGTATCAGTCGTGCGTGGAGGTTTTGGACGAGCGGGGCGAAACGCGGATCGTTTCGACCCAGGAATTTGGGTTCATCATCCGCTGCGCCTGCCCCGAACGGCTGTTGCCCGGCGACAAGTTCAGCTTCACTATCGAAAACGACGCCGCCCCACCCAAGACCTATCAGGCGGGCGACACGATCAAAATCCCGATTATCGCCGCCGCCCCGCTCGAGCTGGCCGGCGGCCAGGACGGCGACGACACCTTGACCTGGACGGTGCGCGGGTCGGCGGGCGCGAACTGGCCGACCTACGCCGCGCCCATCGGCTCGGAGCCGCTTTACGACCATGACGGCCTGAAATTTCGCGTCCGGCAAGGGGGGATTTCCTTCGCGCTCGGCGATCAATTTCAGTTCGCGGTGGCCGGCGGAACGTTCCGATGGCGGCGCGACAACGGTGCGTGGAGCGGCGATCTGGCCATCACCGACGATCCCATCCCCTGGCGGACGGGTTGAGCCTCACCTTCAAGCCCGGCCCCGCGCCCGCGTTCGCGGCGGGCGACGCTTGGGCGTTCGATGTGAAGCAGCCCCACGCCCCAAACTCGCCCGGTCGCCGGATCGCGGAGCGTGGCGCTGGACGGGCGAGGGCGCGGACTGGACGGCCGACTTTGCGGCGGACACGGCCATCGCGGCGGTGGCGATCTGGCACGATTGCCCGCCGGGCGCGGCCTTTACCGTTTCCGGGTTGAGCGATGTCGGGGCGGTGCTGTGGATGCGGTCAGCGACCTACCGGCGCGGCCTGGTCGTGCTGGTGTTGGAAGGCCAAGCGGCGGTGGCCGATTGCCGCCGGGTGCGGCTGAGTGTGGCCGCCGCACCGGAGGGCAGCCTCCGCTGGCTCTGGTGCGGCGTGCCGTGGTCACCGGTTTGGCCGCTGGCCAGCGTCACGCTGCGCGAAAGCTGGTTTATGCAACGCGGCCCGCAAACGGCGCGGATGATCGGGCGCGGCGCTGGCGGCGAGATTGCCTGGAGCGTCGAGGGCGACAACTGGCTCAACAGTCAGGACTGGACGGATTTGCTGGCGCTGCTGGAATATTTGAAAAGCCAGCACGATGAGCCCTTCATATTCGTTCCCAACTTCGAAGCGCCCGACGAGGCGCGGCTGACGCGGGTCGGCGCGGACGAAATCGACCTCAGCGACGCCGATGATTTTCAGTGCGACCGCCGTTTGCTGAGCGTGCGGATTCCGCTGGCGGCGGTGCCGCAATGATTAAAGGCCCATCACTCCTTATATACACCAATCCGCCGCTGCGGCTGCTGTCGCTCGGCGACAGCGCGCCCGGATTGAGCTATCCGCTCATCTCGGGGATCGGCGCGATCCGCCGGCCGGCGGACGGTTCGGAAACCGGAAACGCCGCCGTCGAGCTCGATAACGTCGACGGCCAAGCGACCCGCTTGTTTGCCGTTCCGCCGCTGCGCGCCGAATGCGCGCTGTACGGGCCAGACCGTGAAGAATGGTTTCGGGGATCGCTCGCGGGCGTATCGCTCGGCGATTCGGCCGCCTTGTCGTTGGAAGCCTGATCGTGCCGCTACCCCTCTCGGATGCCGTCCCGCTGCGATCGACCGCCGTTTGGCCGAAATTCGCCAAACCTGAACCGTTAAACGTGGTTTACGGACGCTGTACGGCGCCCGTGATTCAGGCGGATCAGAGCCGAAAATTTTGGTTGATCGCCGATCATCCCATCGGCGGCGTCGATGCGGTTTACCTCGACGGCAAGCCCGCGCAACCGTTCACCTTCCACAATACCACCGACGCCACCGGCCACTCGGTCGCCTTGTTAGAGCTGGCCGCGCCGCTTCCGGCCAACGCGGTCCTGACCGTCGCCGCGCGCGGGAAAATCCATCCCGACACCGGCGCGCTGATCGAGAATCCGGCGGACGTGCTGCTCGATATTCTCAAAATGGCGGGCTACGCGCTGGAGGAGGGGACCTCGCGGACTTTAGAACCGATTGCGCCGGGCTGCGCATCGCCGGGATGCTCTCGTCCGGACTGACGATCCGCGCTCAGATCGCCGAAATCGCCGAATCGGTCGGGATGTTGTGGTCGCTGGCCATGCCCGGCATCGCCCGGCGCTGGCCGCCAGATGAGGGGGGTGCGATTGCCGGACCCCTGCACGCGCGCTTCGAGGACTATCAGATCGGCGATGTCAGAGCGGACTGCCGCCACGACACCTTATATACCGCGCTCAAAATCGAATACGACTGGGATTGGTCCAAAAACAGCGCCAGGCGATCGGCCACCCTGCAAGCCGACAGCGCCGCGCTCTATGGCCGACGGGAAACCACGCTCGCGGCCAAATGGCTGACCGACGCCGCATCGGCCGTGGAGCGCGCGACCGCCTGGCTTGAAGCTTACGCCAGACCGCGTTGGACGCTCTCCATGACGGCCGATCTGGAGCCGCGCGTGCCGCCGGGCGGTTGGTTCGCGATCTGGCATCCGCTGTTGCCGGCGGTGGGAAAAATGCGCTCGCTCGATGCGGAATGGGATTTTAAAGCGCAAGTGCAGCGCCTGACCGCCGAGTGTTCCGTCGGACCGCTTCCGGCCGTCACGGTCACCGGCGTCGGCGGACTGTTCGAGCAACCGTCGAGCGGCCTGAGGGTCACTTACGCCGATGGCGTCGCGACCCTGGTAATCGCCGACCCGAACGATGCCCCGATACGCGATGCCGTCGTGACCCTCGGCAGCCAAAAGGGGAAGACCGACCGGACTGGAACCGTCCGCTTAAAAATTTCGCGCGGCACTTATCCGGTCACCGTCGAAGCGAACGGATTTTCGCCTGTGTCGATGGAGATCACGCTGTGAGGCGCTACGGCGATACGACCCCCGTTTTGACGGTTCCCGGCCAAGACGCCGGTCTGAAGCTCACGCTCCAGCCGGCCGTCGAACCGGCCCGGCCTTGCAGGCCCGCACCGGCCGGTCTGGCGTGGTTTTCCGATGCGAGCGCGGATTTCACAGAAATCAGCGAAGCGGCGTACTTGCTGCCAAACGAGCCTATCGGGCCGCTCCTTGCCCTCGCGCGCGTTCTCGGCGAGACCTGCGGCGACGTGAACTGGTCCACGGAGTGGACCCCGGCGGCGGGGACCGGCGGCGCGCCGGAAGCGGTGGGGGTCGGGGCGGATCTGCTGGTGTATCCCACCATCGGCGGCGGGCCGGGCCAGCTCTCGGTGTCGGCTGACTGCGGCGACCAATCCCTGGGGCCGATCCTGCTGACCTTGCTGGCGGCTCCGGGCGGCGGGGCCGATTGCTGCCCGGCTCCGGTGGCCGGAGCCGGGCAGATGGTATGGTCTCCCGGCCGGTTGGTCTATGTTTTTCCCATCGTCGGAAGCCACTTGAACGCCGAAACCGAAAGCGGCGGCATCGAAACCGTTTGGAGCGTCGATTACGTCGGCGACGATCCGGGCGGACTGGCTCTGGTCGGCTCGGTGCTGGCGGGAACGCTGGCGTTGGGAGATATCGACGATGGCGCCCACCAGACCGCTATCACCGTCACCGCCGCGCTGGCTTGGACGTGTCGGGACGGCCCGCACGACGCCGCGCTCACGTGGACGCTGGAGTTCAGCTATCACTGATGAACCGCGATCAAGCCCGGACAGCGGGCCGTCAATTGCTCGGTGACCGGATCGAGAAGGCGTTTAAAACCGTCGGCATCCATCAAACCGTGAAAGGCATCGAGCGGCTTACTGGCTGGGATTGCGGCTGCGCGAAAAGGACGGCGGCGCTGAATGCATGGGACAACAAGCGCCGATCTTGACCCCGCGAGGCGGCGCATGGGTTACAGGCGCGCGGCGTTGCGGCGCAAATCGGTATGACGCGATTCTGACAACCGCCGGTTAAGGGCTGTTACGGCGTGTCGTTTCCTGTCGGGTCGATCTGGCGCAAGAGCGCGCAACAGATTGATTTAATTATGGATGATGCTCACTAGATGCCTTCGGGAGGCAGAAGTCGCAGGTTCAAATCCTGTCACCCCGACCAAATTTCTCCGCTTTTAAAATCCCGGATCTAAAGTGACCCGAGGCCCGCCGCTCAGGCGAGTGCATCGAGCAAGCTGCCCAAGGCGTCATCGCTGGTCTGGATGAGCTTGGCGCCCGCCTGCACCTGATACAAAGCTTGCCGTTGTTCGAGCAAGGCGCGAGTCACATCCCCGGTAGGCGAGATGAGTTGAGAAGCCCCCGGCGACTGCTTGCCGGCCGCCTGACCCTCCCCATCGGATGCGGTCACCGCTTGCTGGGCGATGGCACGGGCGCTGCTATCCATCAGTTTCATGCCTGCTTGGATACTGCTAAAACCGGAATAAAGTACACTGCCGATCATCGTGCGCCCCCGGAAATTAGGAGAAATCAACGAGTAACCTCTGAAATGCCGCCAATATTCGGGCATTATAGGTACACGTTTAATATATCATAATATTTTTAATGTATCAATAATAAAATACTCGTCAATTTTTTAAGCCTGCACTGAGCCGATATGCCCACTACTGAAGTTCATCGAGCAGCCGATCGGTCAGCTCGATCATCTTTGCGATGGCCTCGGCAGGTGCTTCGATGGCGATATCGCCGACTTCCCAATACTCGACACGTGGCTCATAAGTAGGGAAATACGCCTTCAGCATCGGCTCATGTTCGTGGCGGCTCAAGGCGATAATCCGGTCCGCCGCGAGCAAATCGGCGGGATACACCGTCAGCGGCCGACGTGGCGTCTCATCCAGCCGGATTCCCAACGTTCGTAGCGCTTCAAGGGTATAGGGCGATAGCGGTCCCGGATTGCGAAACACGGTGATATCCGGGGCCAAGCCGCGTGAATCGGCCCGCCAGGATAAATCGCGCCGCTGTGCGTGATGATTGAAATACAGCTCGCAGAACCGGCTGCGGTAATAATTACCCGTACATAAAAATATAATTGATTTCAAAATCTTATTTTCTAACCTCGCCGAATTTCACCCTACCGGCTCCATCAGGGCCGGCCCCTGATTGGCGGGTCGATTGACTGCGGAACCCACCGGCCAAAGCCTCATGCGTTCGCCCGGATACGAACGCAACAGCGGCAACACGCGCGCCGCCTCGCGCCCGGTCGGATCCAACCAAGCATCATAATCCAAGGGGTCCAGAATCACCGGCATCCGGTCGTGAATCTCACTGATACGTTCGTTAGCCTGCGTTACCAGGATCGTGCAGGAGTCCACAGCCTCGTCATCTCGCGCCCAGTGCTCCCACAAGCCGGCAAACGCGAAAGGCGCTCCATCGGCCATCCCGATACAATACGGTTGCTTGCGATCTCCCACCTTCCGCCATTCATAGAACCCATCGGCGGGAATCAAGCAACGCCGCTGGCGGAACGCCTGCCGGTACGCCGGTTTTTCCGCCACGGTTTCCGCGCGGGCGTTGATGGTGCTGTACTTCAAGCGCGGTTCCCGCGCCCACGCCGGAATCAGACCCCAACGCAACCACGCCGGCTGTCGGCCGTTTTCGGTGGCGCGGATAGCCAGCACCGTTTGATTCGGCGCCACGTTATAGCGCGGCGCATAATCGGCCGGCAACATCAAGCCAAGCTGCTGGGTCAAAACTTCACCGGAGGCCGCCTGAATGAAACGACCACACATGATAAAGCCCTCCTCGTGATAATGCGTTGACACCTATTCTTCGACCGGCGTAGCGTGCGTCTGTCGTTATTTCTTCAACTCGCTGTCCCGGATACGCTCTCAATGAACCTGGAACGCTGTCTCTGGTGCGGTAACGACCCTCTGTACGTGCGCTACCACGATGAGGAATGGGGCGTTCCAGTCCACGACGACCGCAAACTGTTCGAAATGATCGTGCTGGACGGCGCGCAAGCGGGGTTGAGTTGGCTCACCATCCTGCGCAAACGGGAAAATTACCGCCGAGCGTTTGACCGTTTCGACCCGGAGCTGATCGCTCGCTACGACGAGCCGCGCGTCGCTCGGTTGCTCGCCGATTCCGGTATCGTGCGCAACCGCCTCAAGATCGAAGCGGCCATCAAGAATGCGCGAGCCTACTTGGCGCTGCGGGACCAGCACGGCGCGCTGAGTGACTTTCTCTGGCGCTACGTCGGCGGCGCGCCGCGCCAGAACACTTGGACTGCAATCGCGGAGGTTCCGACCAAGACGGCGGAAGCGGAGGCGATGAGTCGGGATTTGAAACGGCTGGGCTTCGCATTCGTCGGACCGACGATTTGCTACGCTTTCATGCAGGCCGCCGGCATGGTCAACGATCATCTCACCCACTGTTTTCGCCACCGCCAACTGGCACAACCGGGCATAGCGCCGCCCGCCGCCTGAACGCTACGGGTCGGCTGCTGCTCCGATCCGCCCTCACCTTTGCAGGAAATCGCGAATCGCCTGCCAATACTCGCGGTAGCCTCGGACATCGTTATGACCCGCATTCGCGATCATCACCAGATCCTTCGGACCACCCCAAACCTCGAACAGGCGTTGGGAATGCCGCCCGGCAATCACCTCATCGCGCCCGGCCACGATCATCCGCAGCGGCGTGGTGAGCTTCGGCGCCAGCGCGGCCGAATCGTAAAGATCGCCGAGGACCCACCGCACCGGCAAAAACGGATAAAGACCGCGCGCGACTTCGGTGATGCTGTCGAAGGGCGTGACCAGCAGCACGCCGCGCACGGGCCGCTGGCTAGCCAGATAGCTGGCGACCCCACTGCCCAGACTGCGGCCGACAACCACCACGCGACCGCCGTCGATGTTGGGCTGGCGGGTGAAATGGTCGTAAATCGTCAGTGCGTCGGCTAACAAGGCTCGCTGGCTAGGGTTGCCAGCGCTCAGCCCGTAGCCTCGGTAGTTGAGTAGGACCAAATCCCAACCGGTGAATACCGTGCCGAATTCCAGCATCCATGACACTTCCTCGGCGTTGCCGCCGAAGTAGAGCACAAGCGGTCGCGCCGGCCCGTCGCCGCCGGGAAGCTGCCAGCCGTGCAAGCGCACGCCATCGGCGGTCGGCACCGTCACTTCGATGGCTTGCGGATGACGGCTCAGGACGGCTTGTCCCTCGGATGGCCCGAGCGGTCGCGGAAAATAAACTAGCCTCTCACCAGCGGCCAGCAACGCCATCAACATTCCTCCAAGGATCAACCCAACGGTTGCGCCTACGGCCAACGCGCGCCGCATCACCGTAGCTCCGGCCCGCCAAATTCACGCGTTCGCTCAATCTCGACCGCGCTTGGCCGCTTTTTCCGCCGTCTTGGCGTTGAACTTGGCGGCGTCGATCACGCAGCGTTCGTGGGTACCCTGGCAGATCGGATCGACGCCATCATGCGCTTCGACCGCGAATTTAAGCTTTTTGCCGTCTCTCTCCACCAAGCGCACCTTCACCTTCACGGTGAAACCGGTCGGGGTAGCGGCCGTGTGACTGAGATCGACGTGCGTCCCCACCGTCTGTTCGCGCGGCCAATCCAGATGCGGACACAGCGCTTGAATGCACGCCCACTCGATCAAACCGACCATGAAGCCGGTTGCGAACACCTCGGGCATCGCCTGAAACTCCGGCGCTTCCGGGTAGAGATGGGGAACGGTTTTGGTCGGCGGCACCACGAATTCAAACTCACCGGTCAAACCGGGTTGCAAGCTTTCGCGCATGAGTCACGCTCCTCAAGGGTTGATATGAATCCCGGCACGGTCGCGGGCGGCGGAGGTAGGCCAAACCGCTGGGGATAACGCACCGCCAGCAGATACAGCCCTGCCGCCGGCGCGGTCACTCCGGCTTGAGTGCGATCGCGCTGCTCCAGCACTGCTCGCGCCCATTCCACCGGTCGGTCGCCCGCGCCAATCGCCATCAACACGCCGGCGATATTGCGCACCATGTGGTGCAAAAAGGCGTTGGCTTCAACCTCCAGTACGATACCCTCACCCTGCCGTCGCACCGTCAGCGCGCGGATTTCCCGAAACGGATGGCGGGCTTGGCACTCGGCGGCGCGGAACGAGCTGAAATCATGCTCGCCGAGCAAGCATTGTCCCGCGGCGTGCATTCGACCGGCATCGAGCGACCGGTGACACCAGGCCGCCCGGTGCCGCCCCAAGGCGGAACGATGCGGTTGGTTAAAAATCAGGTAGCGGTAACGGCGGGCCAGCGCGGAAAACCGGGCATGAAAATCCTCCGGCACCCCACACGCCCAACTCAGGCTGAGATCCAAAGGCAGATTGGCGTTGCCGCCCAACACCCAAGCCCGCATCGAGCGCACCGCCGCAGTATCGAAATGCACCACTTGGCCGATTCCGTGAACCCCGGCATCGGTCCGACCGGCGCAGACCAGCTTGATCGGATGATCGGCCACCTTGGCCAGCGCCTGTTCCAGACAACCCTGCAAGGTTCTTACCTCCGGTCGTTGCGCCTGCCAGCCCCGGAACGCCGACCCGTCGTATTCAACCCCCAGCGCTACGCGCATCTCCTGCCCCGCTGAAACGAAAGTCCCCCGACCGGGTAGGGCTCGGGGGATTTTCAAGCTCTCCGGCAAGCTCGCTACGCGCCTTTGCCGCCGGCGCCACCGTCCTGATACAAAGCCCGCGCCATGGATTTGTCGCGGTTGTAGATGTCGCCCCGGAAATTGGCCAAACCGTTCTCATCCACCCAAACCGTCCAGTACAGCAGATACACCGGCACCTGTTGGGGTAAGTTGACGATCCGTTGCTTGCCGCTGGTGGCGGCCGCTTTGATCGTCTGCCGGTTCCATTTCGGATCGTGCTTGAGAAGGTACTCGGCCAACTCCACCGGATTGGACAGTCGGATGCAACCAGAGCTGAAGGTACGTTGGTTCTGGCTGAACAATCCGCGCGTTGGGGTGTCGTGCAAGTAGACGTTATACGGATTCGGGAACATGAACTTGATCCCGCCCAGCGCATTGCGGGGACCGGCGTCCTGGCGGAACTGATAGTTGAAATTATTTTCGCTGACCGCTTTCCAATTGACCGCGCCCGGATTGATTTGCTGGCCGGCGCTGTTGTAAATGCGAATGTTCTGCCGCGCCAGAGCCTGGGGATTGCGCTTGAGCTGCGGCAATTTATCCTTTACGGCGATGGAGCGCGGCACATACCATTTCGGACTCATCACCAGATAGGCCATGTTGGCCGTGAAGGTCGGCGTCTGGCGCTCTTCCCGACCCACCACCACCTTGGCTTCCATCACCGGCTTGCCATCTTCAATCACGTTCATCTTGAAGTTGGGAATGTTGACCAGGATGTAGCGCGCGCCAAACTCGTCCGGCAGCCAGCGCCAGCGCTCCAGGTTCAGTTCGACCTGGCGGATTCGCTGGGCGACCGGCACGTTCAACGCCGTCAAGGTCGCCCCGTTGACCGTTCCGGTTTCTCCCAAGCCGTGCCGCTTCTGAAAGCGGCGCACCGCGTCGCTGACCGCCTTGTCGTAGGCCGGGGTTTTGCCGCCATCGCCTTCAGTCAAATCGCCGCTGGCCTGAAGGCGAACCCTCAGATTCCGCACCTGGTTCCCCTGAGAGCCCAGCCCCAACGCACCGCTGACGATAGGCCAACCGCCCGTTTGCTCGACCTTGCGGTAGCGCTGCAACACATCGCGCAATTGCGTGTAGCCCTTCCCTTTCGGCGTCAGATCGCGCAGTGAGTCGGTGATGCCGCCGCTGCTGGAAAGGGCGGTGTTCAATACTTGCGCAAGATCCCGAGAGCGCGGTTTGATCGCCCATTCGGGATCCAGCTTGCGGGGCGCGAACCGGCCGGAGAGCAGATGAGAGGCGTAGCTCAGATACGCGTCGGTAAACAGCAAATCAAATTCCGCCAAGCGCTTGGCGTCCGCCGCGCCACCGCCTTGCTGGAGCGCGGTCTCCAGCTTTTGCAAGGCGTTGCGGCCGTAATCCGAGGAGCGCAGGCCTTCGCTTTCAGCCTCGCCGAGCACCTTGAGCAGTTCGGCCGCCACCGGTAGCGGCCTGCCGTCCGCACCCAGCCAAGCCGTCTGATAGTTGCGTTGCGCGTAAAAGGGAATCAGATACTCCAGTTTGCGCAAGTCGCGGCTTTGCACCGTAACGTGAGTCGGCGGCGGCTCGGCGCGAACCTGCTGGCAAATCTGCAAAGCGACCCGGTTTTGCAATCCGCCGCCATCGCTCGGACACGGCGGCGGCGGCGGCGCGGCGACCGTTTCAGCCTGCGGCGCCTGCTCGGGCTTGATGGCGGGTTCCGGCTCCAGTTCGTCCTGTACCGAACTGACGCTTTGCTCCGCTTGCAGCGTGGCCACGGTGGTGGAAGCACCCGCCACCGCGGCGGGACCGGCGGCCGGTGTATTGACCACCGCAGGGCTGCCGGCGCCGGCGACCTGCGCCGACACCAACATGGAATCAAGCGCGCAAGCGCCTAATAGCGTGGAAACCAATATGGAAAAAACGATCCGTTTTGACATAAAGACGAACACCCTGAGGCTCTGAAACCGCTTATTCGATTGTATCAGCATACCAACAAAGTATCAAAAAAGCCACTAACTTGGGCGTCATAAAACAACAAATTACCCAGCGCTATTATAAGATTAGATCGGCCAAACAGCGAATAATTCAATGCTACCAATGTGATACTTCGCGCAATTCCAGCAGAATTTCGTTCAGGGGCGCACCGCTGCTGTCGACCACGCAAACCAGATTGGCGACACCGCACAGCGATTGGGTCACGCCGCGAATAATCCAGCCGTGCGGCGGCGTCCACCCTTTCATGCCGCTGAACATCGCCAGTTGATCGGCGTTGCCCTGAGCGATCCGCCGGTAATCGCGCGCGAATTGCGCCAGCCGGCCCATGTCGTTGTGGCTCATCAGGCCGTACCCTTCAATCAGGTAACCGTCATCGCGGAAATGGCAAACCACATTGACGCCGTCCAGAGCCAGCAACCGCCGGATCATGCTCATTGCACCGGCTCCTTTCTTTCCAGGATCGCAAACGCGGCTTCGTAATCGGCCGCTTCATTGGCCAACACCACTCCCATGAACGGCGGCAGACTGAATTTGCCGGCCTGCTTGTACTGCTCGCGCTGCAAGCCGCTCACCACCACCGACCAATCGAAGCCGATTAGAGTAAATTGCTGGACCGGATAAAAGCCCACCATGCCGGTGACTTTCTCCCAGCCGCGCGCCTGCATGGTGGCGATGCTCAGGTTGGCCGCGCACATGTGCGCCAGCAGATCGAGCGTGGATTCGTTGATCCGGTCCGCGTGAGCGATGCGGTGTTCCAGCATTTCGCCGCTGCCGCGAAATTCGAAGGCGGCCATCGCGCCTGGCAATTTCATCAAATCATCGAGTGTGGTCATGGACTGCATCTCCTGCTCCCTTTAATGGTCTTGAATCATTCAACTTCAGATCATATCGGAGGGGATGTTGGCCAACGCGTGGCACATGAATCCGACGAGATCGTTGATCGAGCCCTTGCTGTTCTCCAGCAGGCAAAAAACATTGGCCACCACGCAAACCGTGTATTCGGGGCCGTGCACCAGCCAACCGCGCGCCGGCAGCAGACCGCTAAGTGGTTGCAAGGCTTCCACCATGCTGGCTTCCATGTTGACGCTCATGGTGGTGGCGCGACACATGATGGAGGCCATGCGGGCGTGGTTTTCGCTCAACGCGCCTCGGTAGGAAAATCGGTCGCCCCGATAGGCGTATTCGCCGGCGGCAACGACGCCGGGCTTGGCCAGCAGATCGGTCACAATGCTCATCCGGTGCTATCCTCAACTAGTGGCTGGCTTATCATAAACGGAGTAGGTCGCCGAAAGTGTTCGAGCCGTGCGACCTCATTTTAAAAACATAGTCAAAGCATTCACCAAATGCATTGCTTACCGCAACGTATCGACGGACATTCTTTTACCACCCGTGGTTTTTCCCGCAACCCGTGACCTCCACCCAGCCCTCCTCGCCTGACGGAATGGCGGCTCTACCCATCGAAGCGGCGCTGCCGGCCATTATCGCCACCTTGAACGACAGTCCCGCCCTGGTGTTGCAAGCTCCACCGGGCGCGGGAAAAACCACCCGAGTCCCGTTGGCCTTGTTGCACGCACCGTGGTTGGCCGGCAAAAACATTTTGTTGCTGGAGCCACGGCGGCTGGCGGCGCGAGCGGCGGCGGCGCGCATGGCGACCTTACTGAGCGAACCCCTCGGCCAGACCGTCGGTTATCGCACGCGCTTCGACAGCCGGATGTCGCGGCAAACCCGCATCGAGGTGTTGACCGAAGGTATCCTGACTCGCCGCTTGCAGCGCGATCCGGACCTGGACGACGTGGGCTTGGTGATCTTCGATGAATTCCACGAGCGCAGCCTGCACGCCGATCTGGCGCTGGCGCTGTGCCTGGACAGCCAGCGTGGCCTGCGGGAAGACCTGCGCCTGCTGGTGATGTCGGCCACCCTAGACGGCGAAGCGGTCGCCCGGTTGCTGGGAAGCGCGCCGCCCATCACTAGCGAGGGGCGCGCCCATCCGGTGACGTTGCGCTATCTGCCGCGCGATCCCGACGGCCTCGACCTCAACGCCGTGGTTCGGGCCGTGCTGGACGCCTTGGCTCGGGAGTCGGGCGATGTGCTGGTTTTCCTGCCGGGCGGCGGCGAAATTCGCCAGACCCTACGCCGGCTACAAGCGGAATTCACCCCCCTTAGTCTATCTTTGCACCCGCTGTACGGTGATTTGCCCGATGCCGACCAACAGCGCGCGATCCAACCCGATCCGCACGGGCGGCGCAAGATCGTCCTGGCGACCTCAATCGCCGAAACCAGCCTGACCATTGAGGGAATCGGCGCGGTCGTCGATGCCGGCTGGACCCGCGCGCCGCGCTTCGATCCCCGCAGCGGCTTGACCCGCCTGGAAACCGCGCGGGTTTCGGCCGATGCCGCCGAGCAACGGGCCGGACGAGCCGGGCGGCTGGGACCGGGCGTCTGCTATCGGCTGTGGAGCGAGGCCACTCAAACCCGGTTACGACCGCGCCGGGTCGCGGAAATCCTGGAAGCCGATCTGGCCCCGCTAGCGCTCGAACTGGCGCAATGGGGGACGAATGATGCGCTGATGCTGGCTTGGCTCGATCCACCGCCACCCGGCGCGTTGGCCCAGGCGCGAGATCTGCTGACCGAGTTGGCTGCGCTGGATGCGCGGGGCTGCATCACGCCGGTCGGGCGGGAACTGGCCGCCTTACCGACCCATCCGCGACTGGCGCATTTGCTCTGGCGCGGCGTGGCGCTCGGCCTGGGAAAAACCGCCGCCGATCTGGCGGCCTTTTTGGAAGAGCGCGATCCGCTGCGCGGCGAGCATCCCTTTGGCAGCGATATCACGGTGCGGCTAGATGCTTTGAACGCCTTTCGCCAGCACGGTCGCGACGGGGCAAGCCGCTGGGGAGCCGACCCGTCCGCCTGCGCTCGTATCGAACAGGCGGCGCGGCGCTGGCGCCAGTTGCTGAAGCTGGTGGAGGACGATCCAACCGCGCCAGAACCGCTTGCGGTCGGCCTGTTGCTGGCGCTGGCGTATCCCGATCGGGTCGCGAAAAAACGCGACGGCGGCAACGGCCGTTACCGGTTGGCCAACGGCCGCGGCGCGCGGCTGGCGGCGGGCGATCCGCTCGGCAAGCATGATTGGCTGGTCGCGGCGCAGCTGGACGCCGGCACCAGCGAAGGTCGCATCTGGTTGGCCGCGCCGGTCGAACCGACCGATCTGGAAAAGCAGCTTGCCTCCCGCTTGCAAACCTTCGACGAGGTCTATTGGGACGACCGTCAGGCGGCGGTCAGCGCCTGTCGGGAACGGCGGTTGGGCGAGCTGGCGTTGGCCAGCGCGCCGTTGCGCGATCCCGCGCCCGAACGGCTGCGGCGGGCGATGCTGGCGGGCGTGCGCCAACTGGGGCTCGACAGCCTGCCGTGGACCGTCGAAGTGCGAGACTGGCAGGCACGGCTTCTGTCGCTGCGACACTGGTTTCCGCACGACGGCTGGCCCGACTTATCCGACGCATGGCTGAGCGAGCATCTGGCGGACTGGCTGGAACCCTGGCTGGACGGCATCACCCGGCGCGAGCACTTGCAGCGGCTGGATTTGGCGGCGGGGTTAGCTGGTCTGCTCGAACCGAACCAGCGGGCTCGACTGAACGCGCTGGCTCCGACCCACCTGCCAGTGCCCAGCGGCTCCCGAATCCGGCTGCGCTACCAGCCGGGCGAACCGCCGGTGCTAGCGGTGAAGTTGCAGGAGCTGTTCGGGCTGGCCGACACGCCTCGCGTCGCCGAAGGTCGGGTTCCGGCGACTCTGCATCTCCTATCGCCGGCTCAGCGACCGATTCAGGTCACTCAGGACTTGCGCGGTTTCTGGGAGCGCACCTATCCCGAAGTGAAGAAGGAGCTGAAAGGCCGCTATCCCAAACACCCTTGGCCGGACGACCCCTGGACGGCGGTCCCGACCCGACGCGCGCGACCGTTCAAGGGATCTGCTCGGTAAACTGCCCCGGAGCCAGGATGGTGATGCACCCCGGAAGACCGAGAGTACATGCCAGCACGGAGGTGTTGTTCAACGCCGGCAGGTTGCCCAGCATGACCGTCGGCGCTCCCGTTAGCCACGGCGCGGGCGTCAGCGGCGTGCACGGAACCGGCGTCGGCACCCCGAAAGCCGCCGCGGTCGCCGCCACGAAAGCCGGATTGGTCGGCGATATGCACATCCCGAAAGGCATGATGTTGACCATCGGCTTGTTGTCCATGATATTAGCCGCCGGCTGGCTGCCGGTCATCGTCCGGTTTTGCGGTAATACGACCAGCGTACTGATCCCCGGCGGCACAGCGAACATGCATTTCAACACGGCGCCGTTACAAACGTGCATGGACATCACTCACCTCCGCGCATTGACTGCCAGAATACCTCGGCAAACTATAGAGCACAGCGGCTTCGAGCACCGGAGATCCACGCCATGTATCTCGCCCTCAAACACCTGCACATCACCGCCGTCGTTTTGAGTTTCGGCCTGTTCGCACTGCGTGGGCTCTGGATGCTGGTCGACTCGCCGCAACGACAACGGCGTTGGGTTCGAATCGTACCTCACGCGATCGACACCGTGCTGCTGGCGAGCGCTCTCGGGCTGGTCGCGATCCTTCACCAATATCCGTTCGTGCAGGGCTGGCTGACCGCCAAGGTTTTGGGATTGATCGCCTACATCATGCTGGGCAGCATCGCCCTGAAGCGCGGCGCCACCAAAGCCGTTCGCGCCACGGCCTTGGTCGCCGCCTCGCTCGTCTTTGGCTATATCGTCAGCGTCGCCTTGACACGCTCGCCGCTGGGCGTTGGGTCGTGGTGATGAGGCGCTCAGTCCCGAGGCCAGCTCCGGTAGCGTTTTTCAAACTCGGCAGCCATGTGTTCCCCTTCGGCTAATTGTTGCGGGGTCAGGCGCCCGGCGAGCCGGTCGCGGTTCGAGCGCGCCTTGAGATTTTGATGCTTCGCCGCCAGCGCGCACCACGCATAGGCAGCCACCAGATCCTGAGGCATCCCCCGCCCGCTGGCATACAGGATGCTGAGGTTGTTCTGCGCCATGGTATGCCCCTGGTAGGCGGCCAGCCGGTACCAGTACGCGGCGGCCACATCGCTTTGCACCACTCCGGTGCCATCTTCATACAGCACGCCCAGATTGAACTGGGCTTCAATCTGATCCTGGATCGCCGCCTGCCGGTACCAGCGCGCGGCTTCCTCCATGTTTCGCTCGACCCCTAGCCCATTGGCGAACAGCACCGCCAAGTTGAACTGGGCCTTGGCGTGGCCCTGTTCGGCGGCCCGCTCGTACCAACGGGCCGCCTGCCGGTAATCTCGTTCCACGCCCAGGCCGCCGTCATACAAGACGCCCAGATTGAATTGCGCCTCAGTCTGACCCTGTTCGGCCGGTAGCCGCCATTCCGTCAGCGCGGTCAGATAGTCCCCTCTGGCAAAGGCCAGCATCCCCGCCAGATAATCCGCCCGGCCCGACGGCGCCACACCGAGCAACAGCAAAAAGACCAGCGCCTTGAACCACATCGGCAACGGAAATCCCCGGTTTCGGAAGCGATACCCGTCAAGAAAAACCAAGCAAGGCGGCTTTAAGAAAAGGCGGTCCGGCCAGCAGCGCCGGCCGGGCCGCTACCGCGCCTTGAATCAGTCCTTGAACAGCAAGCCCAACGCATTCTCCCGCGCCAAGCGATTGGTTTGCGCGAAACAGTCCCCTCCCCAGTCGGCCAGCGCGCGCCCGTCTTCCATCATGCGATAACCGACAAAGCTCAATACCGCAAACTGACTGTCGGCGAATTCGCTCGCGCTTTGCGCATCGGTCGTCATCAGCGCGATCTTAGTCTGCGCCAATCCTAAATCCACATAAGCTCTCAGGCTATCCAGGCGTAGCTCGACCCACTTCTCAAACTGCCCGACCAGCGCTTGATTGGTTCGCACCAGCGCGGCGACGAGCGGTTTCATCGGTTCAAAACTCGTGCTAGGCATGTCGTTCATGCTGTCCTCCCGCTATCGTGATCATGTGGAAAACCCAGACATTATACTCCCAATCAGGCCGATGCTGCATCGCCACAAAATCTCTCAATAACCATTATTTATTTGTACCGAATCGATATAATGACCGCAGGTTCGACCGGTGTGATGCAACGCCTCGCACCGCCCGCTTCGCACAACACAGGAATAACTACAATGCCTATCGGTACGACCATCACTGAATTCATTATCGAAGAACAACGGTTGATCAAGGGCGTTTCCGGCGACTTCACCGCGCTGGTCAACGATGTCGTCATCGCCTGCAAGGCCATTTCCAGCGCCGTGCGCTACGGCAGCCTGGTCGGGGTGTTGGGCACCGCCGACACCGACAACATTCAAGGCGAAACCCAGAAAAAACTGGATGTCATTTCCAACAATCTCTTCATCAAACGCAATGAATGGGCCGGTCACGTCGCCGCCTTGGCGTCGGAAGAAATGAGCGACGTCTATCACCTGCCCCCTCAATATCCACGCGGGAAGTATCTGCTGGTCTTCGATCCATTGGACGGCTCCTCCAACACTGACGTCAACGGCGCGGTCGGCACCATCTTTTCCATCCTTCGCCGTTCCAAGGACGCTCAAGGCGAACCCAACGAGGATGATTTTCTACAGCCCGGCGACCGCCAGGTGTGCGCCGGTTACGCATTGTACGGACCCTCGTCGATGATGGTGCTGACCACCGGACACGGCGTCAACGGTTTCACGCTGGACCAGCGCATCGGCGAATACATCCTGACCAATCCCAACATGAAGATTCCCGAGCAAACCAAGGATTTCTCGATCAACGCGGCTTATACCCGCTTCTGGGATCCGCCGGTGCGCCGTTATATCGACGAATGTCTGGCCGGCAAGGAAGGCCCCCGCGGCAAGGACTTCAACATGCGCTGGGCCGGGGCGATGATCGCCGATGTCCACCGGGTTCTGTGTCAGGGTGGCGTGTTCCTGTATCCGACCGACCGCAAGCTGCGGGCCAAGAACCAAGAGGGCAAGCTGCGCCTGATGTATGAGGCCAATCCGATGAGCTTCATCGTGGAACAAGCCGGTGGCTCGGCCTCCACCGGCACCCAGCGCATTATGGAATTGCAGCCCACCAGCCTGCACCAGCGCTGCCCGGTCATCTTGGGTTCCAAGAATGAAGTCGAGCGAATCGTGTCTTATCATCTCGAAGCGCAGTAAGCTCACTTTCATACTGTTTCGTTTTCGCTGCTAATAGACCCCCAACGCTTTTAAGACTTGAACTAAACACTATCAGCCGATCAGGCGCGATGCGCGGGATGTGTATTCTTGTCGCATCGCCTTTTTCCTAACCCGCCGTCGCAACCCCGCAATCCGCCGGCGCGTCCAACACATGCGAGCAAAACCAACGCCTTAGCGCCATCCGTTGGTCTTGGTTCTACTGATCCATAGAAATCAAATACTTGTTGAATTAACTTAGGCTCACGAGTTACTATTCTTTAGAATTTCACTGCTACACCCGTGAGAAGATTCTCCATGGAATTGAAACCTGTCCGTAACGAACCGCTCGCCGCCAAAATTCAGCGCATCGATGATTTGGCCGAAAAGCTGGTTTACATCAAATGGAGTCGCGAGTTTTTCGTGCTGTTACAGCGCGCGACCCAGGAATTGCTCGCCCTGGCCCGGCCGCGGCCCGAGTACCAAAAGCTCGTCTTGTTGGCCGCGCGACTTGAAGAACAGATCGGTGAGTGCCTCGACAAGGGTGAGTTGCCCAAGGGCGCGCAACGAGAACGGTTGATCGCCGTGGTCGATGCGCTCTGCCGGTCGCTACCGGCGATCGAGGGCGACGCTCCGGCGCAGAACGCCGAACCGGGTCCCAACCAGCTGGCTGAAGGCTTCACCACCCCCTTATTTTCCAAGTGGGAAAAAGAAGAGGAATGGCTGCCGTTGACGGGCAACACGCAAACGGCGGCTTTGGAGGCCACCGTTTGGTTGATGGCGCCCGAATCCATGAGCGAACTGGCGCGCAAGCTCGAACAACGCGGCGGCTTTCAGGTCCGGCTGTGCGCCGGCCTGGCCGAAGTCCGGCAGATGCTGGCCGAATCCCAGCAACCCCTCGCGTTGGTCATCGACCTGGATTTCTCGACCGACAACCAAGCCATCCTGCAACAAATCAGCGCCCTGCGACAACTGCTGCCCTCGGATGCGCCGATCCTGTTCCTGGCCGACCGCGGCGATATCACCGCCCGGCTTGAAGCGGTGGAGGCGGGCGGGTCTGGCTATTTCATCAAGCCGGTGGACGTGCCGATGCTGGTGGAAACGCTGGACGAACGGCTCCTGGGCCGGTCCAGCCACCGCATTCTGATCGTCGATGACACCCTGCCGTCCGCCCGCGAGATGGCCCGCTGGCTGGAAAGCCGTAACATGGTGACCCAAGTGCTGGCTCAGCCGCTGCAAATCCTGCAAGCGCTGCGCAACTTCCATCCCAGCTTGTTGGTCATGAGCCTCGATTTGAAGGAAACCGACGGCTTGATGCTGGCGCAAGCCACCCAGCAACACGAGCAGTTTCGGGAAACGCCCCTGATTCTGCTGTCGGCGCAACCCGACATCGCCCAGCGTTTGACCGTCGCCGGTTTGAGCGGCGAAGTGTTGCTCGGCAAGCCTTTGAACCAGGAACTGTTGTTCGCGGCCGTCACCAAACGGCTGCGTCAGGGGCGCGGCCTGTATCGCAAGTTCAGCCAGCTCAGCAATCGGGATACCGTGAGCGGCTTGTACAACCGCCCGTATTTTCTCACTCGCTTGGATCGCGTTCTGGTCGCCACCACCGCCAACACCCAACCGGTGGCGGTCATGCTCGTGACCTTGAACAACCTGCGCGCCATCGAGAGCCTGGACGCGGCGGCGGCCGACGAGATCATCGAACACGCGGCCAAGCGCCTGCAAGCCACCTTGGGCATCGATCCGATCGCGGCCCGGTTCGGCGATGCCATCTTCACGGTGCTGTTGGGCTTTACCAGTCAGGAAGCGCTGATCGCCAGCGCCCGCGCCGTGCAAGCGAGCCTGGAAACCGATCCTTACCGGCTTCACAACGGCGACTTTCAACTGCGCATCAGCATCGGCATCAGCATCGCCGATCCGGCCAAACCGGAGGCCGCCCTGCTGATCCAGCAAGCCGACCTGGCCTGCGGGATGGCGCGGGACAGCAAGGATACCCGCATCCACGTTCACCACACCCACGCCACCGATCAGGAGGCGGACAACCCGCGCCAGCGCAAGCTGTTGGAAGAAGTTCGCGAGGCCGTGCAGCAGCAGCGGATGAACCTGCTGTTTCAGCCCATCGTCAGCCTGCGCGGCGACACCACGGAACGCTACGAAGTCCTGCTGCGGATGCGCAACCGCGACGGCTGGGAGCTGCTGCCGGAAACCATTTTCGGCTTGGTCAAGCGCCACCGTATCGGCATGGTGCTCGACCGCTGGGTCATCGCCCATTCGATTCGCTTGTTGCGCGACCGCCGGGCGCACGGGCGCGCGGCGATCCTGTTCATCAACATCTCTCCCACGATCCTGCAAGATGAGGAGCTGTTCAACTGGCTGCAAAGCGGTTTGCTCAAAACCGAGGTTCCGGCCTCCAGCCTGGTGTTCGAACTGGCCGAAACCACCGCCGAGGTCAACCGACAGACGCTGCTGCCGTTTCTGCGGCGTCTCAAGGAGCTGGGGTGCGGCCTTTCCCTGGATCACTTCAGCGGTCACGAACGGGCGCAAGCGCTCGTGCAGGCGTTAAAGATCGATTACGTGAAGCTGGACGGCCGCTACGCGCAGGATTTGCACAACGACAAAGCCCGCCAGCAAGAGCTGGCCGCGTTGGCTCGCAAGCTCGCCACCCAAGGCGTGACCACCATCCTTACCGGCATTGAGGACAACACCACGCTGCCGGTGTTGTGGTCATGCGGCATCGATTACGTCCAGGGCTTCCTGTTGCAGCGACCCCATACCGACATGAGCTTCGATTTCGAGCGGGTCGTGCTGTAAGCGGTGATGCGCGTCGACCCGGCCACGGGCTTGCTGGACGCGGCCCGGTTTCTGCCTTCGCCCAACTGCGACGACCGACCGGAGGGCGCAGCGGTCGAGTTGCTCGTCGTTCACGGGATCAGTCTGCCGCCCGGCGTCTTCGGCGGCCCCTGGATCGACGCCTTGTTCGCCAACGCGCTCGATCCGGCCGCTCATCCCTATTTTCAGACCATCGCGGACTTGCGGGTATCGACGCATCTGCTGATCCGTCGCACCGGCGAGTTGGTGCAATACGTCCCGTTCCACCGCCGGGCCTGGCACGCGGGCGAGTCGTCCTACGCCGGCCGCGGCCGCTGCAACGATTTCAGCGTCGGCATCGAATTGGAAGGGACCGACGACCTCCCCTACGAAGACCGCCAATACCGTCGGTTGGCGGCGGTGATTGCGGCGCTGCGGCTGGCCTATCCCACCCTTCAGCCGGATCGCTTGGCGGGGCATTCCGACATCGCGCCGGGCCGCAAGACCGATCCGGGTCCCGCGTTTGACTGGAACCGCCTGCATCGGCTGTTGGGCGAGAACACCGTCAGTTGATGGCGGCCGAATCGTAGCGGTGGTGGTCAGCCCAGTCGGAGTTGCTATCCGCCAAATCGGGCTGTTCTGGCGCCGACGGCTCTGGAGTAACGGGGTCGGTCGAGACGGGTACGGACTCCGGCTTCATTTCGCTGGCCAATAAAGCGGCGACCTGGTCCGCCCACAGCACCACCAATTCGGCCGCGGGTCGGTCCTCGCACAGATGGCAGCCCTGACCCGCCCACAACGCCATGAAATCGGTCTTGCCCCGCTCGGCGGCGACTTGACCCAGTTCCTGGGTGAGAAACCATTGCAGCGGAAAGCCCGGTAGCTCATGCTCGTGCGCCCGCAGTTCGCTGACCAGCCGGTTGCGCAGCACCCGCCCGCAGCGACCGGTGAAAACCCGGCTCAAGGTCGTGGCGATCTCGTTACCTTGGCTCAACAACGCCTTATAGGCGGGATGGGCGCCACTTTCCGGGCAGGCCAGAAAGGCGGTCCCCATTTGCACGCCGACGGCGCCCAGCATCCGCGCGGCGGCGATGCCACGTCCGTCCATGATGCCGCCGGCCGCGATGATGGGAACTCGGACGTGCTTGGCCAACAACGGCACCAAGGACAAGGTGCCGACCAACCCTTGCTCGGGCTGGCCGATGAATGTTCCGCGATGGCCGCCCGCCTCGGCGCCTTGGGCGACGATGAAATCCACGCCGCTTTCTTCCAGGACGATCGCCTCCAGCAGATGGGTTGCGGTGCCCAGAATCGCGAGGCCGGCATCCCGCGCCAGATCCAGGCAAGCGGCGTCCGGCACACCGAAAATCAAGCTCAACGCCGGAATCTTCTCTTCCAGCACGACCTCCAGTTGTCCGAGGAAATCCGGTGGATTGGGCGGCGCGGCCGTTTCCACAGGCAATCCCAGTTCGGCGCGATACGGGGCCAACAACTGGCGGGCGCGGGCGATGCGCTTCTCATCGACTCTAGCCGGCGGGCTAGCGGCCAAACTGACCGCGAACGGCCGGTCGGTCAGCGCCCGTACCTCGGCGATAGCCTTCCGCAATTGCTCCGGTTGCAGACAGCTGCCCGACAGCGCCCCGAGGCCGCCAGCCTCAGACACCGCCGCCGCCAGCCGCGGCGTGCCAGGACCGCCGGTCATGGGCGCTTGGAGGATCGGATAACGAATATCGAGGCGCTCGGTCAGCGCGGTGTTCGGCCAGTTCATGTTGGTTTGGAACTCGATAGTGGCAGTATTGCTGCGGAATAAACGGCTGAAAAGGTCGAGCGCGTGGCGCGCTCTTTAGTTGCTCCAACGGCGGGAGGCATTACGGAATGGGTTGGATCGCGGCGGCGGCCGACAGTACTTTTTTGAGGGTAGCAGGCTTCTCCCATCCAGCGCAACCCAACGGCCGATGCCCGCGCTGGCCTTGATCAGAGACGCTCAAGCCGCGCGCTCAGCGAACGTCCGGCGCGCGGAAGGATGGGCCATTTGACCATCCGGCTCTTCAGCCGCTTCAGTCCGGCTCAAAATCGCCATTGAAGGCCGCAGCGAACGTCCCAGCGTCCGCTGGCTTTCCGACCGCCTCCCCCAGCAGCCGACGCACGATAAACCCCGCCAGCATGATGCCGAATAGAGCGGGCAGGTAGGAGATCGTGCCGTTCACCGCGCGCGGCCGCCCCAGCGCCTCACCCGCAACGGGTTGATGGCCTAAAGGCCGCCGGCGCGGTTCGTCGCTGTAGATCACCGGGTAGTCGAGCGTCGCGCCCGCTTGCCGCAGGCGGCGGCGCAGCTCGCGCGCCAGCGGACAAACCTGGGTCTGTTCCAATCGCGCCAGCCGCACTCGGCTTACCTCCAAACAATTGCCCGCACCGAGGGCCGAAATCACTGGCACGCCCTGATGCTGGCACGCCGCCACCAGCGCCGCCTTGCAAGCGATGCTGTCGATACAGTCGGCGACGAAATCGTAGCGTCCCACCCTAACCAACCCCTCGGCGGCCTCCGGCCGCAAAAACTCAGCGATCAGCTTCAGCTCCAGAGTGGGGTCGATATCCCGCAAGCGGGCCGCCATCAATTCGACTTTCGGCTGGCCGAGGGTGGAATGCAAGGCCAGCAACTGCCGGTTGAGATTGGATGGCGCTACGGCGTCGTAATCCAGCAAGCTCAAGTGACCGATACCAGCGCGGCCCAAGGCTTCGGCCGCATGACCGCCGACCCCGCCCAAGCCGGCGACCAGCACGCGGGCGGCCCGCAGCCGTTCCAACCCCTCGACCCCGATCAGAATTTCAGTGCGGGCGTGCGGGTGAGCCATCGACGATTCCGAACAACCGGCGGGCGTTGGCGCTGGTGGCGGCGGCGATTTTCACCGGATCGACTCCGCGCAGTTCGGCCACGCACGCCAGCACCTCGGTTAAAAAAGCCGGTTCGTTGCGCGCGCCGCGATGGCCGCTCGGTGGCTGGTCGGGCGCATCGGTTTCCAGCATGAAGCCATCCAGCGGCAGGTAGCGGATCAAACCGCGCAGTCGGTTGGCGCGCGGATAGGTCAGCGGTCCGCCGAAGCCGAGCAGGATGCCCAGATCCAGCAAGCGGCGAGCCTGTTCCCGGCTACCGGAAAAACTGTGCACCACGCCGCGCACCCCCGGAAAACGCCGGATGAATTTGATGACCTGGTCGACCGCGTGGCGGGCGTGGATGATCGCCGGCAAATCATGGCGCCGCGCCAGCCGCAACTGATCGCTAAAGTAATCGGCCTGACGGGCGGGATCGAGGTCGGGCAGGTAATAGTCCAGACCGCACTCACCCACCGCTATCGGACGCTCTCGCGCCAGCCAGTCGGCCAGATCGTCGAGATGCTCCTGACGGTGTTCCGCGAGATAAGCGGGGTGCAGACCGTAGCTGGCGTATACCTCGGGATAACAGGCCGCGACGGTCTTGAGCTTCGGCCACAATCGAGCGCTGACCGCCGCCAACACTTGCGCGTTCACGCCGGCGGCGCGCGCCCGTTCGAAGGCCTCGGCGCGGTCGGGATCGAAACGGACATCGTCGAAATGATTGTGGCTGTCGATCAACGCCAGCATCGGTCGCACGCTCAGGCGATCACGATGTGCACGTTGGCGGCGCGCCCGAAGATCGAGGACGGCGTGATCCCGAACATATTGCGAAAGGCCCGGCTGAAATGCGAGGAATCGGCGAAACCCGCGCTCAAGGCCGCATCGGTCAAGGTCTCTCCCCGGACGATTCGGGCCGCCACCTCTCGCATCCGCCGCCACTGCCGGAAGCGCCGGATCGGCACGCCAACTTCGTCCTTGAACAAATGTACCAAGCGCGTGGGCGACAGACTCACGCAATCGGCGAGCTCGCTCAAGGATTGGCTGCGGTTCAAATCCTCTTTCATCAGCTCGATGACCCGCTGAATTCGGCTGTCCAACGGCTGGTGTTGGCCGGGGTCCGGTGCCGGAACCCAGCAATCGAGCACGCCACGGATCGTAGCGGCATCTGGCTGTTGGCGCCAGACCTCGTCCAGCGCGGCCAACACGGTGGCTTCCTCCTTCAAACCGTACAGGCATTGCCATTCGCCATCCGACATTGCGTCCTTGAGGGCCACATAATCGTCGCTTTCCGGCTCGACGAACAGGATCGCCAAGATGGCCCCGCCCACTCGAATTTCATGAAGGCAGCCTGGAGGCACCAGCACGCTGCGGCCTTCGCGCCAAAGATTGCCCTCACTTTCCAGAACCTGAAACGGCCGGTCGATCCCCACGCACAAGGCGGCGGCGCCCAGCCGATGTTCGGCGATGTCCGGCAGGTATCCCATGAAAAAAGCGCGATGCTGCCAAATATAAAGCTTGCTCAAGGGTTTGCCTTCTGAATACGCTTACTGGAGCACGAACCATCAAATGAACAGCAGAATTTTTAAAGTGTAGTGCGCGCGCGCGCGCCTGACCAGTTTATCCGCCAGGCTTCGCGCGACTAGTGGGACCGTTTGCGGTGATTTTCTAGCGGCGCCTTAGTCTTACGCACCGAGAGGTCGTTGAAGATGGCGATGTAATGGCTGATCTGATTTTCGGTGTCGCGCAACGCGGTGATCCTCAACCACTCGGGATAGAGTTCGCCGTTCTTGCGACGGTTGATGATTTCCCCCTGCCAGTGTCCTTGCCGCCCCAGCGACTCCCACATCACCCGAAAAAAATTCCGATCGTGGCGCCCCGAGGCTAGCACCCGTGGATTGTGTCCCCGTATCTCGTCCAGAGGGTAGCCGGTCATCTCGGTAAAGGCGCGGTTGACCGTCAGGATATGATTCTGCCGGTCGCTGATCAGAATGCCCTCGGCGCGCTGTTCGCCGACGGCGGCCAGCGTCGGTTCCTGCTGGACCGGCCGCGGCTCGGTCACTTGCTGGACCAGGACGACCCGAGCGCGACAGCCGCCCCAATCGATGAGGTGAGACGTGGTGTGGACATCGATCACCGTGCCATCCTGTCGGCGGTGCTTCCAGAACCCCGACCAATCCCGGCTTTTCCTGGTCCGGGCTATATGGTCGAGCAAGCGCCCGACATCCGCCTTGGGACGGATATCAGCGATGCTCATGTCCAGAAATTCCTCGCGGCTGTAACCGTATTGACCGACAGCGGCATCGTTTACCGCCAGAAACCGCAAAGTCGCCACATCGTAGACCCACATCGGAACCGGATGCGCCTCGAACAGCGTCCGGTAGCAAGCCTCGCCGTCCCGCAAGGCGTCCTCCGCGCGCTGGCGCCGTTCTTCCCGGTCCAGATTGTCGAGGGCAAAGGAGACATCGGCCGCCATGCTGTCCAGCAATTCGATCAGCTCGGGGTCGAAGAACTCCGGCTCGGACGCATAGAGGCTGAACGCGCCGATAACCGCGCCCGCGCGCTTTAGCGGAAAGGCGGCGCACGAACGCACGCCGGTGGTCGCCACCAGGATTTGCCAATCGGTTTCTTCGTTCCGATTTTGGAGCAGATCGTTGTCGAGCCAGCGCGCGCCGTTACTTAAAACCATGCGCGCCGGCTGGTAGGGCAACGCGGAGCCTTCCTGAATCGGCTCTCCTAGCGACACCAACCGACCGCGCAACTCGCCGAAAGCCGCCGCCACTCGAAGTTGGTGGGTCGCCGAGTCCAGCAGGCCGATCCAGGCCCCTTTGAGTTCGCCGCATTTCACCGCGATCCGGCAGACTTCCTCGTACAACTGATCCGCGGTATGGTCTTGGCGGAGAATGATTTGGTTGGTCAAGCTCAGCGCCGCATAGAAACGGCTGATCCGGGCCAGGCGCCGCTCGATGCGTTTGCGGGGAGTGATATCGTCGATCACCACAATGAAGTAATTCGGCCGATTTTCGGCGGTCCGTAGCAGCGACACCGTAAGGTTGACCCAAACGATGGTCCCGCTCTGGTGCAGATAGCGCTTTTCCATCGAATAGGTTTGGATCTGGCCCGTCAGCAGCTGCTCGGACACCCAAATATCTTTTTCCAGATCATCGGGATGGGTGATTTCCTGAAAGGTTTTTTGCAGCAGCTCCTCACGTGAGTACCCCAAGAGCGCACACAGGCAATCGTTCACCAGCAACCAACGCCCTTCGGGCGCGACGTGGGCCATGCCGACCGCCGCCTGTTCGAAGGTGGCGCGAAAACGCAGTTCCTGGGCAGCCAGCACGGCTTCGGTCTGCTTGCGTTGGGAAATATCCCGAACGACCGATTGGAAATAGCGCTGGCCTTGATCGCTGATGGGGCGTGCGCTGATTTCCACCGGAAACGGAGTACCATCCTGGCGCGAATGCAATCTTTCGAAAATGGCGCCACCGGTTTGGGCGACGTGGCGGTAATCCTCGGTCAATGCTTCTTGGCAATCTGGATAGCGCAGCTCTCGAACGTGACGGCCGCGCAATTGTTCGGGCGTGCGACCGTAGTAGTCCCGAACGCGGTCGTTGACTTCGATGATGGTGCCGTCCTCATCCAAGAGCACGACCACATCCAGGGATTGCCGCAGCAAGACTTCGAAACGATGGCATAACGCGGCCCGCTCCAGATCGCCGCGCAAGCGTTCCACCAAAAACCGCGTCTTGGTGCCGCGCCACCAAAACAGGATGCCCGTCGTGCCGGCGACCAGCGCGAACAACAGCATGAAGCTGAACCACGCCAACAACCGCGCATCGATCGCCGCTTGGCCAAAATGACGGGCGACCTCATGCTCATGATAAGCCAGCACGCCCGGTATGACGGTTACCACGACCAACAACAAGAATAAAAGGGCCGGTAGCCAGTCGGTGCGCGCGGAGCGTTCAAAGCGGGCTTCAAAGTGTTTTTCGCTTTCCGGCGACCGGAGCAAACAATACAACAGCAGGGCCGTCACAACGACAAAGGTCCAGTCCTTGAGCGTTTGCAGACGCGCGCTGGCCGCCGGATCGAGGCTCAACCAGAGGATCAGTTGATCGGCGCCGACCACCCAGATCGCCGCAATCATCAGGTACAAAACAGCCAGAAAGAACGAATGTTTCATGAAAGCTGAAATCGCTTTAAATCGGAAGCCTATCGGTTAATTTAACTGTAAATAATAGGGCTATAGAGCTTTAGCGGAAATAGCGAGCGCCATGACAGCGATCAAACAGACTTTTTCAAGCCGTTCAAATTACAGTATAGGTCAAGTCCGACGGACAGCGGGGATCGGGCGGATCGGGCGGCTCTTGCACGTCGGCCATCGCAACCCGGATGGGAAGACTAATGTTTTATAAAGCGATTTTCTTTTTCAAGCGAGGTTCTCATGCGACGCGATGACGTCTTTCCTATCGTGGCTGCGCTCGGCATCACCGGTTTGCTGGGTTGGGGATTGGTGTATTTCGTCAATCACTGGTGGGGGCGACTGCCCAAAGCCGTGGCTCTGATCGTCTTCATTTTGCTGGCGGTTATGGTGATCGGTTATCCCATCTATGCCCTGGCGCGCTGGTCGGACCGCTATCTGGCGCGGGTGCGGGAAGCCAAGGCGCGCGGCGAACGGATCGAGTAAGCGCTCGATCACCACCCGAACGCGAGTGCCGATCTTCATGTTGGCAACCTTAAAAAACTGGCTGCGCCGCCGACGGCTGGCGCGCGCCCGCATTCCCGACGCCCAGTGGCGGGCGACAGTTGCCGGCTTGCCGTTGCTGGCGGGTTTGAGTTCGATAGAGCTGGAACGGCTGCGCGAGCTAGCGAGCCTGTTTCTGGCTGAGAAAGCGCTGGAACCCGCCGGCGGACTGACGCTCTCGCCGGAAATGGGGCCGCTCATCGCCGCTCAAGCCTGCCTGCCGATCCTCAATTTGGGGCTGGAGTATTACCGGGGCTGGCGGTCGGTCATCCTTTATCCCGAAGGGTTTCTCGCCCGTCATGAATATACCGATCCGCTCGGCTTGGTCCACAGCGTCCACCGCCCGCTGATCGGCGAAGCCTGGGAACGCGGCCCGGTGATTCTGTCCTGGGCCGACATCGCCGACACCCGCGACGAACCGGGACTGAACGTGGTCGTTCACGAAATGGCCCACAAGCTGGATATGTTAAACGGGGAGGTCAACGGTTTGCCGCCGCTGCACCGAAACATGGCGGTGGAGGACTGGAGCCGCGCCTTCAACGCCGCTTATCGGCGGCTGTGCCGGGAAGTGGACCGAGGCCAACCGACCGTGCTGGACCCCTACGCGGCCGAAAGCCCCGGCGAATTTTTCGCCCTGATCAGCGAAGCCTTCTTCGAAACGCCGGTGCTGGTCAGTGAAATTTACCCCGCTGTTTATCAGCAGCTCCAAGCCTTTTACCGACAAGACCCGCTCACGCGGCTGCCGGATCGCGGAAACCAGCGGCTCGCGCTCACGCTGGCGGACTCAGCCCTTGCGAACGAATGAAAGCTGAGGGCCAGACTTTTTGAGCGGAAGCGTTTCACTACCAAAAATCGTCCAGCCGAGCCGGCTCCCAGTCCGCGCTGCGCACCCGCCAGTCATTGCGGCCATAGCGGACCAATTCCAGCTCGAAGCGGTACAGATCGGCATCCAATCCCACCAACGCGCCGGCGTCCTGCACGGGCTTGCCGGCCATGGCCGCCACCACGCTCGCCAACGCCCGTTCTGATTCGGGAAATTCGATGTGGCGAACTCGGGTGAACAGATGGATGGATTGCTGGCGCAGAACATACAGCCGGATCAGGTTTTCGACCGCCTTGCGGTCGAGCCCGCGCGGGTCGGCATAATCCTCCGCGATCAAGGCTCGCAGATCGCGGACGTTGCGCTCCTCGGCGGCGGTGACCGCGGCGGCGATCAGCGCCCGGACTTCGGTTTCGGGCGAAGGTGGGCGCGAGCAAGCCACCAACAGCAACACCAGGGCAAGCTCAAGCCACGGGCGCAAGGTTATTCGCTTCGGCAACCGGGGCGTCATGCGCCGACCCTCCACACCCGATTACAATGGGCGGCCGATCTGTCCATTCTCTTTACTCCCCGCGGGAAGCGCCGATGAATTATCAATTTGAAGTGCTCGATAAATCCATTTGCTACAGCGGCTTTTTCCGCATGGAAAAATACCGGCTGCGCCACGAACTGTTCGCCGGCGGCTGGAGCGGCGAAATGAGCCGCGAGTGTCTGGAGCGCGGCCACGCCGTCGCGGTGCTGCTCTATGACCCTGGCACCGATCAGGTAGTCCTGCTAGAGCAATTCCGAATCGGGGCGCTAGATTACCCGGTCGGCCCGTGGCTTTTGGAAATCGTCGCCGGCATCATGGACGATCCCGCCGAAACCGCCGAGGAGGTAGCCCGGCGCGAAACCTTGGAGGAAGCCGGCTGCGTGCCGCTGGAACTGGCGCCGATCTGCCGTTATCTGGTCAGTCCGGGCGGCACCTCGGAGAGCATCACCCTGTTTTGCGGCCGGGTCGATGCCGCAAGCGTCACCAGCGGCGTACACGGGCTCGCCTCCGAGCACGAAGATATTCGGGTGCGAGTCGTGTCTCGCGCCGAAGCGCTGGATTTGTTGCGGGCCGGACGCATCAACTCCGCCGCTCCGATCATCGCCCTGCAATGGCTCGAACTGAATCGGTCGAAGCTGCTGGAACGTTGGGGCAACGGCGCGGTTTAAACGCCCAACCAGCGCAAATCGGGATCGGCTTGCGAGCGGTTCCAGACCTCGCGAAACAGCTCCAGCAATTCCTTCATGCGCTCGCTTGGTTGCGGCTCATAAACGCCTGCCAGGCGGCGCGGATCGCTGAAACGCAGCAGCGCCCGCTCATCGGCGATCATGAAGGCTTGCCCCAATTCCGGCCGGTCCGGTAATTCGTGCCGGTTCGGGGTGCGCAGGACCAGCGCGGACGTCAGCCGTTCGCCCAGCCGCACCAAGCCCGGACAGCCGTTGCGCCAGTCCCGCGCGGGTGGCAGCACCAGTTGCAGGCGCACTTTAGGCTGGTTGACCACACAGGTTCGTATGGCGGAAAGCACTTCGGTATCGTTGTAGAGTTCCGGCCTTAGCAGCGGTGTGTACAGATACAAGGTGCGCCGCATTCCATCGAGCAAATCCAACACGGCGCGGCGGCTGTCGTCCACCCCGTCGAGCGTCGTTATCGTCAAGCGTTGGTTAGCGTCCGCCATCACCGTCACCTCGCGTTCGGAAAGGCCGGATCATAGTTTACGCGCCTGGGCGGCGGCATTGCCGGTATAGCTGGCCGGCGTCAACGCCAGCAGCCGCTGTTTGGCCTCATCGGGAATAGCCAGATCGGCGATGAACGCCCGCAACGTCTCCCGCTCGATCCGCTGACCCCGAGTGAGCGCCTTGAGCTGTTCGTAGGGCTGCTCCAGACCGTAGCGGCGCATTACGGTCTGGATCGGCTCGGCCAGCACTTCCCAATTCGCCTCCAGATCAGCCTCCAGCGCCGCCGCGTTCGCTTCCAGCTTGCCGATGCCCTTCAAACAGGACTGATAAGCCACCAGCGAATGCGCCAGCCCGACGCCAAGGCTGCGCAGCACGGTCGAGTCGGTCAGATCGCGCTGCCAGCGCGAAATCGGCAGCTTGGCCGCCAGATGATCGAGCAAAGCATTGGCGAGGCCGAGGTTACCCTCCGCATTCTCAAAATCGATGGGATTGACCTTATGCGGCATGGTCGAGGAGCCCACTTCACCGGCCACGGTTTTTTGCCGGAAATAGCCGATGGCGATATAGCTCCAGACGTCCCGGCAGAAATCCAGCAGCACGGTGTTGGCGCGCATCAGCGCGTGGAAAAATTCCGCCATGTAATCGTGCGGCTCGATCTGAACGGTGTAGGGATTCCAGTCCAGCCCCAGATCCTCGGTGACGAAACGCCGGGCGAAATCTTCCCAGTCCACGTCTGGATAAGCTGACAAATGGGCGTTGTAATTGCCGACCGCACCGTTGAGCTTGCCCAGCAACGGCACCGTCGCCAGTTGCGCCCGCTGCCGCTTCAACCGATAGGCGACATTGGCCATTTCCTTGCCGAGCGTGGTCGGTGAAGCCGGCTGGCCGTGGGTGCGCGCCAACATCGGCCGATCGGCCTGTTGCTGGGCCAGCCCGGTGATGGCGTCGAGCAAGCCATCCAGTTGCGGCAACAGAATTTGGCGGCGTCCCTCGCGCAGCATCAGCGCGTAGGCCAGATTGTTGATGTCTTCAGAGGTACAAGCGAAATGGATGAACTCGCTGACCGCTTCCAGTTCGGCGTTGCCGGCGATTTTCTCCTTGAGAAAATATTCGATGGCTTTCACGTCGTGGTTGGTGCTGCGTTCGATAGCCTTGACCCGTTGGGCGTCGGCGGAACCGAAGTTTTCCAGCAACCCTTCAAGCGCCTGAATGGCGCCTGCGCTCAACGGTGGCACTTCCGGGATCTCAGGATGGCGGGCCAAGGCTTGCAACCAGCGCACCTCCACCAGCACCCGGTGGCGGATCAAGCCGTACTCACTGAAAATCGGCCTTAGCTCGGCGGTCTTGTCGGCATAGCGACCGTCGATGGGTGAAAGCGCGGTCAGGGCGGTGAGTTCCATGAAATAATCCTGCATGTGGGTTACGGCACGGCGTCTTGAAATCGTTGGTCGCCCTTATTCTAGCGTCTATCGTACCGCCCGAAACATTACCGCGCCCAAGATGATCGCTCCGCCAAACAGCGCCAGCGGTCCCGGCGTTTCGCCCAGCAGCAGGAACACCCAAACCGGATTCAGCACCGGCTCGATCATCGGAATCAGAATGCCCTCGACCGCCCGCACATGGCGCAAAGCCAGCGAGTACATCACGTAGGGCAACCCCAGTTGCACCGCTCCAAGCAGCAATAAGCCAACCCAGCTACTGGCGTCCGGCAGCGACTGAAACATGAAGGGCAAGCCGATCAAACCGGCTAAAAGATTGCCCAACACCAAGGCTGAAATCGGCGATTCTTCGCGGTGACGACGCAAAAACAGCGTCAGCCAAGCGAAACAGAAACCGCTGGCCAGCGCCACCCCGTTGCCGAGATAACCTTCCAAACTCAGTTCATCGCCGAAGAACAACAGCATTCCGACCACGATCATCGCCAGACTCAGCCAGTCGCGGCGGCTGGCTCGTTCGCCCAGAAACCACGGACTGAACAGAATGACGTAAAACGGCGCGGTGTATTGCAACAGGATGGCATTGGCGGCGGTGGTCAGCTTGTTGGCGACGACGAACAAGACCACCGTGCCGGCGTAGGCCAGCGCCGCGCCGATCTGCTCGAACGAACCGGTAAAGCGCAACGCCTTGCGAAAGATGAACCCGATGACCGCCGCGCCGATCAGGCTGCGCATCCCGGCGATGGCCAGCGGATTCCAGTCGACCCATTTGATCAGCAGGCCACCCAAACTCCACAGCAGCGCCGTCGCCAGCAGCATCAACACAGCGCGGCGATGGGCGGGATCGATGGCAATGTCGGTTGCGGCGACCTGTGGATCGGGCGCCGTGCTCATCCGCCGCCCAGATAAGCATTGCGAACTTCGGGATTGGCCAACAAGGCCTCGGCGCGGTCTTCCAGGACGATCCGGCCGACTTCCATCACATAGCCCCGATGCGCCAGTTTCAACGCGGCGCGGGCGTTCTGCTCGACCAGCACGATGGTCACACCGGCTTCGTTGATTTCCCACAGGGTCTGAAAGATCGCCTTCACCAGCAGCGGCGCGAGGCCGAGGCTGGGTTCGTCGAGCAACAAAATCCGTGGGTTGGCCATCAGCGCGCGGCCGATGGCCAGCATTTGCTGCTCGCCGCCGCTCAACGTTCCAGCCAGTTGGTCGCTCCGCTGCGCCAGCACTGGAAATAGATCGTGAATCCAGCGCAAGGTCTTGGCGACTTGCGTCTTGTCGGTTCGACTGAAAGCGCCAAGATTGAGGTTTTCCCGAACGGTGAGCGTCCCGAACACGCGCCGGCCTTCCGGCGACTGCGCGATGCCCATGGCCACCAGCCGATGGGCGGGCAATTGGTGGATCGGTCGCGACTCGAAGCGGATTTCCCCCTGCGCCGGTCGCAGCAAACCGCTGATGGCGCGCAGGGTGGTCGTCTTACCCGCCCCATTCGCCCCGAGAATGGTGACGATTTCGCCTTGTCGGACGTGCAGGTTGATGCCGTGCAACGCTTGAACGTTGCCGTAGCGAACGTAGAGATTTTCGGCTTCGAGGAGCATGGCGGCTTCAATCGGATCGCGTCGGTTTATGAACGCAGGCGGATCTTGTCTTAGCCTTCTTTCAACTGTTGTATTTCAACTGATGACAGCTTGGTGATGGCGCCGATCTGATCCGTGGAAAAGTTTAGCGCCAGCAGTTCGCGCGCAACTTGCAAGGCCTTACGGCGCTCGCCTTGCTTCATACCCTTTTCCATGCCCTTTTCCATACCCTTTTCCATGCCCTTTTCCATGCCCTTTTCCATGCCTTTTTGATAGCTTGGCAGACGTTCGAGGTCGATCTGTAGCATGTCGTAAGCCTCCTGGATATTGACGCCGAGGCAGCGGTTGTCGGCCAAAACCTCCAGCATTTGCAGATACTCCCGCAAGCGTCCTTCATCCTGCCCCGCCAGCGATCGCAATTTGGTCAGCAGGCGCACCACGACATCTTGGGGGTCGTCGCCACCGAAGTCGCCCAGTACCGCCAGCACCAGCGCGTCCGGGCTTTGACTATCGTACAGCGTGCGGTAGTCGATGTCCCGCATGTCGAGCATTTCGTAACGATAATGCAATTGCGGGCTTTCCAAACCCGCCGCCATGGCCAAACGCCCGGCCCCGATATACACCAAGCATTGATGAACCCGCTTGCCGGGATAGGCTAATTGAATGTCGGCCAAGTAGCGCAGCATCCGCGCCGGCATCTGGTCGTCGTTGGTGTTTTGGATTTCCAAATGCAGGATGAATGGCTCGCCTTGAACCGGAGTGACTCTCGCCACCAGATCGGAGCGACGGTCTTCAATGCGCTGTTCTTCGGTCGACAGCAGTTCGGCGTCCACCAGTTCCAGTTTGAACAGGTAGACGGCCATATCCAACAAGAGGCGCTTGAGGATACTTTTGGAGATGATGTCTTTCTGGCCCATCAGGAGCCTTCAGCCATCCAACAGACAGGAGGTGGCCGTTTCATTCCTCCATTTTAGGAAAGAGAGAGCCGCAAGTCACTGCGGACTCCCTCTTGCTAAACCGTCAGCCCATAGCCAGCAGCAGCGCGTTCAAGCGCTTGACGAAACTGGCCGGGTCTTCCAGCTGCCCGCCTTCCGCCAGTACCGCTTGTTCGAACAGCAAGTGAGTGAGATCGTTAAAGCGACCGGCATCGGCCTCGCCTTGCAAGCGTCCGACCAAGGGATGCTGGGGGTTCAACTCCAGATAAGGCTTGCTCATCGGCACGTTTTGGCCGGCGTCGCGCAACATCCGCTCCAGGTGCGCGCTGAGGGCGTATTCGTCCACCACCAGACAGGCCGGTGAATCGGTCAGACGAGTCGAAACCCGCACTTCCTTGACCTGATCGCCCAGCACCTCCTTGACCTTCGCCAGCAAGTCCTTGTACTGGTCCTCGGCCTGTTTCTGCTCCTGCTTTTCTTCTTCGGAGGCGATCTTGTCCAGATCCAGCGCGCCCTTGGCGACCGATTGGAAATGCTTGCCCTCGAACTCGTTGAGGTGCGACATCAGCCATTCGTCCACCCGGTCGGTCATCAGCAACACTTCCAGCCCTTTCTTGCGGAAAATTTCCAGGTGAGGGCTGTTTTTGGCGGCGGCGAAGCTTTCGGCGGAAATGTAGTAAAGCTTGTCTTGGCCGTCTTTCATCCGGCCGAGGTAATCGCTCAACGACACCGTTTGCTCGGCGCTGTCGGTATGGGTCGAGGCGAAGCGGAACAGTTTGGCGATCTGTTCGCGGTTGCCGTAATCCTCCGCCGGACCTTCCTTGAGTGCCCGCCCGAATTCCTTCCAAAATTTGGCGTACTTTTCTTTATCGTTCTGCGCTAGATCTTCCAGCAGGCCGAGCACTTTCTTAACCGAACCGGCGCGGATGCCATCCACGACTTTACTGTTTTGCAGGATTTCGCGGGAAATGTTCAGCGGCAGGTCATTGGAGTCGATCACGCCGCGAACGAAGCGCAGATAGCGTGGCATCAGATGTTCGGCGTCGTCCATGATGAATACGCGCTGTACGTACAGCTTGACGCCGTGGCGCTGATCGCGATCCCATAAATCGAACGGCGCGCGGGCCGGAAGGTACAGCAGCGAGGTGTATTCCAGCTTGCCTTCGACCCGGTTGTGGGTCCAGGCCAACGGGTCTTCAAAGTCGTGGCCGACGTGCTTGTAGAATTCCTTGTATTCCTCCTCCGTGATGTCGTGCTTGGGTCGCGCCCACAGCGCCGCCGCCTGATTGATGCGCTCGTCCTCAATGGTCGGCGGAGCGTCCTTATCTTCGCCCGGCTTCTCCACCGGCATGATCACCGGCAAGGTGATGTGGTCGGAATATTTGGTGATGATCGAGCGCAGCTGCCACTCATTGAGCAATTCAGTCTCGTCCTCGCGTAGGTGCAGGGTGACTTCGGTGCCGCGCGCCGGCTTGTCGATATTTTCCAGCGTGTACTCGCCCTCACCGGTGGACTCCCACAGCACACCGTGCTCCGCGCCCAAACCGGCGCGGCGGGTGCGCAGCGTCACCTTGTCGGCGACGATGAAGCTGGAATAGAAACCGACGCCGAACTGGCCGATCAGGTTGGCGTCCTTGGCTTGATCGCCGGTCAGCTTTTGCATGAATTGGCGGGTGCCGGAGCGGGCGATGGTGCCGATGTTGTCGATGACTTCCTGCCGGTCCATGCCGATGCCATTGTCGGCGACGGTGATGGTGCGGGCATCTTTATCGAAGCTGACCCGGATTTTCAGCTCCGGATCGTTTTCGTACAGCGCGCCATCGGTCAGGGCCTCAAACCGCAGCTTGTCGCAGGCATCCGAGGCATTGGAGATAAGTTCGCGGAGGAACACTTCCTTGTGGGAATACAGGGAATGGGCGACCAAGCGCAGCAACTGCTGCACCTCGGCCTGAAAACCAAGGGTTTCCTTGTGAGCTTCGACGGTCATGAGGGATGGACTCCTGGATGAAATTCACGAATTTGGAGGCCGATATAAGGGCGGATCGTGGGATTTCAAGGCGGCGAATTTTCCAACCGAGAGAGTTCGGTTAAGCTGTTTGCGCCGCCGTTGCTTATCAGGACATCCACCATGCCCCAAGCTCGTCCCAAAATTCCTTTTAACGTCGATGATTATCTAGCATGGGAGGAGCACGCCCCCATAAAGCACGAATATCTGGCCGGTGAGATTTTCGCGATGGTGGGCGCGACCGATGCTCATGTCACTATCACACTGAATTTAGCTACCTTGCTTCGCGCCTATCCGCGGGGCAAGCCCTGGCGATCGGGTGGAGCTGTCAAGCTTGGAGTTTAGCGCCCCTATCGAAGCACTTTACGAAGATGTGGCGCTGCCGGAAATGACCGATGAGCCTTGGCGCTTGTCAAAAGATAGCGCGGATTGAACGGAGCTATTCCCTACTCGACCGCCACGCCTTCATGCCGCAACAGCCAGCGTTTGATCCCCGGCAGCTCACCCTCGACCTCGCCCGCATAGCCGCCCAACCCCTGTCGGCTCACCACCCGATGGCAGGGAATCAGAATCGGTATCGGATTGCTCCGACACGCCCCACCGATGGCGCGAGGGGCAGTATCCAGTTGCCGCGCCAGTTCGCCATAGCTCAGTACGGTGCCTGCGGGAATCGTCTTCAACCCCCTCCACACTCGCTGTTGAAACGCTGTCCCAGCCGGGGCCAGCGGTACATTGAACGAGGCCAGCGAATCATGAAAATAGGCGATCAACTGTGCTACCACGGCTTCGGTCGCCGCATCCGCCGGCGGCTGTTCGGCGGTGCCGGCCGGCAGATAATCCAGCGCGCTCACCGCCTTATCGCTCATGCGAACACCGATGCAACCCAGCGGGGTCGCAATGATCGCCTGATAACCAGCGCTCCCGTTCATGTTCAACCCTCGCGTGGAACGTAGCTCAACCAATCGCCGCTGGCGTCTCCATAAACGATGAAATACGGATTCAACAACGCCTCTTTCGTGTTGTAGCGCAACGGCTGACCGGTTTCCATCGACACCACCTGTCCACCCGCGACTTCGACGATGGCTTGAGCGGCGGCGGTATCCCACTCCGAGGTCGGGCCGAAGCGCGGGTACACGTCCGCCGATCCTTCCGCTACCTGGCAGAACTTGAGCGAACTACCGATGGTGACCAGTTCATGCGCCCCCAGCTTGACGGCGAATTTTTGTAGCTTCGGTCCGCCGTGCGACTTGCTACCCACGACCCTGACCGGCCTGTCAGCCTGTAACGGTGTTACCGAAATCGGTTGCGGCGGCTGATCCGGCTCCTGGCGAAACGCGCCACAACCGCGCGCGGCGAAATAACAGACGCCGGTCACCGGCACCCGCACCACGCCGAAGACCGGTTCATGATCTTCAATCAATGCGATATTGACGGTGAATTGCCCGTTGCGCTGGACGAATTCCTTGGTGCCGTCCAACGGGTCCACCAGCCAATAGCGCCGCCAAGTCGAACGCTCGGCGAAAGACACAGCCGCCGACTCCTCGGACAAAACGGGAACGTCCGGCGTCAACCGCTCCAAACCGGCCAGGATCGCGCGGTGCGCGGCCAAGTCAGCGTCGGTCAGCGGACTGTGATCGTCCTTGGTGGTGACTTCAAACGCCGTGGCGTAGATTTTCAGAATCCGCTCACTGGCCTCCGCCGCTAGCGCCCGGACCGGAGCAAGCCAGTTCGCCCATTGATCGCGCATCGTTTTTCTCCCGCCAAAACACAAAGGGCGATCTCAATGGATCGCCCCGTTCAGTGCGACTCCCGACGCGGGATCAGGAGAGTTTTTCCTTGATGCGGGCCGCCTTGCCTTCCAAACCGCGCAGGTAATACAGCTTGGCGCGGCGCACGTCGCCCCGCCGCTTGACCGTGATGTCGGCGATGGCGGGACTATAGGACTGGAACACCCGCTCCACGCCTTCGCCGTGGGAAATCTTGCGCACGGTAAAGGCGGAATTCAGACCGCGGTTGCGCTTGGCGATGACGATCCCCTCGAACGCCTGCAAGCGCTCGCGGTTGCCCTCCTTCACCTTAACCCGCACCACCACGGTATCACCGGGACCGAAGTCCGGGATTTCACGGTTCATCTGTTCTTTTTCAAACGCTTCGACCAATTTGCTCATGACACGACACTCCACGTTGCTCCGTGAGATCCCCGGCCAAACCGGCATTCTCCGCTTTTTCTCGATAGTCCTGAATAAACTCATCCAACAAGGCTTGATCGCCGTCGGCCAGCGAGCGCAAGGTCAACAGTTCCGGCCGGCGCAGCCAGGTCCGCCCCAAGGACTCGCGCCGCCGCCAGCGCGCGATGGCGGCGTGATCGCCGCTCAACAGCACGGCTGGCACCCGCCGCCCGTCGATGAGTTCGGGGCGGGTATAGTGCGGACAATCCAGCAAGCCATCCATGAACGAATCCTGTTCGGCGGACTCATTGTCGTTCAACGCGCCCGGCAGCAAGCGGGCCACGGCGTCGATCACCACCAAGGCCGCCAGCTCGCCGCCGCTCAGCACGTAATCGCCGATGGACCATTCTTCGTCTACCTCGGCCTCGATCAAGCGCTCGTCGATGCCCTCGTAACGCCCGGCCAACAGGATCAGCCGCCCTTCTTCAGCCAGTTCCCGCACGCTGTCCTGATTGAGCGGACGGCCTTGCGGGCTCAAATAAACCGTCCTGCCGCGCGGTTCCGTCGCTTGGCGCGCCCGCCGCAGGGTATCGCGCAGCGGTTGAACCTTCATCACCATCCCCGGCCCGCCGCCATAAGGCCGGTCGTCCACCGTGCGATGGCGGTCGCGCGCATCATCGCGCGGGTTCCAGGTCGCCACCGTCAACAAGCCACGCTCGACGGCCCGGCCGGTGACGCCAAAGCGGAGCAGCGTTTCAACCATCTCGGGAAACAGCGTCACTACATCCACGCGCACGACGGCGTCCCTCGCTGCATCCTGGCTCCTCGCGGAACAGAATCAGGTTGAAAACACACTCAAAAATCCGGGTCCCAATCCACCCGCAGCAAGCGTCGGTCGAGATCGATCTCGGCGATCACCGTATCCCGGATGAAGGGTACCAACCGTTCCCGGTCGCCTCGCACCACCAGCACATCGTTGGCGCCGGTGGCGAACAGGGAAGCCACCGTTCCCAGCTCCACGCCGTCTAGCGTCAGCACCCGCAATCCTTCCAAATCCGCCCAGTAA
The DNA here is from genome assembly GCA_016713505.1 of Candidatus Competibacteraceae bacterium. Taxonomy (NCBI): domain Bacteria; kingdom Pseudomonadati; phylum Pseudomonadota; class Gammaproteobacteria; family Candidatus Competibacteraceae; species Candidatus Competibacteraceae bacterium. Next base: position 60,162 of record JADJPA010000001.1, on the reverse strand, counting down.
CACTCGCCCGGCCCCGGTGGCGGCAACTGCGAGTGTCGCACGGCGATCTCGCATTGAATCAAAGTCGTCGCTCGATCCCGGTCGTCGCAACCGACGAATTTCAGCACCACCCCCGCGCCGTGGGCGCGGCCCGCTTCGATTTCGAACGGCCGCCATTCATCGTGCTGCCGCAAAAACACCGGGTTGTAGCGGACGATGCCGTCACGCGGATCGGTATGCGAAAACACCCGCACCCATCCCTGGATACCAAACAGGCCGGACACCCGGCCCAGAATCACCCAATCCGACATCGCGGCGCGGCCGGATTCAGGGCCAATCCGTTATTGCGCCACCTGCTTGCGGGCTTCCGCGATCAGGCTGACCACTCGCTCGGACGGCTTCGCGCCGTTGCCCAACCAGTACTGCACCCGCTCCTGATTCAGGCTCAGCCGGACATCCTGACCGCTGGCGATAGGGTTAAAAAATCCCAGGCGTTCGATATAGCGACCGTCGCGCCGGTTGCGGCTGTCGGTCACGACCACGGTGTAGAAGGGGCGCTTCTTGGCGCCGCCGCGAGACAGGCGGATGGTAACCATGCGCTGGCTGATACCTCTTGCGAATTCCGATACGAAAAAGCTGCCCGATCAGGCAGCCGGATGAAGCGGGGGATAGTAACTGAAATTCCGTTGCTTTGAAACCGATTGCTAAAAGTCGGCAACGGCCTTTAAGGCTTCAGCGGCGGCAAACCGCCCATCGGCAGCTTGCCCTGCAAGCCGCGCAACATCTTCATCAAGCCGCCGCCCTTCATCTTTTTCATCATCTTCCGCGCCTGATCGAACTGCTTGAGCAGTCGGTTGACATCCTGAATCTGGTTGCCGGAGCCGGCGGCGATCCGGCGCTTGCGCGAACCTTTGATGATATCCGGGAAACGGCGCTCCTGCGGGGTCATCGAGTTGATGATCGCCACCAACCGCTTTACTTCCTTGTCGGCGGCCTGATCCTTGAGCGCCGCCGGGGCGGCGTTGAAGCCCGGCATCTTGTCCAGCAGGCTGGCGATGCCACCCATCTTCAGCATCTGTTCCATCTGCTCGCGGAAATCCTCTAGGTCGAAACCCTTGCCTTTCTGAACCTTTTGCGCCAGCTTGAGCGCCTTTTCCTTATCGACTTTTTGCTCCATCTCCTCGACCAGGCTCAGCACGTCGCCCTTACCGAGAATCCGGGACGCCACCCGTTCGGGATAGAACGGTTCCAGCGCGGCGGTCTTTTCGCCGACGCCGAGGAATTTGATCGGTTTGCCGGTGATCTGGCGGATCGACAAGGCCGCCCCGCCGCGCGCGTCGCCGTCGGTTTTGGTCAGCACCACGCCGGTCAGCGGCAGCGTGTTGTCAAAGGCTTGGGCGGTGTTGGCGGCGTCCTGACCGGTCATGCTGTCGACCACGAACAGGGTTTCGATCGGATCGAGCACGGCGTGCAAGCGCTGGATTTCCGCCATCATGTCCTCATCGATATGCAGCCGGCCGGCGGTATCGACGATCAGCACCTCCACGGCATGAAGCCGGGCGTGCTCCAGCGCCTTGCGGGCGATGGCCTCCGGCGCTTGGTCGGCTTGGCTGGGAAAGAATTCCGCGCCGACCTCCCCGGCCAATTTGCGCAACTGCTCGATGGCGGCGGGCCGATACACGTCGCAACTGACCACCAGCACCTTCTTGCGCTGGCGCTCCTTCAGCCAACGGGCCAGCTTGGCGACGCTGGTGGTCTTGCCCGAACCTTGCAGTCCGGCCATCAGCACCACCGCCGGCGGCTGAACGCGCAAGTTCAATTCGGCGTTGGCCTCGCCCATCACGCCGATCAATTCCTCGTGCACGATCTTGATGAGGACCTGACCGGGCGTCAGGCTTAGCAAGACTTCCTCGCCGACAGCTCGCTCGCGCACCCGGTTGATGAACTCCCGCACCACCGGCAGCGCCACGTCCGCCTCCAGCAGCGCCATGCGGACCTCGCGCAAGGCGTCCTTGATATTATCCTCGGTCAGGCGGCCCTGGCCGCGCAGGTTCTTGACGGTCCGTAACAAGCGTTCGCTGAGATTTTCGAACATGCGGGATCAACCTTGGGTACTATCGAAAAGATTGGATTATAGGGGAATTGGCCGGGCCGGCGCATACCGTGGATGCCGGCGCCCTTCAAGGCCCGCTCATTTCATGCCATCATGACGCCGTGACTTATCCATCGCGGCCCACAGTATGAACGCGATCATCGGCGGCTTGGCCGTCCTGCTTTATCTCTTGGCCGGCGCTTGGCTGGCCGTGCGGCTGGCGAACGCGGGAGCCGCCGCGGCGTCCGCGAGCGGCCCTCTGGCGCTCGGCTGGGGCGCGGTGTTGTTGCACGCCAGTATTCTATCGCAAACCGTCTTCGAACCCGCCGGCCTGAATCTGGGCTTCTTCAACGCGCTGTCGTTCACCGGCTGGCTGATCGATCTGCTGTTGCTGGCGGTCGCCGCGGTTCGCCCCGTGGAAAATCTGGGCATCATCGCCTTGCCGGTCGGCGCGCTGACGCTGGTGCTCGGCCTGTGGTTCCCCGGCCAGCGCATCGTCGCCGATCCGGGTCGGTGGCCGCTGGAGCTGCACATTTTCATCGCGATTTTGGCGTATTCGCTGCTGTCGCTGGCGGCGGTGCAATCGATTTTGCTCGCCGTCCAGGATCACCGTCTGCGCCACCGCCAGCCCGGCGGCTTCCTGCGCGGGATTCCGCCGCTGACCGCGATGGAAAGTCTGTTGTTCCAGCTCATCACCGTCGGCTTTATCTTGTTGAGCGTCACTTTGATCAGCGGTTTTTTCTTTCTCGAAGATCTGTTCGCCCAGCACGTGGCGCACAAGACCCTGCTTTCCCTGATCGCTTGGTGCGTGTTCGGGGTGCTGCTGTGGGGCCGCTGGCGCTTCGGCTGGCGCGGCCAGACCGCCATCCGGTGGACCTTGAGCGGCTTCGGCTTTCTGGTGTTGGCCTTTTTCGGCAGCAAGCTGGTGCTGGAGCTGATCTTGCGGCGCTATTGAGCGTGTTCCGGCCGATCCGGCGCCGGACTTCGGCGTTGCTCCAAGCCATGCCTTGACAGCCCGCGCCGGCAACCTTAAAAACAATGGGTCACACTCTGAACGAGGTTCTCCCGATTTGGAAGATATTCCCATAGGCGCTTTGTGCGTCGTTTTGGTACTGCTGCTCGGCTGTTCGGCTTTTTTTTCCGGTTCCGAAACCGGCCTGATGACGCTCAATCGCTACCGCTTGCGCCACCGCGCCAAATCCGGCGACAAAGCCGCGCAACGCACCAACAAGCTGTTGGAACGCCCGGATCGGCTGATCGGCCTCATTTTGTTGGGTAACACCTTCTTCAATATGCTGGCTGCCTCCCTGGCCACCGTGGTCGCCATTCACTTTCTGGGCGAGACCGGTATCGTGGTTGCCACCGCGATCATGACCGTCGCCGTATTGGTATTTGCGGAAGTCGTTCCCAAAACCCTGGCGGCCTTGTATCCCGAACGCATCGCCTTCCCCGCCGCCAGCGTATTAAGCCCGCTGCTCAAAGCCTTTCATCCGCTGATCTGGTTGATCAATGCGGTGGCAAACTGCTTGTTAGGCCTGTTCCGGGCAGCCGTCCAGACCGCGAGCCAGTCTTCGCTCAGCCCCGATGAGTTACGCACCGTGGTGCTCGAAGCCGGAGCAATGATCCCCAAACGGCACCGCGCGATGCTGCTCAGCATCCTGGAGCTGGAGGAGATCACCGTCGATGACATCATGGTGCCGCGCAATGAAATTGCCGGCCTCGATCTGGCGGATGACTGGCAACGGATCGTCGCTCAACTCAAGCGCAGTCCGTACACGCGTCTGGTGGTTTATCGCGAAAGCATGGATCAGATCGTCGGCTTTTTGCACCTGCGCAACGTGCTGAACCTGATGACGCGAAAGCCACGGTTCGACCGCGCCGACCTAGAAAATTTGTGTCGGGAGCCTTACTTCATCCCGGAAACCACTACCCTGACCCAGCAATTGGTCAATTTTCAACAATTGCGCCGGCGCTTCGGTCTGGTGGTGGACGAGTACGGCGATGTGTTGGGTCTGGTGACGCTGGAGGACATCCTGGAGGAGATCGTGGGCGAATTCACCACCGATCCCGCCACGCTCGGCAAGCCTAGTCTGATTCCGCGCGGCGACGGCGGCTACGTGGTGGACGGCCGCACCGCCCTCCGCAGCCTGAATCGCGCTCTGGACTGGAGGCTGCCCACCGATGGCCCGCGCACCGTCAACGGACTGGTCATGGAGCATTTGGAAGCCATTCCCGAACCGGGCACGCAGCTCAGCTTGGCGGGCCATCCGACCGAAATCATCGAAACCGCCGGCAATCAGGTCAAAACCGCCGTCATCTGGCCCGATCCGAACCCGGATTCCGCGGACAGCACCGCTTAATCGACCAGTTTCTCGATGGTTTGCCGGGTTTCGGTCCGCCATAGCCAGTCCTCGATGCCGTTCTCGGGCTGATATTCCGCCACCGCTTCCCGCAAGATCGCTCGCACGGTCGGATAATCGAAGGCTTGCGCGGCGGCGTCCAGCCGTTTCAGGCAGTCCCGGATGTCGGACCAGGACTGGCACCCCTCGCGGGCACGGCGAATCATCGGGTGCGCGGTCGGCAGATCATCGGCGCCGATCAGCAATTCCTCGCGCAATTTTTCGCCGCTGCGCAAGCCGGTGAATCGAATCTCGATATCGCCATCGGCCTGGTGTTCGTCCCGGATTTCCAACCCCGACAAGCGGATCATCCGCCGCGCCAAATCAAAAATCCGCACGGATTCCCCCATGTCGAGCAAGAACAAATCGCCGCCCTTGGCCATGGCGCTCGCCTGAATCACCAACTGGGCTGCTTCGGGGATGGTCATGAAATAGCGTTCGACTTCCGGATGAGTCACGGTCACCGGTCCACCCTTGCGAATCTGCTCGCGAAACAGCGGCACCACCGAACCGGAAGAATCCAGCACGTTGCCGAAACGCACCATGCAAAATCGGGTCGCGCTCCCCTCGCCCGCCAGTCCTTGCAAAATCAACTCCGCCAGCCGTTTGGTGGCGCCCATCACGTTGGTGGGGCGTACCGCCTTGTCGCTGGACACCAGCACGAAGGTTTCGACGCCGACCGCGCTGGCGGCTTCGGCGGCGTACAGGGTGCCGAATACGTTGTTCCGCACCCCTTCGATGGGATTGTGCTCGACGATGGGCACGTGTTTGTAGGCGGCGGCGTGATAGACGGTCTGCACGTCAAAGCGCTCCATGACGCTCCGCAACCGCCGTCGGTGGATCACCGAACCCAACAGGGGAATCAATTCGATGGGCGGTTGACCCATGTTCGCCAGCATCGCGCCAAGCTCTTGCTCGATGGTGTACAAGGCGTACTCGGAGCGCTCGAACAACACTAACCGGCTGGGGCGCAAGGCCAGGATTTGCCGGCACAATTCAGCGCCGATCGAACCGCCCGCGCCGGTGACCATCACCGCCTTGCCGCTCACTCGGGTCCGCAGTAAGGTCTCGTTGGGCTTGACCGAATCCCGACCCAGAATATCCTCGACATCGATTTCGCGAAATTCATCGATGCGCCGGGCGCCGCTGGTCAGTTCCGCCAAGGCGGGCAAATCCATCACCCGCACCGGCAAGCCCGCCAACGCTTCAAGTATCTGCTGGCGGCGCTGGTGCGAAATGGAAGGCAGCGCCAACAGCACCAACTTGGCCTCGTGGCGGGAGATCAGCCGCGACAGCTTGACGGGCGCTCTCACCTTGAGTCCGAGCACCACGCTCCCCCACAAGCGGGCGTTGTCATCCACGAAGACGACCGGCTCGAACTCAGCGCTGTAACGCAGCGCATTGACCAATTGCGCGCCCGCCTCGCCCGCGCCGTAGACGATAACCGGCGTCCGGCGGGCGCTCAAGCGGAACCGCCGCCGCAGATAGCGGCGCAGCACCAAGCGGCCCCCGCCGACCAGCGCCGTAAGGACGAGCCAACAAATCAGCCACGACGAACGCGGCACCACCCCTTCCCGCAGGAACACCCAAACCGCCATCATCAGCAGGATGCCGGCGCTCGCTCCCAACAAGATGGTATAGAGCAGGCTTTCGTCGGCGTAGCGCAGAATCGGCCGATACATGCCGACCGCGGCAAACGTTGGAATGACAACGATCACCGCCAGCGGAAACAGCCACACGGCGTCTTGCAGCAGGTAGGGCCACCAATCACCGAGGCGGATGGCGAAGGAAGCCCAGACCGCGACCAACACGGCGAGCGTGTCGCCGGCGACCAGCAGCAGGCGGCGTACCAGGGCGGGCAGATTCAGGAATTGTTCGAGCATCACGGGATAGATACTCTAGCACGCCGCCGTTCGAGCCGCCCGACTCCCCACATCAGGAGGCTATAAACCAACCACCAACCCACGAGCAAACTTATTTGGCCGGCGGGCGACAGACGGACCGCCCACACCGCCGAACCGGCGCACGCCAGCATCAGCGCATATTCCGTCAGCACCGTCCGGCGATGGCCCCAACCGAGCAACACCAACCGCTGGTAGTAATGCGTTCGATGGGCCTCCAAAACGTTCTCGCCGCGCAGCAAGCGCCGCAGTAAAGTCACGGTCGCATCAACGACAAACGGCGAAAAAATAAGCAGCGCCGCCCACAGCGGAAACAGGCCGATTTTATTGCCCCACAGGCTGCACGCCGCCGCCAGAAAACCCAGCATGATGGAGCCGGTGTCACCCATGAAGAGTCTGGCGGGTGGAAAGTTGTGAACCAGAAATCCGGCGCTGGCGGCCGCCGCGATCAGGCAGGCGCTCATGAAAGCACTGTCTGCCCGACCGAGCCAAGCCAGCGTCGCGAAGCCGATCAAAGCCATGCCGCCGGCGAAACCGTCCATGCCGTCCATGAAGTTATAGAGATTGATCATCCAAACGCCAAACAGCAGAGTCAGAAGGAAAGCGAACCCGCTGGAAAGCGGCATAACCAACCCTGGCAGCTCGAACCAATCGGGTTTATAGCCCGCCAAAACCAAACTGAACGCCGCCCAAACGTGCGCCGCGAGACGCCATTGAAACCGAATCCCACCGCGGTCATCGAGTAGCGAGACGACGGCCAGCGGAGCCAACCCGAGTAGCAGCAATCCCAGGCCAGGACGAGAAACGGGAAGCGTCCAGCCAACCAGAAAGCCACCGATCAAGCTTGCGGCCAGCATGGCGAGACCGCCAGTGCGCGGGATGGGCCGCTGGTGTAACGACCGATCGTTCGGATGATCGAGCAGAGTGATGCGTGCAGCCGGCCCAGCCAAATAACCCGCAAGCACCGACGCGGTGGCGAACACCACCAGGCCGACCCACACGCTCATCACGATACCGGCCCACCCGAGGATTGTCGGAAAAGTCCGAACAGAAAAAACTCAATCACTGCCGCTAGCGCACTGAAGATGGACGGCAACGGTCACTTTCATACACAATACCGGCCCGCCTTGGAGCCTTTCAACGCAGACGGACGGTCAGCTCCTAGAGGCTGATTTCCGCCTCTCGCCAGCCGAAAGAAAGATCGAGAAAAGTCTCTACTATTATCGATCTGCTCTAAAAACCGCCCAAAAAACATAGGCTTGATGACATGCATTCTACAGATTCCGGGCCGAGTCCATTGACCCTTGACGCCTTGGTCGCCGCCGTTCGCCAAGAGGCACGACGGCGCGGCGATACCGAATCGGCTCCAGGTACGATGCCTTTCCGCCGCTCGCAACCCTCGCAGAGGCGCCAACGCTTCGTCAATGAGATCCAGATCGCTCATGGCGGCCATGTTAGAGATTTTCTTCCCCTTTATGGTGAAGAGTTTTTAATTATCGCCTATCAATCGATGCTGGGGCGCAGCCTCGATTCCTCTGGCGCCCATCATTACCTAAGAGCCTTGCTAAACGGCCGGGTCAGCCGCTGGGAACTCCTGGCCCGCCTGCGACTTTCGCCGGAAGGCCGCGCCAAAAAAATGCGGTTGCGCGGTCTGTCGCTCGCTTGTCTGGCTTCCCTGATTTATCGCTTACCCCTCATCGGCCCCACGGCCGGCTTCATCGCCCAAATGCTGGCGTTCCCGCCATGGCTGCTGCCCCAGCGCTCCCACGAGATGCTATTGGGCCATATAGAGCGCCATGTCGGCTGAAAAATAAAATCCCTCCTAACAAACAAGCACTCTAAATCAAGGATACGTTTTGAGAATTGCCATTGCCACGGTACAAGTCCCTTTCATGCAGGGTGGCGCTGAAGCACTCGCTGAAGGATTACAAGAAGCTAGCCTGCAAGCCGGACATCAAGCCGATATTATTTCACTGCCTTTTCGGTTTTCGCCAGAATCGGAAATCCTACGATCAATGCAAGTCTGGGAAAGCGAAGATTTCACCAAGTTGAATTGTTACGAGCCGGACCGGGTGATATGCCTGACTTTTCCATCGTTTTATCTCAATCACCCTGTAAAGCATTGTTGGGTTCTCCATCAATTTCGCATGGCTTACGATCTACACGAGCCTCAAAATCCACAAAGCCTGAGCGATGCAACACGCCGTTTAATCACGGAACGAGACACAGAGCATCTGACCCACTGTCAAGGCTTATTCGCGCTTTCGCACACAGTCGCCGAGCGTTTGGCTCGCTACAATGGCCTGAAAGCGGAGCCGCTTTACCACCCGCCACCCTCAGCCGATCAATTCTACTCGGCACCGCACCAGCCCTACATTTTCTCGCCTAGCCGGCTGGAATCGCTCAAACGGCAGGACTTACTGATTGAAGCCATGCGCCATGTCAAAGCGCCGGTTTGGGCCATCATTGCCGGTATGGGTGGCCAATACGGTCACTTCAAAGAAATGGTGCGGCTTTACAAACTGGAAGATCGAGTGCGGTTAGTCGGTTATCTTTCTCCAGAAGAATTAAGAGCGTTTTACGCAAATGCGCTGGCGATTTTTTTCGGACCCAAGGATGAAGACTACGGCTACATCACCCTAGAGTCCATGCTAGCCTGCAAGCCCGTCATCACATGCACCGATTCCGGCGGGCCGTTGGAGTTCATCAGCCACGAGTCAGAAGGCTTGATCGTGGAGCCGGATGCAAAAGCCATTGCCGATGCCATCGATCGCCTGGCCGGCCATCCCGTTGAAGCCATGAAAATAGGGATCAATGGCCGCGCCAAATATGATTCCCTCGAATTATCCTGGAATAAGGTTCTCGAAGCCTTGCTCAATTGACGGATCGATAAGCATGAAAATCGCCGTTGTCGCTCCTTGCCCGCAACCCTTTATTGTGGGAGGCGCTGAAAAACTCTGGTGGGGTCTGGTACGCCACCTCAACGAGAACACCGTCCATCAGGCCGATATCATCAAGCTTCCCAGCCCGGAAGCGGATTTCTGGTCGCTGATGGACAGCTACCAGCGGTTCAGCCTACTCCGCCTGGACGGCTTCGATCTGGTCATCACCGGCAAATATCCGGCGTGGATGATCGAGCATCCCCGTCACGTCTGTTACATGCTCCATCGTTTGCGGGGGCTTTACGATGCGTATCCGGGCTCCGCGCTGGCGGCCCGATCGAGCTATCCGAGCGCCATACAACAGGTGTTGGCCCTGTTGGACAGCAACCCCGGACAGCGGGAAATCTTGCCCGAACTGTTTGGCCGGCTGGAAGACATCGCCGCTGTGGAGGGAGACGCCAAAGCCGTTCTCAGCTTCCCTGGACCCATCAGCCGCGCGGTGGTGCATTTTTTGGATAACGTCGCGCTGGACCCGAGCCGGATCGTCCGCTATGCGAGCATCGCTCACACCGTGGCGCGGCGTGAGGATTACTTCCCGAAAAATACCGAAGTAGCGGTCGCCCATCCGCCCAGCAATCTGGCGGTGGCTCCGGGTCATGATTTTCAATACTTCTTCACGGTCAGCCGCCTGGATGGTCCCAAGCGCGTCGGTCTGCTCATCGAGGCCATGCGCCACGTCAAGACCGACATCAAGCTTTTGATCGCCGGCGTCGGGCCAGAGGAGAACCGGTTGAACGCATTGGCCAAGGACGACCCACGCATCAACCTGTTAGGCTTTCAAAGCGACGCCCAACTGGCGCGGCTTTATCAAAACGCGCTGGCGGTGCCCTTTGTTCCTTATCAAGAAGATTACGGGCTGGTAACCGTGGAAGCCATGCTGGCCGCCAAAGCCGTCGTGACCGTGCAAGATTCGGGCGGGCCGACAGAGCTGGTGCGCGACGGCGAAAACGGTTTGGTCGTGGAAGCCACCCCACAAGCCTTGGGCCGTGCCTTGAACCAACTGGCAAGCAATCCAGCGTTCGCTAAATCGTTAGGTACCCAAGGCCACCAGGACGCGCAAAGAATCACCTGGGCCGCGGTCGCCGATGCGTTGCTGGATTTACCGGAACCCAGCACACAGTCCCGTGTTGCGCGCCCTGCCCGAACGCCTGCGGGCAAATTGGTGGTGGTCGTCACTTTTTCTATTTTTCCGCCGCGACACGGCGGTCAAAATCGAGTTTACAATCTCTATCGTCATTTGGCCGCCGCCTTCGATATCGTCATCATCGCCTTGACCGATCCGCACGTTCCAGCATCCGATACCGAAATTGCGCCTGGATTGCGGGAAATTCGGATCCCCAAAACGCCCGATCAAGCCCGGCGGGAGGCCAAGCTGCAAGAGCGTTTTGCCATTCCCATCACCGACATTGCCGCCAGTCAATTTTATCGCTCTACGCCGCTGCTGCTCGACACCATCCAAAAGGAAGCACAAGACGCCACCGCGCTGGTGGCTTGCCATCCCTATTTGTTTCCAGCGTTGGCGGAAATCGAAGGGAAGCCGATTTGGTATGAGGCCCAAGACATCGAGTTTCAACTCAAAGGTCAAGTCTTTGCTTCGCAAAAAGACGGCCCGGCGTTGGTGGCTCAAGTTCGAGAATTGGAGCACGATTGCTGTAGGGCAGCACAATTCATCTTGACTTGCTCGAAAGAAGACGCTTCCGTTTTAGCCCATACGTTCGACATTCCCTCGCACAAATTTATCGTGACTCCGAACGGCACCAACTGTGACGAAATTCAGTATGCCGATGGGATAGCCAGACAGCGTTTTAAACAACGCTTGGGTGGCGGCAAGCAGCCGTTCGTTTTGTTCATGGGCAGCGGACATCATCCCAACATCGAAGCCGTCGGCGAGATTTTTAAAATTGCCGCGACATTGCCAAAAATCATATTTCTGATCGTCGGTAACGTCGGTTATGCTTTCGATCCCATGCTCAAGCCGGAAAATGTGTGGTTGTTGGGCGAAATCACCGAAACCAGCCGCAAGATCATCCTGGAGTTAGCGGATATCGCCTTGAATCCCATGCTGGCCGGATCGGGAACCAATCTCAAAATGCTAGATTACTTTGCCGCTGGGATTCCGGTGATTTCCACGGCCACCGGCGCGCGCGGTCTTGACGTGCGAGACGAAGACCACCTTCTGATCCGACCCATCGAAGCAATGGCCGCCACTATAGAAAGCTGTCTTTCTCAACCTGAACACATGGCTCGTATCACTCAAACGGCCAGAAAGCATGTCGAAGAATATTTCGATTGGCGCGCAATAGCCGAGAAAGTCATGCTGAGCATCAAAAATGCCCCTCGGCCCAGCAGCTCCCACGGCAACTCGACAGACGCTCCGTCGGGCATCGCTCCCACTTACAGTCCTTAAAACGCCCATGAGCAACTTCGATCACCAGCGTTTCCCCCGTCGCTTGAACCTGGGTTGTGGTTTCGATCATCGAGAAGCTTATCTCAACGTCGATCTGAATGAATTTCACAAGCCGGATTTGGTCGCCGACGTCTGCGAACTGACGATGCTACCGAGCGGTTACTATGAGGAAATCATCGCCCAAGACGTTCTCGAACACCTACCGCGAACTTCGACCAGTAAGGCGCTACGCGAATGGAACCGCTTGTTGCAAGTGGGCGGCCGACTTTATCTACGGGTGCCCAGCCTTGAAGCGTTGGCGTCGCTATTTCAGCAAAGCAACAGCTTCGAACGCCATGCCGAACTGATGCATTTTTTGTTTGGAACCCAAGCCTATACCGGCGACTTTCATCTTACTAGCTTTACCCAATTATTACTGGAAGGCTATCTGAGGCAAGCGGGCTTTCAACCCGAAACAATAACCATTCTGCACGATTGGCTGTTTGATGCATCCGCTAAAAAAATTTCTGCTTTAATTCCTGACAGCCTTGAACAAGGGAAAAAGAAGCTTTTTGAAATCAGTGAGCCACGCGACTTTGTTGCAGCCGCCTACCGTTTGCTGCTGAGGCGCGAGCCAGATTCTGAAGGCCAAGCATTTTTTCTGGACGGGTTGCGGGCAGGTCATTTGGAGTACGCTCAAGTGGTGGCGATCATTGAAGGCTCACCCGAGTACCATCAACTTCAATCCGCTCCCAGCGTGCTGAATTCCATCGAGAACTCAGCCGCGGATAGCCAATCCCACTGAACTACCATCTCGGTTTTATAAGCAGCGACCTATCTTAAACAGCCTTGATTGATGATCTGCGTGACCCGACTTTGGAATTCAGGAGAGCGCAGAAAATCCACACGCACCTGCTCGCGAGTTTGGCTACCCGTATTCAATTGGTTCACCCAGTGGTTAAAACCGCTCAGATCTCCGCCCCGGCGTAAAAAGGCGTAGTAAAGATCAGCCACATAATCCGAATTGCTCCGGTTGCGGCTAGTATATTCAGCGCTGGCCAGAAACTGGCGCGAAATGGTATCGACTTCGGCGTTTACCGCCGCCGCTCCCGAACATTGCGCGCCGCGGAAACGGCCTAACCAATATTGAAATCCACTGCTGTCCGGCAATCGGTTAAGAAAACCCCGGTAAAAATCCACTACCGCATAAACCTCACCCCGGCTGGTGGTATCACCCAGCAACCCTTTCATGTAGCTGCCAAATTCCGGCGAGAACATAAAAGAAAAGAGAATCACGCTACGCGGCAATCCGGCGGCCAGTTGGCCGCTCCAATAAGCCAGACCGCCACCATCGGGTTCGCGGCTGAAAAAAGTGCGATATAATTCTATAACATATTGATTATTATCTGTATTCTTAGCAAGATATTCAGCGCTGGTAAAAAACCAGCCCGCCATGACCCGAAAGGCTTCCTGAGTGTCCACCCCCAGCCCTTCCAAACGAGTGGTCTCACCCTGCCAGTAGGTCAAACCCCCTGAATCTGGACTGCGCCCGAGAATAAATTGGTAGTAATGCCGGATTAGATCTGTTGCGGCAGTCGAAGCAACCACCGTGAAAGAGCGATAATAAATTTCCGAACCAAAAGACCCCTCCGCCGCATTTCTGAAGTCAGCCCAAACAAAATGCAGCTTATTTTTGTGAAAAATCATTTGGGGGTGCATGGTATCGGCGCGCGTCGGCACTTGACTGGGGGCCGCCCAAGCAACGCCATCGTTGCTGCTGGTATACAGTATGGGTCCTGTGGCAAAACCCTCGACCGTACCGGTCGTTTGTTGGAAAGCGGCATACAACCCCAGGCCTGGCGCTTCCGCCAAGGAAGGCGCCAGGCCTTCGGCGTTGCTGTCTGCTTCCGGTTGGTTAAGGGAAAATCCAGTCAGGGCGATGGGAGCTTCCCAACCTTGATTTTCGGGCGCTCCGCGCCGGAAGGTTACGTTGGTGCCCCGCGTGCGATCCCAGTACGCTACGGCCAGACGTCCGTCGCTGGTGGTCAATAAAGTGGGTGAATAGATGGCGGCATATTCTTCCGGGTAAAGAGGCGACAGCGCTTGAGCGGGATAAAGCCAGCTCGCCCCTCCCGGACATCCCAGCGCAACGGATCGCACTCCAAAGAGTGAAGACGGCGGCCAACCTTGTTGTGGCCGGCCCGCGCGGGTACTACGGAAAATCAAATACAAATTACCGCTGGGCAATTGTCCGAGCCGTGGGTACTCACTATCAGCAATTCCATCATTTTGTGTGACATTTTGTTCTGGTGTCCACGATTGCCCGCCATCACAACTCATCCGATGGTAAATCTGGCCATAACCGACATTACGGCTGTCGTAATAACCCAAATGCAGGTTACCGAAGCGGTCCACCCATAAATCCGTAGCGTGCGAATAACCATTGCTGGAATTACTGAGTTGTTGGGGAGGCTGCCAAGTTGCACCACCGTCGGGGCTGCGCCTGAAATAAACTTCACCGCTAACAGGATCAGCGGTCCAAGCCACATAAACATTGTTACCGGCAACGGCGATTAAAGGCAATGCATCGTTACGGCCGGCCGCATTGCTAAGATTGACTGGAGCGGTCCATGTAATACCATTGTCAGGGCTTCGAATATAATAAACTTCTGGTTCATAATTAGGATAAACGAATTCAGTCCACGCCGAATGCAGCATCCCATTCGCCGCCGCAAGGCGTGGAAAAACTGAAGGGCCTTGAACGGTTGTAAGTCTAATTTCCGGACCAAAATTAGCTTCGGCCGTAAGGCCGGCAAACGAGAAGCCGATTATCAGGCCGCTTGCTAAAAAGTACTTGACCATAGCCTATCACTCGTTTATTAAGGGCACGTTGGATTGTTATCCTGATAAATTCCTGCGCCATCGGTCAACAGAAAAAGAGAACCACCGCTGCGTTTGACGTGATTGATCGCCGCTGGTAGGGTATTTTTCGTCATCCAAGAGACTCCATCATCATTACTGCAATAATAATAACCAGCGTAATCAGCGCCGAATAGTCGCCCATCAGCAGAATATTGTAAACTGCTTAAAACCAGCCGCCGCAATCCCGAAGTCGTTACTGGAAAGAAGGAGCCACCTCCATCGACCGAGCGATACACCCCATTGTTGGTGGCTGCCACAACAATAGTGGGAGCCGTTGGTTTTTCCGCAATCGACAGAAATTCAAGACGGGAAAAACCTGGCGTGCTTGCGTTTATCCTAACCCAGCTTAGTCCATTATCATTGCTAAAATAAGGCAGATCATCAAACGAAATTAAAAAGAACTTGTTGGCAAGAACGCTGGATATTACCGAACCGTTGATTTTCAATCCCAAGATATTCGAAGTGGTGCTGACCTGCCAAAAGCCGTTCGCCTGCCTTCGAAATAGCCCATAGTTAGGATCGCTACCGGGGAAAAGCGAGTAAAATACCGTATTATTGTCAAAAGGTGAAACAGCTAATCCAACTTGATTGGTAAATGATTGCGGCACACCCGCCTCCATGACTTGAGACCAAGCTGCACCATTCCAACGAAACAAGCTTAGCGGCTGCCCAGCATCCAATAAATCATTACCACCAGACGCGGCATAAATTAAATTCGGGTCATTAGCACTCGCAGATAGCTGGGTAACGCCGCGAATCAGATCTCCCGCAAAGCCGATATTCAAACCATTATTCACAGGTGTCCACGTACCACCACTATTAGTGCTTTGCCAAGCACCACCACTCTTTAAACCCATAAAGAAATTAGTGGCTACCGCAGTACCGGTAAAAGCCATAACGCGATCAGCTTTCAGCCCATTTCCCGTAAAAAGCCATGGACTAATCTGTAAAGAATTGGTGGCTTGGGCGGTCTCGGAGCGAAATAAGCCGTAGCCTTTTACCGCCGCCAATACTCTCCTAGGCTGACCCGGCAGCGTCGTCAGCGCATAGATACCACCGAGCACATCTGGATTGACGCCAGGATCGACGGCCTGTTGCCAAGTCAAGCCATTATCGAGCGAGCGCCAAACCCCAACAGCTCGGGTGCCCGCCCAGACTATTGCAAGATTATTAGCATCCCGCCGCAGCGTATAGATTCCAAACAAATTACGGGTCAGAGACCAAGCTCCGTCACCCACTTTTCGATAGATGCCGCCGCTCACGTCTCTAGGGTCCATTGTTCCCGCCAATAATGCCCCTGTACTATCCACCGTTAGTGAAGTTACAAATTTATTCGGTAAACCGTTGTTCCAATTCACCCATGACGCACCACCATCCGCCGATTTGAAAACTCCTCCGATATTGAGCGCGGGATTATGGGAATTATTGCGCGTCGCAACGTAGGCGACGCCCGTATTGGCGGCAGGATCGAACAGCAGATCGACAAAATCTAGGCTATCGAGTCCAGCGACGGTGTTAATGAAGGTTGCGGCGCCGTCCGTGCTCCGATACAATCCAGCACCGTTGATGCCCGCTAGCACTTGATTGGCGTTAAAGGGATTGAGGGCCACCACGGTCACTGGATCGAACAAACGCTGGCTCCAGCTCGCGCCACCATCGCTACTTTTGTACAAACCCGAGGTCGAAGCAACGTAGAGCACGGATCCGCTCCCCGCGAGACGGTGGATATAGCGGGCCGGCAACGCGGCCAGCCGACTCCAGTTCAATCCTCCGTCGTTGCTTTTGTACAACCCCCCGCCAAAAGTGGCGGCGTAAACCACCGCACTGTCCGCTGCATACATGTCTCGAACTTCACCAGCTTGTACAGACCATTGTACTAGCGCCTCAACGGTCGAAGGGCGCGCCAGTATCAGAAGCAATATGATCAGAATTCTTAGTGGCATTGAGCAAGGCCTCCGATTCATTCTATCTATAACAACGTTTCGGCAGTCCGTTTCAGACTTTATAGGCTCATTGTAAGCTCATCGAAAATTCAAAATATACTGCTAATTAAGTCATTCTTTTGATAGCCTCAAAAAAGCCAGTGCCATTGTATGTTTTTTTAAGAGGCCACTCTCTCACGGCCATGGATTATTAAGGGCATCTGACCGCCATCTGGCTAGATGCCTTAAATTCAAAGTGGCTTTTACCAAAATCTCGTAATGATGCCATGATAGACTTGGTTATGTTTCGCTCCCTCTGGCAATTCAGAGGGTTCATGTTGGGCGCGGTGCAGCGCGAGTTTCAGGGCCGCTATCAGGGTTCGATGTTGGGTGGCGTCTGGGCGGTTCTCAATCCCTTGACCATGATCATTATTTACACTTTGGTATTTTCCCAGATTATGGGGGCTCGCCTGTCAGGTCACGAGGATAGTACTTTCGCTTACAGCATTTACCTCTGCGCGGGCTTGTTGCCGTGGACGTTGTTCGCCGAAGTCCTCGCACGGCTGAATTCGGTCTTTCTAGAAAACAGCAATCTCATCAAAAAAGCGCAACTGCCGCGGGCTTGTCTGCCCGTCATCGTGGTGCTCTCGGCGCTGTTGAACTTCGTCATTGTGATGGGTCTGTTTTTTCTATTCCTGGCCGCCACGGACAACCTTCCCGGGTGGCCGCTATTGCTAGCCTTTCCACTGATCATTACGCTACAACTGGCTTTTACGCTAGGGCTGGGCATCATCTTAGGAACCTTAAACGTATTCTTTCGAGACGTGGGGCAGTTTACTGGTGTTATCTTACAGTTCTGGTTTTGGCTGACCCCTATCGTCTACATTCCTAACATTCTATCACCAGAGGCTCAAAAACTATTTGCACTTAACCCGATGTGGCCGATGGTGAATGCTTATCAAACTATTTTCGTCGAACGTCGCTTTCCCGATGGATGGCCGTTAGTACCAGTCGTGCTACTATCGTTGGCCCTGTTGCTGCTGGCAGCTAAGATTTTCCTCGCCCGCGTGGGCGAGATCGTGGATGAGTTGTAATGGGTTATTTACGGATTAGAAGTCTCGGCAAAGTCTACAAACGCTACCCTAACAACCGAGCGCGATTGTTGGAATGGCTGAGTCCATCGCGCCAGCGTCACGCACAACATTGGGCATTACGCGGCGTCAGCTTCGAAGTGCATCCAGGCGAAGCGATAGGAATTGTCGGCAACAACGGCGCTGGCAAGAGCACCTTGTTAAAGATCATCGTCGGCACCACGCACCCAAATGAAGGGCACGTTGAGCTCGGCGGGCGAATTGCAGCCCTGCTGGAATTGGGAATGGGCTTTCATCCCGAATTCACCGGGCGTCAAAACGCCTATATGAGCGGGCAGATCTTGGGCCTCACGGGGGCGCACATCAGCAAGCTGATGCCGGAAATCGAAGCATTCGCCGAAATTGGCGACTATATCGACCAGCCGTTGCGAACATATTCTAGCGGCATGGTCGTGCGTTTGGCTTTCAGCGTCGCGACCGCAGTACGACCGGAAATATTGATTGTGGATGAGGCTCTGTCCGTCGGTGATGCCTATTTTCAGCACAAAAGCTTTGAAAGAATCCGCCAGTTTCGCGACGAAGGTACCACACTGTTATTCGTATCGCACAGCCCAGGCACCATAAAGAGTTTATGCAATCGAGCCATCCTGTTCGATCAAGGAATTTTGATCCGTGATGGCGAACCCGATAACGTTCTGGATTATTACAACGCCATCATTGCTAAAAAAACGGCCGACCAGCAGATTCGTGAAATCGAATCAGATGTACAGAAAAGCGTTATTCGCTCCGGCAGCTATGCAGCCACGATTGAAGAAGTGGACATGCTGGATGCCAGCGGCAGTGTTAGGGCAATCAGGATCGGTGACCCAGTGCGTTTTCGGGCGCATGTAAAGATCAACGAAACACTCGCCGAGTTGACTGTCGGAATATTGATCCGGGATCGATTAGGTAATGATATATTCGGTACCAATACTTGGCATCTAGGCGCAAGCCGTCGTGACACTCGGGCCGGCGAAAAATATTGGGTTGAATTCGATTTACCCGCCTTGAATCTTGGGGCTGGCAATTACAGCGTAAGTTTTGCTTTGCATAGCGGAGAAACACATGTCACTAATAACTATGACTGGTGGAATCAAGCATTAGTCTTTCAGGTAATTCCTGGACCAGGACCCTGCGCCATCGGCGTCAGCTATCTACCAATTGTAAGTCGTTGGGGCCACTGATCTTTTCGAAGATGAATAAAACCTTCTGCACCGATACTGATATCGAACACATAATGCAGCACATTCTCGATGAAATAGCGAGACGCAAGCAACAGGAATCTCTCATTTTTAACAAATCAACTTGCACTGGTGAAATTCTTAGTACGCTTGACGCATTATTGCAGAATAATGATAGAGAATTTCTCATCCAGGCTTATCGTAGCCTTTTAGACCGAGAACCTGATCATACCGGTTTAGAGTTTTTTTTAGATCGTTTGGCATCCGGCTCAACCAGTAAGATCGACATTCTTCGAGAGATCCGATATTCACCAGAAGGCAAGCATAAATCCACACAGATAATTGGGCTATTGCCGCCAATAGAACTTGAATGGAAGCAAGTTATCTCTTCGATTAATAGCATAAATTGCTTAGAAGATATTTCGCACTTATTTACCGACAATCTTTCATCACCCTATTCTTACTTAGGTGAAAAGCCGTTTTACTCGTTAAGTGAATTCCTGCAATTTCATAATACAGATTTTGTTAAGAATGCCTACCTGACTTTGCTCTGCAGAGAGCCTGACCCTGATGCACTCCAATACTACTCGATAAGATTAAGCCAAGGTAGCCTGACAAAAGTAGACATTCTTGGAAGACTGCGTTATTCCCGTGAAGGGCGATTAACCCATAAAAAGATAAAAGGTTTGCTGCTCCCTTTTATAATACAGTTAACTTATCATATTCCGATTTTAGGCCATTTGCTTTCAGCCGTCAGCTTATTGGTTAACTCACGCAAACTTATTAGACGTATACGTACGCTGGAGGAACAGGCTGATTATCAAACCATTCAAAACAATGCTTTTAATAATCGAATGTCGAAGTTAGAAGCCATCAATTTACGAGCAATAAAAAAATTTCAACAGATGGTCGGATATTTTCAACAGCTTGCTACATGTCAGGCTATTGAATTCACCCAACTGAAGCTAGTCGCTGATACTAAAACGAATCACAGCGAGTTAAGCTGCTTAAAGAAACGCCTTCAAGACTTCGTTCAAACTAAAACAGTAGTTGACCATTCAGCCGAAAGTCTGACTCAACTGAAAACCTTACTGCACTCCAAACCCGATACCAACGATCTCACCCAACTCGCTCAGCAACTGCAAGCAACCATAGCTGCCAAAGCAAGTGCTGCCGACCTCGCCCAACTCGCTCAGCAGCTTCACGCGACCGTCAATGCTAAAGCCAGCACCGACGACCTCGCCCAACTCGCTCAACAGCTTCACGCGAACGTCAATGCCAAAGCCAGCACCGACGACTTGATCTATCTTGCACACCAACTACAAGCAAACGCCGATGCCAAAGCCAGCACCGACGACCTTGTTCAGTATACCCAGCAAGTTCAAAGCCTGATTGATGACCTCCGAAATCAGCTCCGCGATCACAAACGCACGATTCTCGACCAGCAGCGACGATTAAGTTTGCTTTTAGAAGAAACGCGCAAGCGGTTGCCAAAGCCTTTGGATACCGAGCAATTAAATATGCTAGCCGATGCAGAAAGCCATCGACTGGATGCAATGTACGCCACTTTCGAAGATCATTTTCGAGGAACTCGAAAGGACATTAAAGAACGACAGAGTATATACTTAACTATCATTCGCAATTCCGGTGCTGGCTTCGAAAAATCGCCCGTACTCGATATTGGTTGTGGCCGAGGGGAATGGTTAGAGCTGCTACGTGAAAATAAGCTCACGAGCTATGGCGTAGACTTAAACGATATATTTGTACGACAATGCCAGGAAGATCAATTGAATGTAGTCAAGCAAGATGCACTAGTTTATTTGCGCGGCTTACAAGACGACACGTTGGGAGCGATCACTGGCTTCCATATTATCGAACATTTACCAATAAACAGTTTGGTCAGCTTACTAGACGAAGCAATCCGAGTGTTGCGGCCGGGTGGAGTAGTCATTTTTGAAACTCCCAATCCAGAAAACTTGGTAGTGGGAGCTTGTAATTTCTATATGGACCCAACACACCGTAATCCACTACCACCCGAAATGAGCTTATTTTTGGTTGAGGCGCGAGGATTCGTTCAATGCGAGATTAAGCGAGTGAATCGACAAGAGTTAAGCGATCCCATAGCCTTCTTGGAACCGGGATTTTTGGGTGCGAAAGAATTGAATGCATTGATCCAGATAACAAATGACTATTATTTCGCCGCACCGGATTATGCAGTAATTGGCTACAAAGCTTAAATTACATCTAATAACCTCTCCCAAATTTTTTGGATAGAAAATCAAGAATACTCAAAAATGCGCATTGTAATGGATATACAGGCTGCTCAAGGCGAGAGCAGACGACGAGGCATTGGCCGATATACGATGGGGCTGGCTAAGGCGATTGCCCGGAATGCAGGGTCCCATGAGATTTGGCTCGTTCTCAATGCACATTTTTCAGAATCAATTGAAGGTTTACGCTCTGAATTTACTGGCCTAGTCGATTTTAATAGAATACGTGTCTTCGAGACACCTGCTCCCTGCTTCGAAATAATTCCAGAGAATAAAACACGCGCTCGAATCGCGGAAAAACTACGGGAAGCATTTTTAGCATCTCTTAATCCTGATATAGTCCATGTTTTCAGCCTTTTCGAAGGTTATATAGATAACACTGTATCCTCTATTAAGGCTTTTGAGAGCCGCCTACTTACTACTGTAACCCTCTACGATCTTATCCCTCTTACGAATACCAAGGCACACTTAACTTCTCCACAGCACATCTCATGGTATTTTCGGAAAATTAATTCTTTAAGGAGAGCCGATCATCTCTTTGCCATTTCAGAATACTCTCGCTCTGAAGCCATCAGTTTATTACAAATTCCAGAGTCAACCATCTCTGTTATTGGGGGGGCCGTAGACGAAGTATATCAACCCATCTTGCCTACTGAGACTTTGCGACAAGAAGTTTGGGGCCGACATGGAATTAATCGGCCTTTTTTACTCAGTATCCATAGCGGCAGCGATCCTAATAAAAATGCTGCGGGATTAATCCAAAGCTATAATATGCTGCCCCGTGAATTACAGAACCAATATCAACTTGTACTAGCTGGAAATATTTCAGAGACCGAACGAGCGAAGTTGTTAGCTCTATATTATTTCGCAACCTTTCAAACAGATAACTTAGTCATTGTAGGCCGCATCTCTGACAATGACCTCATTATTTTATACAATACTTGTAGTTTATATATATGCCCATCTTTTCACGAAGGGTTTGGTTTACCACCCTTAGAAGCAATGGCGTGCGGTGCGCCGGTGATCGGCTCAAATTGCTCAGCCATCCCTGAGGTTATTGGACGGGAAGATGCACTTTTCGACCCTGCGAATCCAACTAACATTAAAAATAAAATCGAACAAGTCTTGTTAGATCCAAGCTTTCAGAATTCTCTAAAAGAGCATGCTCAAAAACATGCTAAGCGTTTTTCATGGGGCGCTTGTGCCCAACGAATGCTCGAATTTTGGGAGCAAGTATACTCTCAACATCAACGAAAAAACCTTAAAGTACTGCTAACCAATTCAATCGGCGGGTTGCCAAGATTAGCGCTAATAACACCAATGCCACCCGAGCATACTGGAATCGCTGACTATAGTTCAGAATTAATACCCTATCTTTGCCGATACTACGACATTACTCTTATCGTTGATCAAGAAATAGTAAATGATTTATGGACTCAATCAAGCGTGCCTATTGAAAATACCGCTTGGTTTGAAAAAAATGCTAGCCTTTTTGATCGCATTGTTTATCAAGTCGGAAATTCGCCTTTCCATAAGCATATGTTTGTGCTGCTACAACATTTTCCTGGTATTGTGGTGCTACATGATTTTTTCTTGAGCAGCTTGCAGCACTGGATGGAGTATACTGGTTGGAAACCTCATGCAATGGTGCAAGCTCTTTATAATACACATGGATTTTATGCTTTAGTAGAATTACAAAAACATGGAATTGATTATGTAAAATTGCGATATCCATGCAACGGTGATGTATTGACCGCTGCGACAGGACTCATTGTTCATTCTGAGTACGTCGAATCACGCATTGCAAATTGGGCTGACAATATTGGGCTTACTATAAGAAAAGTTCCTCAACTGCGCTCAACACCCTTAATTAGCGCGAATGTCCGTTCAAAAGCCAGGAAGTCTTTAGGTCTATTAGAAGAAGATTTTTTAGTTATCTCCATTGGGATGATTTATCCTACAAAGCTTAACCATCTTCTTTTAGAGGCTTGGCTGTCATCTACATTAGTAGCTGACCCACGATGCCATTTGGTTTTTGTTGGAGAGCTTCCTGGAGGAGATTATGGCGATAAGCTCGCACAGTTAGCAGAAAGCAAAAACCTTGGCCAGCGCATTATTTTCACTGGATTTGTAGATTCCGAACTTTATATCGATTACTTGTCCGCCGCTGATATGGCTGTACAGCTTCGAACGGATTCAAGAGGAGAAACATCACGTACAGTACTAGATTGCTTGGCTTTTGCTATACCATTAATCCTAAACGCGCACGGTACCAATTTTGAATTGCCTGATGGTGTTGCCATAAAACTCTCTGATAATTTTACCAATGAGGATCTACGTCAAGCGTTGGAACGCTTATGGAAAGAGGAAGATTTTCGCTTTGAACTCGGCAGATCAGGACAGAAATACATCCGCCATTATCATGCCCCTATCTCTGTTGCCAAGCAATATTATGACGCGATCGAACACCTTTCGTTGAATCATTGGCGCAAATCTGAGCAGCGTTTAATTGACTATACTATCGATTTAGGTGTGGCTGGAACTCCAGCAAACGAGCTCCGCCTAGCCATTAATGCCATGATCAACAATCGGATTAAGCCGCGTCTTAAAACATTATGGATCGATGTAAGTGTCGTCTCTGAGAACGACTTGCGCACTGGTATCGAGCGAGTTACTCGTGCTGTTGCCCGCGGCCTGCTTGATAGGCCTCTACCCGGCTATCGCGTCGAACTAGTACGGCTCGATAAATCAGGTTATATCACTGCTAACACTTTGACGTATCAGTTGTTAAGCATACCAGAGCTACAATGCGAGCATGTTGTTATTCCACAATGTGGCGATATTTTTTTAGGATTAGATTTAGTGGGTGATAGACTTTTGGAAGCTCAAGAATGGTTTATAAACGCACGTCGCCGCGGGCTTCTCATATTTTTCATAGTCTATGATTTGCTTCCTATTTCTCACCCAGAATTTTTCCCTTTCGGCTCACAAAATTGGTTTTCAGATTGGCTTCGCCAAATAGCGCTGCTTGCCAACGGTCTGATTTGTATTTCCCAAAACACTGCTGGCGAACTTCTCAAGTGGTTAAATGAAAATACGCCCAACTTACTTTCTTTACCAGAAATTACTTGGTGTCGTCTAGGAGCAGATCTGGAAATGACAACCCCTAGCACAGGACTTTCAGAAAATGATCCAAAGATATTGGAGCAAGTTTCATCTGTCCCTACCTTCTTAATGGTTGGAACCATTGAACCTCGCAAAGCTCATGCGCAAATTCTCACTGCCTTTGAAGTCCTTTGGGAAACTGGAAAATTAAATATTAATCTTGTTATAGTGGGCAAGGAAGGATGGAAAGGAGTCTTAGACCAAGATAGAGTTTATATTAACAACCTAGTAAATCGCCTGCATAGCCATCCTGAACTCGGGCAGCACCTCTTCTGGCTCGAAAACACGAGCGATGAATTTTTAAGTATTCTTTATGCAAACTGCCAAGCTTTGATTGCGGGATCATGGGCTGAAGGGTTCGGTTTACCTTTGGTTGAGGCTAGCCGGTTTGGGATTCACATCATCGCACGAGATATTCCAGTCTTCAGGGAAATTGGCGGAGATAATTTATTTTATTTTCGTGCTGATACTGCTGAAGAGGTAGCTTTGGAAATTTGTAAATGGCTAAAACATTACCAATTGAACGATCTACCGCCAACTGGAAGAATTCCGGTTCAAACTTGGGATCAGTGTTGCGAAGAAATTATATTTTCAATGCTGCACTATCAAGCGCATAGGAAATTTAATGAACATGCCTAAACCAGTAGATAAAAATTTCACAGAAAACACCCAATATTCAAATGAACAAACTATTGACCTGTTATATCAGGTCGCATTGAACCGCTTACTCCACCAAAAAGAAATCCTCGCCATTTCTAAAAAGATTGATGATGGAGAAATTTCTTCTAAAGATTTGCTGATTTCCATTATTTTATCTCCTGAATTTTGCCAAATATTAGGTCAAGAAGCCCCTCGATTTCATTTATATTTCATTCATAATACTAGAATTAAGCTTATCAAATTTGTCCTCCCCAAAGCAGATATAATTCTAGATATTGGTGGTGCAAATGGTTGCTTGATTGAATATGGGTACGAGCATAACTTCCAAAAAATGATTGTTACTGATATTCCACCAGACTCAAGAATTGATGAATTGAAGCAAGTCGATTTAGAAAAAAAATGGAGTTTGCACAGTAAGGTTGAAGTTTTGCTGACTTCAATGACAGATCTTTCCGCGATTGAAAGCGGCTCTATCGATTTAGTTTGGGCTGGTCAAGTCGTTGAGCATATCTCAGAAAATGAATTGAAAAAATCACTCGAAGAAATATACAGAGTACTGAAAATTGGGGGCAAATTTTGTTTTGATACTCCCAATGCCTTAATGGCGCGCATTCATTCTCCTGACTGTCTTCTTCATCCTGAACACAAAAAAGAGTATACTCCAAACGAAATGAGAAACCTCATTAGCTGTCATTTTTTTATTGAAAAAGAGTTAGGACTTCTCCCTATGCCGATTTCTTACAAAAATAACGATTTCTCTTATATTGAACTCATTATGAATAACTCATTTTCAGATAGTTTAAACTACAGTTACATCATGTACTTTGAATGCCAAAAGCGCTGAACTAGGCTGCTTATACTATGATTAGCGTCTTATTATAGATTTTAGACTTTCAGAAAAACAAATTTTTAATTATACGAACCATGACTATCACAATCAATTCCTTTGAAGAATTAGACAATTTTTTGAACTACGTTGAAGCCCTCAACGATGATGACGCGATGCGGAAGCATTGGTTGACCTTAAAACTAAATCCTTTAATTTTTAAAGATTTTGCTGAAAAGATAAAGAAGTTAGATCCATTTACTGACCAATATTATAGCCTGATTCAAGATTTTTTTGGTTATTTACAAGGATGCAAATATCATATTTCTAATGAAGGCCTTTTGATTGATGTAGAGCTAATGACGCATGTTGGTTATCCTTACAGTACTCGTTCTCCTGCCACGGTCGGCGCTTTCCTTATTGCATATGGATTTATTATTAAAACGATGAATGTTCCAATTCCGGCAAGAATACTCGATATCGGGACAGGCGTAGGCGCGCTGACCCAGCATTTAGCGAAAATGGGCTATGACCTAACCTGCGTGGATGTAAATGACGATTTTTTAGAAGTGATAAGACGAGCCTCTAAAGGCTTACCAAATCGGGTTGACTGCGTGCTAAGCAATATGGAAGAGCTTGACCTCAAACAAAAATTTGATGCAGTTTTGTTCATGGAATCCTTCCATCATTCCCTCAATCATCGAGAAACATTGAAAAAAGCGATCAACCATTTAAAGCCAAATGGAATTATTGTTTTTGCTGCTGAGCCCATCATAAAATCTGAAACTGATTATTTGCCATACCCTTGGGGTCCACGCCTTGATGGTGAAAGCATTCGTGCAATCAGAAAGCATGGTTGGATTGAATTGGGTTTTTCCGAAAGTTACTTTTATGAAATGTTGCACAAATCAGGATTACAAGCCCAAAGATTTAGCTCTTCCGAAACCCATTGGGCGGATGTTATCATTGCACGGCCCTATAAAAGCCTAAAACTAGGCAAAAGCTTATCGATGCGAGCCGGACAGGAGGGCACCTTTGCTCTGCTATCAGGCTGGAGCCAACCAGAGCCCTTTGGCACATGGACAGATGGCTCATCGCCGACTATTCGTTTCATTGTAGAAGATACCCCTGAAACTTACCAACAACTTCAACTGAATTTTGAATTAATCCCTTTTTTAGCATTCACTCATACAGAACAGCAGATTAAGGTATTTATTAACGAACATCATGCGGAGACTTGGTTATTTAATGGTACTGAATCGACCGAAGAGAAAAGAACTATTATTTTTTTAAAAGAGTTTCTTGATGAATCTAAGGTTATAAATATTCGTTTTCAAATTTCTTCTCCGATATCACCCTCATCGCTGGGCTTAAGTAATGATACTCGCCAAATTGGTTTGGGATTGATCTCGATTTCTTTAGACGCATGGCGGAAATGAGATGAAACGTGCAATTATTACCGGCATCACCGGCCAAGACGGTGCTTACCTCACCGAGCTGCTGCTGGACAAGGGCTACCAGGTCTTTGGCACCTACCGTCGCACCAGTTCGGTCAACTTCTGGCGACTGGAAGAGCTCGGCATCCAGAATCATCCCAATCTCCGGTTGGTCGAGTATGATTTAACCGATCCCGGCGCCAGCATCAGAGTGCTCCAGCAAGCCCAGCCTGATGAGGTTTACAACCTCGCCGCTCAAAGCTTCGTCGGCGTCTCGTTCGAGCAGCCCGTAACCACCGCTCACATCACCGGCCTCGGGGCCTTGCACTTGTTGGAAGCCATCCGCATCGTCAATCCGAAAATCCGCTTCTACCAGGCCTCCACCTCGGAAATGTACGGCAAGATTCACGAAATGCCGCAAACCGAGACCACCTTCTTCCACCCCCGCAGCCCTTACGGCGTCGCCAAGCTGTTCGCCCACTGGTCCACGGTCAATTACCGCGAATCCTATGGGCTGTTCGCCTGTAGCGGCATCCTGTTCAACCATGAATCGCCATTGCGCGGGCAAGAATTCGTCACCCGCAAGATCACCGACGCCGTCGCCAAGATTCATCTCGGCCAGCCAGAGGTATTGGAACTCGGTAACCTCGATGCTCAGCGCGACTGGGGTTATGCCAAGGAATACGTCGACGGTATGTATCGGATGCTGCAACACACCGCGCCGGATACCTACGTGTTGGCCACCAACCAAACTTGGCCGGTCCGCCATTTCGTGGAGCTGGCTTTTCAAGCGGTGGAGATAGCGCTCGAATGGCAGGGCCAGGAAGACAGCGAACTGGGTCGCGACGCCCGTACCGGTCAGGTGCGGGTGCGCGTCAATCCCAAATACTATCGACCTTGCGAGGTGGATGTCTTGTGCGGCAATCCGCAAAAAGCCCGCGACCTCCTGGGCTGGACGCCCAGCACCAGCTTGGAAGAGCTTTGTCGGCTGATGGTGGAAGCGGACCTGCGGAGAAACCAGCGTGGCGTCTCCTTCTAAGCGGGTCTTGATCACCGGTGCCAACGGTTTTACCGGCCGTTGGCTCGGCCGTCATCTCGCCGCCTCAGGCTATCAGGTCCATGGCTTGGTGCAGGGTGCGGCTCAAACCGCCGCCGAGATCGAGGCCGACCTGCGCGAGCCCGCCGCTCTGCGCGCGGCTCTGGCAACCGTGCGACCCGATTTCATCGTGCATCTTGCCGCCATCACCTTTGTCCCCCACAGCGACAGCGCTGAAATCTATCAGGTCAACCTGTTCGGCACGCTAAACCTGCTCGACGCCGTCCTGGCGGCCGGCCTACAACCTCGCAAAATACTGATCGCGAGCAGCGCCAACGTCTACGGCAATCCGCCGGTGGAAGTCATCGACGAGACGGTCTGTCCCGCGCCGGTCAACCATTACGCCATGAGCAAGCTGGCGATGGAATACATGGTCCGCACTTACCAGGACCGCCTGCCGCTGATCGTCACCCGGCCCTTCAATTACACCGGCGTCGGCCAGGAAGAACACTTCCTAATCCCCAAGATCGTCGCACACTATCGGCGGCGGGAGCCGATGATCGAGCTCGGCAACCTGGACGTGGTGCGCGACTTTTCCGACGTGCGCTTTGTGATCGAAGTGTACCGGCGCTTGCTGGAAAGCGACGTTCGCAATGAAACCGTCAATCTCTGCTCCGCTCAAGGCGTGGCTCTGGATGAAATCATCAAGTGGATGAATCGGCTCGCCGGCTACGCGATCCAGGTCAACATCAACCCCGCTTTCGTGCGCGCCAACGAAGTGCGCCGCTTGATCGGCGATAACAACAAGCTGCGCCGCCTGATCGGTTCCCTTCCAGTCTTTCCGATCGACGATATTCTGAGTACCCTTTACCACAACTCGACCCCGCCGTCGGGCTGAACCAGCATTTTGGCCTTTCGCCATTCCGATTTGCGAGCGCCCGATATGGAAAGCAGTCCCCTTTCCGCATGAAACTGATCCTGAACGTCGACGCCATCACCCACCCGCTCACTGGCATCGGCCAATACACGCTGCGGCTGGCGCGGGGGTTGCGAGCGCATCCGGCGATCGAGGAAACCCGCTTCTACTCGGCGTATCGCTGGATCGAAGATCCCGAACAGGTGTTAGCCGCCAATCGACCCATCGCCCGGATCCGGCGCTGGACTCCCCTTCAAGCCGCTGGCCTTGAACATCTACAGCGCGGTGCGCAGCCAAGCGTTTTTTGGCAAACCCGCGCCCTGAAACAATACATCCTGCATTCTCCCAATTACATTCTGCTGCCTTTCGACGGTCCGGCCGTTGCGACTATCCACGATCTGTCCTATCTCCACTACCCCCAGCACCACCCCCGCGAACGCATTCTGTTCATGGAACGTCACATGCCGCGCACCCTGGCGCAAGCCGCCGCCATCATTTGCGATTCCGAGTTCATCCGCCAGGAAATCATCACCATCCTGGGCGTACCGGCGGATAAGGTGACCGCGGTCCCTTTGGGAGTCGATCCCGCGTTTCACCCGCGCGATCCCGCGACCCTACAACCCGTGCTGGCCCGCTACCACCTCGACGGCCTGTCTTATCTGCTGGCCGTATCGACGCTGGAGCCCCGCAAGAATCTACCGCGCCTGCTGATGGCCTACGCGCGCCTGCCGGACGCGTTGCGCGCCCGCCATCCGCTAGCGCTGGTCGGCGCGAAAGGCTGGTTGAACGCCGAACTGGAGCGCCATCTGGCCCCGTTGGAGCGCACCGGCCAGCTCCGCCGTTTGGGTTACGTACCGCAAGATGACCTGAATGCTTTGTACGCTGGCGCTCACGCTTTCGCCTATCCCTCGCTGTACGAAGGGTTTGGCCTGCCGCTGCTTGAAGCCATGGCCAGCGGCGTCCCGGCTCTGTCTTCCGATTGCTCGTCGTTGCCGGAAGTCGCCGGCGACGCGGCGCTACTGGTCGATCCTGAAGATATCGACGCATTGACCGCCGGCCTGGCACGCCTGCTGGATGACGGCGACTGGCGGCGTTCGGCCAGGGACCGAGGCTTGGAACAAGCCCGCCACTTTTCCTGGCAAAGCTGCGTCGAAAAACGGTCGTCGTCTACCAGCGCTTGCTGGAGGAACCCGCCCATGGCTGAGCGCCACGCGACCGCGCGTGACCTGCCGGATAACGCTGGGCAGGCGGGAACCTTCGAATACGATTCCGCCACCAGATCGCCGCCCTTCGTGGACGAGCTCGCCCAGCTTTGGCACTATCGCGATCTGGTCTTGTTGATGGCCGGCAGCATCCTAAAAAATCGCTACAAGCGTTCCCTGCTGGGCATTCTCTGGATGCTGTTGAATCCCCTGTTGCAAACCATCGTGCTGGCAATCGCTTTCGGCGCCTTGTTCAAGTCGGCGTTACCCCACTACGCCATTTATTTGTTGAGCGGTCTGCTGGCCTGGAGCTTCATGACCCAGACCACGCAATACGCCATGGCCGTCATGGCCGGCGGCGGCGGCTTGCTCAAACGCATTTATATTCCCCGCGCCACCTATATCGTCGCGGTGGTCGGCAACGGCCTGATCAACTTCCTGGTGTCGATTTTGCCGCTGGCGCTCATCATCCTGGTGTTTCAGCATCCGTTCAGCGCCAGTTGGTTGTTCTTGCCGTTCAGCATCACGATTCTGACGGTATTCACTCTGGGACTCGCGCTGTTGCTAGCCACCGCCTCGGTTTTTTTCACGGACTCCATCGACATTTATCAGATTGTGGTCCAGGCCGGTTTCTTCCTGACCCCGATCATGTATCCGCCCGCGGTGCTGCCCGAGTCGCTCGGCGGTTGGCTGCTGTTGAATCCCTTTTATGTGCTGATCGAACTGTTTCGAATCCCGATCTATGCCAACGCCGTTCCCGACCCCGGCCTGATCGCGGGCGCGGTCATCCTGGCGGTTGGCACGCTGCTGGCCGGCTGGATCGTGTTTAGCAACAAGGCCGATCAATTGGCTTACCGGCTGTGAGCATGAGCGCCCCCATCATCCAGATCGATAACGTGACGGTGCGCTTTCGCATTCCGCACGAGCGGATTCCCACGTTTCAGGAATACGCCATTCGCTGGCTGAAGCGGCGCGGCGTTCGCTATGCCGATTTTAATGCATTGAATAACATCAGTTTCCTGGTCCGGCCGGGCGAGACCATGGGCATCGTCGGCCCCAATGGAGCCGGTAAGAGCACCTTGCTGAAAGTGATCGCCCGCGTGATCCGCCCCACTGAAGGGCGCTTGCGCTTGCGCGGGCGGGTGGCGCCCTTGTTGGAGTTGGGCGCCGGTTTCGATTACGAAATGACCGGCCGGGAAAACGTCTTTCTAAACGGCACGGTTTTGGGCTTTAGCCGTAAAGACATGGCCCGGCGGCTGGATCGAATCGTGGATTTTTCCGGGATCGGCGAGTTTATCGACGCCCCGGTACGCACCTATTCCAGCGGCATGGTGGCGCGCCTGGGCTTTGCGGTGGCGACCGACGTGCGGCCCGAAATCTTGATCATCGATGAGGTGCTGGCGGTCGGTGATGCCGACTTCCAGAAAAAATCGGCGGCGCGTATCCGCGAATTCCGAGAGGGGGGTTCGACCATCCTGGTCGTTTCACACAGTCCGGTGTCCATCAAATCCTTGTGCAACCGTGTGCTCTGGCTCGAACACGGCGTCATCCGCCGGGTCGGCCCGGTCGATGTGGTCGTCGACCAATATATGACCGGCTCAACCTCCGAATGATGCGGGCGGATTGAAACCATGCAAATCATCGTTCTTGGAATGCATCGCGCCGGCACTTCCGCCGTAACGCGGTTGATCAACATGATGGGGGCTTATCTCGGCCCGAATAATTTGTTGATGCCCGCCAGTTCCGACAATCCTAAAGGTTATTGGGAACGTGTCGACATTCAGCAGCTCAACGAGTTTGTCCTGAAAAAATCCGACGCCAATTGGCGTAACGTTTCAAAAATCGACCCCACTAACATTGATCCGACCGTTCTTGACGAGTTCAGGCAGCGCGCCAGTAAAATCATCGTCGAAATGAACGGGCATAGTCCTTGGATTATAAAAGACCCAAGGCTCTGTCTACTTTTTCAACTCTGGCTTCCTCTGCTGCAATTCCCGTTATGCATTCATGTGGCCCGTCATCCCATGGCGGTCGCCCAATCCCTGAAGAAACGAGATGGACTCCCCCTCCACTTCGGAATCGCGCTTTGGGAGCACTATAATACCCGCGCTATCTTGGCTTCAAACGGATTGCCGAGGCTGACAGTGAGCTACGAACGGCTTATGGAAAAGCCTAACGAAGCGGTTGAAGAGCTTTATAAGGCGCTTAGCGCTCATGGAGCGCCTTCTCTTCAGCTGCCCAACAAGCATAAAACAGCGGAATTTCTCAACAACGAATTACAACATTATAAAATCGCTAAAGATAACAGCAGCGACTTTCTGACGCTCGGACAAACAAGGCTATGGAATATACTCAACGCTGAAAAAATGGAATGGCACTATGCCTTCAACAACCTTGATGTTGGTATGGCCGCACTGAAAGATTATGAGCAACTCTTTACCGATCTTGGCAAACTGCGCACTGAAATACACCATCTCAATGTCAAAGCAACTGAACATGAGAAGAAAATAAACCAGCTGGAACTCAATGCGGAATTAAATAATACCAATAACGACAGTTTAATCAAAAAGTATGTATCGGACGTCAATACCATGATACGTCTTTTTGAAAGCTTGCATCATGATACTCAGCTCGCCTTCGATTCAATGACTTGGAAACTGGGCTATCTGATCGCCGAAGCGGGTCGAAAAATCGGGGTGCTTCAAAGAAGCCCCATGGTGCAAGATCATATCAAGAGAATTATTAAATCCTACCAGATTTGGCGCAACAAAAATCCGTTCATCTCTAAAGACACTCATCGCTCGATTATCATTCTAGCGGATATTAAAAATACTTTTAATTATAACAATTCCCTTGAGAGTTTAAATTTTAAGGAAGAGCATGAAGAAGAATATTTGAATTTTAACGAAGAAGATTACTTGAATCGATATCCAGATGTAAAAGACGCGGTGGAGCGCGGCCAATTCAGGAACGGCTTAGAGCACTACCAGCTTCTCGGGCGCAACGAAATCCTGGGAGGCACGCGCCCTTACAGTACATCCAACTCAAGCCTTCCGCTTAAAATTTATAATGAAGACGATAGGATTCAATGCAAGCTGGAAATCGAAAAATGGCAAAGAAAGCCCGTCATTTCAGTCATCATGCCGGTCTATAACGTCGAGCTAAAATGGCTGAAAGCCGCGATCAATTCCGTTCGGCATCAAATTTATCCTCATTGGCAATTGTGCATTGTCGATGACCATTCATCCCGCCAGGAAACGCTCGACTATCTCAAGAGCCTTGACCATCCCGCGATCCAGCTAAAAATCCTAACCGAGAACCAAGGAATCGCGCTAGCTTCCAATGCTGCACTGTCTCTCGCGACCGGTGAATACCTTACCTTTTTAGATCATGATGATGAAATAACTCCTGACGCATTTTATGAGATCGTCAAAATTATCAATAAAAGTGATCCTGATCTCATCTATTCAGACGAAGACAAACTTACTTTGGAAGGTTACTATATTGAAACGCACTTCAAGCCCGATTATTCTCCCGATCTGATTTTTTCAATCAATTATATTTGCCATCTCAGCGTTTATCGTAAAAGCTTACTTGAAAAAATCGGCCACTTTCGCACCGGCTTCGAGGGCGCTCAAGACTACGATCTATTGCTTCGAGCGCTCGATCACACCGACCGGGTTTTCCATATCCCGCGAATTCTTTATCACTGGCGCAAAATATCGGGCTCCACGGCCGCAAAATTCAATAACAAGCATTACGCCTGGGAAGCAGGCCGGCTGGCCATTGCCGATACGCTCAAACGCCGTAACATCGAAGGCACGGTTGCGCTGGGGCATATTCCCGGTAATTATCGCGTCCAACGCAAACTGCTAAAAAGCCCCAAGATCAGCATTATCATCCCCTTCAAGGATAAGCCCGATTTATTAAAGCAATGCCTTGACTCGATATTGCTTAAAACCACCTATCCTAATTTTGAAATTATTGGCGTCTCTAACAATAGTAGCGAGGCGGAAACCTTTTCACTGATGGACGCTTACAAAAATCAGGACGCGCGGATTCGCTTTCTGTCCCATGATATCCCCTTTAACTTTCCCGCTATCAACAATTTCGCTGTCAAACAGGCCACCGGCGAGCATTTAATATTGCTCAATAACGATATCGTCGTCATTACGCCGGATTGGCTGGAAGCTTTATTAGAGCATTCGCAACGCCCGGACGTTGGCGCCGTGGGGGCCAAACTCTATTACCCCGACGATACCGTCCAACATGGTGGCGTTATCATTGGCTTGGGCGGCATTGCCGGACACGCCCATAAATATTACCAACGCGGTGATACGGGCTATTTTCATCGGCTGAATTTAATTCAAAATTTCAGCGCCGTAACGGCGGCGTGTTTGATGGTCAAAAAGTCGCTTTATGAACTGATCGGCGGCATGGATGAGGCGAATTTGCCAATCGCTTTC
This sequence comes from Candidatus Competibacteraceae bacterium, assembly GCA_016713505.1. NCBI lineage: Bacteria > Pseudomonadati > Pseudomonadota > Gammaproteobacteria > Candidatus Competibacteraceae > Candidatus Competibacteraceae bacterium. The sequence goes on along the minus strand of JADJPA010000001.1, from coordinate 25,331 downwards.
AACGATGTGGATTTCTGCCTGCGCTTGCGTGAGAAAGGCTACCTCAACGTTTTTACTCCTTATTGCGAACTGTACCATCATGAGTCGAAAACTCGGGGCTATGAGGACACCCCTCAGAAAAAACAGCGCTTTGCCAAGGAGATCGCCTACATGCGCAAACGGCACGCCACCATCCTGCGCGATGGCGACCCGTACTACAACATCAATCTTCCGCTGGACCGCGAAGACTTCGGAATGCTGTAAATGCAAATGCCGATGACCGAGATCATCCTACCGGTTCATAACGGCCTGAGCCTGTTACGTGATGGCCTAGACGCGGTGCTGGCCCATACATCGCGCCGCGCCAGCCGGCTTTCGATCGTGGACGATGCCAGCGATCCGGTCACCGCCGCTTGGCTGCGCGAGCGCGCCGCCGCCGAACCTCAATGGATCACGCTGCGGCGGCAGGATGAGAACCTCGGCTTTCTGGCCACCTGCAATCAGGCCATGGCTCAGGGCGATTCCGCTTATGTGGTGCTGCTGAACAGCGATGTGCTGGTCAGTCCGGGCTGGCTGGAGCGCTTGCTGGCCTGCGCCGAAGGCGATCTTCGTCTGGCGGCGGTCAACCCGCTCAGCAACCGCGCCGACAACATCGACTTGCCGATGGCGCCCGGCGCCAGCTATCTGGCGATGAACGAGTATCTGGCGAGCCAGCGCCAAGGCCGCTGTCACGATGTAGTCACCGGGGTCGGCTTTTGCCTGTTGCTGCGCCGCAGCGCCTTGAAACAAGTGGGATTATTTGATCCTTGTTACGGACACGGCTATTGCGAGGAGTCCGATCTATGCATGCGGCTGATCGCCGCCGGCTTTCGCACCGTGGTGGCGGAAGATGTCTACGTTTACCATCGCGGTGGTGGCTCGTTCAGCGACGGTCACGCCCGCTACCTGCACAACCGACGGCTGTTCGACCGCCGTTGGGGTCAGGACTACCGACGGCAATTCCGCGCCTTCCGCCGCGCCGACCCGCTGCGACCGGTGCGCCGCTTGTTCGCCCTACCCTCGCGCTGGGAGCCGACTTCGGCGGTCTGGCAAGGCGCCCGCGAACTGCTGGCGGAATGGCGCGGCCGACGCTCGCTGCAAAAACTAGCCCGCCTGAGCGTCCGCCATACGTTGCGGGTGGTGGCCGCGCGCCGGCCTTGCCCGCGCCGGGCGCTGGCGCAGCGCTTGACGCCGCCCGGACGGCTGCGCGTGACTTATGTGCTGGATCGGCTGGTGGTGGCCGGCGGCGTGCTGTCGGTGCTGCAACTGGTCAACGAACTGATCCGGCTCGGCGTCGAAGCGCGGGTGGCGGCGCTGTACGAAGATCCGCTGATCCACGACTGGCGCCCGCTCTACACCCGGCCGTTGATCTATCGCAACGCCCGCGCCTTGCTCGCCGAATGCCCCGATAGCGACTTGGTGTTCGCCACCCACTGGAACACGGTGGACTGGGTTCACCGGCTGCTGCAAACCGGGCGGACCCGCGCCGCCGGCTATCTGATTCAGGATTACGAGCCCTGGTTTTTCCCGATACGGCCGCAGCGCAACGGGAACGGGTGAAAGCCGGCTACCGGTTGCTGCCCCACCGGATCGTCATGTCGGATTGGTTGCGCGGCCGGCTGGCGGAGGACGGCCACGACAGCCACAAGATTCCCTTAGGGATGGATTTGGGCCAATTCTATCCGCGCCCGACCGCGCGCGGCCCGCAACCGGTGGTGCTGGCCATGGCCCGACCCGGCACCCCGCGCCGGGGGTTTCCGGCGACCATCGCCGCGCTGGCGGCGGTCAAGCAGGCTCGACCCGAGGTGGAAATCGTGCTGTTCGGGGACCGCTTCCTCGACCGCTGGCGCATTCCTTTCCCCTTCCGCAACGAAGGCTTGGTCATCCGCCAGGACCGGTTGGCCGAACTCTATTCCGGGGCCGATATCTTTCTGGACGGTTCGGAATTTCAGGGTTTCGGGCGCTGCGCGCTGGAGGCGATGGCCTGCGGCGCGGCCTGCGTGCTGACCGATCTCGGCGGCGTGCTGGAATATGCCCGCCATGAGGATAATGCCCTGTTGACGCCGCCCGGCCACGCCGAGGCTATGGCCGCCGCCATCCTGCGCCTGCTGGACGATGCTCCGCTCCGTTGCCGCTTGACTGCCCAAGGCTTCACTACGGCCGCCCGCTACTGTCACCGCCGGGAAGCGCGCGACACGCTGGCTTGGATCGAACAACGCCTGACCGCTGGAGCCACCGCATGATCGCGGTCATCGTCGTCAACTACCGGCGCGCCGCCGACACCGTGGAGTGTCTGGACTCGCTGTTGCGGGTGGCCGCGCCCGCCTTCGATATTTTCTTGGTGGACAACGGTTCCAGCGCCGCCGATGTCGCTCAGCTACGCGACTATGTCGCCCGCCATCCCGAGCGCATCCACTTCACGGCATTTCCCCAAAATTTAGGATTTACTGGCGCGCACAACCGTTTGTTCGAACAATGGGTTCCCAGCCATCGCTACGAATTCTTTTTGCTGGTCAACAACGATGCGGTGGTCGAGTCCGACTTTCTGGAACACATGCTGGCGCGGCTCGATCCGTCCCAGCAAGTCGCCATGGTCGCGGCGCGGGTCATGAAGTACGCGGATCGCAGCCAGATCGACAATCTGGGGCATCACTTTCTATAAATGCGGGCTGGCATCCAATCGAAAATCCCCGGATGATCCCTTGCTCGGGCCTAGCGGCAACTGCGCGCTGTATACAGCCGAGCTATTGCGCGCCATCCATCAGGCGACCGGCGAGTACTTCGACGAACACTTTTTCTGTTACGCCGAAGATACCGACTTGGCGTGGCGGGCGGTCTTGCTGGGCTATCGGGCGGCTTACGCCGAGGATGCCTTGGTCTATCACAAGGGCTCGATTTCCAGCGGCGGCCCCAACAGCGATTTCGTGCTCTATCACGGCATTCGCAATTCGCTGTTCGTGCTGGTCAAAGACATCCCGGCCCGCTTTCTGCTCGGCAATCTATTCTGGATGGTTGTATTGCACGTCGCCATCCTGCTGCGTTACACCGTTAAGGGTAAGCTCGGCGTGGTGGCTCGGCTGTACCGCGACTTCGTGCGCGGCATTCCAGGAATGCGCCGCAAACGCCGGCCCATCCAGCAGCAACGACAGATTCCCCCGCGCGAGATCCGCCAGCGGATCAGCCGGCTGTTTTACGAGCGCGGCTATGCGCTGGGTGCGCTGCGAGATTTGTATTGAACCAGCACACTCAACGCTCGATCCCCCTGCTGCTCGCGCTCCTGGCACTGACGGCGGCGCTGACGGTTTATGCGCGTTGCGTTTTGGGTTATCCGATCTGCGGAACCGACGAACAGAATTACCTGAAAATCTTCGACTGGCTGGATGGCGGGGATCGTGGCCGATCTCAGGACCGGGCTATGCCGGGCTGATTTTCGAGCTGCGAGACTGGACCGGACTGGCCACCCGACCGCTCGTGGCCGCCGTTGCTTCCTTGAACAGCGCGTTCGTGTTGCCGCTGGGTTTGTGGCTGTTTTATCGCGCCAGCCTGAACGATATCCGTTCGGCTTGGTGGTGCTTGGCGTTTCTGTTCGCCGGCAGTTATTTTCTCGGCCCTTGGCTGGAAGGCCGCCCGCAGCAGCTCGGCATGTTGCTGGCGGCGGCCGGCGCTGGGCTGGCGTATCGTGATTTACGCGAACGCGGTACGTGTGGTCCGGCTTTTTTCCTGGTTTGGGTGCTCTGTTTCGGCTATCACATTTTGAGCTTCGTGGTGCTGACCGTGCTGGTCTTCGGTTTCTGGGCGCGCCGGTTCATCCAAAACCATTCGGATTACGGTGCGCTGGCCGCTTTGTTGCTGGGGCTGACGCTTTGTCTGGCGCTGGGCGGACTGTGGTATCCCCTGGTTTGGCTGGACATCCGTAGCAATCACATCCTTGGCGCGCACGCTTTCGTTTTCTTTGGCCAGATGATGCTGGCCGCGGCGGGAATACTGCTGTCGTTGCATGGCTTGCGCGCCTACCAGATCGGCCAACGCTTGGTCGGCGGGCTTCGCGCTGGCCTGGCGTTACCGTTGTTACCTTGGCTGACGGCGGGGCTGGTCGGGCTGGCTCTGTTCTGGCAATACGCTTGGCTCGGTCCCATCTATCGAACGGTCAATCCATTTCAGCTCATCTGGTATCAAGGTGGGAATATTTTACTGGCCGTGTTGTTTCTCACCGGTTTTTGGCGGCTGATCCAAAAGCCGGTTTCGAACATGGATTTTTTTATGGAAGCTTGCTTGATTCTGATGGCGCTGGGGACTCTGTTCTTGCTGCTGACGCCGTGGCTGCGGGACCATAACTGGACGCTGCGAATCATCACTTATTGGACGTGGTACGCCGCCCCCATTGCGGTCTTGGGATGGCAGGGATTGCCCGCGGGCTGGCGTCGGAGCGTCTTGTTGCTCTGCGTGCCGTTGCTGGTGGGTGGCTTGCATCATACCCTCTACGCCCCGACCTGGACTTGCCAACTGAACGGCTAATTTTAATTTTATCTCCAACACCACAACCGTGCGCGGCTCCGGGATCTCCGACCCTTTTTCCAGTCTGTCTTTGCCCAGCAAGACAGAAAATAATAAATCGTACTTTTTTATCTCTCTCTGCTGTTGCCTACCATTATTGTATTTGGCCTGGGTCAACCGCCATTATCAGCTAGATGATGCCCTGATCTATCTTCGATACGTCAGGAATTTTTTGAATGGAGAAGGACTAGTTTACAATGAAGGGGTTTATTTTAACGGTCTAACTTCTTCACTCTATTCATACCTGCTCATTTTGGCAGGTGTTTTAATCTCTGATTTACAAGTTGCCACTATTTTATTGGCGGCGCTGCTTCATGCTTCAGCGTTGCTTGTATTATCGGAAACTTTTTTCGCTAAAAGGCCGCTAGCGGCAAAGTGTCTATTCATCATCCTGGCGGGAACTTTTCCTTATTTCTTCTTGACCTACGGCATGGAAACTCCGCTTTTCATACTACTTATAGGCTTAAGTCTCTACTGTTACCAGATTGAAAAATTTTTTTGGCTTGGCCTTTTTCAGGATTGCTGATCTTGACCCGCGCCGAAGGAATTTTCCTGATAGCCACTTTTTTAGGTGGTTACCTCATTAAATATCGCCGCCTTCCTGACTACCGTTACTTTATCATCCCACTCATTTTCATCGCGGTGAATCTACTGTTCAATAAGTGGTACTATGGAGCCTTCCTACCGGCTACCGGCAGCGCCAAGCTAGGGCAGGGCCAGTCAGGGCTCTGGGGTGATGGTTGGCTCTTTTTGGATTTCGGCTATCTCTCTCGCTTGATCTTTGGCGCCAATCACTTTTATCTCTTTACTGTTTTGACGTTGGCGGCGCTAGGGTTTTCAAGCAGCATCAGACTACCAGAAAATCGAGAAACCCATTTTATCGTACTTGCTTTTCTGATTAGCTACTCCTGCTTTTACCTCTTGCTAAACATACCCAATTATCACTGGTATTATGCGCCTTACTTCATTTTTATGATGATCTATTGCACAGAAGGATTGTTTTTAACCGGCACTAGTCTGGTCGCGATTTTTCATGCGCCCCGTTGGTTAAGCTATTTACCGCTCCTATTACTCGCGCCCATTCTGATCTACTGGGCGAGCGGCATATCGGCGCGGGCGCGGGAGCCTTTCAAACCCTACAAAGACATTGGCATCTGGCTTAGCCAGAATACCGAGCAAACCACGCAAATAGCGATGGTTGAGATCGGTATTATCGGCTGGTATTCCAACCGACCTATTATTGATATCTTGGGGTTGGTCAATCCGCTCAACGCACGATTTATCGGCGAGCGCAAATTTGCAGAGTGGCTCAAGCATTATTCACCGGATTTGATCCTCATTCACGACCCAGCTTGGCCGCACGAGGTTGGGGCGGTAAACGCTCTGGCGGCAGGCCGGTTTGAACCCGATCCGCGTTTCGACTTCCCAAATTACCGCTTGTTAAGAAAAACGCTAACTGCCCAGCCGCCGTAACTTATGAGCGGACGTACCATCAAGCCTGACAAGCAAGCATACGATCGTGGCCATTGCGCCGCCAGAACAGAAAAAGCGGCCGATCTTACCGGCACTAATTTATAGGAATCATGGCGCGGAACCACTATGCTTCCTCCGTCCTTGCAAGGCACCGGGCTTAAGCAGCAGCGTTTTTCGGAAGCTATAGCGTCCCTTGCCGGGGCTAGCAGCACAATAGGACAACTGGTTTGTTGTAAAATTGAAAAGAGTTGTAAAATTGAAAAGATTGTTGTAGATTGGTTCTTAAGGTTCCGCATGGGTAGAGTATGTAGTGCATCCTTTATGCTGCCTGATTATGATTTTATTAGCTTTTCCTGTAGCGGCCGACACGGATGTTGCGGCTGCTCCCGCTGCGATTCCAGTTCCAGCCGATCCGGGACCGGATAGCGTCGAAAAGCGGCGAGCAGCGTTGGAACAACGGGTTACTGCTAAGTGGGATGCCTTGATTCGTAAGGATTTCGCCTCCGCGTACTCCTTGACTTCACCCGCGTACCGCAACCTGTTCTCGCTCGAGGCCTTCAATCGGCAATTCACAGTCGGCAGGGTTGATTGGCGACGCATTGAAGTGGTGGATGTCGATTTCAAGAGTGATGACGCCGCCGTGGTCGGCATCAATATTCATTTCGTGTATCATCAGCCGCAAGCTGAGAATGCCATCGAAATGAAGACCTACACTCAGGAACCTTGGGTGCGGGTTGACGGGCAGTGGTGGTACGTGGTTAAAGACAAAACATGATCGGGCGTTGGTGATTTCGCTTAAATGTGATGAGCTGTTAGCCGATTGTTTCCTAATCTCTGTTGGAATCCTCTAAGGAGCGTTCAAGATGATGAAATGTAATATCAAGAAAATGGCGCTGGCCGTGGGCACCGTCTTGGGTGGCCTAAGCATGGTCCCATCCGCTCAGGCGGTGAATCTGGCTACCGACGGTCTGGGGCAGTCGCTGATCTTCCCCTATTACACCACTCGCGCCGGCTGGAACACCCTGTTCAACATCACCAACACCAGCGATCAGATTGTGGCGGTCAAAGTGCGCTTCCACGAGGGCTACAACTCGCGCGATGTGTTTGACTTCAACGTGGTCCTGTCGCCGAAGGATGTCTGGAACGGCACGGTGTCGAACGGTCCCGGCGATGTGCCGGTCTTCTCGACCTCCGATACCTCCTGCACGGTCCCCCAGATTCCGGCCGCCGGGCAGCCCTTCCAAGGCAGCGGCGCCAACGGCATATTGGCTTACACCAACGTACCGGGCGGCGTCCAGGCGGCCGACGGCGGTCCCGCCGACACCGATCGGATGCGGGAAGGTTATGTGACCATGACCATGATGGGTTCGTCACCGCCCTCCGGCTTGGCGGCGGGCGCCATCCACACGGCGGCTCGCGTACCTGTCAACTGTGGCGTTTTGCAAAGCTTGTTCTCGCTTAACGGCTATACCTTCGCCCAGCTGCAAGGCGCGTTCCCCGGCTACGTCGCCAATCCTCTGAAAGGCGCCTTCAGCTTGGTCAATGCGGCCAACGGCTGGAACGCCAGCGGCAGCGCCACCACCCTGGCGAATTTCTCCACGGGCGCTCCCAGCCTGATCACCGCGCAGTTGCCGCCCGCCCAGGTGGGTTTTGCAGCTTCTTTCCACTTGCCGACGCTGGCTTCCGCCTCCACGGCGGGCACCGTTCTTCTGGATGCCACCGGCGCGGTTGCTTCAGGACCGACGGGCGCGGAAGGTGTGAGCTTCGTGCTGCAACGGGCCAGCATCGTCAACCAGTGGGCCAATCGCGTTGCCTCCGCGGCGACCGGTGGCTGGTCGGTTGCGTCGGACTGGGTTGTCACCTTCCCCACCAAGCGCTTCTATGCTGATACGGCCACTCACGAGTTCTCGGGCCGCGCGACGGGTCGTACCGGTTTGCCCGCGGGCCTCGCGCCCTTCACTCAGGCCTTTGCTGGCGGCAGGTCTTGCGATCCGGTGAGCTACACCATTTATGATCGCGAAGAGCAGAGGGTTGCCGCCGCTGGTGGCGCGGTGTTCTCTCCGGCTCCGTCGCCGCAAGGCAACGAGCTGTGCGCCGAAGTCAACGTGCTGACCTTCGGCGCCGCCGCGGCCGCCACCTCGACCAACGTTCTGAAGTCGCCCATGCCAGGCCGTTTGGCGGGTAACGTCCTCAGCCTGCCGGGCGAAAACGGTTGGATGCAGCTCGACTTCCGCAATGGCGCGCGTGCTTTGCCTGTCACGGGATTCTCGGTCATCAACCGTACTTCTCCCGGCGCGAACCTCAACGAGTCCTTCATCGTTGACAACGCCTATATCCGCTAACCCAAACAGCGCACATCCCCGGATGTGCTGCTGATTGGTGAGTTTTTCAAAGCTGTACCTTAGGCCCGCCTCATGCGCGGGCCTTTTTCATTGCAGCGCTTTGACATGATCTTAGCAAAAGTATCCCAATGATCAACAAACTGATTTTATTAATATTCTTTCAGCTATTGGCCGTATTGCCAGCCTGGGCCGCCGAAATCGAGCCCCAAGTACTGCTAAAAGCAAGCGACATCGCCGTCACCCAATCAGACCTACAGCAACGCCTGCTGTTGCTACCTGAAGCCGAACGCGCTCGAATCCTGGCCAAGCCTGAAGCGCTCAAGAATTTCTTGAGCGGGATTTATCAAACGAAAAACATGGTGGCCACCGCCGAACGCTTGAAGCTGGACGAAGAGCCCTTGGTGCAAGCGCAATTGGTGGTCGAGCGCCAGCGGATCTTGGCCGAAGCCTTGCGCGAACAGACTCGAAAAAAGATTCAGCTACCTGATTTTGCCGCTCTCGCGCGCGAACATTACGCCGTGCGTCGCGATGAGTTCCAATTACCCGAGCAATTCAAGGCGGCTCATATCCTGAAAAAAGTCGAGTGCGCCTGCGAGCGCGAGCCAAAAAAGACAAATCCTCGAACAATTGCGAGCCCGCCTGCAAGCCGGTGAAGATTTTGCCACCTTGGCCAATACCGAATCGGACGACACCGCCAGTGCCGCTAAAGGCGGCGACTTGGAACGCTGGTTGAAGCGCACCGACGTGGTAGCGCCTTTTGCCGAGGCGCTAGCCAAGCTGGAAACCGGCCAAGTGAGCGATGTGGTGGAAACGCAATTTGGGCTTCATCTCATCAAAAAGCTCGACTATCAGCCAACGCGCTTACAAAGCTTCGATGAGGTTCGACAGTCCCTCGAACAGCAGCTGCGCCAAGACTACGTCAAGGACCAACTGGCGCAACGGGCGCTGGACTACTTACCGCCCGCGAATGCGACGTTCGACGAGCCCGCCTTGCAGTCTTTGCTCAACAGCCATTGATCATGCTGGATTTCCTAGGAATCGGCGCTCAAAAAGCCGGAACCACCTGGTTGTACGAACAGTTCAACCATCACCCGCAACTGGCCTTTCCTCTGGGCAAGGAAGCGCATTTCTGGAACCGACCCCACGACATGGCGGCGGTTGAAAACTATTTAGATCACTTTGCCCGGAGCGACGCTATCGCTGGTGAGATAACCCCTGCCTACAGCATGTTACCGGTTGAAACGATCCGAGAAATCCATCGCCACGCGCCTCGGGTGCGCTTGCTTTACGTGATTCGCAATCCCGTCGAGCGAGCGTGGTCAGCGGCCTTGATGGCCTTGCAACGCTCGGAAATGACCCTTGAAGAAGCCAGCGATCAGTGGTTTTGCGACCATTTTCATTCAGCCGGCTCGCGCCGGCGCGGCGACTACCAGACCTGTCTAGAAACTTGGCGTTCGGTGTTTCCCGACCCGCAGTTGCTGATCCTTCGTTTCGAGCGGATCGCCTTCGAACCCGAATTAGTATTGAATCACTGTTTTCAGCATCTCGGCGCCGCGCCGCAAAGCCCTTCGCGGTTGCGGCAGCACGGCTGTCGCGAGCCAGTTTTTGTCGGACCGGGCCATGCGCTGCGTCCTTCGCTGAAAAAAGTGCTGAAAGATCTGTACCAACCGCGGATTGAACGACTGGCAACCTATTTGGCCCTGGATTTGAGCGCGTGGCTGAATTTCTGAAAGCTGTTTATGAGGCATGGCGGGCTCGGGCGGTTTGGCCAGCTGGGGGAAAGCGGCGCTCATCGCAGAAAAAAGTCCTGTTTTATAGAGACTTTCTAGGCTTTACCGGCGGCCACCTAAAAGTGTGGGACTACTTCAATCACGTCCGGCATTCAGCGCATCATCAGCCGTGCATCGCCTTTTCCACCAACACGCTTTGGAACGACACCAACCCTTGGTTGGCCATGCGCGGTCAAGCGTTAGCCGCCTGGTCCGCCGAGCGAGCGGATATGCTGTTTCTCGGAGGGATGGATTGGGCCGTGCTCAGCGAAGCGCAGCGTCGCTCTCCTCCCAAACCGGTGATCAACCTGATCCAGCATGTACGCCATGCCGACCCAAACGAATCCCTTTACCAATACCTCAGCTATCGAGCCATTCGGATCTGTGTCAGCGCCCCGGTCGCCGATGCCCTGACAGCGACCGGCCGAGTCAACGGCCCTTTATTCACTATTCCTAACGGCATCGACCTCGCCGCGCTGCCACCCCCGCCAGCCTGGGAGGCTCGCCGGCTCGACCTTCTGATCGTGGGGATCAAACAACCTGCGTTGGCAACGGAAATCCATCAGCGGCTCAAAACCTCAGGCCACCGCGTGCAGGCGCTGACCCAGCCGCTAGCAAGAGCTGATTTTCTGGAATTGCTGGGGAATGCCAGAATCGCTTTGCTGTTACCGAATCCGACGGAGGGATTTTATCTGCCGGCTTTGGAAGGTTTCGCGCTGGAAACGCTGGTCATTTGTCCCGATTGCATTGGCAACCGCTTGTTTTGCCTGCCGGGTCGAAACTGCCTGCAACCAGACTATACCCTTGAGCTCTACTCCATGCCGCTCGCGACGCGCTACACCTGATGCCGCCAGCAAGGTATGCTTTTTTAGAAGCCGCTCGTCACACGGCGCGCCAGCATTCCCTGTTGGAAGAACGCCGGTCTTTCCTGGATATCCTTCAGCAAACCGAAGCCATCTGGGGGTAGCTGAACAGCACAGCGCGGATGCGCCAGAAAGTGATTTTGCCTGTGTTCCAATCACTCAGGATGGCTTTGCACACTCTGCCGCCCCACCCAATCGCGGGCAAACTGCCAGGCCACTCGGCCGCTGCGCGAGCCGCGCTGCAAGGCCCAACGGAGCGCCTCCGCGTGCGCCGCCCCATCCAGCCCTTCCGATAACCCCAACTGATCCAACCAGTAGCCGACGATCGCCAGATAGTCCTCCTGGCTGAACGGATGAAACGATACCCACAAACCGAACCGTTCCGACAACGAGATTTTTCCTCCACCGCTTCGCCGTGGTGTAATTCACCCTCGACAATCCGGGTCTCTTGATTGTCCCGCATATACTCGGGCAGCAAATGACGGCGGTTGGAGGTGGCGCACAGCAACACGTTGTCGGGCGCGGTGCTGATGGAACCGTCCAGCATCGCCTTGAGCGCTTTATAGCTGGGATCATCCGCTTCGAACGACAGATCGTCGCAGTACAACAAAAACCGCTCCGGCCGCTCGTACAAAGGCTCCACGATCTCGGGCAGGTCGAGCAAATCATGCTTGTCCACCTCGATCAACCGCAAGCCTCGATGGGTATATTCGTTGAGCAACGCCTTGACGAGCGACGATTTACCGGTGCCGCGCACCCCACAACAGCACATTGTTGTAAGGCTGTCCCGCCAGAAATTGTCGGACGTTCAAATCCAGGGCCGCCTTCTGGCGGTCGATCCGACGCAGGTCCGCCAAGCGCAAGCGGTGAGGGTGCCGGACCGGCTGCAAGTAACCGCGTTGGCCGATCCGCCGCCAGCGAAAAGCCCGATAGTCTTCCCAGTCGGACAGTTTTGGCGCCGCCGGTAGTACGGCCTCCAACCGCTCAAGCACCCTGGCCAACCGCTCGGCCAAGACGCCATCGAGGGTCAAAGTCACCCCCGGCATGACTCGTCAGCGCCCCATCACCAAAGCGCTCGCCGCGTCGCTGGAACCCTTCAGCGCGATCAGATCGCCGACGATACGGGCGCTCTCATCCAGCGCGGTATCCACCACCGCGCTGTCCTTGCCCTCGGGAATGTCGTCGCCAGGCTTGAGCGGCGCCAAACCTTTGAGCGTCCGGAACCGATTCTCCCGCTCCCGTTGCCACGTCTCGATACGCTCCCGCTCGGCCCGCCGCTGGCTTTCCAACAAAGACACCGTGGTTTTCTCGCGCTGTTGCCGGGTAAATTCCAAATCCCGCAGAAAGGCTTGATAGTCGGCGTTGCCGTCGATGCGCACCTGATGGCGCCGCGCCAGCTCCGGCAGCAGATTCGCCAACCCTCGATCACCGCGATAGCGGGTCGGTGCGATCTCATCCCAGGGCAAGGCGTTCTTCTGCGCGCTTTCCCTGACTTCCTCGCTGTCCACCACCGAAGGAATGGCAATATCGGGCCGCACGCCGCGGTGCTGAGTGCTGCTACCGCTGACCCGGTAGAACTTGGCAATGGTCAGTTTGAGCTGACCCTGCGGTTCCTTGGCCCGAGTCAGTCTGTTCAAATCCACCAGGGTCTGCACCGTGCCCTTGCCGAAGGTCGGATCGCCGATGACGATCCCGCGCCCGTAGTCCTGAATGGCGCCCGCAAAGATCTCCGAGGCGGAGGCGCTGGCGTGATCGACCAGCACCGCCAAAGGCCCGTCGTAGGCTTGACTGGGATCGCGGTCCTTCTCGATCTCCGCATCATCGTTGCTGGCGCTTTAACCTGGACCACCGGTCCGTCGCCGATGAACAAGCCGGTCAGATCCACTGCCTCTTGCAGGGAACCGCCGCCGTTCTCGCGCAAATCCAGCACCAGTCCGTCGATCTTGCCCCGCAAGTTATCGAGCAGGACGCGCACGTCGCGCGTGGTGCTGCGGTAATTGCGATCTCCGCGCCGGGCGGCGTCGAAATCGCTGTAGAAGGCCGGAATGGTAATCACCCCGACTCGCAGCTCGCGATCGTTGGCCCCGCGCAGCGTCTTGATCTCACTCTTGGCGGCCTGTTTTTCCAGCTTGATGGTGTCGCGCACCAAGCGCACGGCCTTTTCGGTCGCCGCCACACTGGCTTTGCCGGGTGCGATCTTCAAGCGCACCACCGAGCCGCGCTGGCCGCGGATTTGATCCACCACATCGTCCAGCCGCCAGCCGACCACATCCACCCAGGGGCCGCTTTCGCCCTGCGCCACCGCCACGATCCGGTCGCCGGCCTTGATCTGCTGGCTGAGATCGGCCGGGCCGCCGGTCACCAACTCGACCACCGTCACCTGTTCCTCGTCCATGCGCAACACGCAACCGATGCCTTGCAACGATAGCCGCATCTGAATATTGAAATTTTCGGTGTTGCGCGGCGAAAAATAGGCGGTGTGTGGATCGAAAGCCTGGGCGACGGCGTTCATGTAGAGTTGGAACACGTCATCGCTGCTGGATTGCAGCGCCTGCCGCAACCGATTGTCGTAGCGCTTGATCAACAGCTCGCGGGCGGCGGCTTGATCCTTGCCGGACAGCATCAACGTCAGCAGCTCGTGCTTGAGACGCTTGCGCCAAATCTCGTCGAGCTCCGCTGGGGTCTTGGCCCAGGGCGCATCCTTGCGATCCACCTCCAGCGATTCATCGAGGTCGAACCGAAACTCCTGTTTGAACAGGGTCTGGACGTGCGCGGTCCGTTCCTCCAGCCGCCGCAGATAGACGTTGAATATGTCGTAAGCCGGTTGCAGGTTGCCGTTCTTCAAGGCGTCGTCCAGCGTGGTGCGATAGCGCTCGAAAGCCGCGATATCGCTCGCCAGGAAATAAACGCGGCTGAAGTCGAGATCGTCGAGATACATGCTCAAGATGAGCGAGGACAGGTGATCGTCGAGCTTGCTTTGCCGGTAATGATACTGCGACAGCAGCTTGGAAATCGTTTGATCCAGCGACGTCAGCTGGGAGGTCGGCGCCAGCGCCTTGACCGGGACATCCGCGACCGGATCGGCGGTCTTGGCAAAGGTCCAGGACAGACTGACCGTCAGGGCTAGAGTCAGGGGCGCCAAAAATTTCAAAGTTCGAAGATTGCGCATGGTGCTTCTCGACAGGAACGTATCTCGACACGTCGCGCCGACCGATCCCCCTCAGGGCAAGACGATGGGATGCACGAGGATGATATCGGTGGCGACGGGCTGCTTGCCGTTCGGTTCGGCCAATGTGAACTCAAAAATATGGTTGCGGGACGGCAGTTTCATGACGTTGAAGCCGTCGGGCAAGCTGGAGTCATGAAAAAACGCCGTTCGATAGGGTGATTCCGAATCCCTGGAATCCGTTTTCCACAGAAAAGGCGATAACTTCACTAGAAACCGCATGAAGCCAAAACTCTTGTTGTCGTCGTGATGGTAACAATAGCCGCGCACTCGCGACCCCATGGAACCCCAGACCGGCGCGAAATAATCATCGCCACGGGTCGGCAGCAATCCCGGCACTAGATAGCCCGACACGAAGATGTCCGATTCGCGGCGCAATTCTTCAGACACGTTGTCGAAGGCCAGGGTTTCCACTCGACAGCCTTTGTTTTGCAAGGCGCGTACCACCTGCACGAAATCACCATCGCCGGTGGCTAATAAAACCCGGTCCAGATTTTCGGATTGCAACAACACGTCCACGGCCATGTCGAGATCGGCGTTGGCTTTCCCGTAACGGTTGCCCGCTTCATCCTGAAACCATTTGACCCGCTTCTCGATGACCTTATAACCCAGCTCGCGCAAGGCGGACTGATAAGAGCGCGCCTTGTCACGATAAACCATATTGGTTTCGGCGCGCTCCCTCGTCATAGGACAAATACACGTTCAACCGCAACGGCTCGGCCTGATCGCGACAGGCAAACTCGCGCAGCACATCGTATTGCATGCGCTGCCCTCCGTTGCGCGAAATGTTGGCAGCGTCCACATAAACGCCCACCTTGGCAAGGGATTTGAAATTGATAGTCATAATTTTTAGGATTTTCTCAAACTCGATGATTAACGCGCGCAGACCTTACCAAAGGCGGTTTAGATGCATTATCACAAAATCGTCACTAAACCGCCATTTATCAGTCTATTTTTGAACAACGTGACGGACATCCTCAGCAAGAAAGCCTTAAAGCCGGTTCCAAGCTTTAGCCGCCGGCTCGATCTCGAATCGCACAGTCCACGCCAGCCTCACGCCCGATGCAGCACAGCCGGCAACGGCCGGAATCAATCGGGTGCAATTGCAGCGGCCATAGCCTGCGGTCGCGGCTGGCGCTACCGCTCGGAACCGACCACGGAACACGGGGATAACGGCGCGGCTAAAAAGTGACAATGTTGTAAGTCAGCCCGCCAGATGAGGAGTCCAGGCCATTTAGGTCGCCGACCGTTCTAGAGGAGCCGAGCGGACCTTTAGCTAGAATCCGGGCATTATGCACGAGCTGAAAGGATTTCAGGGAGCGTGTCACAAACCGAGGCTGAGTCAGCCTTAGCGCCGTCGGCCCGAACCTCCCTGACGCTACCGATAACAGGAGAAACAGCCGCTTTCGCAAGCTTGCCACAAGCCAGCGCTCGCAAAGCATAGACCATTTTATCCGCTCATTAGTGCTTGTCATCGCCATCTTTTGTCTCTATATACCAAAGAGTGGCCGAGCAAATCACCCAACTGGCCGCAAGCAGGTAAAACTGAGAATTGTGCGAGCGAATTCTCTCTCGATAACAATCATTAGGAGTCCAGCATCATGATGGTATCGCGTATCGCCAGCCTTGGCCTGCTGGCCTGGTTAGTTTTCATCCCAGGGTTTTTCGCGCCCGATGCCGGCGCGGCCGCGCCCAATGCCGGCTTCAACAACAAATCCGGTGAAGAAGATGAGGGCATGGGCAGCGCTCAAGGCGAAATCGACCAAATCATCACGCCCGAATACCGGCGCCGCGGGATGCGGGTGGAACGGATGTCTAACGGCAACTTGCGGTTGCGCTTGCCCAGCGAGGTCTTATTCGAGCGCGACAGCGCCGATATCAGCCGCGACTTTGCCCCCACCCTACGCCAGGTCGCCCGCATCATGTCGCGCCGCCCTCGGCTGCACGCCAACGTGGCGGGCTATACCGACAGCACGGGTTCGGACAGCCACAATCTCGACTTGTCGGCACGCCGCGCGGAAAGCGTGACCACTATTTTGAAAGCCGAGGGCGTCGAAGGTTCCCGCTTGCATCCCGAGGGCCGCGGCGAACGGGAACCCGTGGCCAGCAATAGCACCGCCGAAGGCCAACAGCTCAATCGCCGGGTGGAAATCATCCTGTACCGCCAGCGCGGCGACCGGATGCGCCGGGTTCGGCCTTGATTCGCTAGCTGCTTGGATCAGCGGAGGCCGGCTTGCGGTCTCCGCGTTGAGGCGGTCCGCCTGACCGACCTCGACAATCAGTTCAGGGTCGAACGCCGCATTCTCGCTCACGCCATTTTTCACGTAACCGCGCGGGTTGCAGACCACGCGGGTGCCGTTCACGGTGTAATCGAAGCTGTCGTGAGTGTGGCCGTGAATCCATAAGGCCACGCGGCCTTTGCCCATCAAATATTCCACATCGGATACGAAGCAGGCGCTCAACGCCGCATTCGCAAAGCGCGGATGCAGGCTTTGGGGCGATGGCGCATGATGGGTCACAACGACGGTCGGACCTGGAAACGGTTGGTCTAACTTGCCCTGCAACCAAGCGGCATGACGCGCGAACAACGCTATCGCGGCAGCGGGTGAAAAAAGCTGCTCCAACTTTCATCCACGTAGATTCGGTGGAAATCGCGCACCCAAAGCCGCGCTTGCACCATTGCCCACTCCCGTGGTTCGCCTTCGCCAAACAGCAGGAAATCGGTCCAGAGGGTCGCGCCTAGAAAACGCACGTCACCGAGCACAACTTCGTCGCAATCCAACACTTTGACACAGGTATTCGCACTGAGCCGTTTGAGTTCCCGCACCGTTCCCTCCAGAGCGCCGCCATAAAATTCGTGGTTGCCGGGAACATAAACCACGGGGCGTTCTGGACTCGCAGCCCAGCCCATCGCTTCGTTCGGACGGGCGATATCTCCCGCCAGCACGCTGATATCGGCATCGATTTTCGGTACCTCCAGAGCGGCCACGTTCAAGTGCAGATCTGAAAGCACATGCAGGTTCACGCCTTAGCCCTCCAACGCCTCACGAATCCTCGCCGCCAGCGTCTTAAGTTGCTCGGGATCGGCCGGCGCGCGGCCGTGCGTGCCGATTCGTTGGCCGTCTTGCATCGGTATCAGATGAACGTGGTAGTGAAACACGCTTTGCCCGGCGGCGGCGCCGTTGGTCTGAACGATGCGAATGCCGTCCAGGGCCAACGCCTTGTGCATCGCGCGGGCGACTCGCTGCACGGTCCGGGTGACCACGGACAGCTCGTCCCCAGCGATTTCGAACAGATTGGCGGCGTGCGTTTGGGAATCACCAGGGCATGGCCAGGGCTGGCGGGTTGGATATCCATGAACGTCAAGGTCGCGTCGTCCTCGTCGATCTTGGTCGCCGGGATCGCCCCGCGCGGATTTTGCAGAAAATGCAGTGGCTAGGCTCTGACATGATCGGGATTTCCTGAAAAACAGTGTGAGTAAGGGAACAGCGTTAGTAATGAACCGGTTTGGGCCAGGCGATCGGCCGATAACTTTCGCAACGCCACGAATAAAGCGTTCGCAGGACGCCGCCGTCTCGGGCGACGGCCGGCACCGGCGGCAAAGGCTGACATCTGGCAAAGCTTGCAGCAAGCGCGGGGGCAAAGAATCGTTGGTCGTTACGTAAACACCATCGCGACCCGCCTCTCGCTCGATACCCGGCCAAAAATCGTGCTGGCTGAAACGACGGTTCTCCGCGACCGGATGAACCGACAGCCGTTCCGGCCAGTAAAATGCGACGCCTCCCGCCAAATGGTAGCTAGGAACCATCAGAAACTGTACCGACTGAGCCTGTTGCGCCACCGTGGCAACAGACTCCCGCCAACCGCGCAAATCCTTGAAAGGCGCCTTGGTCGACGCTAGCCCAAAGCACAGCGGGAAAAGGCGACCACCAACAGCAGCACCGAACTCGCCACGCCCGCCACCACCCACCGTCGCCAGCGATCCGTCAACCCATCGATCCGACCGGCAAGCAACAAGAGCAAGCCGATATAGGCCGGCGCGGGCCAATTCAGCTGCACCTTACTGACCGTGGCTTTGGCAAAACCCCAGAGCCAGCGCTGCTCGGCCGGACGCGGCGGACGGGCCAGCGCGCGCAACAGCGCCACGGCGACCAGCGGTGAAAGCGCCAACCACTGCCCACCGAGAAATTCCAGCAGATCGCCCGCATTTTCTTCCCAGCCGCCCTCCTCGGTCACATTGAGGACATGACTTTGCTCGTGGTGCAACATCGGCCAACCATGCGCGGCATTCCACAGCAGGACCTGGCTGAACCAACAGCGCCAGCAACACGCCACCCCAGGTGGCCAGCGGCCGACACGGCGGCCGGCCGGCATAAGCACAAAGCCAACCCCAAGAAAAAAAGGCAACAAGCCGATGCTGAACTTGGCCAAACCGCCGATGCCCACCGCCGCGCCCAGCTCGTACCACGCCGAGTCCTGGTGCCGGTACAACGCTCGCCACGCCGCCCACAGCCCCAGGTCCAGCAGACAAACAGGAATACGTCAGTGGTCACGACCTGGCCGAGCGGGAAATACAGCGGCGTGGTCAGGCCGAGAGCCACCACTCACCAGCCGGCTCGCCGACTTTGCCAGAACTGGCGCGCGAACCCAAACAACAGCAGCAGGAACAGATCGTAAGCCAGCCTGCAAACAGCCGCACTTGCCATTCGTAGTGACCGAACAGGCCCGTACTCGCCGCAATCAACCAAGCGACCAGCGGACCGTTGGAGTAGTAGCTCCAGTCGAGCTGTTGCGACCGATTCCCAATATTGCGCTTCGTCGAAATGCAGATCGAAACCGCCGGCTTCGGCGATATAGCAGCGCAAGATGGGCAAAACCACAGCCAATCCCGCCAACAGCGCTATATCGCGCAAGGCGACTGGCGCCGCGTCGGCCGCGACGGCGGATGAGGGCTCAACCATGCGGCATCCGCCAACCGGCCTCGGCGGTCAACTCCTGGGAGCCATCCGGGCGAACGGCATAGGACGAATTGGCGCTGGAGGCAAAATAGGTGCGGGTAATGAGTTCGCTCAGCACTCCGGTGGTGAGGAATTGCACGGCCATCAGCACCAGCAAGACACCGACCAGCAACAACGGTCGAGTACCGATATTGGCGGCGAACAACAATTTCTGCACGAATAGAGAAGCTAGAACCAGCAAGCCCGCTCCCCGCTTGGCCAAACCGATCCGGCCGAAAAATGGCCGGGCCGGGTCAGAAACCGCAGAAAAAGTAGACGGAGAGCAAATCCACCACCGCCCGAAAGGTCCGACCGATCCCGTACTTCGATTCTCCGTACTGGCGGGCGCGGTGGTTGACCACTTCCTCCCGAATGCGGCTGGGGCGGTCTGCACCGACATCCAGGCCGGAATGAAGCGGTGCATTTCACCGTACAGCCGCACCTGCTTGATCACGGCGGCGCGATAGACCAGGAGCTGCACCCGTAGTCGTGCAAGCGGACCCCGGTGATGTTGCCGATCAGGCGGTTGGCGATTCGCGATGGGATGGTGCGCAACCACCGTTATCCTGGCGATGCCGCCGCCAGCCGACCACCAGATCGAGATTTTCGTTGAGGCAGCCGTCCGACCAAGCGGGGATATCGGCTGGGTCGTTCTGCAAATCACCGTCCAGCGTGGCGATCACGTCGCCGCGCGCGGCGTCGATGCCGGCCTGCATCGCGGCGGTCTGGCCGAAATTGCGCTGCAAGGTGAGGACCCGAACGTGAGCGCCGAAACGGCTCGCTTCCGCCGCCAACCGTTCCGCCGTGCCATCGCTGCTGCCGTCATCCACCGCGATCAGTTCCCACGGATAGGGATAATTCGCCAACACCTCGTGAATCCCCGCCAGCAAGGGGTCAACGTTGTCTCGTTCGTTGTAGAGCGGCACCACCAGCGACAGCCGGTGCGGCGGCGGGATGGCATCAGGATCGGCTTGACTCATTCATCGAGCTCTCGGTTGGCGGCGGAAGAACGGAACGGTGGGCGGGTTCGATCTCCAAGCGGCGGGCTGAAAACCGTTGGATAACGGACGACCAACCACGCCCCCAAGCCGCCGACTGCTACGCCGATCACCGCGCCGGCCAGAACCTGACTGGGATAATGCTTGCCCAAATAGATGCGCGACAAGCCCACCAGCAGCGCGGCGGCGCACAGGCCGACCCGCCAGCCGCGCCAGGGGTCACTATCGCGACGAAGCTCGCGGCGGCAAAAAGTTGATGGCGTGATTGGACGGCGTTCCGTTCAGGGCAGTACCACAACGGTCGGCCACCGCACCGCCAAGGGCGCGCAACTGCTCGAAGACGGCCTGACACGGACGCGGTTCAGGCGAACCATTCCCCCTGAGCAGATCACCGAGTACATCACCGACGGCAACCGTCGCCGCCAGCATCAGGAACCACCGCAGGCCGCCGCGACCGCAACGGCGAACGCTATCGTACAGCAGGATCAACGCCAGGGGTAAAGCAAACCACAGCCGCTGCGACACCCACCAGAACAGCCCGTCCAGCAACGGCTGGCCCCAACCTTGGTTGACCCATAGCAGCAAGCGTTCATCCATTGTGGCGCAGCAGTCCGGCGGCGGGTCGATCATGGCTCAGCAAAAACCCCAGCGCGCCGCCAAGCAACGACAAGCCGAGCATGAACAGATGCAGGTTGACCGCCGCCGCCAACGCCGCCGCCGTCGGTATGTCGAATGGCGTCAGGGCCGCAACGACCCCGGCTTCGCAGGGTCCCCGCGCCCGCAACGCCGTGCACCGGCAACACGCTGGTCAGATCGCCGCCGATGGCGCCCATCACCGCCGCCGCCCCGGCATCGGCGCAAACAGCCGCAAAATCCAGGCGAACACCGCCAACTTCACCAGCCAGTTGAGCTGCGTCCACAACCAAGCCCGCCAAAATGCGGTCGGGGTTTGCGGCAGCCCTGCTCGCGCTCGCGCCAGCCGCTCTCGCCAACGCGCCGGCAAACGTTGGCCCAACCGGGCCAACGCCGGCGCTGCTCAACCGGAACGACCACCACGGCAGGCCCAACCAAACGGCTGTCAGCAAGCCCGCCCACCCCACATCCAACCAGCGACCACCGACGGCGAGCAACGCCACCGCCGCCAAAGCGTGCAAATCCATCAGGCGAAACCATAGCAACGCGGCCAGCGAACCAGCCAGCGGCGTGGCGAAATAGCGGGTCATCAGCACCGGAAACGATACTTCTCCGGTTCGCATCGGCAACAGATTATTGAACAGGTTGTGCAACAGGGTCAGCTTGAGGCAGGCCACAAAACCCGCCGTGCGTGACCGGCAGAAAATAATCGTACAACCGCAGCGCCCGCACGGCATAGCTACCCCAGAAGTCAACAGCGCCGCCGACACCAGAGCGGCGGGCGGAAATGAAGCGCCAGAGCATCAGAAGTTGGCTCCAGCCGATCAGCCACTGGACGCCGGCTATCACCAGCACCAAGACGGCCAGGCCGAACCACAACCGAACGTTGGCGGTCATTCAACATCGATCCGTTTCGGTTCTGAGGCGCGCTGCTTCCTGGCGCTCCACCGCCAGTTGATAAGCGACCCCAGCAAGACCAACAACGCCAAAATACGTTGCAAAAGGTCGGCTTGCGGATAACCCGTCCGGTAAAACAGTAGCGCGCTCAGGGCGCAACCGACCAGCAGTAGGGTCAACCAACGCCGCCCGGCCGGCGTGACGCCCAAGCCCAACGCTGCGCCCAAACGGTACCGAGCACCGCCGCCAGCCAACCGCCCGTCACACCGGCCAGCACATCCAGCGGCCAGTGCGCTCCGACGACGACGCGCGACAGGCCGACCAGACCGGCCAAGACCAGCAGCAGCCAAGACCAGCGCCGGCGCCGGTCATCCGGTAAATGTAAAACGATAACACCGGTCAACATGGCCACCGTGGCGGCATGGCCCGAAGAAACGAAAGGGTCAGCAAAACCCGACCGATGACGTGAAACTGCTCTGGCCAAGCGACGCCGGACGCGGCACAGCCAGCGAATGTTTGAAACCGTGCACGAACAGGAAGGTCCAGCACTCCGCCAGCACTCCCGCCCAAACCAGTTCCGGCCAACGCCGCACCAGCGGCAAAAATAGCGTCAGTGCAATCAAGGCATCCCCCCGGAACGGTTAAGTTGGCCGAATCCGTCGCCAGTAGACGCGCTCAACCGATTGAATCCCAAAAACAGCGGCTCATTCGCTGTAATACGGCGATCGCCACCATGCCGGCCAGCGCCGCCAGCGGTAAATCCCAATACCAGGGATTCCAGCGGCGAGCGTACTGGCGCCGGGCAGGCATCACGGCGTTGGCCCGGTGGGTTAAAGGAACGGGCCGTGGCCGGCGCACGCGACGCAGCCTCGTCGTCAGCAACGGTCGGTGAGATCCGCGCCAGCGCGATCCCGTGTTGCTGGTAGAGCGTTTCGTGCGAGGCCAGCGCCGGCAAACGCGCGCTTTGGGTCAGCACCGTCGCCGGGACGCGGCTCGCGACGCTCGACAATCCGCCCGCTGTAAACGCTGAAGCTTGGCGCATTGATGCCCGACATCACCGCGGGCGCTTGCAGTTGACGCGCCAACAAACCCGCCTCCTTCACCGGTAGTTGCCGGACGCTGACCACCAGCGGCACTTGATTGGAGACCCGGAAAACCAGCGTCAACCGCTGGCTAGCATTTTATAAGCCAATGCGATCCGCGGCTCGCGCATCCAATAGACCGTCAGCAGCAACGCCCCACCAACAGCAGAGATAATAAGCGAGCGGAAACGCAAGCCTTCGAGTTGGGCGCGCACCAATTCATCCCGCACGCGCGGCAAGGCCACCGCCACCGCCGCCGGCAAAACCAACAACAGCGCCAGAAACAGCAGTTGCGGCAACAGCGACCAACCGCCCGGCAGGCTGTCCAAATCCGGGGCCATCAACAGAAACAGCCCGGTGTTTGCTAGATCAGATAATGCGGCAGCTTGGTGGCCGCCAGCGAAAACAGCACGAACACCAGCCCGAACCAGATCAGCAAATAGCGGCCCAGCGGATCGGCGAGCGTTTCCCGCCAGCGGCCCAGCACCCGCAGCAGCAGGGCGGTATAGGGCAACACCCCACCAACAACACCGGAAGGTAATACCACCAACCGCCGCCGTGCCCTTCCAGCGGTTCTTGGAAGCGACCCAGATTGTGGCTGAGAAAAAGCCCAAAAAAATCCTTCTCCTTCGCGCAGATATTGCACGATATACCAGGGCGCGGCGACCGAGAAAAACACAAGCCCCAGGCCCGCCAGTCCACCGCCAGCCGCAGCCAGGCCGCCCCTTCGCCCCGACTGGCGCAGTACGCCAGCTGACCGCGGCGGAATCGCCACCGCAACCGGACCCTTGGTCAGGAACCCCAAGGCCATCGCCGCCGCCGCCGCCATGAGCCAACCCCGTGCCCTTCGCGCAGATAGAGATACAACGCCAGCAGACTGGCCGACAACAAAGCGGATTGAGCAAGGGGATCAGCGGGTGGCCGCCTTGCCGATCACCGTCACCGCCAGCGAGGTCGCCAGCAGCAGCGCCATCGTCGCTCCCGACGGCTGCCGGCCACCCGACGCCCGAACAGAAAAACCACCAAGGTCCAGGCGGTGGCGGCCAGCGCCGACGGAGCGGAGCCAGACCCATTCATCGACTCCAAAAAGCCGTACCGCCGAGCTGCTTGCGCAGCCAATAGCTGAGAATGGGTT
This sequence comes from Candidatus Competibacteraceae bacterium, assembly GCA_016713505.1. Lineage (NCBI taxonomy): Bacteria > Pseudomonadati > Pseudomonadota > Gammaproteobacteria > Candidatus Competibacteraceae > Candidatus Competibacteraceae bacterium. Next base: position 1,344 of record JADJPA010000001.1, on the reverse strand, counting down.
TGTCGTAACGCGGCCGACTGGTTGAGATAAGTCGAACCGAAATCGTCGCGCAAGAACATTCGACGGGTGGCCTGACCGAACGCCTTCATCCAGATCAGCCCCGGCACCGCGCCGAAAGCTTATGAGAGAAGCTGGCCCCACAGCGCCAGCGCCAGCCACCCATCAGCGGCCAGTCGCGTTTCACGACGCCGGAGAACCGAAAACGATCGAACCGCATTGCTAAGAAAGTTTGCCGGCGGCCAAATTCAGGGACGTTCGACCGCCCGAGGTTCCATGCGCAGCACCTCCTTCTCATCCTTTCGTAGCGTGGGCCGCACCGGCATATAACCCAACTCCGGGCGCGGACCAGCCGTCGGAGTTTGTCTTGCCGGGTTTGGTTGACTGATCCGCCGCGCAGTTTGCCGACCGAGTCCCAGCGTTTCCTCGCCTTCGTTCTTGGATCTGATAGAATCCAGTTCGATCCCGTCCGGGAGACAACTCCGAAGGAAAATCACCGCGCCGCAACCGTCCACATGACCCGCAAATTTCAAGCTCAACGGGTTCAGTACGCCGGGCGACAGCGGCAGCGTGGCTTTCATCATTATCGCTGGCCGGTTGCTGCGCCGGCCAATCAGTAATTCCCGCCGTTGCTTTTTCTTAGGTGTCTCCACCCGTCGTTTCGTATTGGGGTTGGGCGGACAGCGCCATCGCGAATTTCACCGCTCATGCTGCTCGTCGATCTGCCTGAAACCAGCGCAGCCAATAAACCGTAGGCCGGAACCTGAGCGCTCATCTGATAGGCGTTCCTGGGCCGGTGGCGGTCAAGGTCGCATGACCGCATCGCCGATGAAAACCCGGAACCCGTGGACACTTTCGCTAGCGGGCCTTAAAAGGATTGACGGGCAGACTACTCAGAGTTGGCCGCCGGCGCGACACCACCAACAGCAGCGAACCGAGCAGCGCGACGGCGCGAAATAAAGCTTTCCGGGCGACGTCTCCGCCGGTTCGTTTACCGGCCAACAGTTTCGAGGATCGACCGTGCATGATAAACGATTTCTTGCCAGCCGGAGGCGAGAACTGGCCAGATCGGACGATCAGGCTCGCAATTGGAGAGAGCTGGGTCGCGGCGCTCGCGCAACAGCGTTTCATAGGCGCGGCTGAGATGCCTTCGTAGGCGCAATCGCCTTCTTCGCCCATCTCGCAAGCGCGCCTCGAAAAACGCGATTTCCTGGCGAAAATCCGCCGCTCGGTAGTCGGCGGATCGGATGGCCCCGGCCCGTGGGGCGGGTGCCCAGCATAATTTCAGCGTACATCGGTTCTTCCCCTCAATATTCGTTCTTTTTGGTTTCGATGATCCGAGCTTGT